>JBNKRZ010000023.1:0-132503 GCA_050297015.1 Alphaproteobacteria bacterium | reverse complement strand
CCTTCGGGTTCGTTTTTCAGATAAAGTTATCATCGTTTTTGCTCCTTGAATATGCTTTGGCATGTCCTGCGGACCAAAAACTTGATCCTTTTATCTGAAAAACGAACAGAAATAGGCATAACATGTGACTACAGTATCTAGGGCTTCTTAACCTTTTTATAGGCTTCAACCGTATCGATCAGGCTTTGTAAAAAGCTGCCTGCCGGGCGCAGAGTAAGCTCTGTTACTTGTCCGGCAATCAGGGTGTTTAGATCGGTGATGAGCTTGTGAATAGCGGTGATTTCTGTTTTTGATAAAGGGGGGCGAGGATTATGAGATGCTGTTTGAGATATGTCTTCTTGGCTATTGGCCCTTGTCTTTGCTGAGTGTTGATAAGCGTGAATAGCGTGTGTTCTTTGTGGTGAAATTTGTTCTCTTTGTTCCCGGTTTTGTTTTTTCTCTCTGTTGTCTGGTTTATCGGGTTGTTTGTGATTTTCTTCCGGGAGGATGTTTTCCAAAAAGACCTTAAGAGCAATTGTTGAAACGGTTGTGCGGTCTTCCCATAGCGTGTCTTCGTCCTCTTCTTCGCGGTCTTGATTTTTGTGACGCTGTTTTTCACGGGGATCGTCTTTACGGATGTGCAGTCGCGCATCTGCTGTTTCTGTCTGCCTTATATGGGTTTTAAATATAGAGTCGAGATGAGAATACATGTCGTTTCTGACTCCGGTTATTTTGATTTTTAGAAGCTAATATATTGCCCCTCTTGGCTTTCAGGGGCGGGAATAAGGCCGTTTTCCCAGATAATATTCTGTTCAGGGTCTTCGATGATGATCCCCTCTAAATGGGTCAACATGAGCCAGGCTCTTATGTCGCCGACGTAAAGGGGCTCGCTTTTTTCTGCTGCAAGGGCTTTCAAAAATAAGCGCGCCTTGTAGATGCCATTATTTTGGACAGCATCGGCCGCTTTTAATTTGTCCATGTCTTTGGGTTCTATCGTTGCGGAATAGTTGATATCTATATCGTCGAGGGCTATGGCAATCCATGTGTTTCCGATAGAAAGAGGAAACACGTCGTTAACCATATCGGGAAAAGAAGCAACCAGTTGCCCGCTTCCATCTTCTTGTGGGATGATTTTGTAATCGATGGATACTGTTACCGGGATAAAATGTTTTTTCGGTTGAAACCCGTAGTAGCCAAATTCCAGCCGTTCCCGTTCATCAAGAATATATTGCGCGCGTGGTGCCGGTTTTTTTTGACTATAAACAGGACTTAGTTTTATCCAGTCATCTATGGGAGGGTTTATATTTATAAGCTTAAAATAAGAAAATCCTATAACTTCGGCGGATGAATAAGAGTAATGCGGTTCTTCATGTTCGATGGGGGGATTTGTAAGCTGCTGTTGTGCTATAGCAGGCTTATTGGCGAACGTTCCCAAGATACAGAAAATAAGCAAGGCAAATAGTTTGATATATAGCTTTTTCATTATCTTCTTCTCTTTTTTAGGGAAGTAATCAACTCTATAATTATATCTTATTTCTTACCGCAATGAAATGAATGTGGAACAATTTTGGACGATTCAGACAAAGAAAGTGAAAAATTATGGCAGGCGGTGATACGTACTGTGACGCCGATAAAACGGGATAAGGATATTGTGTCTCGTTCACATGCGGCTGCGCCTCCTCCTCCTCTCTCTTCACCGAACTCGGGAAAGCGCACTGTTTCTAAAAATGTTATTCCTTGTTCATTATTAATTGAACCAGCGCCGCAAGATAAAGGGCGGGGTGATGAAGAGCTTCGTGTTGGGCTTGACCGCCGGACGGCTGAACGTTTGCGCCGTGGAAAAATGAAAATAGACGGCCGGTTGGATTTGCACGGTTTGAAGCAGGATGAAGCGCATGAGACGCTTGTTCGTTTTCTTCAAAATGGCTATGAGCGTGGTCATCGCTGTGTTTTGGTGATTACCGGAAAAGGGCGAAGCGCAGGCAGTGAAGGCGTCCTTAAACGCCGGGTGCCGGAATGGCTGACCATGGCGCCGCTACGGGATGTTATATTGCAAACGACCCCCGCGCGCCCCCAAGATGGTGGTGAGGGCGCTCTCTATGTTCTTTTGCGGCGGCGGCGTTCCTAGACCTTTATTCTAGCTGTTTGTCAGGCTTGCAACTTTTTTGGCAACTAAAAAGCTAAAGGGTATGGCAACAACGGCTCCGGCAACGGCGGCGGGTAGTATCAATTTCATTTCATCGCCGGCAAGCGCAGGCGTAAGCAAAAGCGCCAAAACGAACGTGCCCATTAAGGTTGGGGCCAGTACGACCCATACGATTAAAGCAATCTTTCCCATATGTATGTCTCCTTTTTGAAAAACATCACGGATCGCTTCAGTCTAGACCAAAAGTATAATGAAAGGCACCGCGAACAAATGTCGCAGTCTATTGTATGGTGATGCGCTTTTCGATGGTACGTTCCTCTTCGCCTCGTTTCCAGCTTAGCTTTCCGGTATAGGTGCCGGATGAGAGGCCCTCTTTGGGGGTGCGTCTTCCAATGTAATAGAATTGCCGGGCGCGGGTTTTATCCTGCATGCTTTCGCGTGAGGCAAAAATTTCGCCCGCGGGATCGCGGATTTCAATTTTGATCTCATCCCCCTGAATAACGCCATAAAGCCCGGTCCAAAATACTAGTGCAGGTGCAGCGGTAGGTAGCGTGTCAGGGGTAGAGCTGTTGATTTTGAGCGCTTCAAAATCCGGTGCATTGCTTGTAAAGCCGGCGGCATAGAGCGATACGGGGCTGTAGGGAATATCTTTTGCCCAGAGCGGCTTTCGCGAGTTTTTGCAACTTGGTGTGCTGTGAAAACCGCTGAACGGGTCGATGGTGTGACCTTCAAAGAAGACGCCGAGGTGAAGATGGGGGAATTCCGCCGCGCCTGATTGCCCGGCCTGCGCAATTTTATCACCGGCTTTGATTGTTTGTCCTGTTTTGACGGCGGTACTTCCCTGTTTCAGATGGCAATAAATTGTCTGCCAGCCATCACCGTTATCGACCAGAATACCGTTGCCGCAGCCTTTGTTTGCGGCCAGCATAGACGCCATTTCATCGGCCGAGGGTTGTTTGTCCTCAATTTCGTCACGAACGCGCAAAACCGTCCCCGGCGCGGCGGCCATGACATCCACGCCCTTTTCCATTGATACGCGGTCTTTCAGCCCGATATCCGTGCCTTGATGGTCGTCATAGGTGCGCGGGCCACAGGTGAAATCAACGGCTTTGTCTGATGCGTCGACATCAACATAATTGACAAAAAAGCAATCCTGTCCTAAGGCACAAGAGAGCGGAAATTGCAATTGTGGTTGCGCGTGGACGGATGAAGCCCAGAGCAACAGCAAGAAGAAGCCTATATATAGAGGGTTTTTATTTGACATAATTTAATGTTTGTTGGTATAAAAACGACTGTTTATTTATATAAGGTTTTGAAATGGATTATGCACGTTATTTAGTACCGGGAACGGCAAACGCATGGGATCGCGTGGAAGCCCATCAGTATGATGCGGCTGTTCACGGTACAGACCTGAAGTGCGGCCATCCGCTGTGCGAAGCACACGTGATTTTCAGAAACTGCGACGCTGTGGCGGGCGGGGCTTCGCGCCATTCTCATTTCGCATCCCTTGATCGTAATGAACATGTTGAAAACTGCCCCTGCCTGACGCAGGCTTATGAGCAGGACTCTTTAAGTGTAACGCTTCAGGAAGCGCTCGCAAGCCAGTTCCCCATTCTGTTTAATATGAATTTTCAAATGGGCGATCCGCGCTTTAAGCAGTGGAGTTCAAGCAGGGCGTTTAATGAAGTAAAAAGTCGTTACAATAGATTCCGGCAGGATCATAAAGGCAGGTATGCACGGGAAAGCATTCGTTCGCTTTCAGACTATTTTTCGCGTGTAGCGGCGATCCAAAAACGCAATCCTGAAGGTACCAGTCCGATTTTGATTGGCCATAGTCACGATATTCGTCGGAATATGCATTTTGCGATTAATGATAACAAAGACCTTTTGCGGGTGCTATATGACCGGATGAGCGCTGTAGCGCTGAAGGATCACTATGACCGGGTTGTCCTGGAATTTCCACGTCTTTTGATCGCGCAACCAGTAAAAGCCGAATTCAAAAAACGACCGTTTAACCGTCGGGATAATGTAGAATGCAGCGACGCCCTTATCCTGAGCCCTCCCCATCATAGGAATGTCTTAAGGGTCGTGAATACCATGCAATTTGCTAATGGGGATTTGCGTGAGCAGTTTATGAGCCATTCTCGCCATCATGTTGTGGCGCTCCCCAGCGTGTCATCCGCGGAAATTCGTTCGGCGAACCACTTATTTGAAGAGGGGCAAAACGGCAAGATTCGCATGTTCTGGAATATCGATTCAGAAGATCAGTTCATGCCGACTGCTGATGCTACGGAAACACCGTCCGCTCCTCCGCATCAACAGCGGCTTATTGCATAATTTTCCTACAAAATAAACCTGCTCAAATCGGCGTCTTTGGCAAGGTCGGAGACGTTTTCTTTCACCATATCGGCGGTGATGGTGATTGTCTCCCCACTACGGTCGGAAGCGGTGAAGGAGATATCCTCCAGCAGTTTTTCCATGACCGTATGAAGCCGCCGCGCGCCGATTTGCTCGACCGTTTCGTTGATCTCGAAAGCCAGCCGGGCGATTTCTTCGATCGCGTCATCCTCGAATTCCAGCGTGACGTCCTCCGTGCCGAGTAGCGCCTTGTATTGCAGCGGCAGGCAAGCCTCCGTCTCCGTCAAGATGCGCTTGAAGTCCTCCCGCGTGAGGGCCCGCAGTTCCACCCGGATCGGTAGGCGGCCTTGCAATTCGGCCAGCAAATCCGATGGTTTGGAATGGTGGAACGCACCGGACGCGATAAACAGAATATGATCGGTTTTAACGAGGCCGTGCTTGGTGGAAACGGTCGTCCCTTCAATTAAGGGCAGCAAGTCACGCTGCACGCCTTCGCGGGAAACATCGCCGCCGCTGCGGTCTTGCCGTTCGGCGATTTTGTCGATTTCATCAAGGAAGACAATGCCGTTTTGCTCAACCAGTTCCAGCGCTGTGGCCACAATTTTTTCTTCGTCCAGCAGTTTATCCGCTTCTTCTGTAATCAGGATGTTGTAGGATTCTGCCACCCTCATTTTCTTTTTCTTGCGCCGCTCACCCATGGCTTTGCCGAACATGTCGCCGATGGATAGCATGCTCATCGACGCGCCGGGCATGCCGGGAATATCGAAGCTGGGCATCATGTCGGATTTGTCCAGAACGTCGATCTCAATTTCCCGGTCATTCAGTTCGCCCTCACGCAGCTTTTTGCGGAAATTCTGGCGGGTGCCGTCGCTGGCTGATTCACCGACTAGGGCATCAAGCACACGTTCTTCTGCATCAATCTCGGCTTGCGCCTCAACGCTTTTGCGCATTTTCTCGCGGGTCATGTGAATGGCGCTTTCTGTCAGATCGCGGATGATGGATTCCACATCCTTCCCAACATAGCCGACTTCCGTAAAGCGTGTGGCTTCGACCTTGATAAAGGGCGCTTGCGCGAGTTTAGCCAGACGGCGGGCGATTTCGGTCTTCCCTACCCCGGTCGGTCCGATCATCAGAATGTTCTTGGGATAAACTTCCTCCTGCAAGGCGGGGTCCAGTTGCCTGCGCCGCCAGCGGTTACGCAAGGCGATAGACACGGCGCGCTTGGCATCGCTCTGGCCGATAATAAAACGGTCCAGTTCGCTCACAATCTCACGCGGCGTCAAAGCCGGGATGCTAAGGGGATCTTCTTTAGTCACTTTTGTGTTCTTTGTTTCTGTCATAGGCGCTGTGTCAGTTTCTCTTTAGTTTCCCGGGAAAAAGGGATGGTAGGGCATTTGCGGTTTAACTTTTTCGGCCATGAAATCTGCCAATTCTGCACGAAAGTTTTGTAACAGGGAAAGACTTTCAAAATCAAGAGTCTGCACCATAAGATAGTTTCCGTTTTTTATTCCACCGGCGCGGCAATAAAAAATTTTGGCGGCCGTATTATCTTCATCTATATGTTCGCTGTTTTGGATAATGTAAGTGCCTGCGATATATAGCCGTTCCTTATCATTGGAAAGATCGAACAAGTCGTCCCGTTCACAGGAGATACTTTCCCAGATTTGTTGGGCCAATGCCGCCGCACAATTTTCTTGTGGTTGCGTGGTGGGAACAATGTCCTGAACAGCGCCTCCTTCATGGAAAATCTGGACGATGGGGGCGCCCGCTCTATCTTGCGCGGTTTTAATAAAAGCAACGGTAGACGGGTTTAGACGGTGGCTATCGCCCTGTCGGCAGACGTTATGCGTATAATTTGCGATCTCCAGCCAGTCCTGGGGGATTTGCGCCAGAATATCGTCATAGGGATTTGCGATTTTCCTGTGCGGATCGTGGACGGGTTCGTAAGGTGGCAGGGATAAGGACAGGCCGTTATCAAAGAAAAGCGTGGGCTGCGTTTCGCGAAAATGATCGCAAATATTGTATTGTGGACGGGTTGTGACATTACTGACGCCGACGATATTGGCCGTGGCGAAAGATGGGAATCGTTTTTCAAATTCGACTTTTAAATCCGGTGCACTCATAGTGTTCGTCTTATCCTACGAAAATTAAAGTTTTTTCACTATTATACTGTTGTCGGTGTAAACGCAAATACCGACGGCGATCTGGGCTCATTCGCCAAGAAATCCGCCTGATTGCATAGCCCAGAGTTTCTTGTAGAGCCCTTCTTTTTTCAGTAATTCTTCGTGAGTGCCGTCCTCAATAATCCGACCTTGGTCCATAACGATGAGACGATCCAAGTGGGAAATCGTACTCAGGCGGTGGGCAATGGCGATCACGGTTTTGCCCTGCATAAGATCTTTCAGGGATTCCTGGATGAGTTTTTCACTCTCGGAGTCCAGCGCGCTGGTCGCTTCATCTAAAACCAAAATCGGCGCGTCTTTCAAAATCGCGCGCGCAATGGCAATGCGTTGACGTTGTCCGCCACTGAGCTTTACACCGCGTTCGCCCACCAGCGTTTCATATCCTTTGGGCAAGTTCGTGATAAACTCATGCGCGTGTGCTTTTTGTGCTGCTTCTATGACTTCTTCATCGGTGGCATCCAGCTTGCCGTAGCGGATGTTTTCCACCAAAGAGCGATGGAACAGGCTCGTGTCTTGCGGGATCACGGCGATATTTTGGCGGAGGGATTCTTGCGTAACATCCGCTATATTCTGACCGTCGATAGTGATGGCACCGTTTTGCAAGTCGTAAAAACGGAGAAGAAGATTGATAAGCGTACTTTTTCCTGCACCACTATGACCGATTAAGCCGATACGTTGGCCAGAGGGAATATCCAGAGTAAGCGTTTGAAAAACAGGCTCGTTATTGTATGAAAACGTGACATCGGAAAAAAGAAGGTGTCCCGCATCGACCGTCAGGTCACGTGCTGCCGGGTGATTTGTAATGCTGTGCGGTGTATTTATGATATTCAACGCATCAGTGATGTTTCCGCTTTCGTCGAAAAAAGTCATGATTCCATCGCTGAATATCCAAGCGTTACTCATGAGTGCCAAACTGGTTCCCATGATTGTTGCCACGTCTCCCAAGGAAATCAATCCGTTTTGCCATCCTAAAAGACAAAATACCAACATACCTGAACTGAACAGAGTCAAAGCCGCGCGCCGGGAAAGATCGACACCGATAACTCTATTCCGCAGGCGCACAAAAGATTTGTTTTCTTCAGCAGAGACATCTTGATGTCGGGCCATTTCATGTGACGCATGTGCAAAACTTTTGACGGCATTGCTGTTCGTCAGGGAATCGACAATGGTGCCCGTTACAAGAGCGCGCTCGTCAGCATATTGCCGGGAGAAATAAGAGATACGTTTAAGACGCCAAAAAAGAGGAAGGGCAATGGCCGCAGCATATAAAAGTGTTCCCATACCGTAGAGGGGCGAAATATAAAATAGGATCACGGTTGTAGCAATGGCCGTTTCTACACCATAACCGATTTTAAAGCGCACAATGTCGTGTAGACGATCGACACTGTTGGCCACTTCTGTGATCTTTCGGGTTAACGCGCCGGAAAAATTATCGTTTAGAAAAGAAACCGAATGGTTGAGAGTGTGTTCAAAAAAATCTGTTCGGATAGCGGTGCGTATAAAAGGTTTCCAATATGTGGTCTGATAACTGCTCCAAATATGCATATATTCTGCGAAAATAAAATAAGCGGCTCCGATGGCAACATACCACCATACATTTTCCGGGATTTCAGATCCTTGAGGCAAACCTGTTAAGGAGTCGATTGTAAGGCCGAGAATTATATAAATGACGTAGGTTCGTGCAAAGTGAATAATGTCTTGTATTAAAAACGTAATCCATAACAGGGGATTACGGTCAAACACATAACGTAAAAACGCTGGTAAAGTGCGCGGCAATTTCCTCACTGGTTTGTATGTAAAAGAATATTTCATATGCGGGATTGGATTTGATGCGCTTTAATTATAACAATCAATCCACTGTAACGCGGTTAGTCTTTTTGACAATGACTTTTCCGGTTTTGCCATATAGAATCTCTCTTTGTTTTTTAACAAGGGGGGTATTTTGAAGGCGTTTTCCGATTGGCGAGGGGATTTGTTTGGCGGGCTTACGGCGGCGGTTGTGGCTTTGCCTTTGGCGCTGGCCTTTGGTGTGGCGTCTGGGGCGGGGCCGCTGGCCGGGCTGTATGGGGCGATTGCCGTCGGCTTTTTTGCCGCTTTGTTTGGGGGAACGCCCTCGCAGATTTCCGGTCCGACCGGGCCTATGACGGTTGTGGTGGCTGGAATTTTGGTGTCGATGCAGGCCGAACCGGCCGCTGTGTTTACGACCATCATTTTGGGCGGGCTTCTCCAGATCGGCTTTGGATTCGCAGGGTTGGGGCGTTATATCGCCTATGTACCCTATCCGGTGATTTCCGGGTTTATGAGCGGGATCGGCCTTATCATCATTATCTTACAGCTTCCTGTTTTTCTGGGTTATGGCGGCAGCGGCCCGGTTGCCGATACATTGGTGGCTTTACCGGGGGAATTATCGGCGCCTTATACGGATTCATTCATAATCGGCGCTATAGCGCTGGCGGTGATGGTCTTCATGCCGCGCCGTTGGCGCCCTTTTATGCCCCCACCTTTGGCTGCCTTGATTATAGCCGGCATAGCCGCTCATTTCTTTTTCATGTCTGCGCCGACGCTGGATGCTGTGCCGCAAGCCGTGCCGGATATTCACTGGCCGGTTTTTAAGGGTGAGATGCTTTCCGATATGATTGGCGCGGCAATTGCGCTAGCCCTGCTCGGCAGTATCGACAGCCTTTTAACATCGCTGGTCGCGGATAACTTTACCCGTACGCGTCACAATCCGGATAAAGAGCTAATCGGTCAAGGCATAGGCAACATGGCCGCCGGGCTGATTGGCGGATTGCCGGGTGCGGGCGCAACAATGCGTACGGTCGTGAATATCCGTGCCGGAGGACGTACGCGTCTGTCCGGTATGATTCACGCCGTTGTTTTGCTGGCCTGTGTTTTTGGGCTGGGTGATATGGTGGAATATATTCCCCGCGCGGCGCTGGCGGGTATTTTGTTAAAAGTCGGCTGGGATATTATCGATTGGCCATTTTTGCGCCGTATGGCGGAGGCTGGGCTTAAGGGCGCTGACCGGCATGCCATTGCGGTGATGCTAACGGTGATGGTTTTGACGGTGATGGTTGACCTTATCATGGCTGTGGCGATCGGGATTATCATGAAGAGCTTGATTACCGCCCGGCGGCTGGCAACACACCAGATTGACGATGTGCAGTTTGTATCTGCCGGGGGAAAGAGCAATGTGCGCCATAATTTGACGAAGGCTGAAGAGGCTTTGCTTGATGAGGCCGGGGATAGGCTTTTGTTGCTGCGCTTCACCGGCCCGCTTAGTTTTGGCACCGCGCGAGATTTATCACTCCGTTTGGAGTTACTGGGGGAAGACTACGGCGCGGTTGTTATTGATCTGACGGATGCACGCATGATGGATATTAGCATCATGATGACGTTGGCGCAGATGATCGATGAGCTAAATGAAAAGGGCTGTCATCTTTATGTCGGGGGCGTGAAAAATGCAATTGCCCCGATGTTGGCGTCTCATGGTATTCTTAAGAAGATTCCGACGGCACGGCGATTTGATACTTGTAAAGAAGCTTTGACGCAGGCCGTGAAAGAATTGGAAAAGCAGAAAAGTACCGTCGCTTAAAGCTTCTCAACGACAATATTGCTGTTCGTGTAAACGCAAATGCCCGCAGCAATTTCCAGTGATTTACGGGCGATGGCTTCGGCGTCCATATTTTTTTGGTCGATCAAGGCCCGCGCGGCGGACAAAGCATAATTCCCGCCGCTACCGATTCCGATCAAGCCATCCTCCGGCGCGACAACATCGCCGTTCCCTGTCAGGATCAAAGATGTTTCCTTGTCGCACACAGCCATTAAAGCTTCCAGTTGGCGCAGATATTTATCCGTACGCCAGTCTTTGGCGAGTTCGACACAAGCGCGCGTGAGCTGGCCGGGATGGGCCTCTAACTTGGCCTCAAGACGTTCGAACAGGGTAAAGGCGTCGGCGGTTGCCCCGGCAAATCCGGCGATGATTTCTTCATTGCGGCCCAAACGGCGTACCTTTTTGGCATTGCCCTTTAGCACCGTATCGCCCATGGAAACTTGTCCATCCCCGGCGATCACAACATCCTTGCCCTTGCGCACGGCGAGGATCGTAGTGGAGTGCCATTTTTGCGGGTTCATTAACTCATCAGCCATCTCATATTCTCCTTATGTCCTCATTACATGGCGGGAAACGGGGGCGAGGTCAAGGGGTGATATCGACCGGCGTGCCGCCAACAGTAATATCCATCTTGTTCAATGCCTCGGCAATCGGGATGAAATAGTTAAGGCCGATGCCGTGATTATTTCCGGCCGTGTAGGCGCCTACAGAGATGGCTACAATATTACCGTATGCGTCCAGAAGCGGCCCGCCGGAGCTGCCGCTGTGAACGCTAACATCGCCTTGAATGAAGTTTTGACGGGTGCCGAGGAATTTCATTTCCATCCGGTGGGCGGAGATAATGCCCTTGGTCACGGTGTCTTGCAGATGGTTGAAATCTTTGGGTGTGCCGATGGCGTAGATATCTTCACCAACCGTCGGCCATTCTGTGCGGATGGGCAAGACTATAATCTCCATATCGCCGGGTTCTTTTTCCAGCCGGATCAGGGCAACATCGCGCGCTTTATCAATCCTCAGCACCTCGCCGATCAACTTTTCATCCTTGTCGGCGGTCACGACCCGTACACGCAGGGCATCGCCAACAACGTGCGCGTTGGTCAGGATATGTCCCTGCTTTGTGATGAAAAAGCCAGAGCCGTGTCCTGCCCCGCTTTGGATGAGAACCGCGGTTTTGCGTTTGCGCTCACCATTTTCCAGAAACGGTTCGTGTGAGAGTGCTTGCGGCGCGAGGGCAACAGGCTGCGTAGGGGAGAAAACGCGCGGGCGATTATCGCGCCTTTGTTTTTCTTTGGCGGCGTCTTGATCGTTAGGTTTCTTACCGTAGAAGATAAAATCGTGGAATTCCGGTGATGCACCGAGATTATGAGCGGCCATCTCGAACGCATCGGTTATCATCAGCTCCAATCCTTCTTGATTAGGGCGGCGGCGCTTGGTGTAGCCTTGTGTCCGGGTTGTGTAGACCGTGGTACGACGCAGGGCGTCATAAAGCGTCCATTTTACATCGAGGAATAGTTCGCCGTCTGTGCCGTTACGGCCCAGTAAAAACCCGTTCCATATCGTTGGGTGGTGGTCGCAGGCATCAATCTGGATATCCTGAATATGTGCTTTGATTTTATATTCGGCGCGGGCATATTCGTCTTCTTCATCAAAGGCAATGGTCAGGTTATCGACCACATCGTAGCCTTGCCCCTCCAGCGCATCGACAAAAGCGCGCTCAAGGTTTTTTGTCTCAAAGGCATCCCGTATGACGTTGCGTCCGACCATACTGTGTGGCCAACCGCAATAATTGGCACTGTCACTGATGATACCGACATCGTAGCCAACCGGCAGGTTCAATTTATAGCCGCTGAACTGGATGGGTGCAGGATAGGCATCTTGGGGTTCTTCCTGCATAGGAAGATAATCGGCTTTTTGTACAAAGCTGCTACATCCGCTCAGGGTCAGTAAAAACACACATAAAGGAAAAAGGTAAATATTGCGCATAAATGCTATCATACAACAGCATATTTACTGAGCCAATAGCTCTATGCTGCATCGCAAGGTTATAATTTGTTTATTCTTTTGTGGTTGAATAATAGAATAGCGTAGCTATTTTTATCGAGGCGATCTGAAAGCCGTTTCATAACGGAAGAAGGGAGAGGCGTCTATGAGTAATTATCCAGAAATAAAGCCGGACAGGCCGGTTGTTAGCGTAGAAATGGTTACGGCGCTATCACCCGGTGATATGGATGATTTGTGCGATGCGACCGATGCCGCGATTAAGGATGGCGGTGGTTTCGGTTGGGTCAAGTTACCGGCGCGGGAAATCCTTGAGAGCTATTGGCAAGGCGTGATTACAGTGCCTTCTCGTTCTCTTTATGTTGCGCGGCTTGATGGTGCGATTTGTGGGACGGCTCAGCTTGTTGCGCCTCCTAAAAATAATGAAGCGCAGAGTTTTGCGGTGACGATGACAACGAATTTTGTTGCACCGTGGGCCCGGAAATACGGAATTGCCCGCCTGTTGATCGAAGGCGTTGAACAAGCCGCGCGGGAAGAAGGTTTTTCTGTGATTAATCTTGATGTACGGGAGACGCAGACGGCTGCTATCGCGCTTTATGAAAGCATGGGATATGTCTGCTACGGCACGCATCCGTTTTATGCCAAAGTTGAAAACGAGATTATTAAAGGGCGCTGTTACTATAAAACCATCACCCCCGAAATACCTTAATTCGATTAGGCAGCGTTTAGAACAACGCCGACAACCTTGGCGGATTCAAGAATATCCAGACTGCGTTTTATTTCATCAACTGTTGTAACGCCTTCGCGCACAACCATCAGGAAGGCATCGACATGCGGCAAGAACACCAACGGATCGTCTTGCTCCAAAAGCGGCGGCATATCGTAGATGATAATCCGGTCGTCGTAGCGGCTTTTAAGTTCCTCGGCCAGCTTCTCCATTTGCGGTGAGCCTACCGTTTCCGAAGAGCGGTCAACCGGGTTTCCGGCCGGGAAGATAGAGATTCGTTCAAAGGGCATCCGTACGAGGCAATCTTTCACGCTGGCTTTATCCGCGAGATAATCGGTTAGACCAACTTTCGCATCAATCTCTAGATATTCCGCTAGCGATGGTTTGCGCAAGTCAAGGTCAACGACCAAAACGGTTTGTTTTAAGTCCTGTGCGATGCTAACGGCGAGGTTCGTGGCTGTTGTCGTCTTTCCGTCACCGTAGCGCGGAGAACTGATGGCCAGCGTCTTAAAGCCGTTTTCATTCATCGTGCGCAGGATCTGTGTGCGTAAGAATCTGAAAGTATCGGCTTCTTTACTGCGCGTTCTGTGGCCTACGATCCGGTGCTGGTCCAATGCACCCTCAAACGGCGATTGTTCCGCTTTTTCGTCCTTTAAGCGCAGCGTTTCAAGCCGGAAGCGTTGCAGCAATTTTTTGATGAGGGTATTATCCGAGCGTTCAATTGTGTCAATCGCCGGATCAATTTTGCTCATAAGCTGTTGGGTTTTGTTAATCATAGAGGATACGGAAAGCATTATTTTTCTCACATTCAATAGTCCGGCGGCCTACAGAGACAGCAAAATTAAAAACATCAACATGGCCAGAGGGGCCATCATCGCTAGCCGCATAATCAGTCGCCGCATCTTTATTTTTTCATCCAGCGTTGCTAGTCGTGGCACCGTTACCAATGGAGCGACCCCGATCAGTGATTCCAGATGGTGCCGTCCAATGACAGTTTGGGATAAAATCTGTAGACCCGTTACGCTTGAAAAGCCTGCTATTAGCGCAAGAAATACTCCAATGGCGAGAATGGTTTTACGTCCTGGATTGGTACCCTGCGGCAATTCGGGGGGGTCGATTACAGCCAAGCGCCGTCCGACATGTCCCTCTTCTATGGTTTTGTTCATATCGGAAGCTAGCTTGCGGGCTTTTAGTTCCCGGTATAACAGCATCATATTATCGTAGTTACGTGCCAGAGCGGCCATTTCCTTCTCGCTGGCAGGGTTATCAGCGATAGCTTTTTGATACTCTTTTTGTTTTTCTCGCACTTCATCCCGTTGGGCGGTTAGTGCTTTTTTCTGCTCTTCCGCTGCGCGCAACTGTGCCACGATTTGTAAGTAAGCGGGATTGTCTGCATCTTCGATAATCAGGGGTTCGCTGCCGGTTTCAGCATCGTCTAGCTGTTCTTTCAGGCTCTTTAATTGTTTTTCCAGCGCGATATAATCCGGGTGTTTGGCACTATATGCCTCACGCGTCGTTTCTAGTTTTGCGCTGATATCAGCGATTTGCGCTTTCAGGCGTGCCGTTAGATTGCCGGGTACGGCTTTCCCTTCCAAGGCTTTAATCTGGCGGGACACTTTGACGACATCAGGGTGTTTGGGACCGTATTTTGCCGTCAAGGTTGCGTATTGCGATTTAAGCGCCCGCAATTGGATGGCCGGCGTTGTTAGAACTTCGCCGCTTTCATCCATAACACGGGAATAAGGGTCCGTCTGGGTCAGTTGTGCCCGCAGAGCGCCAATCAGACCAAGGTTAGAAATAATGTCGCTTTCAATGGCCAGAAGACGCGATGATGTTGTAACGGACGCTTGTTGATTAAAGGCTAGCGCATCGGGGCGTGTATCGCCGTTTGCAGCCCGGAACGCAGCGATCTTTTGCTCTTGTTCTTCTAAGGAATTGGCGAGGATTTCGATTTGTCCTTCTAAAAAGGTCGATGTTTTTTGTGCCGTTTCACGGCGGTCTTTGAGATCTTCATTAAGAAAGCGTGAGACCAGTTCATTAACGGTTCTTTGGGCAAGGAGAGGGTCTGAATATTCAAAGCTCAGGACAAACGCAATGGCAGAGAGCTGGGCCGCCGAAACTTTTTGTGCGGCAGAAGGGTTAGCCATAGCCGTACTGATAAGCTGTATATTTATCTTGTTACGCATATCTTGCGCAATGTAGGCAATCGGGGTGCTTTTGCGACTTTTGGGGTAGAGATCAAGTTTAGCGATGATTTCTGCCAGAGAGCTGGTCGACAGGACTTTTTGCTTTAAGCGGCTGATTTGCAGGTCAGCTATCGTTTCGGCGGTCATGATTCGGTTTTCTAAAGTCTCCACAGCGTCCATTGCAATTTCGGGCTGTGCTACTTCCACTGTGGCGTGGGCTTCGTATTTCGACCAACTCATGGCGAAAAAGAGAGAAGCCAGCGTAATCGTTCCTACAACAGCAACGAAGATACGCATATGACGTTTTAGAACGGTCAGATATTCAAGAGGATAAAATGCCGTCATGGTTCCTTACTTATTTTTGTTTGTCGTTTTTTCTTTTCCGCATTCTAGCGGCGGGGATCTCCCCCGAGGCGGTATGTTAGAGCAGCTTTCACAATATTGCGCTCTGCTTCTCCGAGGCTGTTTTCTAAATTTTCCCGCCTGTATTTCTGGGAAAGGGAAACATGCCACCGGTCAAATACCTTGTATGTTACGGACACAGACTCTTCATAAGCGCTATCGAGATTGGTGCTCGAAACTGGTGGTTGATCTGCATCTTGATATACCGCATGCATATTTAGAGTCCATTGGGGGGTAATTGCAAACTTATTTTTCACTTTTACGGAAAATATTTCCGATTCCGTTCCATTGGCATAAGGTTGACGCATCTGTTCCACTGCAAATTCGGTTTGGTTACGCTGACCGAGATAGGACAAAGTAGCCCCGTAAACGGGGTTGTATTCCCAATCATTGTTCGTCAGGCCGTAACCTTTGTACTTCGATCCCCAATACCCTATGGAAAGTCCTGCTGTAAATTCAGGTAGGAAATTATATTTCCAGCCCAGTGAGGGGCCGAGGCTATCGACGGTCTGATCGTTGCCGCTTGTGGTCTCATAGCGCTGAGCCTGAAAGGAAAGGAATGCTGTTTGCAGCGGTGTTATACGGTAGGCCACGGAAGGGGCTAGCGAAGTTGTCCGGTAGTCTGTGCGAAATGTGTTGCCCCGGTAGCGCCGTTCGTTCCATTTGCCGTTTAAAGCCAGCGTTGTGCGGGGCGTGACGGTGTAGGATAATGCGGGAGCCACTTCCCAGTGTAAACGCCGTTCTGTATCGATGTTCCGGCCAAAAGCCGTCAGTTCGTTCGTACGGGTTGTATCGTAAGCAAGGGAGGTGTCTAGAGAACCTTCCCACCGTGTGGTGCGTTTTATTAGCCCAGCGTTCCAAAACGCATCGGTGGAATTAAAAGCGCCGTCATTGAATATGTTGCGTGCGGCCGCCAAACTTAAGTCAATGCCGCCTTTTTTGGTTTGGCGATCGTAGCCGACGGTTAACTTGGATTCGGATCCCCATATATCACGCTCCCCGCTCGTAAGCATGAGCGGGTTGGAATCCCATACGGCCTTTTCATCCAACGCGATTTTGAAATTTGACTGCGCATGGGTGGGCGTTGAGGAAAACAACGCCAAAACGGACAAAGCAAAGCCGCTCGGAACAGTGAAAATACGAATGAACGAGGCTATATTTTTCATGATATTAAAAAAGACCGTCAGCAGGCACCACAACAACATCACCGGGGATCAGGTCAATATCTTTTTCAAGAAGCCGTCCTTGTGATACAGCGCGGTAGGGGAATTCGATTTTTTCCTTTTCACCCTCATCCGTTTGCCGGATGATGATAATCTTGTTTTCATCTGCATAAGGCGTTAAGCCTCCGACGCCACTCAACGCCTGCATCACGCCCATGCGTGTGCTCAAAATCACATCGCCGGGGCTTTGAACTTGTCCGATAACACTGACCTTATGGCCGAGCGGTGCCTTGACGGTGACAGTGACGGAGGCCGCCGGGATCGAAGAGCTGAGATTTTTACGAATGACGGCTTTAAGGCCCGCCGGAGTCATACGGTTGACATTAATCGTACCGATCAAAGGGAAAGTTATGGTTCCGTCAGGCAAAACAAGAACTTCTTGGTCCATGCCCTCTTCTTTCCAGACAGTGATTTGCAAGATATCGCCGGGCAAAATAATAAAGCGGTTTTCATCCGCCTGTGCCGGCCGGGAAAAAACAAGAGCGGTCAGGGCGAAAAATAGATAAAAAACATGAAGTGACTTGAACATAATTCCCCACAGGATTGAAATAATAGCGAAATCACGGGACGAGTATACCCGCTTAAAGTCGCGATGTACATAAGCAATGCCGGAGACAAAAAGCAACAACGATTGTTGGGAATTGCTTCCGGCATAGAAAAAGGCGTCAATTAAGACGCCTTCTCAAAACTCTATAGTAAGGCCTATTTTAAGCAGCCAGTTTTTTCTTGCGGCGGATGCCGAAGCCAGCCATTGCACCCAAGCCAAGACCAAACAACGGCAGAGCAGCCGGAAGCGGAACGGCGGATACTACGTAAGAAACAGTCCCTGTTTTAGCGCCGGAAAATAGACCGGAAAACAAGCTGGCATAATGTACGATGCCTGAGGACAGGTTTTTAATCACAGCCGTTGCTGTGTTTCCGGTAAAGTCAATTTGAGCGCTGGCCAAAGCCAAAGCCGGAGACGGTGTGCCGTCAGTGTACCCCATAGCTACAGGTGAAGAGAATGTTGTGTCCAAGGTCATGCCTTCGAACAGGCTTCCCCCTGTATTGTAGGCATATTGCCCGCCAGCCGATAAAGCCCCAAAGTCGATGTTGCCATCAAAATCATATGAGAAAGTAATCATGCTGTTTGACGGCAAAGATCCTGTGATGGAATTAACAATAAGGTTACCGGAGTGTGACATATCAATTACGCCGGAATCACCCGCAGATACCAAACCCATGTTTGTTACGAAAGCAGCGGATGCAGTTCCCGCATTCATTAAAAGGCCCAACGCTAAGGCGGCAGCCATTGCCAGACGATGTATTTTCATTATTTTTCTCTTATTTAAAGGTAAAAGTTAACTACACTATGGGAACAACTATCATGCGTAATCAGGGGGTGCAAGGTTTTTTATAATAATTTTTGAATTTTTATCGTGGTGTTGATTTTTCTTCAAAACCCGCTTGGGTTCTTGGGTGTGGTGGTTTTGAAGAATATATTTCTGGCCAATAATAAAACCATACGTTATATAACCGACTTAACGTATTGCAGGATAGGAGAAAAAGGCTATGAAGCGGTGGTGCTCATCCATATATATATATCGTGTGTTGATCGTTTTTTCGGTCATGGGCCTCACATCTTGTAACGCGCCTGAGGCCAAGTATGAGAAACACCTTCACCGGGGCGATTCCTATTATGAACAGGGGGACTATATTAAAGCCCGTCTGGAATACAAAAATGCGGCTAAAATTATACCGACGGATCCGCGGGCAATATACGCTTTGGGGTTAGTGGAAGAAGCGGAAGGTAATTTGCAAAGCGCGCTTTCGGCTTTTCTTGTGACAGAACAGCAAAGTCCGGACTTTAAACCGGTTTTGATTAAGCTGGCGGAATTTTTCCTGACAGTCCAGCAGGCTGATGAAGTCAAGACTCGTATCGGAAAAGTCTTGGAGCAAGATCCTGAAAATACGATGGCTCATGCGCTGAAAGGCTCTTTATTTTTAAAAGAACGGGATTTTGATAAAGCCCGGCAGGAGATTCAAATCGTTTTGGATAAAGAACCGGCACATGTGGTTGCTCATTCTGTTCGGGTCGGTATTTTTCTTGCTGAAGATAACCCGGATAAAGCGCTGTCGGCTCTTGATGAAGCTATAGCTCTTAATGCGAAGGAGCTATCTTTTTATCTTTTGAAGGCGGCTGTATACAGTGAGAAAAACGATCTTGAATCTGTTTCGCGTATCTATCATGAGATTTTTGCGCTTTATCCTGAGGAAATCCGTTTTCGTTTTGATTTGGGGCTTATTTTACAGGAAGCGGGGAAGCTTTCTGAAGCAGAGGCCGTATATAAGGAGACTGTGCATGATTTTTCCGAGAGTTCGGAAGCTAAAAAGCGATTGGCCGTCTTTATGGAAGAGTATAACAGCACAGAAGCCGCGGAGCAGGAAATTCGTTCCTTTATTGAAACGGCGCCGGATCAACAAATGTTTTATTTGTGGTTAGCCGATCTTTATGCCCGGAATGACGATTATGACCGGGCGATCGCCATGTTGAAAAATATTGTTGAAAGTGAGCCGGATGACTGGATTGGCTTAAATGCTCGTACGGTGTTGGCCGAGATTCAGTTGGAAAGGGGCGACCTTAAGCGGGCTGAAGATATGATCGATGCCGTTTTGGAGGAAAATGTTAATAATCGCGATGCTCTTTTCTTAAGGGCTAATCTGGCTTTTGTATTGGGCGATTATCAAAAGGCCGTGGTTGATCTGCGTGCGATTTTACGTGATTACCCGGATTCTTTGAAAGCATCTCGTATCTTGGCAGAAGCGCTTGTGATTCAGGAGCGCGTTGATTTGGCGCGTGATACGTTATTACAAGCCGTGCAAAAATATCCCGAAGATAAGGGAACGTTAGTACGTCTTGCTCAGCTTTATGTGTTGGGCGGCAGCCGCATTAAAGCGATGGAAATTCTTGAAAGTGTAACGGGGCTTGATCCTTCTTATGCGATAGGCTGGGAGGCTCTGGCGCGCCTAGCCATTGAAAATGAACAATGGTCCAAGGCACGGCATGCGGTTTTAAAATTGGGGAACATTGACGGATATGCTATGACGGCTCTGTTTCTGAAGGGACAGATTGAAGAAAAGAACGAAGGCCGTGAAGCGGCGATAGCTCTTTATGAGCAGGTGATTAAAGCTGATCCTTCTGCACCGTTGGTGGCTTATGCGCTCACCGCTTTGTTGGAAGCCGCGCCGGAGCTTCGTGATTTGGAGCGCGTTAAAAGTTTTTTGAGAACGTTGGGTGACACCAACCCGACGATTTTGACAGTTTTGGGAGCGGTAGAAGAAAGTACCAATGATCTTGATGCGGCGGAAATGTCGTTCAGAAAAGCGATCAGTTTAAAGCCCCGTAATCAGGATGCCTATATTGCGTTGGCAAAAATATTTATGAAGCAAGGGCATAAAGACAAGGCACTGGAAATTCTGGAAAAGGCTGAAAATCTTTTATCTGCTAAAACGGCAGCCTCTTTGATGCGGGCTGATATTTTAATGCAAGCAAGGGACATGGATAGCGCTTTGGCGATTTATGAGGGCGTTATAGCGCGCGATGATCAGGCTATCGTTGTTGCCAATAACTATGCTCAGATAGTTGCTGATTTTCAATATAAGGATGCCGCGGCGCTTGATCGGGCGCGTTTGGTTGCGGAGCAGTTTATTAATTCTGACAATCCTTATTTTCTTGATACGCTGGGCTGGGTTTATTATCGTCAGGGGCTATTCCCTCAGGCGCAACCGGTTTTGGCGCGCGCTATCTCTCTTCTTAAAGAGCCCAACTCACAGGTGGATTATCATTATGGGGCTTTATTGCTCGAAATGGGGCAGCCGGAGGAGGCAAAGATTTATCTTCAGCGTGCGGTAGGTGGACCGGATTATACGGGAATTGACGATGCGCGCGCATTGTTGGAAAAAATGAAATAGAAATTTTTGAAAAATTTATTTTTGGAACACAGCTATAAACGGTAGGGAAGAAATGAACACATTAGATGAAGAGGGGCCACATAGTTTCGAGCTTTATAAAGTTGGGGATGATGGTAATCGGCCATGGGGGCACTATACCGTTATCGGTGTTGGCGAACTTGAAGATGGTGAGGATTACTGCGAAAAGTGGATTACGGTGGAGCCGGGGAAAATACTCTCTTTGCAATCGCATAATTTTCGTGCCGAGCGGTGGCGTGTGGAAGAAGGAACTCTGACCGTGATCCTTGATGGAGAGCGATTTGTTCTGGAAGAAGGTGAAACCATCGACATTCCATTGCGTGCTATCCACTGTATGGCCAATTTGACGGAAAAACCATGTAAGGTTTACGAAAAGCAAACAGGCGCTTGCCGCGAAGAAGACATCATTCGCTATGTTGATGTTTATGGGCGGGCCAAGAAGGATTTGCTTGAGGAGCGCGTTAGGTCAAGTACCGTACTTTACGCTCAAATTCTCAAGGAGATAGAGGAATTTTCAATATCTTCAGCGGATAAAGCTGTGGTCGTTCCGGTTATTTTGTGCGGCGGTTCCGGCACAAGGCTTTGGCCGTGGAGCCGGGAGAAATTTCCCAAGCAATTTATAAGGATGCTAGGGGATAATTCTTTGCTCCAGGAAACGGTTGACCGCTGCCGACGGATTACGGGAGCCTCCTCCGAACAGATTGTTGCGGTGACCTTGTCTGATATGCGGGATCCTGTGGTTGAACAGCTCAATGCTATTACCGGGGCGCATATGATGGACCATGTGCTTTCAGAGCCAGATGCGCGTAATACGGCTGCGGCTATTGCTTATGCGGCGCTTTATGTGCGTACAATTTTTGGCGACGATGCCGTTATGTGGGTTTTGCCCGCGGATGCCTATATGGGACGGGAAGATAATTTGAAGGCTTCATATGTCCATGCTCTTGAGGCGGCGAAAAAGGGGTGCATAGTTACGTTCGGTATTCAGCCAACACGGCCGGAGACCGGTTATGGCTACATTAATCGCGGTGCTTCTCTGGACGGTGATAACGTTTTTAAGGCGGACGGTTTCTATGAAAAGCCTGATCGTGCGACAGCGCTTTCTTATATTGAGAGCGGTACGTTTTTGTGGAACAGCGGTATGTTTTTGTTTCAAACGGGGAGCGTTCTGGCAGAGTTTGAAAGATATGCACCCGCTATTCTGGATGGTGTGCGTGCAGCTATGGAGGCGGGAAGCGAAAAGCATCCGGATGCGGTGCTTTACCGTGCGGTGGAAAAGCAACCTTTTGACAAAGCGATCATGGAGAAAACTGACGCCGTTGCTGTGGTGCCCTGTGATCCTGACTGGTCCGATGTGGGATCGTGGGAAAGCCTGTGGGAACTGAAAGAGCGGGATGAAGATGGTAACGCCACACAGGGTCGAGTGGCTTGTCATGACACGAAAGATTGCTTAATTTTAGGAGACGGCAAGCGTTTGATTGCCTGCGCGGGGCTTGAGGATCTAGTGATTGTTGATACGGGCGATGTTTTGTTGGTCACGGACCGCAAAACGGCAGACCCTTTAAAACAGCTGGTTGGGAAACTGAAAGAAGATGATGTGCCCGAAGTGCTTACGCGCTTATCCGGAGCTGATAGTTAAACGACGAAAGAAGGTAGTGAAATTACATGAAACAAGATAATATTCTTGCCAATACAGAAGAATTCGAACGCGAGATTTATGTCCACCCTAGCGGTTTCCGTGAATATGATGCGCGCTGGCTTTACCCGGAGCAAATTAACCTGCGCGGTATGACGATGTTGGGTTTGTGTATCGGGACGATTATGCATGAAAAAAACATCAATCCACCGGCAATTGCTGTCGGGCATGATTACCGTTCTTACAGCGCGACGCTTAAGCAGGCATTGATTATCGGTTTAATGCAAGCAGGTTGTCAGGTAAAAGATATCGGTCTTGCTCTGTCTCCCGTGGCTTATTTCGCGCAGTTTGAGCTGGATTGCCCTGCTGTTGCTATGGTCACGGCTAGCCATAACGAAAATGGATGGACGGGTGTAAAAATGGGCGTTGAGCGTCCGATGACGTTCGGGCCTGATTTAATGTCTCATTTAAAAGAGCTGACTTTGGAAGGTAAGGGACAGGAGCGTCCCGGTGGCACGTACGAATATGTTGCAGATATGAAAGAGCGCTATGTGCGCGATGTGACCAAAGACGGAGAACTGAAGCGTAAAATAAAGGCTGTGGTTGCCTGTGGTAATGGTACGGCCGGAGCTTATGCGCCGGAAGCTTTGCGCGCGATCGGTTGTGAAGTGATCGAAATGGATTGCGAGCTGGACTACACGTTCCCCCGCTATAATCCCAATCCTGAAGACATGGAAATGCTTCATGCGCTGAGCGCGAAGGTTAAGGAAACGGGGGCCGATATCGGCTTTGGCTTTGATGGAGATGGCGACCGTTGCGGTGTTATTGATAACACGGGCGCAGAGATATTTTCTGACAAGGTGGGGGTGATTTTGGCTCGCGAACTGGCCAAGTTATATGATAACCCGACCTTTGTTGTCGATGTAAAATCAACCGGGCTTTATCATAGCGATCCTATCTTGCAGGAGCGTGGTGTGAAGACGGATTACTGGAAAACCGGGCATTCCTATATCAAACGGCGCGTAAATGAATTGAGTGCGCTTGCAGGCTTTGAAAAGAGCGGTCACTTTTTCCTGAACGCACCGATCGGTCGGGGCTATGATGATGGCGTTTTAACGGCAATTACAATTTGTCGAATGCTTGATGGTGTGCCTGAATCCTCTTTGGCGCAGCTAAAAGATGCTCTGCCGAAAACATGGAGCTCGCCGACGATGTCGCCGCATTGTGCTGATGATGAAAAATACGGCGTGGTTGAGCGTGTGATAGCTTATTTCGAGAAAATGAAGGCAGACGGTGTCACTATCATGGGCGAAGCTATCGATAGCCTTGTGACGGTGAATGGTGTACGCGTGACATTGGCGGACGGCACATGGGGGTTGGTTCGCGCTTCTTCCAACAAGCCTTCGCTTGTCATCGTTGTGGAAAGTCCGGTATCGGAACGGCGTATGCTCGACATGTTCAAAGAGATTGATACATTGCTATCCACGCAATTCCCTGAAGTGGGCGCATACGATCAAAAACTCGACTATGCCGCGTGATATGAGAGAGGGGGATATCGCCCCTCTCGCTTGATTCTCTTTAGGGGCAGGCTCCTAGTAAGCGCCGTGGCGTGTGATAACAACACCGACGGTTTTGAACAGGA
The DNA here is from genome assembly GCA_050297015.1 of Alphaproteobacteria bacterium. GTDB lineage: Bacteria > Pseudomonadota > Alphaproteobacteria > Micavibrionales > Micavibrionaceae > JACKJA01. The sequence goes on along the minus strand of JBNKRZ010000023.1, from coordinate 108,441 downwards.
TCACGATATCGTGCCAAAGGGACCAGTTCTTAACGTACCATGAATCCCAGTAAACACGTTGCTGGAAAGTCGTCTCGTTCCGGCCGCTAACCTGCCATAGACCGGTGATGCCGGGGCGTACTTCCTCATATAGATTCATGTAAGAGCCATATTCTTTTTTCTGCTCCGGCAAAATGGGGCGCGGGCCGACCAAGGACATATCACCAACAAAAATGTTCCATATTTGGGGCAACTCATCAAGGCTGGTATAGCGCAGGATTTTTGATATGCGTGAGTCAATGCGCGGGTCGTCTTTCAGTTTTTGATATTGATCCCACTCTTCGCGTAACGCGGGATCTTTCGCTAAGACATCCTCCAGAATGCTGTCGGCGTCTTTGCGCATGGTACAGAATTTCCAGCACGGGAATTCTTTCCCGTCTTTCCCCAGTCTTACGCCGCCGTAAAATACAGGTGTTTGGGAGCCTTCCATTTTCTTCGCCAGATAGATGAAAAGAGAAAACAAACCCAGTGCAGGTAAAAATATTCCCGAAACGCAGATATCGAAGGCCCGTTTTAACGTTGGTGTGACCGGCATGCGGCTGCGTTTTCCTTGGTGGAGTAGCAAAACGTCGTTTCCAAAGAAATATTGCGGCTCCATGCCGTATAGGTGCAGCCGCTTTGTCGGCGGGACGATGGCGTAGCTGATCTCGTTATCTTCCAAAGCTTTGGTCAGGGCATCCCTGTTTTTACCACGTACGCCCTCCAGCCCGATGACGTAGAACGAATGCGGATGGGCTGCGATATATTCAAGGTAATCGCCGGAAGCGTCGATAAGCTTGATCGGTGGATGGCTCATTGGGATATAATCGAGGCAAACGGGCTTTTTTTCTTTATCGCGCAGCATGATGTTTTCGACGTGAAAACCCGTTAAACCATCATTGTAGAATGCAAACATGCAGTCCATTATCATTTGATTGTCGCCGAAAATGGTAATGGGTAAGCGCCAGCTTTTACTTTTTTTGAAGTGGTGCAAGAGTAACCATCGAGCCGATAAGATAAGAGCCAGTGCCCAAACCCATCCGCACAGGACGTAAATTATAGATATTTGCAAATCGAAAATATAGCGGACTAGAATCGTAAGGATCATGACAATCCCAATTGTTTTGGAAATGGCGCGGACTTGTTGCCACCACGGCAGGCGCCTGCGGTAGTGGCCTTTAACATAGAAGCGCAGCAAGATAAGTGCGTTAACAAATAGATAGTAGTTAAGAGATTGCGGCCCCAGATCGGTTTGTTCCGTCGACAGGACAAAAGGCGCAAAGACGGGACAAATGATATGTGACAAAAAAAGTGCGAGGACATCCGATATAACAAGGATTAGACTCAGGTGAGCGGGGATTTCATAGATATTTTTACTAAAATTCATTGCTGTGTCCGCTCATGATACCGTCTGTTAACGTGCCAAGGTTGCAGGATTTATACTGTTATTCCATAATAATTGCAAACTTTATATGATGCGCTGCGGCATTTTGGTCATTTTTGTGTGGTGTGTGGCAAGATCGGATATTGTGTTTTATAGTTCTGCACGTTTTTGAACTTTTCTTTCTAAATTGTGAAATTTGTCTTTACAAAAAAAGAAGCTAGGCGTAGGTTCGCGCCAGTGAGCGCTTCTTTTTTTGCGAACACGGGTGGTGGACGAACGGCTAATAGAAACAAAGGGTGTGTAGACAATGTTGCATATTGCTGTATGGGTCACGATTATCGGCCTGTATGTTCTGGTTATGAATTAATTTTTGTCCAGAACGTTTATAAAGACAAAGCCGTTCCTTCACAGGGCGGCTTTCTTTTTTGAGGACTGGAAGGGTAGCGTAATTGTTTGACGTAATGTAGATTCTTTTGCTATATAAGCTTAATCAATAAGCAATAATAAGAGGGCCGTATGAGCAGGAAAAAAGAGGGTGTTAATGGACTATCTCGGAAGCATCAGGCTGCTGCGCAATTACAGCTACGCCATCGACGACAAAATGTTTATCCACCAAACAGTGCCATGTATTTGTCCTGCAATATGCCGGGGCGTGCGCTTTTTCGCATGACATTAGATAGGCTCTGATAGCTATTTTTGCGCTTTCAGCCATTGCTGGAACATCAAAACAGTCCAGAGTTTGTGAGCATGACGGCCGCGGCCGTTCAGATGATCTTTCCACGTGGTGCGGACAAGCTCATGGTTTAAATATCCCTGCTCTCTCAACCCGGATACAGACAGTAAGTCTTCCGCCCAGTCTTTAAGAGAGCCGCGCAGCCATTCTCCTATCGGTATGGTAAAGCCTTGTTTGGGCCGTTCGAACAGTGATTCCGGCACATGCCGCGCGAGAACCTGCCGCAACAGCCATTTACCTTGTCCGTTGCGGATTTTCATGGATTCCGGCAGGGTCCAGCAATATTCAAAAACCCGGTGATCGAGCAAGGGAGCGCGCACTTCCAATGCCACGGCCATCGAAGCCCGGTCCACTTTGGTTAAAACGTCGTGCGGCAGATAAGACAGCGCATCGCCCACCATCATGCGTTCAGCAAAGCTTAAGTTTTTCGGTTGCCAAGCGGGATCCATAAGGGGAATGAGAGGTTCATGCCCGTCTTTGACCAGCGTTTCCGGTGCTGTCCATTGACTGGTCAGGTGTGCGTAAATATCCTCTGCTTTCCCCAGGGGCAGGATTTCAGCGACCTTGTACAGCCGTTCGCCGAATTGTGGGTGATGCGGGGCGAGCTTGTCCCAACGATCGGCCGATAAAGCCGTAATACTGCCTGCCAGAGCGCGCCGCATAGCCGGAGGCATCCAGCCGATTTTTTTCCAGATTTGCGGTGTAGCGTAATGGCGCAAATAACCGCCGAGCATTTCATCTCCGCCATCCCCGGAGAGCGCAACTGTCACTTGCTCGCGGGCAAAGCGTGAAACAAGGTAAGTCGGGATTTGAGAGGCATCGGCAAAGGGCTCGTCGTAAATAGTGGGTAGAGAGGGAATAATATCACGTGCAGCCTGTGGCGTGATGTAAAGTTCATGATGGTTTGTGCCGAGATGTGCGGCGATTTTACGAGCGTGTGCGGCCTCATCGAATCCGGCTTCATCAAAGCCGATTGAAAAGCTGGTCACGCGGCGGCCGGCGTTTTTTTGCATCAGGGCCGTGATGGCAGACGAATCAATGCCGCCTGATAAAAAGGCACCCAAGGGAACGTCCGAGACCATGCGTTCGCGCACGCATTCTTCCAAGAGGGCTTCAAAATTGTCGATGGCGTCTTTATCTGTTTGGGGTTTGGCATGGTGGCGCGATTCTTCAACGATGCGGGGTAAATGCCAGTAAGGCTCCATCAGGGCTGCCATATCTTGCCCGGCTTTCAGAGTATCCGTCTTGAGTGTAATGCGGCAGCCCGGCAGAAGTTGCCATACATTTTCGTAAATGCTGTAGGGTGCGGGGACGCAGGCATAACGCATATATAGCGCCAGCGCATCCCGGTTGATTTTCGCACTAAAATCAGGGTGCGCCTTGAAGGCCTTCAGTTCCGAGCCGAACAGGAGGGTTTTTCCGGCCCAGCCGACATAAAGCGGTTTTTTACCGATCCTATCGCGGATCAGGTGTAGCGTTTTCTCTTTCTTGTCCCACAAGACAAAGGCAAACATGCCCTTTAACTTTTGCAGGGTCTCGTTTAAGCCCCAATGGTCGATCGCGGTTAGAAGTACGGCGGTATCCGAACGGCTTTTTGTGGGGTGTCCGGCATCTTCCAATGTTTGTCTCAAGCTTTGGAAATTATAGATTTCACCATTAAAAACAATAACATAACGCCCACTGGTGGAGGGCATAGGCTGATGCCCGTCTGCGGAGAGATCAATAATGGCAAGCCGCCTATGCCCCAGCAGTAACGGTAGGTCCGGGTCCTGCCATAGCCCTTCGTCATCGGGTCCGCGATGGGCGATAGTGTCAGTCATGGTACGGCCAATGGCCGCTTGCTCTGCTGTGTTATGTAGCGCGCTCGTTTCAAAAAATCCTGTTATACCGCACATGAGTTTTATATTAACCTTATCAAATTTCTTTTATGCTAGAGTATAACCTTGGAAACGGCCTTGTATAGATATTAAAGGGTGCAATGTGAATATAGACCTTTTGTTTGGCAAAGATGGTGATGCTTGTTTGGTCGCAGATAAGGCATTTCCTTGTCCTGTGGCGGCGGCTTTGTATGACTCCGAAACATATACGCTAACGCTGGAGCTGAGCGATATGGATTCGTTGGCGCTCAATATCCCGGTTGAAGTTGATTACAGCGTTTGTTTAACGCACCTGGCGCAGTTGCATATCGGGATCTTAGAGCAAAAGCAGCTTACCGATGTACAGCAAGTACCGCTGGTTTTGCTTGAGGAGCCGTTTGGCGGTGTCGGTAGTGGCACTATGTCCCGGCAGGCTGGCGCTTCCGTAAGTGCTTTTGAATATTTTCTTCGGCAGGCTCAAACCGGGCAGCCTATCCATCGTGATGATTTGGGTGATGAAAAACTTTCCCATGGTGTGATGAGTGGGATGAACAGCGCCGTGCTTCAATTCGCGCCGCAATTGGCTCGTCAGCGCACGTTGGAAGCCTCCCCGCAGGCCGCGCCACGCGGCCCATCAGCGCCCGGCTTAGGGCCCAGCGGCAGCGGCGCAGGCCGCATCGTCACACAGCGCCCTCCTCCCTCCCGTGGCGGTGATTTTGAGGAGTGATCCATTTTTATCTGTATGGCGTATAATCTTTTATCGCGGGACGGCACAGATACAAAACAGATACAAAGGAGTATAAGCATGGGAAATCCGGTAATTGATGGGTTGAATAAAACGCTGGCCAATACGTTTATTCTTTATTTTAAAACGCACTCTTTTCACTGGAATGTTGAGGGACCGCAGTTCAAAGCACTGCACGATCTGTTTATGGAGCAATATACAGAGCTGTGGAATGCGACGGATGAAATTGCCGAGCGCATCCGCACGCTGGGGGCTTATGCACCGAACAGCTGGGCTGATATTGATAAAGCGTCTTCGTTGAAAGAAGCCGGGGAAACGCCGGAGGCCACAGCGATGGTAAAAATCCTGGCAGATGATAATGCGGCGATTGCCGATAGCATGAAACCATCGCTGAAAGCGGCGCAGGAGGCTAATGATGAAGTTACTGCCGATTTGCTGATCGGACGTATGACTGTTCACGAAAAGGCGGCATGGATGTTGCGCTCCTTGGCCAAGTGAATAACAAGATTCCATATTGTCGCTTATAACGCGCCATTTACGGGCGGTGGGACAGGCGATGCATTAGTTCGTCAAGCTGGTCTAGGTCTTTGAAAGCCACCTTAAGTGTACCGCTCTTGCCTTTGGCATCAATCGTGACCTTCATGCCGAGTGCGGCGGAAAGGTCGGCTTCCAAGGCCCGCGTATCGGTATCCTTAACGGGCGCTTTTTTCTTTTCTTTTGCGGGTTTTTCTTTTTCCCCGGCGACAAGCTTTTCCGTTTCGCGAACGCTAAGCCCATGATTTATAACAGTTTTTGCGATAGCTTCAGGGTCTTCTGCTGTGATCAGGGCGCGGGCATGCCCGGCAGATATCTTATCCTGCCGCAGGAATAACTGTACACTGGGCGGCAGGGTTAAAAGGCGTGTTATGTTCGCAATGTGAGAACGGCTTTTTCCTAGAGCAGCGGCTAGTTTTTCTTGTGTATGGCCGTATTCGCTCATAAGGCGTTGATAGCCCTCCGCTTCGTCCAGCGCGTTTAAATCTTCCCGTTGCAGGTTTTCAATCAGGGCAATTTCCATTGCCGCTTCATCACTCAAATCCTTAACAATCACGGGGACTTCGTGGAGTTGTGCTTTTTGGGATGCATGCCAGCGGCGTTCTCCTGCGATGATCTGGAACATGTCCGGCACGTCCGGTTTTTCTCGAACCAGAAGCGGCTGGAGGACGCCGTGAACGGCAATCGATTCGGCTAGCTCGTTGATCGTGTCGTGATTGATATATTGCCGCGGCTGGAACGGTCCGGGTTCCAGCTGGTCTATGCCAATGGTGCGTCGTCCGGCGTTTGTTGTTGATGTTTCTAACGCGCCGTTATTGGGGAACGGGTAGAGTTCCTCTTCATCGTCATCAAACAAAGCCGACAGGCCACGCCCTAACCCGCGCTTTTTGGGATTCAGGTCCTCTTTTTCAGTTTCTTCTTTGGATTCTCCGGTCAGGATTTCATCCATATCGTCGTCAAAATTATCAACCATCATTGTTATGCCGCTTTCGCTGTTTTGAGGATTTGCCGTTCGCGCTTGAGCACTTCACTGGCAAGATGAATGTAAGCTTCCGATCCGGGGCAACGCATGTCATAGACAATCGCCGGCAAGCCATAAGATGGCGCTTCGGAGATACGCACATTCCGCGGAATAACGGTTTTATAGACTTTCTCACCGAAGAAATCACGTACATCGCTGGCGACCATGCCGGACAGATTGTTGCGTTTGTCGAACATGGTGAGCAAAACACCGTGGATTTCCAGATTGGGGTTGTAGTGTTTACGTACGCGCTCAATGGTTTTGGTTAGGTGCGAGAGGCCCTCCAATGCATAAAACTCACATTGCAGCGGCACCACGATTGCATCCGTCGTAATCATCGCGTTGAGCGTTAGCAAGTTTAGTGAGGGCGGGCAGTCAATAATCACATAGTCGTAAGGCAGCGGTTGGCGCAGAGCTTCGCGCAGGCGGAATTCCCGGCGCTCGGCGGTGACGAGCTCGATCTCTGCACCGGATAGGTGAATGGATGACGGCACGATTGAAAGACCCGGCACTTTGGTTTTTAGCACTGTGTCTATAACGGGCACTTCTCCGAATATCACATCGTAGATGCTTTTTTGGATAGAGGCGCGTTTGACGCCCAAACCTGTGGAGGCGTTACCCTGTGGGTCGAGATCAACCAGCAAAACCCGTTTGCCGACGGCGCATAACGCCGTGGCCAGATTGACGGCTGTTGTGGTTTTCCCAACACCGCCCTTTTGATTGGCGACGGAGAGAATCCGCGGCATTTGGCCGGTAGAAAGGGAAGAAGAGTGTCTTTCCCGCTGTTTTGTCAGCGGATAGCGCGACGGTTTTTTTATCATGGGGTCACCCTGAAAACAAAATATATAACGTTTGGGAATCTAAATCTGACTATGCCGGATTTGTGTCCGCGGGGTCAAGTTTTTGTAACCCCTTTATGCGCAAAATAACGCTTTTTTCATTTGTTTTGCTGGGAAAGCTTTCATAGGAGAACGCGAAGTGTTTTTCGGCCTCAATAATTTCCTGATCGGCTTTTTCACCTTTCAGGAAAACTAGTGTCAGCGCCGGGTTCACGGTTGTCCATGGCAGGCACCATTCCAATAATTGATCCAGCGATGCCAGCGCCCGTGCGGTGATAAGGTCGGGGATAATGTCCGTTTTAATCGTTTCAATCCGCTCGTTGTGGATTATTGCCGGCATCGATGTTTCACGTGAAACAGTTTTAAGGAATGAACATTTTTTGCTATCCGATTCGATCATGTGAACGGACATGTCCGGGCGGGCGATGGCTAGAACCATGCCGGGAAATCCCGCCCCACTGCCGAGGTCGAAGATAATTTTTGTATCCTCCGGTATAAGGTCGGTCAGTTGAAGGGAGTCTTCAAAATGGCGTTCCCACGATTCGCCGAGCGTGTTGGGGCTAACGAGGTTTACCGCTTTTTGCCACTTATGAAGGAGCGCCTCATAGCTTTTCAGCTTGTCTATTGTTTCACGTGAAACATTCATGCGGCATCTTTCTTCTTTTTTCTTACATGCTGTAACAGAGCCACAAGGGCGGCGGGTGTGACGCCGGGAATGCGTCCGGCCGCCCCTAGTGTTACGGGGCGGGCTTCTTCGAGGCGTTGGCGTACTTCATTCGATAAGCTTCCGACTTTGCCGTAGTCAAGATCGGCGGGTAGTTCGAGCGCTTCATCCTTGCGGTAGGCTTCGATATCGCGGTCGTGACGGTCCATGTAGCCCGCATAAATGCGGTCGAATTCCATTTGTTCACGGATATCGGCGCGCAAGGACTCCCATTCCTCCGGCTTTATTTTTTCAGCGGTGGCAAGGAGATCTTTTTTGGCGGTCCATGCTTTTGCGCGTTCCGTCCCGACGCAGCCAATGGCTAATCCTCTGTCGGTTAGGCGGCGATCGGCATTATCCGCACGCAGGCGCAAGCGGTATTCTGCCCGGCTTGTAAACATGCGGTAGGGTTCCGGCGCCCCCCGGTGAATGAGGTCGTCGATCATTACGCCGATATAGGCCTCCGCCCGATCAAGCACGAACGATGTTTCACGTGAAACACTGCTACCCGTGCCGCCGGATTTTAAAGCCGCATTGATCCCGGCCATCAAGCCTTGCGCTCCGGCCTCTTCATAACCGGTGGTGCCGTTGATCTGTCCGGCGAGGAACAAGCCCCCTACTCTTTTGTTCTCCAGCGTTGCTTTTAAATCGCGCGGGTCGCAATAATCATATTCGATGGCATAACCCCATTCGATAACTTCGATTTTTTCGAGACCGATGATGGAGTGGAGCATAGCGTCCTGTACGTCAACGGGCAGCGACGTTGATATGCCGTTTGGGTAGACCGTGTGATCGTCCAGCCCCTCCGGCTCTAAAAATATTTGATGCCGCTCTTTGTCGGCAAAGCGCACGACTTTATCCTCAATCGAGGGACAATAGCGCGGGCCGCGGCTTTGAATCTGGCCGGAATACATCGGCGCGCGGTCGATATTGTCGTGAATGGCTTTGTGCGTGGCGGCGTTGGTATAGGTAATGCCGCACTCGATTTGCGGGACGGTGATCTTGTCGGTCAGGAACGAAAACGGCACTGGATTTTCATCGGCTTTTTGCATATCCAGCGCCGCCCAGTCGATCGTTCGGCCATCGAGTCGCGCCGGGGTTCCTGTCTTTAAGCGACCCAGCGGCAAGCCCAATCGTTCCAGCGTTTTGCCCATGCTGTTTGACGGCTCTTCACCAATCCGTCCAGCGGGCCATGTTTCTTCTCCGCGGTGAATAATGCCGCGCAGGAAAGTTCCGGTAGTCAGAACAACGCACGGCGCTGTGATTTCTACGCCGGAGACCATAACCAGACCGGTAATGTTTTGCGCATCGTCAAGGAGCAAGTCTTCCGCGGCGCTCTCGATAATTGTCAGATTCGGATAGCCGGATAAAATCTCCTGCATTGCCTGTTTGTAGAGTTTGCGGTCGGCTTGGCTGCGCGGGCCGCGCACGGCGGGACCTTTGGAGGCATTGAGCATGCGGAACTGGATTCCCGCCCGGTCGGTCACCCGGCCCATCACGCCGTCAAGCGCGTCGATTTCCCGCACCAGATGTCCCTTGCCCAGCCCGCCAATCGCGGGGTTGCAGGACATCGCGCCGATGGTGTCGAACTTGTGTGTGACCAGCGCCGTTTTAGCGCCCATGCGCGCAGACGCAGCGGCCGCTTCGCATCCCGCGTGTCCCCCGCCGACAACAATCACGTCAAATTTTTTATCCTGCATACTCATAGCGGGGAGGTTATATAGTTTTTTCTGGTTTTTTGCCAGTTTAATAGTTAAAGATATGAAAAACGTCAAAACGACATGAGGGCTTTATGACAGAAAATGTTCGCTCTATCTTTCAAAATGTAGAAATAGATAATAAGGATAAAGCGCTGGCTGATCGTGCCAAACAATTGTGGCGTAATGAAGGGCGCGATGAGGACCTTTTGGACGCTTTCATGAAGCAACTTGAAGATCATAGGGATTTCCAAACATTAAGGGCGCTCTTTAATAATTGCGTTAATGACAATGTTTTTAAGCATTTAATGCAGACCCTTACAGTATGTTTTTTGACGCCTGAAAAGGAAGAGAACGAAAGTACAAAGCAGTATTTGAAAGAAAATGGGCTATCCCAAATAAAAAGGCGAATTGTTCCCCTTCGTAACAAGTTTGAAATGTGGGCTAGTTTTAAACGTTTGGAGCGGTATATCGGGAACGAAGGGAAATCTATTTCCCGATGCAGAAGTCCCCAAAAATCTTGTCCAGTAAATCCTCCACGTCCACACGGCCAGTGATGCGGCCCAGCGCCCTGATAGCAAGGCGTGCGTCTTCCGCCATCAATTCAGGCATATCCTGAGCGCCCGCCCTTTCCAGCGCTACGCGGCAGTCTTCCAGCGCTTCACGGTGGCGTGCCCGGGTAAGAGACGGTGTTTCCCGCGTGCCGATCATGGCCTCAATTTTTTTCGTCAGAGCACGGAGGAGCGCTTCAATCCCCTCCTCTCCCTTAACAGATAAAGTAATGGGCTTTTGGCCGTTGATAGTGGGAATGCCGCCGTCAAACAGGTCGATTTTATTGATCGCGACGATTGCATTTTCATCAGCCATATCCAGTGTGTACATGTTGAGATCGGGAAGCTGTGCGCCATTGAAGAGCAAGAGCTTGATGTCGGCTTCGCGGGCCAGTTTTAAGGCGCGGCGGATACCTTCGGATTCGATGCCTTCTTGCCCCTCCTCCCCGATTTGCTGGGGGCGCAAGCCCGCCGTGTCGGCGAGGATGACCGGATAGCCGCCAAGGTCGAGATGAACTTCGATAATGTCGCGGGTGGTGCCGGCCTCCGGTGAGACAATCGCAACATCACGCCGGGCAAGAGCATTGACGAGGCTGGATTTCCCGGCGTTAGGCTCCCCTATTACAGCGATTTTTATACCGTCGCGCAGCCGTTCCCCGCGGTGATTATCATCAAGATGGGCGTTGATTTCTGCAAGAAGCCCTGCGACTTGCGGCTTGACTTGAGCTGTGATGCCTTCGGGTAAATCCTCATCGGCGAAATCGAGATCAGCCTCCATATAAGCTAGCGTATTCGTAAGGCGTTCGCGCCAGCCGTCATAAAGCCGGGCCAGACCGCCGCCCATCTGTTTCAGAGCAAGCGCTTTTTGCGCCTCTGTTTCGGCATTAATGAGGTCGGCGACGGCCTCCGCCGCGGTCAGGTCCATCTTGCCATTTTCAAAGGCGCGCCGGGTGAATTCGCCGGGATTGGCCAAACGGTGCCCGGACTGTTTGGATAAAGCCTCGAGCAATTCCCGCACGATCGCCGGACTACCGTGCAGATGATATTCGATGACATCTTCCCCGGTAAAACTGGCTGGAGATTTAAATGTTAAAACAAGGGCGTGGTCGATTGTTTCACGTGAAACAGGATGTTTGAGCGTGCGCATAACCATGCTGCGCGGCGCGGGCGGTTCTTTATTTGTCAGGGATGCAAGGCTGTCCCATGCACCGGGGCCGGAGACCCGGACAACGGCGACCCCTGCCCGGCCGGGCGCGGATGCGTGAGCATAGATTGTATCTGTCATGACGGTGCCCTGAACAGGAAGTTAAAACCATACCCGGTCAGTATAAACGCAGCGGCTAAATACACAACGAAGAAGACGAGCATTGGTAGCTTTAAAACCCGCCGTAGAATCATAAGCTCCGGCAGAGAAATAGCAACGGTGCTCATGATAAAGGCCAGCGTTGTGCCAACGGGCAATCCTTTGTCTATCAGGGCTTCGGCGATGGGAATGGTTCCTGTAACATTGGAATACAGAGGAATCGCGGCAATGACGGCCAGAGGGACGGCAAAAATATTGTCCGTTCCAGCATGGTTGATAAACCAGCCTTGCGGAATGTAGCCGTGAATGACGGCGCCTGCGGCCACCCCCATGATAATGTAATGCCAGACGCGCTGGACGATATCCTTAGTTTCTTCGGTAGCGTAATGCAAGCGGTCACGAAGGGTTAACGCTGTACGGTTCCCCTCCTCTTTTTGTGCCGTATGGGATGTGAGTGGCTCCACCCATTTTTCAAGTTTGAGAGCGTCAATCAGCATGCCGCCGATGATGCCCGTTACCATGCCTGTTCCGACATAGGCAAAGGTAAAGTGCCAGCCTATGATTTCCCCGAACATCAGGGCTGCAACTTCGTTAATCATCGGAGAAGCGATTAAGAAAGCCATTGTAACGCCAAGGGGAATCCCCGCGCCCAAAAAGGCGATGAAAAGCGGAATGGAGGAGCACGAACAAAACGGTGTTAACGCCCCGAGAATAACGGCCAAGATATAGGCGGCCATGCGGGAGCGTCCTTCTAACCAGTGACGGATTTTTTCCGGGTCCATCCATGAGCGGAAAAAGCCAATAATAAAAACCAGCGTCACCAGCAGGAAGAATATCTTCGCTGTGTCCTCAATAAAGAAATGCAGGACATGTGCCTCCACACTTTCCGGGGCAAGACCGAGAAGCCGGTATGTAAGAATATCGGCTAGTTTTGTGAAAATACTAAACACGGAATGTTTATGCCTGTTCTTTGTTGCTGTCCGGCATAGTTACGCCCATTTGACCCCAGAACATTTTTTGCATGTCGCCCCAGCCCTGCACCGTTGCGGGCATCCATGTCTTCATGAAGGTTTCCGGGTCGAGCGTGCGAACGTTTTCCAGCATACGGTCTTCCAGCTCTTTCATCATTTTATCTTGCAGCGGCACGACATCGGGCAGGCCAATAAACTGGCGGGCTTCTTCGGGGGTACAGTCAACATCTATTGTGAATTTCATAGGGGTATCCTTTCTTTGAAGGGTATTTCTATGCGGTGTTATAGCAGTTTTTGCCCTTCTCCGTAAATTCTTTCTTGACGAGAAGTGTGTCATCGTGTTAACACGCTATCACATATGTGAAGGGAGGCGACTCATGCAAGAGCAAGACGAAAAAGCCAATCAAATCGAAGCGCTTTGTGCGGCGTTGTGCTGTCTGGAAAATAAAGACGAAGCACGCGCATTTTTAATTGATTTGTGTACGCCGCAAGAGGTGGCGGCCTTGGCTGAACGGTGGAATATCGCCCGGCTTTTGAGTAGGGGTGGGTTGTCCTATCGCGATATTTCGGCCACAACAGGGGCCAGTACGACAACAGTTAGTCGTGTGGCGCGTTTTTTAAACGGTGACTATGGGGGCTATAAAGCCATGTTGGAAAGGGTAATGGAAGATGATTGAGGACAAAGAAATACGCCTGAAAATGGCGGTGCAAAAGGGCGGGCGGCTAACGGATAAATCATTGTCGTTGCTTGAAAAATGCGGGATAAAGCTGACCAAGAGTAAGGATCAGTTATTTTGCCGCGCTCAGAATTTTCCGCTCGATGTGATGTTTGTGCGTGATGACGATATTCCCGAATTTGTGGCGCTTAATGTGTGCCAGTTGGGGATCGTCGGGCAAAATGTGCTGGAAGAGGAAAAAGCGCGCGCGGAAAACGATATGTTTGCGAAAATAGAAACGGCGCTGGAATTGGGATTTGGTAAGTGTCGCCTATGTCTGGCCGGGCCGAATAACGAAAGCTGGAGCGGCGCGCCTTCTCTGGCGGGGAAGACGATTGCGACATCCTATAAGGGGTTGCTTCGTTCTTATTTAACGGAGCAAGGTGTGGAGGCCAAAGTCGTGTCAATGGAGGGCGCTGTAGAAATTGCGCCGCGGATGGGGATCGCCGATATTATTTGCGATCTGGTGTCAACGGGGGCGACGTTGGCCGCCAATGGGCTGCGTGAATGTGAGACGATTTTTAAAAGCCAGTCGGTGCTTATACAAAACACGGCGCTGGAACCGGCTTTGCAAGAGCTCGCCGATTGTTTGCTTAAACGGATGCGTGGCACTTTGCAGGCAGAGGAAAGTAAATATATTATGCTTCATGCGCCGGTGGCAGCACTGGATGATATTACAAGCGCCCTGCCCGGCGCGGAAAGCCCGACGATTTTGCCGCTACAGGGCTGCGACGATAAAGTGGTCGTGCATGCTGTCTGTCAGGAAAAGGTCTTTTGGGATACGATGGAGGACCTGAAACGCAAAGGGGCTTCGGCCATTCTTGTTCTTCCTATCGAGAAGATGCTGGATTAGAGCGCGTCATTGTGTGTGGTTAGACTTATTTTTTAAGAGAGATTTGTTTAATGAAAACAGTTGTTTGGAATGAATTATCAGCAGGTGAACGTGCTGCTTTTTTACGTCGCCCGGCCAGTGAATCCAAAGCCGGTGTGGGGCGTGCTGTTCAGTCTGTTGTTGCCGATGTTTTTGCACGCGGTGACGGGGCGCTTTTGGACTATACGAAAAAGTTCGATGGAGCGGATTTATCAGCGGTTGGGCTTATGGTTCCCGCCGAAAAGATAGCCGCCACGCCGGAAGAGATACGTGATACGTACCACGTCCTACGTACCGCGTATAATAATATCCGTACCTATCATGAGAAGCAGGGCGCGCGTGAATACGAGATTGAAACCATGCCGGGGGTCAAGTGCCGCCGGATTGTGCGTCCGATCGAGAGGGTAGGGCTCTATGTGCCGGGCGGTAGCGCGCCATTGGTTTCAACAGCGTTGATGCTGGGCGTTCCCGCGCAACTCGCGGGTTGTAAGGAAATCATTATGTGTACGCCTTGCGGTAAAGATGGAGAGGTTAATCCGCATATTTTGGCGGCGGCGCAGCTCTGCGGGATCGAGAAAATCTATTCTATCGGCGGTGCGCAGGCGATAGCGGCCATGGCTTACGGGACGCAAAGCGTGCCCAAGGTGGAAAAGATTTTTGGTCCTGGCAATGCTTATGTTACAGCGGCCAAGCAAATGGTGGCCTTAGACCCGGATGGTGCGGCGCTTGATATGCCCGCTGGTCCATCCGAAGTTTTGGTTGTCGCGGATGACACGACAGATGAGGTGTTCGCCGCCGCGGATTTGCTTTCGCAGGCCGAGCATGATCCGCTCTCGCAGGTGATTCTTGTGGCGCTGTCTGCGGAAAAAGCGCAAGCTATTATGGCGGAAACGCAGGCTCAGCTTGAAAAATTGCCGCGCAAGGAAATCGCCGCCGCTGCATTGGAAAACAGCTCGTGCCTGATTGCGGCCGATATGAATCAAGCACTGGAAATTTCAAACCTTTACGCGCCGGAGCACTTGATCTTGGGGTTTGATGGGGCTGAGGCCTATGTCGACCGAGTGGAAAATGCGGGCTCCGTCTTTGTCGGGCCGTGGTCTTGCGAATCGGCGGGCGATTATGCCAGCGGCCCGAACCACGCCTTGCCGACCTATGGTTATGCGCGGGCTTATAGCGGGCTGAGTGTAGAGGCGTTCCAACGCACGATGAGTGTACAAGAGCTAAGCCGTGATGGGCTGGAGGCGTTAGGCGATACGATTGAAACACTGGCCGGCATTGAAGGATTGGACGCGCACGCCAACGCTGTACGTGTCAGACGGGGGAAATAAATAATGAGCGAGAAGAGTATCGTAAATCGGGCGCGCCCCGCCATCATCGCTATGAAAGCCTATCAATCGGCGCGTACGCTTTATCAGGGCGGTGCGGATAGCGCGATCTTTTTGGATGCTAACGAATTGCCGTATGAGCCTTTCATTGGCGCGAAAGATTATAACCGTTATCCCGACCAGCAACCCGAACCGCTGGTGCGGGCGTTGGCGCAGCTCTACGACGTGTCGGGCCGCAATCTGATGACGACGCGGGGCGCGGATGAAGCGATCGAATTGTTGGTGCGCGCATTTTGCGAGGCCGGACAGGATAACATTATCATTTGTCCGCCGACCTTTCCGATGTACGCGCAGGCCGCTCTGGTGCAGGGCTGTGAAACCCGCGCGGTGCTGTTGGATGATAATTTTCAGCTGGATATGAAAGGCATTGAGCAGGCAATTGATAATAATACAAAAATTATCTTTGTTTGCACGCCCAACAATCCCACTGGAAATCTGATCGACCGCGCAGATATTGATGCCCTGTGTAAGACTTATGCCGGGCGGGCGCTGGTCGTGGTTGATGAGACGTACATGGAATTTGCCGGGGAAGAACACAGTATGATCCCGGCGCTCGAAACATATGAGAATCTCGTTGTTTTGCGCACCCTTTCCAAGGCATACGCGGCGGCGGGATTGCGCTGTGGCGTGGCGCTGGCCGGGGCGGATGTGATTGCGCTGCTCTCTAAAATCTTGCCGGTCTATCCGGTGCCACAGCCCGTGGCCGAAGCGGCGATAGCGGCGCTGTCCGCCAAAAGCCAAGCGCGGCTGGCAGCGCTGCGCGCGGAGGTGTTAGAGACCCGCGACTGGTTTATAGAGGAAATTCAAGGGCTTCCCGAAATTATTAAAGTTCATCCTTCATCCGTTAATTTCATTATGGTGACGGTAAAGGATGCGGCAGCTTTTACGGCGCGCCTGCGAGAGGCCGGTATTATTATCCGCGATCAGTCATACCAGCCGGGGCTGGAGAATAGCGTACGCATAACCATCGGAACACGTACGGAGATGGAAGCGCTTTTAAATGTTTTGCGTGGACAGCTGCCAGAACCTAAAGCCTGCCGCACGGCCAAAGTTGTCCGTCAGACGAAAGAAACGGCCATCTGTGTGAGCCTCAATCTTGATGAAACCGCGCCTGTACGTATCGCGACCGGTATTGGTTTTTACGATCATATGCTGGAGCAAATTGCACGGCATGGCGGTTTTGCTCTTACGCTTGAATGCGATGGTGATTTGGAAGTTGATCCGCACCACACGGTAGAGGACTGCGCTATTGCGCTGGGACAGGCTTTGAAGGAAGCGCTCGGCGATAAAGCCGGAATCGGGCGCTATGGCTTTACCTTGCCGATGGATGAGGCACTGGCCAGTGTGGCGCTGGATTTAAGCGGACGGTTTTACCTTAAATTTGACGGCGGCTTTCCTGAAGGCATGGCGGGTGATTTGCCCACCGATATGGTGGAGCACATATTCCGCTCGTTGGCTGAAAATTTGGGGGCTAACCTTCATATGACGATCGCCGGCGAAAACACGCATCATATGGTCGAGGGATGCTTTAAAGCCTTTGGCCGTGCTTTGCGGCAAGCAATTCGCAAGGATGGTGATGAACTCCCCAGCAGCAAGGGGGTCTTATGAGTGTTGTCCTGATTGACAGTGGCGGGGCTAATATCGCCTCAGTAAAATTTGCCCTTGAACGGCTGGGGGTCGCCGGGATTTTTACGGCCGATCCGGATGAAATCGCGCGGGCCGATCGTGTGATTCTGCCCGGTGTCGGTGCGGCGGCTGAGGCCGTGAGCCAGCTTCAGGCTCGTGAGCTGGTTGAATGCATTCGCAATCTGACGCAGCCGACCTTGGGGATTTGTCTGGGGATGCAGCTTCTTTTTTCACATTCGGAGGAGGGTGATGCTTCTCTTTTGAACGCGATTGAAGGAAACGTACGGCATTTTGCACCTGCACCCGGCAAGACCATACCCCATATGGGCTGGAACGATGTACGCTTTGAAAAAGACCATCCGCTTTTTAAAGATATGGCGGACGGCTGTTTCTTTTATTTCGTACATAGCTATTATGCGCCCGTGGGGGGTTATACGCTGGCAGCCTGTACGTATGAAGATGAAGCGTTTTCCGCCAGTGTTGTTCGTGATAATTTCATGGGGTGCCAATTCCACCCGGAGCGTTCTGGCGCGGCTGGACAACAAGTTTTGAAAAATTTTCTGGAGATGTAAGATGATACTTTATCCCGCGATTGATTTATTGGACGGCCAATGCGTACGCCTTTACAAAGGCGATTTCGAGCAAGTTACAGCCTATGGGAACGATCCTGTCGCTGTGGCGCAAAGCTATAAGGATCAAGGAGCCGAGTGGTTACATCTTGTCGATTTGTCCGGCGCAAAAAATCCAGAAAACCGCCAGATTGATATGATTGAGAAAATTATCAAAGCCACCGATCTGAAGGTACAAACGGGCGGTGGCATCCGCAGTGAGGAAGAAATCACGGCGTTGCTCGATGCCGGGGCCAGCCGGGTTGTGATTGGTTCCATGTTGGTGAAAGACCCCATCAAGACCGAAGAAATCATCCAGACGATGGATCCGGAAAAAATAACGCTGGCCATGGATGTGATCTTGCAGGATAAAATATGGCATCTCGCCGTGGCGGGCTGGCAAGAGACATCCCCATGGAAATTAAACGACGTGCTTGAAAACTACCGTGATTACGGGCTGAAACATGTTTTGTGTACTGATATTTCCCGCGACGGCACGATGCAAGGCTCCAACACAGAATTATATCGTGTGATGAAATTGGATTTCGACCATCTCGATATACAGGCATCAGGCGGGGTGAGCAGTCTTGACGATTTGCAGGCGGCTAAAAAAGCAAATGCAGCCGGAGTGATTGTTGGCAAGGCTTTGTATGAAGGGGCATTCACCGTAGAG
Source organism: Alphaproteobacteria bacterium (assembly GCA_050297015.1). Classification (GTDB taxonomy): domain Bacteria; phylum Pseudomonadota; class Alphaproteobacteria; order Micavibrionales; family Micavibrionaceae; genus JACKJA01. Next base: position 90,207 of record JBNKRZ010000023.1, on the reverse strand, counting down.
GAGGCGCTGGCAGTATGTTGACGCGCCGTATTATCCCTTGTCTGGATGTAAAAGACGGCGTTGTCGTCAAGGGCGTACAGTTCCGCGATCACCGCGTGATGGGCGATATTCTGGACCTTGCTACGCGCTACCGTGATGAGGGCGCGGACGAACTGGTGTTCTATGATATCACGGCCAGTAGCGATCAACGTACGGTGGGAAAAGACTGGGTGGAAAAAGTGGCGCGGATTTTAGACATTCCGTTTTGTGTGGCGGGCGGCATCCGTACGATGGAGGATGCGCGCGCTATCTTGAATAATGGTGCAGATAAAATCTCAGTTAATTCCCCGGCGCTTGAACGCCCTGAATTTATCACAGAACTGGCGAAAACCTTCGGTGTGCAGTGCGTGGTGGTTGGAATCGATAGCCGGGTTGAAGAAGACGGCTCGATGCGCGTTTACCAGTATACAGGCGATGAAACGAAAACTATCAAAGCTAAACACGACACGGTAAGCTGGGCGAAAAAAGTGCAGGAAATGGGTGCCGGGGAAATCGTGCTCAACTGTATGAATCAGGACGGTGTACGTCAGGGGTACGATAGCGTACAGCTCAAAGCCGTACGCGCTGCGGTGAGCATTCCTCTGATCGCGTCCGGTGGAGCGGGAGAAATGGTACACTTCGCCGACGTGTTCAAACAGACCGGGGTGGATGGGGCACTCGCGGCCTCCGTATTCCACAGCGGCGATATTCCCATCCCGGAATTGAAAAACTTTTTAAAGCAGGAAGGTATAGCGGTACGTTTATGATTGATCTTGATAGATTGGACTTTGAAAAAGGAAATGGTCTGCTCCCCGCGATCGTGCAGGAGCAAAGCACAGGAACGGTCTTGATGCTTGGCTATATGAACCGTGAAGCGCTCGAAAAAACGCTGGAAACGGAAAAAGTGACGTTTTTCTCCCGTAGCAAAGAGCGTCTCTGGACCAAAGGTGAGACATCGGGGAACTATTTACACCTGAAAGATATCAAAGCCGATTGTGACAATGATACGCTTTTGGTAACGGCGCAGGCCGACGGTCCGACGTGCCACAAAGGTACAAAGACATGCTGGGGCGATGAAACATTGCCGCTGGCTTTTCTCGGTGAACTTGGCGCGCTCATCAAACAGCGCCACGAAGATATGCCCGATGGCAGCTATACGACCTCTCTATTTAATAGCGGCAAAGAACGGATTTCCCAAAAAGTCGGCGAGGAGGGCGTTGAAGTGGCGCTCGCTCACATGAGCGGCGATAAGGATAAAATCCTGAACGAAGGCGCCGATTTGATTTATCACACACTGGTGTTGCTCGAAAATGCGGGTCTTGATTTGGAGCAAGTTTGTGTCGTTTTGCAAGAGCGCCATTCATCCTGACGTCATTGTGAGGGGAGGCAAAAACCTCGATGCAGCAATCTCTTTCCTCCTCCCCTTGCTTTTGTGGGAATTTTATCCTACAATAAAAATAAAAAAACGTGAGCAAAAACAAAAGGATGATACAAACCCCACCCCCCCTGTAAAAAACAACATCCGAACTAGAGGAAACGGTAAAAAACGTTTTAAAACAAAAGATTAGATGGCAGAAAAACAGGACTTTCATATTCGTACGGATCACGAGGGGCAGGAGCCTGTTTCACTCGATTTGCTCAACAAGGCTTTGCGTTTTGTACGAAGCCTTGTAAGAGGCAACGGTCTGGACCCGGCATGCGTGCGGATTAAATCCTTTGAGGGCGGGGTTCTCCCTTTCACGGGGGAGGGGCGCTACAAAATTCTTCGTGATGTTAGCGAACAACAAAAAGCCGGGCGGGAAAAAGGCGAAATCGTCACGTCCGTCGATCAGGCCCTTCAACTGACAGACGCCACTCTCCAGAAAATAGAGCAAGATAACGGCGTTTGTGCCGTTTTGCACGAGAGCATAACAAAGCGCGAAGATGCCGGGTGGGCAGCGAATCGTTTAGCAATTCCCTTGAGCCAGTTTAACCGCCAGTTCGTGATTCATGAGGCCTGTGCCGCTTGTAAGAACACAGGGTCCTGTACGTGTCCCGCTTGTCGGGGGAAGGGCGCCGTTATTTGTCCGCGTTGTCACGGCAGCCGCCGTATGAGCTGCCCGCGTTGCTATGGCACAAAATACATGCAAAACGGTGGCCAGCCGCAGCCTTGCGTACAGTGCCACGGGCGCGGGAAAGTTAATTGTACGGATTGTCAGGGCCGGGGAGATATGCGTTGCCGTTCTTGTACGGGGAAGGGGAAAATTTCTTGTCGCGAGTGCAGCGGGAGCGGATGGCTTTCCCGTCTTGTTTTTTCGTCTTTTAAGGCGCAAGGCGATTTTTCTTATGGCTTTGGCAGTGGCACCGTGCCGGATAGGGCGCGCAGATTGATTGAGGCGGCGGGCACGGCTTTGGTTACACAAAAGCAGGGGCAGGTGGAGTTTTTGTCTGTCGCGGCGGCGGAGGTGAAAGCGGGAGAGGATGGTGCGGCGTTTAGGGCTTCTTACAAGGCCCGCGTACCTTTCGGTCATATTTGTTTTCTTTTGGATAAGGCGAAGATGGATGCTGTTTTATTCGGGGCGCAGGCACGTCTTTATGATGTGCCTGATTTTCTGGAGCCCTTGATTGCCAAAGGCCGGGATGATTTAACGGCGGCGGCGCAAGTCTCTAAAGGCTGTGTCCGGCATATTCGCGCTGCGATTCGCTACCGCGCTGTGGGAGAGGCCGTTTTAGCTACAGCACGCTGCCCGTTGAGAAAGGCTGTAAACCGGATGAAAAAGCGCTATCCCGTGGGGCTGTCTGGGAAAACGATTGAGCGTATGCTCAGCGATTCTGACCGGGCGCTCAAAAATGTAACAAGGCGCCAGCGTTATGGAGGGTTGTTGCTGGGACTGTTTGTCGTGAGTATGCTGTATGTGCTTTATTATATGGGGCCGGTGCGAGAGGCTCTGATTGTCCATGTCGGTAGCCGCATGGGCGCGCTGGCGATTGATTTATGCTTGATCGCCTTGGGAGGACTGCTCACCACGGCGGGAATTCGCTACAGCGCTTTGCGGGCGTATCGCCGGGTTTTGTCCCCCCTCATAAAAGCGGGACAGAAAAACAAGTTGGTGCCCAAAGCCGGGAAAGGCGCGTGGATCGGCTATGGTGCGGGGCTTGTGATTTATGTGGTTGTTATTGAAATCGCGCGGGCTAGAGGGCTAACTTCGCCGTGGTGGTATGGCGTTATGCGGGACGGTTTGCCCTTTTGACCCCCCCCTATAAAAAGAACCCTGTAAAAGACGAATCTTTTACAGGGCAATCGAGAGAGTAAGGGCACAAGAGTATATTAAGAAATGAAACCTTTTACCGTGTCCAGCGCCATTCAGATATGGCTTTGAAAGCTTTTTGCTGTTGGCATTGTTCATAGGCAACAACGTCGTTTGTCGTTCGTGTGCCGGTTTCCGGCGTCCACAGATTTAAGGAAGCTCTGTGGCTGGAACGCTTTTTAATGACATTGTCGGGACCAAGGGCAAAGCGAAGGCCCATCACAATCCCGGGAGGTTTCATCGATCCGGCCGCGCGCCGGTTTCCGTCCAGGCTATTGTCCGGATTGTTGTAGCGGATAGCGTGAAGTAAAGGGAGACAAGGATCTGCCTGAACCGGAGGAGGGAGAGAGTTCTTGAACGCTGGCATCGCCCCGGCCGCTTGAGAATCGGCAGGAAGGGGAAGCAGGTGTGTCGCATGGGCAGGCCCGCCCATGACACATAATGCCAAGCAGAAAAAAGATGAGAGATGTAAAAGACGTACGCCCGTAGTGAAACGGGCCGGCCCGCAAAGTTTTTGTTGTTTCATTGTCCCGTCCAGATGTTAAAGATTAACAGCTGCAATTTATTATTGTTTATACTTTCAGTATAGGACGAGATTGAGATTATGACAAATACTTTCGTTTCGAAATTTAACTGTAAGTGATTAAAAATAAACAAAAATTTTATATACTTTTGTCTTTTGTTTTAGGGAGGCTATGGCGGCAATGAGGGGTAAGGGGAAAGCTTTATGAATTTGTTTGCCCGTCTTCTTCCCGGCGTTGGGGTCCAGTATAGTTGCTGTTTATTAAGCGCCGGCGGTCTGGGCCGAAATAATCTATACTGTCGATAAAATCGCGCGGTTTGTTAATGACGTAGGCCAGACGTTTTGCAAGGTCGTTTGCCGAGAAAGGTTTAACCAGAAATTCGGTTACACCGGCGTCACGTGCCCGTGATACGCGGGACAGAGCGCTGTACCCTGTGACAAGAATAACCGGGGCCATTCGGTTGGGTGATAATGGGTTTCTGCGGATTTCTTCTGTAAGCTCGATTCCATCAATGGGATCCATATGCCAGTCGGCTATCACGATATCCGGGTTTTCTTTGCAGAAAAGTTCAAAGCCGCTTTCGCCATGCTCTGCGGCATGTATGATTCCTACGCCGAGTGCTTCCATAACGGAGACAAGGAGTTTCCGCATGGGACCAGTGTCTTCGACAATTAAGATACTGAGTTTTTTAAAATCAAAGGCCATAAGTTTTTATAGAAATTTTTTACATCGGCGGCAAACAAAGAAGAAAAATTCTTCGTCATCTGTTTTTATCTTTAAATATTTAGGGGCTTCAAAAAAGGTGATGTAACCTAGTGCAAATAACGTCAAAAAAGACCCTGACATGCTTTCCTTCTTTTACATTGTTTGCATATAAATGCAAGGTAAAATCAAGATCACCGTCAGGGTCTGGTTTTGGTAAGCAGGCCTCTTGCGGCTCTCTTTACGTTTTCCCGTCGTTAAACGAGAGCTGAGTGGTCATATAAATGCCTTCAGCGTAAAGTCCACAGAGGTTGTCGCTTTTGATCCCGCTGACTTGAGGAAAACGGGAGCGGCCCGCTTTTCCTCAGTCAACTTGTGAACGAACCCCCGTTCACATTTTATTTATTGTGGCCGATCAACCACACGCCAAGCGTTCTCATGAGCAACGTTGACAATACGGAATAGACATTAAAACTCTGCTTTTTTATTCTTTTAATAGACTCTTTTAAGCATTTTATTGTGTGCAATCACAGGACACGAGTCGCAAAAGTTAAGCAGATATTCTATCCCTTGAGCCCTCCGGTAAGATACAAGCAAGAAGCTGGTCTAGGACCTGATTTTTGAACATATGTATCTTATGAGTTCCGAGAACCCCGGATGTTGTCCAGACATCCATCTCTACCAAAGAACCTTCTCCGTAATACCCCTGCGAAGGGGCCGATAGAAGTGTTCCGAACGGAACGTGTTCCTTTGAAGATGTCCTAAGCGTGACTCTCTTTGGCAGAAGAGTCGAGTCATTTTTTTGCTTTTTTGAAAAAAAGTTTCCTTGCTGCGCCGTATGTGGAAATATTATTTCAATCCTATGCTTATGTTTTGAAGGAAATAATTCTGTTTGTCCTCCGGATCATCCACCGTTTATCCACCGGCGATTTTTTTTGATTTTCTATCCTTTGATGGATACGAATCACGTCAAAAACAGATTTGGCTTGTAAGATAAAATTCTTTTATGAGGCGGGATGGTGGTTAATGGCGAATCGATTCGATTTGCGCTTTCTTCATGAAAGTATATTTAAAGTAAGCGCTGATTCGTTTCTTTGCGCGGTTTTTATATTGTCATGATCAATATAGGCTCGTTTATAGGGGACTGTCTTTTTTACAGATAAAATAGCTATGGACCATCATAGCTTAAGGATTTATACACCTTTATAGTATTGAATGGAGGCCGGATAGGTCGTGAAGTATGTCGTCCATGGGGGCGGTGTAGACATCTTTAAATTATATTAGGCAGGATTAGCTTCAGAATAAAACAACACTCTTTAACATAATTTCTTGACGAGGGCGGCCAAAAAGCGTAAAACATTGGTCAATCCAAGTTAGAGTTTGTTTCAATCGCCGCACTTGCGACTTTGGTGTATTGATGGGTGTTTATTGAAGGAGAGAGAAAAAATGACGACGGAAAACAATATTGCAGGCGCTCAAGAGAGTATAGAGATTGTCGGCGGAGACATGACGCAGCTTTCTATAGATTCCTCGCAGATTGACGGGATGAGCCTTCATAATGAGGCGCTGGTTATTACCTTCAAAGACGGCGGTACGCTCAGCATTACAAATTTCCGTGAGATGGCCGATTCGCACTCCGAAATTATTCTTCAGGATGGGACGGTTTACGATGCGCAAGCGCTGTATAGCGATTTATCCGGTGCGCTTCCCCCTGTTGCTTTTCAAATCCCCGGTGAGGGGCAGTCTTTGGTTTATGATCTTGAAGCCGGGCATAAATACACTTTTCCGTTTGATCCGCAAGCAACGGCTGGTGTTGTTGAAGAAGACGGTTCTTTGATTATCTCTTTTGATAATGATGGTCGCTTGATCCTTCAGAATTTCCAGGAAGCGATGGATGCTGAAGATCCAGCAGAGATGATGCATGGTGATGAATATATTTCATTGCGTGAGTTTAGTGAGACACTTCGTCTGGCTGATGCGATTAACGATCAGATGGATGTTGTTGAGGAAGAAGTTCCTGTCCAGCAAGCCGAAATTAGACAGCAGCAAGGTCAAGAACAAGAGTTGGCTGCGTTGGCGCAAGAGTTAGCGGAAGTCGAACCTGCGGCCGGTGATGCGGCTGGCGGGGCTGCTAATCGCGGTGGGTTTGGTTTCCAGAGTAGCGTTGATTCTGCACCGCTCAACTCTCCGGATGCGATCGGTCCGATCGGTCCTACGGAGTTGCAATTTGGTTTGCCCGAATTCCAGGATGAGGTCTTTCCACGCGATGAGTTGGCCTCTAACGGGCCGAATTATCCGAAAGCCGATCCGCCGTGGCTTGAGACAGCTGACGTGCAAGTTAAAGAGGACGGCTCTGTGTTTGTTCCGGTCGGGGCGGGGCTTACTGATACGGATGGTTCTGAATTCTTGACGATAACAGTAACGGGTGTTCCGGCTAGTTGGGGCTTCAGCGGTATCGGCTGGACGCAACCTGCGCCGGGGATTTGGGCTGTTGTTATGCCGAATGGTGTTGATTACAACGATGGCTTTACACTGACGCCGCCCGCTGAGAGTGATGTTGATTTAACGGGTATTGTTGTGACGGCGAAATCCACTGAAAATAATGGTGGCGATACGGCAACAACGAGTCAGGCGATTGACGTGATTGTTGATGCTGTCGCGGATGACCCGACAGTTGATGGTCTTGATAATTCCGGAAGAGAGGGCGAAGTTCTGGCGGTTGATGTCAGCGGTTCTCTGGGTACGGATGTTGATGGTTCCGAGCACATTACGGGCTATGAAATCTCTGGCGTTCCTGCAGGCTTTAGCTTTAATGCGGGTACGGATCTTGGCGGTGGCGTATGGAGCTTCACCCCGGCTGAAATCGCCGGGTTGCAAGTAACGCCGCCTGCGGATTATGTCGGTCAGGTTGGTTTTGCTGTGACGATTTTCACGACGGAAAATCCGGTAAGTGATGGCGAATTCGATACGACGGACAACAATAATCAGGCCACCGATCAGTTTACGCTGACATGGGCGCCGGTTGTCAATCCGCCGGAAGTTTTGGTTAATGGCGGCGTTGACGATGCTGTTGTTAAGGAAGACAGCAGCGTTGATGTACCGATTGTGGCTAATTTGGACCCTGCGGGTTCCGGCAATGAAGTTCTGACGGTTGTTGTGACGGGTATTGATTCCTCTTGGGGCTTTAGTGCGCCGGTTGGCACGTATGACGCGACGGCTGGGACATGGACCTGGACGGGCCCTGCGGGCACGAATCTCTCAACGGTGATGACGTTTACGCCGCCGGCAGACAGTGACCTTGATCTGACGGGCTTGAGCGCGACGGCAACAGCCTTTGAACCGGCGACCTCCACCAGTGCTTCCGATACGGATGGCTTTAATATCATTACGGATGCTGTCGCGGATACACCAACGCTGGATGCGCAGAATGCTTCTGGTGAAGAGGGAACGACGATCCCGCTGACGATCGCAACGGCTGTGACCGATGTTGACGGTTCCGAAGTGATAGATGTTGTGCGGATTAGCGATGTGCCGTTAGGCGCGACACTTACAGCGGGAACGGAAGTTTCTCCGGGTGTTTGGGAACTGAGCACCTCTGATTTGACAGGGCTTGGGATTAATATTCCCAATGGTGTAACGGGTGCTTATACGCTGGATGTTGAGTCTGTCGCGACAGAGGCTCCGGTTTCTGACAGCGAGGTTGATTACACCGATAACGAGGCCAGTGCTTTTGATGTTATCAAGCTGTGTATTAAGGCTGATGACGTGCCGGATATTAAGCCGGAAGAGCAAACGGTTGATGAAACAAACCTCGGCCCGATCGTTCTGAACGACAGTGTAAGCGTCAATTACGGCGCGGACACGGGCGCTGTTGCTGCTAATGGTGGCTTCTTTAGCGGCGTGCCGTTGACCTCCGGCGGTGTTGCCGTGATGGTTGCGCTTGCGGGCAATACCTATACGGGGACGGCCGGTGCGGAGACGATCTTTACGCTGGAACTGCAACCGAGCGGTGATTACACCTTTACACTGTTGGGCACGCTGGATCACCCGGATGTAACGGATCACAACGATGCGATTATGTTGCAATTCGGTCTGACCGCGACGGACAATGAAGGCGATGCCACGGATAGTGTCATTACGATTAATGTTCTGGATGACGGTTTAACGGCTCATGACGATGTGAACGATTATCAAACGATCAATGGTGGCACGGACGGTAACGTGATTACCGGGCTTAATGGCGGCGCTGGTGCGGCCGATGATTTGAGTAATGATACTGATAATACGGTCACATCTGTACGGTTTGGCACGACAGTTGTCGATGTTCCGGCAAACGGCAGTGCTACGATCGACGGTATCTACGGCCAGTTGGAAATTTTCTCTAATGGTGATTACAACTATACGCTGACGGCTACACCGGGCAGTGTCGGGGGAACGGCCTCTTTGAATCCTGTTTCTACGGATGTATCAGGAACGCAAGATACGATCACGAAAGATGGTATTACCGTGAGTATTTCCAATCCGGCCAAAGCTGATATAAGCTGGGTGGATACGGCGGATGGCTCCGGGTTGGGTATTGATGACTTGACGGCTGGAGATAGTACGAAGGTTTGGCCAAAAGGGGAAGCTTTCGATATTTCATTTGATAACGCTGCGGATGCGGTGGCGATCACTATTTCTGAGCTTGGTGATAACAACAATAATGGTGATTACGGTCTTGATTACGTCCTTACGTTAGCTGATGGGACGACAGTGTCCGGGGAACAACAATTCGTTTCATCCCAGATCGTTAATGGTGAATTCGTATTTAAACTGGATGCGGCAGATTACGGTCAGGACATTGCGTCTGTAAATATTACATCAGTAAATAGCGGGCAATACAAAGGCGCTTCGTTCCTTCTGAATAATGTCGAGACGACGTACTCTTGTGGCCACGAATGCCCCATTGACGTATTCGAATACACGCTGACCGATGGCGATGGCGACACAAGCATTGCTAATCTGACACTGGATGGCGAATGCCCGACAGTGACGATTGATGTTAAAGTCAATCAAGGGGTTGACGACGCTATTGTGAAAGAAGACGGCTCTGTATTTATTGCTGTCGATACCAATGTGGCGGGTGGCAACGGTAACGAAGTTGTGACACTCCTTTTAACGGGTGTTGCCGCACAATGGGGCTTTAGCGGTACGGGCTGGGCTGCGACCGGAACGCCGGGGCAGTATAGCATTACCCTGCCGGCCGGACAGCTTTCTTACAATGGCGGTTTTACGTTGGTGCCGCCTGCGGACAGCGATATTGACCTGACGGGGCTGAATGTGACAGCCAGTGTGTTTGATCCGGATACCGGCGCGACCACGACCGCGGATGATGGCTTTAACGTAACAGTTGATGCTGTCGCGGATGACCCGACAATTAACGCCAATGGCGATGCCGGGCGTCAGGGGGAAACGCTGGATATTGATGTCAATGCCGCAGTGACCGATCTTGATGGTTCTGAGCACATTACGGGCTATGAAATCTCTGGCGTTCCTGCAGGCTTTAGCTTTAATGCGGGTACGGATCTTGGCGGTGGCGTGTGGAGCTTTACGCCGGCGGAAATCGCTGGGCTGCAGGTAACGCCAACGGCGAGCTATGTCGGTCAGGTTGGTTTTGCTGTGACGGTTTTCACGACGGAAAATCCGGTAAGTGATGGCGAATTCGACACGACGGATAACAATAATCAGGCCACCGACAGCATTTGCTTGTCATGGTGCCCGGTTTTGACGCCGCCGGATGTTGAAGTGAACCAGAGCGTGGATGATATCTGTGTTAAGGAAGATGGGTCTGTTGATGTGCCGCTTGAGGCGACGCTTGGTGCCAATGGTACGGGGAATGAAATCCTGACGGTCGTTGTAACGGGGATTGATTCCTCTTGGGGCTTTAGTGCTCCGGTTGGAACGTATGACGCGACAGTTGGGACATGGACCTGGACGGGCGCGGCTGGTGAAAACCTCTCCACATTCATGACCTTTACCCCGGCTGCGGATAGTGATGTCGATCTGATGGGGCTGGTGGCAACGGCAACAGCTCTTGATCCTTCCACCGGAAGCACGGCAGAGGATACGGATGCCTTTAATGTGCATGTTGATGCGGTGGCTGATGCGCCTGAGTTGAGCGTGCCGGGTTACTTTAAGCACGTTGTTTGGCAACCTACTGAAGAGGTGAGCCTTAATATTTCTGCGGCTGTGACGGACACGGATGGTTCGGAAGAGATTACCAAGATCGTTCTTGAACTGCCTTGCGCTCTTGATGACAAAGGTGCCGCGCTTAACCATGGAACGGAAGTAAGCCCCGGTGTTTGGGAGCTGACGTTGGCTGATCTCCAGGGGTTGACCATGACGGTGAGCGGCAGCATGCACGGTTATCACAACATCAAAGTAACGGCGTATGCAGAAGAAGTTAATCTGAGCGGTCAGGAATGTGATACCAGCGATAATATCGCCAGCGTATGTAAAACGTTCTGTTTCAAAATTCAGGATGATCCGCTGGTTGTTGATCTGGATGGCGATGGCGTTGAACTTGTGAGTGCTGATGAAGGTGTCGTGTTTGACAAGACGGGCGATGGCGTGGCCGACCAAACGGATTGGGTTGGTGCGGGTGATGGCCTGTTGACCTTGGACAAAAATGATGACGGTGTTGTGAATGACTCCTCTGAATTGTTCGGTGGTAACGGTGTTGACGGTTTCGACGCGCTGGCCTCCCATGACCAGAATGGTGACGGTGTTATTAATCAGAGCGACGAAGTTTGGAATGACCTGAAGGTTTGGAACGATGCCAATCAGGATGGTGTATCTCAGGAAGATGAGCTGTATGCGCTTGATGATCTGGGTATGGAGTCTATCAGTCTGGACAAAACCGTTGTTAATGTGGAAACCGAAAACGGTACGATTATGAGCACGGCGACGGTATCTTATAAAAATGGCGATACGGCTGAAGTGGCTTCTGTTGGGCTTTCGACGGTTGACGGCGCGCATATCGACGAAGGTGTTACCATTGAAGGGACAGACGGTCGGGATGAGCTCTATGGCAGCGCGGATAATGATACGCTGGTCGGTGGTTCCGGTGACGATGTGCTTTATGGTGGTGCGGGTGCGGATAGCTTCCAGTTCGCCGAATCGGGCCGCGGCACGGATATTATCGCCGACTTTAGTCTTGAAGAAGGTGATAGTCTGGACATGAGCCAATTGCTTGACCAGTACGATCCCACGACCGATGCGATTAACGATTTTGTTTACGTTAATGATAACGGTACGGATACGACAATTGCTGTTGATGTCACGGGAAGTGGTAATGCCGCCAATGCTGTAAGCGTTGTTGTTCTGCAAGGTGTTAGCGGTTTGAGTGTTGAAGATCTTGTGTCAGCGGAAACGCTGTCTTAAGGGATGGGTGTATCGTTTATTTGAAGTAACCAGTTCCGTAGTATGGTTTAAATGTCTTGCGGAGCTGGTTTTCTTTTGGTGTTAGAGGGAATGAAATAATCTTTCAGTGCTAATAATTGTTTAAATTTATGGAATAGGCTTGCCTCTTGCTGTGAAAAAGGCGATAAAAGAGGAGGTTATTTCTGCGGTTTTCTGCCAAGTTTAAGGTTAAGTGAGACCCCAAATTTTTGAAGGGACGAGATTGATGTTCGGAAAGAAAATAAAAGCTTTGGCTTTGAGTGCTTCATGCGTAGCTTTGTTGGCTGCTGGCGCGCCATCTGTTTTTGCGCAGGATGGCGGTAGTGTTTATCAGCAAATTTCCTTGCGGGATGCTGTGGCAATTGGTGTGAAGACCAATCCTGAGTACGGTGTGGTGGCAAATAACCGCCGGGCAACGGATGAAGAGCTAAATCAGGCAAAATCGCTTTATTTGCCTTCTGTTGATATGCGGGCCGATACCGGTTACGAGCACAGTGACGATCCGTCCACACGGGCCGGAACGGGAAGCGATGAGGAAAACTTATGGCGCTATGAGGCCGGGGTTACTTTGACCCAGATGCTGTTCGATGGCTATGAGACAAAGTACGAAAATGAACGTCAGATGGCGCGTATTTTGTCGGCATCCAATCGGGTGCGTGAAGCGTCGGAGCTTGTGGGATTGGCCGTGGTTGAGGCCTATCTGGAGGTGATGCGTCAGCGTGAATTGTTGATGATTTCTCGCCAGAATGTGTCTGAGCATGTTACGATTTTGGCACAGATTGAGGACAGCGCGAATGCTGGTCGTTCGACGCAAGCTGATGTGGAGCAGGCTCGTGCTCGTTTGGCTTCTGCCCGTGCGCAGGAATCAAATGTTCGCGAATCTCTGCGTTTTGCGGAAGCTTCCTATATTCAGGAAGTTGGTGAACAGCCTAAAGATTTGATTATGCCATTGGTACCGGTTGATGCGTTGGAAGCTAATGTCGATGAGGAAGTTAAGCTGGCCCTTCATCAAAGCCCGACGATTGATATCTTTGAGGCTGATATCGATGTGGCTCATGCCGAGTTTGAAGGCACAAAATCAACCTTCTATCCACAGGTTGATTTGCAACTGAATGCTCGTCAGGGCCATGATATTAACGGCGTTCACGGTCGTGATACGAGCGCCTCGGCTCTGTTTGTTATGAACTGGAATTTGTACCGCGGCGGTGGCGATACAGCCCGCGTTCGCGAGCATATTAGCCGGGAAGCACAAGCCAAGGAAGCACGCGCAGAGGCAGCGCGCGGCGTTGAAAATGATGTGCGTCAAACGTGGGCCCGTATGGTTTCTGCCGGGGAACGCGCCCGTCAATTCTCTGCGCAGGCTGATGCTAACACCGAAGTTGTTAAGGCGTACAAGGATCAGTTTGATTTGAACCGCCGCACGCTTTTGGATGTTCTGGATGCACAAAATGAACTGTTTGTTTCTCGCTCTAACACGGTGAATGCTGAATTTCTGGAAATTTTTGCTGTGTATCGCTTGTTGGCCTTGAAAGGTGAGTTGATGGCCTCGTTGGAAATTGATGTGCCGCGTGAGGGAAACCCGGCCGTCATGTAAGACAGGCTACGTTATATAGGAATTAAGAAGGGGGCTGCTGTCTGTTGTGCGCGGCCCTCTTTTTTATGGTGTGTGAATAAGCCCTGTGATTGCGATAGGGGCTGTGTTAAAAATGAGAATGAAAATAACTGTAGGTGAAAATCCGTGAGTGATAAAAAGACAAGCAAATCCAGCAAGAAAGAGGCGGCATCTTCTAACACAGTGAAGGGAAAGGTGGAGGATGACGCTAGAGTAGCCGCACGAGAGGCCGAGGAAAGATTACAAAATACATGGCCGCTGGAGGCTGATCGCGTGGCGGTTCACAGCGCGCTGGTAGAAGGTTTGCAAATTCTGGCGGGGCATTACGGCCGCCGGACAAGCTATTCTTCCTTGACGGCAGGTCTGCCGATTCCCAAGACGGGGATTACGCCGACCTTGTTTATTCGGGCAGCCGGCCGGGCCGATATGAATGCCCGCTTGATGGAACGTTCGCTTGACTCTCTTGCGCTGGCCCCGAATTTGCCGTGTCTTATGGTTTTGGAACATGGTCAGGCCTGTATCCTCTGGCGCGTCGGTCAAAGTAAAAAGAAGACCGAAGATAAAGGCCGGAACAAGGGTGCCGATGATGAAGTGCTGTTCGAGGTGCAATTTCCGGAAACGCCGGATAAGAAAAAGCGTCTGACGCAGGAACAACTAGAACAGCTTTATACCGGTTATGTCTTTTTTATCCGTCCTGTTGCCCGTGTTGATGAGCGTGCCGGTCCTGCGACGATTGATAATGCGCGCGATTGGTTTTGGGGCGCGCTGAAGGAAAATATAAAGATTTATGCGGAAGTTGCTGTTGCGGCGGTGATGATTAATTTATTCGCGCTGGCCAGCCCGCTTTTCATTATGAACGTTTATGACCGTGTGGTGCCAAATAGTGCGTACACTACTTTGTGGGCATTGGCTTTGGGGATATTCGTTGTTTATCTGTTTGATTTTCTTCTTAAATATTTGCGCGCGCAGTTTCTCGATTATGCCGGGCGGCAGGCCGATATAAAGGTATCCGCCAGCTTGTTTGAACAAATGATGGGTATGACGATGGCGGCGCGCCCCGCCAGCGCCGGGGTTCTGGCTAGTAATATGCGCGAATTTGAAGGGCTGCGCGATTTCTTTACCAGTGCGACGATGGTGGCTTTGGTAGACTTGCCTTTTATTTTCCTGTTTATCGGTATTATGGCCCTGATCGGGGGCTGGCTGGCTGTGGTTCCTCTGGCGGTGGCAGTGATTGTTGTGCTGATTGGTGTGACGCTACAGCGGCCCATGCAAAAGATTATGAAAGAGTCTCTGATGGAAAGTGCGCTCAAAAACGCGTTGTTGTTTGAGACAATTTCCGGACTGGAGACGATTAAGGTGCAAGCCGCCGAAGGCCACACCCAGCGCCGTTGGGAAGAGCTAACGGAAAAAGCCTCGCGTACGGCGGTTAAATCCCGGCGGCTTTCGGCTTTTGCCTTGAATATCACGGTGTTTTTCCAGCAAATGACCTCGGTGGCGGTGGTGATGCTAGGGGTTTATTTGATTACGAATGGTTACCTGACCATGGGCGCATTGATCGCGTGCGTGATTTTGACGGGCCGGGCTATGGCCCCCCTGGCGCAGGTAGCGGGTCTTATGACGCGGATGAATCAATCGCGCGAAGCGCTGCATCAGCTTGATGAAATGATGAAAAAACCGGTTGAACGGCCAGCGGATAAACACTTTATTTCCAAGCCGGAAATCAGGGGAGAGATTGCTTTTAAGGATGTTCTCTTTCACTATCCCGGTCAAAGTGTCCCGGCGCTTAATCATACGAACTTTACGATCGAGGCCGGGGAGCGCATTGGCGTGATTGGCGCCGTGGGCTCCGGTAAGACGACGATGGAGCGCTTGATTTTGAATTTGTACCAGCCCGATAGCGGAAGCGTACAGCTCGATGGTACAGACGTACGGCAAATTGATCCCGGTGATCTACGGCGGGCGGTAGGGGCCGTTCAACAAAGCCCTCAGCTTTTCTATGGTTCGATTCGCGAGAACATCACAATGGGCCATGAAACTGCCCCGGAGGCCGCCGTCATAAAGGCCGCAGAAATGGCAGGCGTGATGGAATTCTTACGTCATTCACAGGCGGGGCTTGATACCCCGGTGGGGGAACGGGGGGAGGCGCTATCCGGCGGTCAGCGGCAATCGGTGGCGATTGCACGGGCGTTGCTTTATGACCCGAAGGTTATGATTCTGGATGAGCCGACAGCCTCTATGGATCCGGCTTCGGAAAAGCGTTTGATGACGCGGCTGCATACGCTGTGTCAGGGCAAGACGACCATTTTGATTACGCATAAGGGGCCGATGCTGGCGCTGGTTGACAAGATTATCCTGATTGACCAAGGCCGGATTGTGGCTTTCGGTCCGAAGGATGAAGTGATTGCCAAATTGCAGGCGCGTCAATACGGCACGCAAGCTGAACAAACGGAAGTGTGAGGTTGAAAACGATGAGTGAAGGTGCCGAAAAACAGCCCGCAGAATTACAAGGTCTCAGCATCAATAAAGAAGGTGACTGGAATAAAATCCGTGGGGCGTGGGCGAAGGAACGTCTTGAAAGTATGCAGGCTCATGCCGACCGTTTCTTTACGTCTGATGAGGATTTGCCGCTGTCCCGGCATATTTTGCTGCTGAGCATTCTTTCGTTCTTCGTGATTTTTCTGATTTGGGGAAATTGGGCGACGCTCGATGAAGTGACGCGTGGGGATGGCAAAGTTATCCCCTCCAGTGAAATCCAGATGGTCCAGCACCAAGAGGGCGGGATCGTGCAAGAATTCATGGTGAAGGAGGGTGACGACGTTAAAGCCGGACAGATATTGATGCGCCTTTCCGATGTGGGGGCGACATCCGATTTGGGCTCTAACCAGAAACGCTATCTGGGGCTGAAGGCCAAGGCGGAACGTTTGCAGGCGGAGGCCGAGGGCGCCGTGGCACCGGAATTCTCTGAGGAGGTTATCAAGGGTGTGCCGGGCAGCGTGACGGAGGAGCTGAACGCCTTTAAAGCCAATCAGGCCAATGTGCAAAGTCAGACGCAGGTTTTAGAACAACAAATCGCGCAGCGCGAACAAGAGGTGCGGGAGCTCAATACCCGCATTCACGATTTGCGCGAAGTGATTCGGTTGTCGCGGGAAGAAATGGAAACCATTCGCCCGCTGGTCGAACGGGGCAGCGCGCCGAAGCTGGAACTTCTCCAGTTGGAACGCGGGATGAAGGAGCGTCAAACAGAATTGAACAGTGTTCTAACGTCGCTGCCAAGGGCGGAGGCCGCTGTGGCGGAGGCGCAGGGGCGCATTGAAGAAGTAAAGAGCGCGGCGCGCGCAACGGCGCAAACGGAAATGTCCGCCACGCAGATTGAAATGGCGACCATCAAGGAAACGTTGGCGGCGCTGAGTGATCGGCAAAAGCGTACAGAAATCCGCTCCCCTGTGGCGGGAACAATCAAGGATTTTAAAATCAACACGGTGGGCGGGGTTGTCAAACCCGGTGATGACGTGGTGGAGATCGTGCCGCATGACGACCAGCTTTTGGTCGAGGCGCGTGTACGTCCCTCCGACATCGCTTTTCTTTATCCGGGCCAGCCGGCGGTGGTGAAAATCACGGCGTATGATTTCTCGATTTATGGCGGTTTAAAAGGGGAATTGGTTGATATCTCCGCCGATACCATCACCAATGAAAAGGGCGAGAGCTTTTACCGTGTACGTATCCGTACGCCTGAGAAAAATATCAAGCGCCGGGGCGAAGTTTTGCCGATTATTCCGGGGATGGTGGCCAGTGTTGATATCTTGACGGGCAAAAAGACCGTTATCGAATACATCATGAAACCGTTTAACAAGACGTTGCAAACCGCCATGCGTGAGCGTTAATTTTACGATGGTTACAACATTTTTACTTTGTACTCAGACACTTTAATCTCTTCTGGTGATGCTGTTGTGTCTCTTCGTTGCCTTTCGGAGCTTGTGCTCGGCGGGGGTTCTCGTGATGGTTTAAGAGCTTGATAGAAAGCGCTGCGTGGGTGGTGGGTTCCGGTGCTACCCTTGAGGACTAATTCAAGCATTTCCGGGGGCATCACTTCTGTTTCAGCGCTCTCTTCATATTTAACATAAGCATCAAGAGGATACCCATCCTTGCTAGGCTCGTTCACTTTAAAATTAGCCGTTCCGCGATTTTCAGGATGTGCGTCGGTATAGGCCTGAGCTTTCTTTGCCCAAGGCTGTATTTCGTCTTTCTCGTCTTTCTTGCCAAAAATGGTGGCCGCTGAATTCATTAAATGTGTTAAAACGCCCATGATCGTTTCTGCCTGTAAAAATAATTAATTCCGCCCCTATATTAGAAGAAAATCATTAACATATTGTTAGCATAGCCGCGGTTTTCCTCTGCTTTTTGATAATAAGGGGATTGGCAAAAACCCTTGCTTTTCTTATGATACCATGCCTTTTGTATAGTAGATTGTTTAAACAAGGTAAAAACAAAAATGGATAGCTCTTCAGCGGCGGTGAATAACATGAATGCGATTACGATTACTTTTCCCGATGGCTCCACGCGCACCTATGACAGCGGCGTGACGGGACTTGCTGTGGCTGAAAGTATTGCTAAATCCCTCGCCAAGGCGGCTGTGGCCGTTAAGGTTGACGGCGAACAGCGCGATTTAAGTGATCCGGTTACGGCCGACGCGGTTTTGGAAATCATTACGCTGGATAGTGATGAGGGGCTGGAAATTATGCGCCACACGGTGGCGGCGCAAATTTTGGCCCGTGCGGTGAAAAACCTGTATCCGGAGGCAAAACTGGCCATTGGCCCCACGATTGAAAACGGTTTCTACTATGATGTGGAATTTAAGGAGGCCCTGTCCACGGATGATTTGGCGGCTATCGAAAAAGAGATGCGCAAAATCAAAGAGACGAATGCGCCGATTGTTAAAACGCTGAACAGCAAGGCCGAAGCACTTAAAGCCTTTGAAGACCGGGGCGAGCCTTACAAGGTTAAGATCATTGAGGAATCCGGGCAGGAAGATAACTTCCAGCTTTATGCGCAAGGCGATACGGGTTTTGTTGATCTGTGCCGCGGGCCGCATTTGCCGTCCTTGAAATTTGTTGGCGCGTTTAAGCTGATGAAAGTCGCCGGGGCTTACTGGCGTGGTGACCAGAATAACCAGATGCTGACCCGGATTTACGGAACGGCGTGGCGGAATGACAAAGAATTGAAGGATTATCTGACCCAGTTGGAAGAGGCGGAAAAACGCGATCACCGCAAGCTCGGCCAGCAAATGGATCTGTTCCACTTTCAGGAAGAGGCCCAAGGTTCTGTCTTCTGGCACCCTAGAGGGTTTGTGATTTACAACCAGCTGGAATCTTATATCCGCCGCCGTTTGCGCGATTGCGGCTATGTTGAGGTTAAAACGCCACAGTTGATTGATAACAAGCTGTGGGAGAAATCCGGGCACTGGGGCAAGTTCCGGGAGAATATGTTTGTTGTGCCGGATGAGGTTCCCAGTACGGAAGATGACGGGCCGGTAATCACCGGGGAAGGCTCGTTGATGGCGATTAAGCCGATGAATTGCCCGGCGCATATTCAGATTTTTAATCAAGGTATTAAATCTTACCGTGACCTGCCGTTGCGGATGGCTGAATTTGGCTGTTGTCACCGGAACGAGGCGCACGGCGCGCTCCATGGTTTGATGCGCGTGCGGCAAATGACGCAGGACGATGCCCACATCTTTTGCACGGAAGAACAAATTTTGGGTGAGGTGAAAGCCTTCGTTGAACTGTTCTATGCCGTTTATAAGGATTTTGGCTTTGAGGATATTGCCATCAAGTTGGCGACGCGGCCGGAGGTGCGGGCCGGGGAGGATGCCGTATGGGATCGTGCTGAAAAAGCCATGGCCGACGGGCTGGAGGCTTTGGGGCTTGATTACGAGATTGCGGAAGGCGAAGGCGCTTTCTACGGACCCAAATATGAATTTCATTTGCGTGATGCGATTGGCCGGACGTGGCAGATGGGAACATGCCAGCTCGATTTTGTTTTGCCGGAGCGGCTGGGTGCGGCTTATATTGCTGAGGACGGTGAACGGCATACACCTGTCATGATTCACCGGGCTGTTTTGGGCTCTCTGGAGCGTTTTGCCGGTGTTTTGATTGAAAGCTATGGCGGGAATTTACCGCTCTGGATTGCGCCGGTGCAGTGCGTTGTTGCGACGATTACCAGCGACGCTGATGAGTATGCGCAGGAAATGTATGAAACCCTGAAAGAAGCGGGGCTCCGGGTTGAGCTAGACCGACGCAATGAGAAAATTAATTACAAGGTACGGGAGCATTCTGTTGCTAAAGTACCTGTGATGTTTGTGGTTGGCGCGCGTGAGGCTGAACAAAAGACTGTGGCAATTCGTCGCTTGGGTTCGAAAGACCAGCAATTTATTTCGTTTGATGAGGCGCGGGAATCGCTTGTCAATGAGAGCAAACCACCGTATTAATTGATTTTTAAGAGCCGTTTGTCATGATGGACGGCGTTTTTGACTAAACAATATAAGGAGCACTTGTTATTCGTAGACCTATGCAACCGCCGCGGAAAGAGGAAGGACCGCGCATTAATGAAGCCATTATGGCCAATAAAGTCCGTTTGATCGGGGCCGATGGCGAACAGATTGGTATTGTAACGATCGTTGATGCCCAGAATAGGGCAGATGAAGCGGGGCTTGACCTTGTTGAAATTTCACCCGGCGCGGAGCCGCCTGTGTGCAAGGTTATGGATTACGGGAAGTACAAGTACGAGCAGCAGAAAAAAGCAGCCGAAGCGCGTAAGAAGCAAAAGAATGTTGATGTGAAGGAGGTTAAACTCCGTCCTACGATTGAGGAACACGACTATAATGTGAAGATGAAAAACGCCCGAAAATTCCTTGAGAAGGGCGATAAAGTGAAAGTTTCTCTACGATTTCGTGGCCGGGAAATGGCGCACCAGAATTTGGCGCGTGACGTGGTTGAACGCTTTCGTGATGATCTGTCCGATATCTCCAAAGTCGAGTTGCCGCCCAAAATGGAAGGCCGTCAGATGTTGATGGTTTTGGCACCGGAAGCTGCCAAATAAGGCGAAATGATTTTATATACGCAAAAAAGGCCTTTCAGTTGAAAGGCCTTTTGTCTTTTAGGCGATTATTTTTTAAGCGTTGGTTTCCACCCATTCTGTGAATTGTGCTTTGGGCATACCGCCAACGCGGGTGTCTACGACTTGCCCATCTTTAAACAGCATAAAGGTTGGCACGCCACGTACGCCGTATTGTGTCGGTGCATTGGGGCTTTCATCAATATTGACTTTTACAACTTTGACCTTGCCCGCCATTTCGGTGGACAGCTCTTCTATAACAGGCAACATGGCTTTGCAAGGGCCACACCATTCCGCCCAGAAATCAACGACAACAGGGCCTTCGGCTTTTAAAACCTCAGCTTCAAATTCATCATCTTTTACATTAATAGCCATAGGTTCCTTCCTTTTCATTTATTCACTAGCATTGAGTATGGCATTTTTCTAACATTCGTCAAGAAAAGCACGATCTTTTTCCATGTAAGGTTCACAATGTTAATTCAACGAGGCGTACGCCATCTGTCCAGAGTAAAAACCCGCGCACGGTCCGCCCATTGTATATTTTAGAAACAATGTCGCAATAAGAGGCTATCTGTTTTCGATAGATAGATGGAATATTTTTCTCATCTTGTGGTGGCGGCCTATTGGTTTTGTAATCGACAATCCATATCTCTTTATCCGTAATAAGGAGGCGGTCAATTTGAGCGCTGATAAGCTGTCCGCCAACCAGCCCGGTTACGGGGACCTCTGCGCGGGAATTGGCACCAAATAGGGGGGAGAATTCCGGGTGGTTTAAGACAGCCAGTGTTTCGGAAAGGATATCTTTTTGGATGGCCGGGTTTAAAATAGCGCCCGCTTTCCGGATATAGTTTTGCGCGGCTTTTTCTCTTTGAGCGGTAGGGATATCTGGCAAAATCTGGAGTAATTTGTGTGTTATATTTCCTCGTAGGAAACGGTGTGAATCATCACAGTTCTGCGGGCTGTGCGCGGCCGGTTCCATGTCAGAAGGGCGTGAGGGGATAAGCGGGCGCGGCGGATTCGGCTCCTCCGGTGCGGGGGTGTGCATCCATGGTAGATCCGGTAGAGGGGTGTTATCTTTGTCCTGTGTTTCGGAAAGGAGCCCGTCATGGTTTTTTGTGTGTGTTTGCGGATTATACAGCCGCCATCCTTCTTTTTCTTCATCGCCGGGGAAAGAAAAATGCTCCGCATTTTGCAGGCGTTCAAAGGCCGCGGCAATATGGTTGTACCAGCAATCGTCCAGTGGCTTTTGTTTTCCGTGATAGCCGCCGATGTAAAGCCGGTCTTCGGCACGGGTCATAGCCACGTACAGCAAGCGGCGGTATTCTTCGTCGAGGAGAGATGTGACCTGAGCACGTGCTTCCTTGTAAAGGGAGGGTTCATCTTCGCTTCGTGCTGCCCAAAGTGGCACGGGTTGCCCCGATTTGTCGGGCCATAAAATCCGGTCTGTACGTTTTGATGTGGCTGTACGTGTTGTGTCCGGCAAGAAAACAATGGGCGCTTGCAGGCCTTTGGATCCGTGAACGGTCATAATGCGCACATGGCTTCCGGCTTCCTCTAGTTCGCGTTTGATTGTTGTGTTTTCTTTTTGTTGATGAATAAGAAAATTTTGAAGGGCTGGAATGTGTTCTTTCTCAAATTGTAGTGCTGTGTTTAAAAACTCATTGAGGGGATCAATAGCATCTTCGCCGAGTCGCTGCCGTATAGCGTGCCATCCGCTTTTGGCTGA
Source organism: Alphaproteobacteria bacterium (assembly GCA_050297015.1). Classification (GTDB taxonomy): domain Bacteria; phylum Pseudomonadota; class Alphaproteobacteria; order Micavibrionales; family Micavibrionaceae; genus JACKJA01. Next base: position 67,788 of record JBNKRZ010000023.1, on the reverse strand, counting down.
AGCTGGGCAGGGGTGATGTAAAAGGCGGCTGAAGAATTCATAAGGGTGATCGGTGCAGGCGCTGTGAAGTAAAGATTCAAGCCAGTTGATAAAACCAGATGATTCCGATTGCTTCAATGTTTCCCATAGCGACATTTTGCGATCGTATGCAAGATTGAAAAGGCGCTCTTCATCCCAGCCGATAAAGGGCGATTTGAGTAGACACGCCAGTGTTAAATCATCATCCGGCAGCAGAGCAAATTGTGCGGCGGCACATAAATCCATCACGGCTAACTGGTCGCTCAGTACCATCCGGTCGATTCCACTGACCGGGATTTCCCGCGTTTTTAGAGCGCGCACCATTTGTCCGACAAAGGCATTACGGGTCCGCACCAAAATCATAATATCACCGGGCCGGATCGGTCGGCCAGTCGATTCGAGGGGTTCTTTGCGGTCAAGCCATGCGAGAATGGTATCACCAATGTGATTCGCCAGAGCCGTTGCAGGGCTCGTATTTTTGAGCGGCTTTATGGGGGGCATCCATGTGGGGAAGGCTTCTTCTTCCGCTGGTGTGAAGAGGGGCCATAGTTCGCAAAGCCCGGCTTGTCCGGTGCGGAAAGAGTGGTGTTCCGGGATGCTTTGTCCTAGTCCTTGCCCTACGGCCGGATCGGAAAAGACTTCATCGACCAGTTGCAATACGCTTTTGGTTGAACGGAAAGAAATGTTGAGTGTTTCGTCGCGCCATTTTTGCCCGGCGTCTTGTACGCGCTGGGCGAAATGTGTGCGCATACGTTCGAATTCCTGTGGTGCAGCACGTTGAAAGCTGTAGATCGATTGTTTTTCATCCCCGACGGTAAATATGGTACGTACGCGCTCTTCGTTTGTGCCCTGCCCGGAGAAGAAATCATCACATAGTGCGGCGATGATTTGCCATTGCTCCGGGTTTGTGTCTTGTGCCTCGTCGATCAAGATGTGATCCAGCCCCCCGTCCAGTTTAAAGAGAACCCATGGGGCGATTCCCTCTTGTTTCAGAAGCGCAAGTGTCTTCATAATTAAATCGTCATAATCAAGAACACCGCTTTTTTCTTTTAAATCTTGGTAACGGTTGATGATTTTTTGTCCTATTTGGAACAGAGCATTGGTGAGTTCTATTGTTCGGGTGGCACGGCATTTGTCTTGTACGTCTTTTAAGCGTACAGCTTCATTTTGCAGGGTGAGCGCGGCATCCGGGGCTTTTTTATGTAACCCGGCGGTCATCAGCTTTTTATAGATTTCGCCGTCAGCCTTAAGAAAAGTTTTTGTATAGTTGGTAAAATTTTGGGCCCGCTTTTCTACAGAGAAATCGAGCCATTGCGCGATGGCGATTCCTTTGGGCTGATCTGTTTTTTCCGTGCCTTCAGCTAATATGGCACAGGCCGAACGGAGTGCGGTTTCATCAAAAGCTGTGCTCTGGCAGGCGGCATTTAAAATAGAAGATTCATTGTCTCCCGGCGTAAGATTAAATAGGCGGTATAGATCGTTTTTGAAATGCGGTGTGGCAGCGATGGCTTGCTGTGTGCGCTCACTATTCAGGTTTCCTAAAAGGCTAATAAATTGTTCGGCATTTTGGTGTGTCGCGATTTTTTTAAGGGCTTGTCCGTGGACGCTGTCCGGCTGGGCGAGTGCTTCGCGCAAGATGTCATCCCGCGCCTTGTTCATGAGTGCGCGCGCGCCTGTTTCTTCTGTTACCTTAAAGGCTGGTGGTAGATGGGCCTCCAGCGGAAAGCGTCCCAAAACCGACTGGCAAAAGGCATGGATGGTCATAATTTTAAGGCCGCCGGGCGCGTCTGTGACTTCTGCGAAGAGACGGCGTGCGGCTTGTACTTCTTCATTACTTGGTGGTGTGCCGGTGAGTTTTTGTAGGGATTTTCGTAAACTTTCTTCTTCTGCGATGGCCCATTGCGCAAGGACTTCGTTAATGCGCAATAACATCTCGCTAGCCCCGGCCTTTGTGAAGGTCAGGCATAAAATGCGGTGCGGCGGTGTTCCCTCCCTCCCGTTCGGCTGCGGCAAAAATAAACGCAACAGGCGATCGACCAGAACCTTGGTCTTTCCGGTTCCGGCGGAAGCCCCGACCCATACGCAGGACGTCGGATCAGCGGCATGCTGTTGCGCGACGTTGGGATCAAGCGCTCTTTTGTTTTCTACAGGCAAAGAAGAATGGGTCATTGTCAGGCAACTCCCTCTTCATCATCAAGGGCTGTCCATTCCTGTACACGGGCGAGATGGGCATAGTCTTGCCATTGGCGCGGTGCGGCTTTGTCCGGGCGCGGCAGACTGTAATAAGGCGTGGCTGGATCGGCAAAAGTGGTGATTAAAGTTTCAAGACCGTCTTGTGCCTCGCGACATAGTGTTTCGTAACTCTCGGCCTTAATGGGGGTTTCTTTGCCCGGCGGGTTGCCTCCGGAGAGATTCCAAAATCCGAGATAGCCGAGCGTGGCGGGGGGCAGGCCATCAAATCCTCCGGATAGGGCGATGGCACCCTCCAGTGGTATTTGCGGGGAAAAACCGGCCTGTACGTCTTGGGTCTGCGGGGCATTTCCGGTTTTGTAATCGATAATGGCCAGAGTGCCATCTGTCATCTTGTCTATCCGATCGGCTTTGGCCGTAAGCGTAAAGGAACCCAGCGTCATGTGCCCTTCGATTTCCGTTTTGCAAGGTTTGGCTTTGTTCCGCCATGCTTGTTCGTGGGTGATAAACCAATCAGCAAGATTGTCGAAACGCGGTTCCCAAAAACCCGGTAGGGCTGGGTTTGTGTCCTGATAAGCGCGCAATTTTTCATGCCCGCGCTCTTTTAGAATGGCGGTAGCATCTTCCGGTAATGCTGCGGGATAGTCTTTTATGAATTCTTCAAGTACGTCGTGGATCAATGTTCCGCGTACGGCGGCATCGGTATCTTGCTCCAGATCGTTTAGTTTTTTAAGGCCGAGAACATAACGGGCGTAAATGCTGTACGGGTCGCGCATCCATTTTTCGATGGCGGTAACGGAAAGCTGTGTTGGGCGGCTTTCCAGCGGTGGGCAAGGAGCCGGACGTTCATAAGGCCGCACATCTTTTACCTTGTCCAATTGCCGGGTATATGAGAGGTGAGGCCCGCGAGAGAGTGTTTCGGGATTTATATCGGTTGCCTGTAATACGGTGTCAAGGCGTGCTAGCCAGCGGGAAGGAACTGTGGGAGCGCTGTCAATGCGCCGGGCACGGGTTAGGATAACGCGGGGTGCACAAAATTTTTGGACAAAATCATGGGCGGCAAGGCCGATCATGCGTTCCGGTGCGGGTAAGCCAAAGGTCGTGCGCATCGGGCGAGAAAGCCAGGGGTCTGCTGGCGGCTCCGGTGGCCATGTGCCTTCGTTTAATCCGCCGAGGATTAATAAGTCGGCATGGCCAAGTCGTGCCTCAAGCTGGCCGAGGATGGCAAGTCGTGGGTGCATGCCATAAGCCGGACGGATGGTGATGCCGCTCATTATTTGTTCGATTATGCTGAGGTAATCTGTGCCGTTTACCGGAGGCATTATGGCCGCATGTGCGCCAAGTTCTGCGAGCAGTAAAGCCAGCTCTTCTCCATCGTCACCGCTCCAAAAAGACTCACCGCCGCCGAGTGTTTCGATGAGCGTTATATGGGCGTCAAGAAAGGTGGAAAAGGGGAGCGAAGTTTGTTGTGAGCATAACGTTATAAAAGGTCTGTAAGTTTGTTCCAGAAACGCGATCGACGCGGAGAGCTCTTGTTGTTGTTTTTCGTCCTCTTTGAGGGCGGCGTATAAACCTTCGAAGCCGGGGGAAGGGGTCGGTCCGCGCAAGAGTGTTTTTTCCAGAGCATTAATTTTTGATATGTCGTCTATTACGCGACAGTGCTCGTGTTTTAGTAGAGAGAGCAAGAAGCGGGGTTGGAGGTTAGATAAAGCGGTTTGCACACTTAAACGTAAGAGACCGGCCCGTGGTGTTGTGTTCAGGGGGCGTCCGCCCGAATCATCAAGCTCTATACCCCAGCGTTGGCAAACGGTTGCTACGCGCCGCGCCAAGGACCGGTCCGGTGTTATGAGTGTTGCCGTGCGGCCGGGATGTTCCAGTGTTTCCCGCATCAGGCAAGCGATAAGAGTGGCTTCTTCTTGTGCGGTGTCACAGTCATAGCGCTGAATATTCTTTAGCGTTTCTATCAGGATTTCTTTTTCCGTCTGTGTAGTAGACAGGGTTTGCCAGTCTTGCGTTGTGGCGGCGGGCCGCATCATTTCACGGGCTAGCCAGCGTTGTTTGTCTTGATGGAGGGCAGTTTTCGTCGTGGATGAAATTGTATAGGGCCAGTCATGCACGTTGGAGCGCTCATGTTCCAAGCGTTCTAAAAGCTGTTTAAGGGTTGCTTGCGGATGGTGAGCGTCCAGTGTATCCCAACTGGCTTTGTCCATTTCCCGATCGAAACCGGGCAGAACAACACAGCCCTGCGGCAGGTTGGTTATTGTTTTTAAAAGGCGGGCCGTAGCCGGTATAGAGCCGGTCGATCCGGCGGCGATAACCGGGGTTTGCGGCGGCGTTCTTTGCCAGTGCGTACATAGTGTATCAATCAAGCGACCCCGTCGGTCGGCGGCATCGATAGCGCCGTTTTCCTCCAGAATTGCGGGCCATGCTTCACTAAGGATTTTCAGGAAGTCGATGGTGATTTTCCAATGCTGGGCGAAATCTTCGGGCACTAATGTGGCGAGGTCTTCTATGTTGCGCTCCTCGATATAAATTTGATCGATCAGACGTCCCAATGCTTCGGCCAGTGCGAGCGCTTGCCCGGGGTTTTTAGCATGAGTTTTCATGCCCATGATAAGGCGTGCCAAGAGAATATTCCGGCGCAAGGGCGGCATCGCCGGGGGCAAATCAAGCATGTCGCGCGCGCTTTCAGAGGCGCTCCATTCAATGGTCAGATCGTCTTCCTCAATATCGCCGATGGGGTGCATTTGCGGGAGTAGTAAAGGCTGTCCTTCGGTCAGGCGTAGGAAAGCATCGCGTAAGTTCCGGCAAGCCCGGCGGGTCGGCAGCAATATGCGCCAATCGGCTAGTGCCAGAGGGTTGTCACCGCTTTGCTTTAGTAATCCGGTTGCTAGCGTTTGGGCAAAGGGTTGCCCCGCGGGAATTGTAAACAGCCGTGAGTTACCGGAAAAGATCATGAGATTTTTCCCGTTTCTTGCAAGTGTACGTTCACCGCCTGTACGTCTTCCGGGGTGCTGATATGGTGCCAGTTTCCATTATGGACAAGGCCATAGAGTGTTCCTTGCGATTCGGCGCGGTCCATCAGATTTAGAAAGGAAAAGGGATCATCGGGCGTGTTGTTAAACAGCTTCGGTTTACAGAGGCGGATGCTGGTCCACATATAAGCGCCGGAGTGGTCAGGTGTACGTGTCAGTGATCCATCTGGATTTATGTTGTAATCGCCTACCCCTGTGGTCAGGGTCATCGTGTCAACGGGTTGGAGCAAGAGCAGGAGGTCCATTTTGACCGGGTTCCACGTAGCAGCCATGCGCTCTAGCGCGGTTTGGCCCGGATCATCGCTCCATAGCGAATCGCCACTGACGACATAGAAAGGATCGGGGCCGAGGGACGGTAGGGCGTTTTTAATCCCGCCGCCGGTGTTGAGGAGCTCCGGCTCATGCAGCAATGTTAGGGGGGGCGATTCGCGTTGGGCTAAATGTTTTTTAAGGATTTCCGCTTTGTAATGCAAATTGACGGTAACGTTTTGCACGCCTGCCTGTTCGAGATGATCGAGCGCGTGGTCGATCATGGCTTTGCCGCCGATTTCAACCATGGGCTTGGGAATGTGATTCGTTAAGGGCCGCATGCGGCGTCCCTCTCCTGCGGCCAAAATCATGGCATGTGTGGGTTTGAAACTATTCATTGATCGTAATCTTTCGCCGGGTTTCCGATAGCTGCGTCAGAGTAATCATTGCGGCCTTTTCCGGTATGTAAGGCCCGGCCTTTTCCGGCCATTCAATCAGGGTAATCCCGTCGGCTAGCGCCTCCTCCCATCCCAGCTCCCAGATTTCTTCCGGGTCTTCGAGGCGGTAGAGATCAAAATGATAAATGATTCCCGCGGGTGTATCGTACGTTTGTACCAGCGTAAAAGTCGGGCTTGGCACATCAAGTGCCGGATCATTACTTAACGCGCGAATCAAAGCACGGCATAGTACGCTTTTTCCGGTGCCTAAATCACCGTGCAAACACAGCACAGCGCCCGGCTTTACATCCTTTGCCAGCCGGGTTGCAAAGTCTTGCGTGTTTTTTTCACTTTCCGATATGAATTCCATAGCTTAATAAATACATCATGGACGAAATTTACAAGACAGATGTGGTGATTATCGGGGCCGGACCTGTGGGTTTGTTTGCCGTGTTTGAATGTGGAATGCTGGGGCTGCGCTGTCATGTGATTGATGCGCTGGATGAAATCGGCGGTCAATGCACGGCGCTTTACCCGGAAAAGCCGATTTACGACATTCCCGGTTATCCGCAAATTGATGCCGGTGATCTGATTGCTCAGCTGGAAAAACAAGCTGCGCCATTTGACCCGGTCTATCATCTCGGTCAACAGGCGGTTTCTTTGAAACAAATAGAAACAAAGTATCTATTGAAGACATCTAGAGGTGTATGTATCGAGGCCGGCGCTGTCATTATTGCGGGCGGTGCCGGGGCATTTGGTCCGAATCGTCCGCCGCTGGAAGGGCTAGAAGATTACGAAGGCACATCCGTATTCTATATGGTGCGCCGGAAAAAAGATTTAGCCGGTAAGCGTGTGGTGATTGCCGGCGGTGGTGATAGTGCAATCGACTGGGCGCTTTCTTTGCAAGGCATTGCGGAGAGCGTTACTCTCGTTCACCGCCGGGATAAATTCCGCGCGGCGGCGGATAATGTTTCTAAGGTTCATGCTTTGGCTGAGGAGGGAAAGATAGATTTCGCTGTACCTTATCAGCTTCAGGCGCTGGAGGGAAAAGACGGTCAGCTCCACCGTGTGCGTATTGAATCGCTGGAGGGGGATGTACGTCTTCTCGATGCGGATGTTTTACTTCCTTTTTATGGCTTGGCGGCGCATTTGGGACCTTTGGAGGAATGGAAACTTGATTTGGATGGTCATCATATCATCGTTGATCCGGGGACATGTGCGACCAGCCGGACCGGAATTTATGCTATTGGTGACATTGTTGCCTATAAAGACAAATTGAAGTTAATCCTGACCGGTTTTGCGGAAAGTGCGCAGGCTGCTCATGCGGTCTATCATTATTTGTACCCGGATCAGGCGCTACACTTCGAATACTCGACAACGCATGGTGTGCCCGGTCTGGCCAAGGATGAATGAAATCCTGTATAATGAAGTTATGAAACGAATTGCTCTTTTAAGTTTGTTGCTTTGTCTCTCTGCCTCTCCGGTATGGGCCCAGGATGGTAAGCGTGAAATGGGTGAAATCACGGAACAGCCTTTATGCGCGCGAATTGTGAATGAGGCACCTTACACGGTTTTTGGTTCTGTGAGGACCGACTATTTCCCAAGGCCGGACGGCATAATGACTCGTCACGAATCACATTTTCGTCTCAAGCCCGATACGTTTAATGAATTTTGTGCGAGCGGGCCTTTTTATGAAGGGCGGACGGTTGATTTTGTTATCAGGACGTTAATCCCGGTCTTTTCGTGCAAAACGGGTTTGGGTGGCGACATCGTTATTCATGGGAAAATAAAACCCGGTGGCGGTACGGAAAGTTGGGCGGACTGCTTGCCGGGAACGGTCACGCCGTAATTCTCTCTTACGATATAATGGCTTGCGCGAGCTTGTCTGCCGCTGGTGGGTTAAATCTGAAAAATAACTCCGGTTCAAATAACTCGACTTCCATGACCGCGAGTTTATTTTGATTGTCATATACGGCATCAACGCGTGCGTAATGCACAGGCTCCGGGTAGGCTTTCATGATTTTTTCCGCGAAAGCTTTTTCTACAGCGTTGGCGGTATAAGGGACAACTTGACCGCCATACTCATCCTGTATCCTAAATTCTCCGGTTTTCGCTGTTTTTTGAACGGCGTGGGTGAATCGACCGTCGATGATTACAAAGGATAATTCGCCTTGAGTTTGTATAGATTTCTCAAAAGGCTGAATTATCATAGCCTTGGTTGACAGCAATTCCTGAAATTTATGTTCAAATTCAACAGCGCCTTTTCGGGATACCCGGTATGTGTCTATGCCTCCTGCGGAAACCACAGGTTTAATCACAAGCTCTTCATTTTCGAAGTGGGTGAAAAACCGTTCGAGATTTGATTGTGAGTGCGCTTCTATGAAAAGAGTCGGAATAATTTTGATGCCGGCTTTTTCCAATTCTAACAGGTAATGCTTATCCAGATTCCATTTAATGGTGTCATAGGAATTCACAAGACGCGTTTTCGTTTTGGCGTATTCAAGCCAGTTTTTAAACTGGGGGAGCTTGTGTTGATAATTCCATGTGCTCCGAAAAACAGCACAACCGATGTCGGACCAGTTAACAGTGTCATCGGACCAACTAATCCGTTTGGCTTTGATCCCTTCTTTTTGGAAATAATCGAGTAGCAGACTTTCCTCACGAGGAGCGTAGGAAGTATGGAAGCTTTGAGGGTCCGGCGTTAAAAGCTTTTCATATGTCAGAATGGCCACGTCGATCATTTTTACCCTTATTGTGAATCTTTGAGAAAATCAGACCGCATTAGCTTTGTTTGTTTTTAGAGACTCCAGCGGGAAATTCATTGTCACGGTCGTGCCTTGAGTCTCGCGGCTGGTCATTTTGATTGTGCCACCGTGTAGTTCGACAATGTTTTTTACCAGTGTTAGACCTAAGCCTGCGCCGGAAGGGGGTTGTACGCTATCTGCTTGTGAAGTTTTTTGCACCCGTTCGAACGGTTTGAATATCCGGTCTTGATCTTCCTTGGCAATTCCCTCGCCTGTGTCGCTGACGGATAAAATCAACTTATTGTTTTCTTTGTCTTTTTTTGCGGAAATCGTGATGGTTCCGCCTGAGGGTGTGAAAGCAATAGCGTTGCGGATAAGGTTCAAAAGAACTTGTTTGACCCGCCTTGGGTCAAGGGAGGCTTTCCCGATATTTTTCGCGCAGGATAGTTTGATTTCAATTTTTTCCGTACGGGCCCAATCAAGCATCAGATCGTAGAGGCTATGCAGCAATTCATGCACGCTTATTTCTTCCGGTTCCAACGTCATATAACCGGCTTCAATCGTTGAAAGGTCAAGAATATCGTTGATAAGATTTAAGAGCTGGTTTCCGGCTTGCTGCATTCCTGCGGTATATTCTTTTTGCTTTTCGTTAAGAGGGCCGAAATACTCATTGTCCAAAATTTCGGTAAAGCCCATGATCGTGCTCAGCGGTGTGCGCAGTTGATATGAAACGTTGGCGAGGAAATCTGTTTTGAGTTGTTCCGCAGCTTCCAGTGCAGCATTTTTTTCGCGCAAGGCTTTTTCAACGCGAACGGTATCTGTGACATCAATATGGGTGACCAACATTCCGCCATCAGGTAACGGCACAGTGGCAAATTCGATCAGACGATTTTTTTTGCAAACCAGATGTCCTTCGCGGCTTTTGCGGTCCAACGCTTGTTTTAACAGGCTGTCACGTGTTTTTTCCCAATCGTCGGCTGTGATGTTCGACTTCATTTTTTCAACGAGGCGTGTCACATGGGGCTCGCCTTCCAGATCTTCCGGGTGTAGATGCCATAACCGGGCAAAGGAAGGGTTGCAAAGTTTTAGGCGTCCGTCGCCGCCGTAAACGGAAACCCCCTCAGCAAGGTTATCCAGCGTTTCGCGCTGAACGGCGATTAAAATATTGTAAGATGATTCGAGTTCGAGATTGCTGGTCACATCCTCGAAGGTCATCATAAGGCCACCCATCGGATGCGGAATAACCAAGATCCGTAGCGCTGTACCGTCGGGCAGGTAAAGCATGTCATCATAAGGGTCGATCAGCCGGGTGAACATATCCAGCCATTCCTGTTTAAAAGCCCGGAAATCGGCCTGTTCAGGAAGACGGCGGTTTTCCCTGAGTTTTTCCATGAGGTCACCCAGCCGTGGCCGGGTGTTGAGATAGCTGTCTTCCATACTCCACAGATGCGAAAACGCCGAATTATAAAATTCCAGTTGTTGGTCGCTGTTATAAATGCCGATGGCTGTGCCCAGTTGTTCCAGAAGTTCTTTGTTTGCGGCGGTATCGCGAAGATGCTCTTTTTCCAGTTCTTCTTCGCGTGTCGTATCGCGGGCCGCCCCCAACGTTGTGGTTTTCTGTGGGGGCAATGGTGTTTCAATGATGTCCATCAAGCGGCGCTTTCCGGACAAAATAACGTGTAGTGGGGCATGGGAGGGGTGCTGGCTGTCCAGGGCTTTTTGTGCAAGTGTTTTTCCGGGGGAGCGGGTTTTCCCCTTCTTTTCCGATTTGAAAGGCCACTCCTTATGTTCGGCCATGATGTTGGCCGGTGAGGTTTCCAAGGCTTGTGCATAGGCACGGTTACACCAAACTATTTCCAGACTTTCATTACGTATCCATAAAGGAATAGGTGCCGTATCCAGAATGTTTTGTAGACGTTCTTGTTCGATGCGGGTGTTTTTGTTTTTATTTTCAGTTTCTTGCTGCACTTTTTGCTGCGCTGTTATGTCTTCAATCCATATGAGGTTAATGCTTGTATTTCCCTTAGAATCTTTTCCGGATGTTCCGCAAAGTTTGAAAGTTTTTTTGGAATTAGCGCTGGTTGCTGTGATCGAAAAAGATGCTCCTTTATTTTGTAAGGAGATAAAAGCGTTTTCTAATATTGCCGCACTTGCAGGACTTAGTGCGCTTTGAATATCTTGTATGCTGTGGATGGTATCAATATTTAAAAGGGCGCAAATTCCGGAGCTTATGACGAGATTATTATCCTTTGTAAATCCGCAATATTCACCGGGAAATGCATTGGCGAAGGCCTCCCACTGCGCTTTCTCGGCGCGTAACGCTCCGCCGCCTAAAAGGTTTGTTAGGCGCGTAAAAAATCCTGATTTGTTTTTTGGATTCTGTGTCACGTCCAAGAGTGTAAGCTACTCTTCGAACCAGAACAAGAAAAAGTGCCCGGCCAAAAAGCCGAGCACTTTGTAAAAAATATGTAATGCGATGATGCTTGTTAATAGCGGTAATGATCCGGTTTGAACGGGCCGTCAACGTCGACACCGATATATTCGGCTTGTTCAGGTGAAAGCGTCGTCAGCTTCGCGCCGAGCTTACCAAGGTGCAGAGCCGCAACCTTTTCATCGAGGTGTTTGGGTAGAATGTAGACTTCGTTTTCGTAGTTTTCGGCGTTGTTCCACAACTCAATCTGGGCCAGGGTTTGGTTAGTGAACGAAGCGCTCATCACGAAAGACGGGTGCCCGGTGGCACAGCCCAGATTCACAAGGCGGCCTTCAGCCAACAGGATAATCCGTTTTCCATCGGGGAATTCGATTTCATCAACCTGCGGCTTCACATTATGCCATTTCATGTTGCGCAGCGGTTCGACCTGAATTTCGTTATCGAAGTGGCCGATATTGCAGACAATTGCACGGTCTTTCATGTCCCGCATATGGTCGATAGTGATAATGTCCATATTACCTGTGGTGGTCACGAAGATGTCACCTTGCGGTACGGCCTCTTCCATCGTGACGACTTCATAGCCCTCCATGCAAGCTTGCAGAGCACAGATCGGGTCGATTTCCGTTACTAAAACGCGGGCGCCTTGTGATTTTAGTGATTCGGCGGAGCCTTTCCCTACATCACCATATCCGGCAACCACAGCGATTTTACCGGCTATCATAACGTCGGTTGCGCGGCGAATGCCGTCAACGAGGCTCTCGCGGCAGCCATATTTGTTGTCGAATTTCGATTTGGTCACTGAATCATTGACGTTAATCGCCGGAACGGCCAGCGTGCCTTTTTTGGCCATTTCGTACAGGCGGTGGACGCCTGTAGTGGTTTCCTCGGAAATGCCGCGCACTTCTTCTTTGAGCAAGTCGGCATAATCGTTATGCATCATCGCGGTCAGGTCGCCGCCATCGTCGAGGATCATGTTTGGACGCCAGCCGTCCGGCCCCTCGATTGTGTCTTTGATGGCTTTCCAGAATTCGTCGTCATTCATGCCTTTCCAGGCAAAAACAGGAATGCCTGCCGCGGCCATAGCGGCGGCGGCGTGATCTTGCGTTGAGAAGATGTTACAGGAGCTCCAACGGATTTCTGCGCCCAGAGCTACCAGCGTTTCCATTAACACAGCGGTTTGGATTGTCATGTGAAGACAGCCCGCAATGCGTGCGCCCTTCAGGGGCTGTTCGGCAGAAAATTCTTTGCGCAGGGCCATCAGTCCCGGCATTTCGGTCTCGGCAATAGTGATCTCTTTACGGCCGTAATCAGCCAGTGAAATGTCTTTGACTTGATAGTCAGTAAAATCGGTGGCTTGAGCTTGCGCAGTCATAATCAGGGTATCCCTCTTTCTTAAGTGGTTCTTAACAAATTTCTGTCAAGAATAAGGCAAACAGGTTTCAAAACAAGAGGAATTATTACCCGTGACCTTAAATGATTTTAATACGATTACCGCTAAGCAAGCCTACACGTACCGGCGCAATCCATTGCATGAGGCGTCGTATTTGCTTCTCAAACAAAATGAGGCGACGGGGGCGTATGTGCCGGTGGGGGATTACACAGTTTTGGATCGGGAAGAAAACCCGGCTCTGTCCGAGAAAAAAGTCATGAATCTGGTGACGCTTTTAAACGGTAGGGACGATCTGATTGAGCTTGGTGAAGAGACGGGAACCCGTATGCTCTATCACCCGACACCGCGTAGCGACGGGGAAGAGCGGACGAAAATCGTATTTTACAGTTGGGAAGGCAAAGGGGTTTCAAAGGAAAATGCCCTGCTGACCATAGAGGAGGATTTTGATCGTGAGTGATAATAACGAAACACCCAATATCAAAGATGTCGCAACAGCCCTTTGCCGGATTTGTTCTGCGGCTCCTCCGGCTTTGAGCCTGACGGCAGATCAGGCGGGGCCGCAAGCGCCGAATCCTGGACGGTAATGCACAAGAATTCCATTTATCCAATACACATACTTGAATGGATATCCTTAAAAGCTCCGGTGAAAGCCGGAGTTTTTTCGGGCAGAGTTAGCTTTGGTTTAAAATGACGGTAAAACAGCTTCCCGTAATGGCACCGCCATCGTCCGTCATGTTTCGCGCTGTAATGGTTCCGCCGTGTGCCTTAATGATTTGCCGGGCGATGGATAGGCCAAGGCCGGAATGGCGGCCGTATTCTTCGTGACCGGGCCGTTCGGTGTAAAAACGTTCGAAAATTTTTTCCAGCCGGGATTCGGGAATGCCGGGGCCATGATCTGTGACAGTCGTTCGGATTGTCTTATCTTCAGGATGTATTGCAATTTCGACAGTGCTGTTTGGCGGGGAAAAAGAAATGGCGTTGGTTATCAGGTTTTCAAAAACTTGTACCAGCCGACTTTCGTTTCCGAGAACGTAAACAGGGGTACCTTCATCACATGATAAGTGAATTTTGATATCTTTTTTGTGCGGCAGGTTTTCGGTTAGCTGTTGCAGCAAATCGCATAAAACAACCCGGTGCAGTTCCTCCCGGCCGAGGGCGGCATCAAGGCGTGAAGCCTGCGAGATGTCGGTAATCAGGCGATCAAGACGGCTGATATCATGTTGAATAATATCCATGAGTTGCGCGCGCTTATCTTTATCTTCTATTTTTGCCAAGGTTTCCGCGGCACTGCGTAAAGACGTTAGGGGGTTTTTAAGTTCATGCGCGACATCGGCGGCAAAAGATTCGATGGAATCCATCCGTTCCCACAGGGTATCCATCATGTCTTGTAAGGCCAGTGCCAGCGCTCCAATTTCGTCACGACGATGCCCCAGCGCTGGGATGACCGTTCTCCGGCTCTTGTCGCAGCGAATTAACTCAGCCGCGCGTGCTAGCTTTTGCAAGGGGCTGCCGATGATTCCGGAAAGATAAACGGAAATAAGGATCGTGATACTCAGAACGCTGAGAAAGAGAGAGATGACACCAAATCGTAATCGGTTCATTGATGCGTCGATGAGCTCTTCTGTGCGGGTCACATGAACCGTTCCTAGAATTTTTCCTTTAAAATTTATGGGGGCTGAGGATTTGATAGTCCCTTCTTTTTCCTCAATTAATTTGGTTTCTGAGGTGGGGTTGAGCGTGAGGTATGCTTGATCCGGGGTCAAGCGGGTCAAATCATCAAGAATGCGCTGGCCATGAGATTTTGTTAGGGGAGTGGTACGTGCGCTTTCTTCTAATGTGGCGGCAAACAGGCGGGCATGAAGTTCCACGGTTTCCTGTTCTCGTTTTACAAGGCTGCTTTGGTAGTCCTGCATATAAAACAGGCCAATGATAAGAATGACCGGGACGATAAGATTGACGCTCAATATCTTGAGCGTCAATCCGCCTGCACGGTGTTGTTCGTGCTTATTCCTCAGTTTTGTATTTGTAGCCGATGCCATAGATTGTCTCGATTTGTGAAAAGTCAGGGTCTAGCGCCCGGAATTTTTTGCGCAGGCGTTTAATGTGGGAATCAACGGTCCGGTCATCTACATAGGCATATTCACCATAAGCGCTGTCGATGAGTTGATCGCGGCTTTTTACATGGCCGGGCCGTTCCGCTAGTGTTTTAATTAACAGATATTCGGTGACTGTTAAATCAATGGGGTGATTATTCCAAAAGCATTCGTGACGATTATTGTCCAGTCTTAAAGCTCCACATGTTATAAGGTGTTGTTTTTCTTCATTTTGCTGCGTTTGTTTTTGCCGCATTTCTTCGCGGCGTAACAAGGTGCGAATACGCTCGATTAAAAGGTGTTGTGAAAATGGTTTGGTAATATAATCATCCGCGCCCGTGCGTAGGCCGAGAAGCTCATCCTGTTCGTCATCTTTTGATGTTAGAAAAATTACAGGTATAGAAAGGGTTTTGCGCAGTTTTTCAAGAAGCTCCATACCGTCCATGCGCGGCATTTTGATATCCAGAACGGCCAGATCGGGTGGATTGTTTGTGATTCCGGCAAAGCCTTCCTCGCCGTCTTTGTACTTTGTGACGCTATAGCCTTCGGCCTCCAGCGCCATGGCAACGGAAGTCAGGATATTCTGGTCGTCATCTACTAGAGCTATGGTTTGTGTGCTCATCAAAAAGGCCCGCGAGGTAGAGAGAGCCGGTAACAAGAACGCGTATGCCTTTTGCGTCCGGTCCGGAGATGCTATCCAGTGTATTATATTTTGGCGGTAATGATAATGCTTCTTTTAGATTGGAAGCCATATGTGTTTTTTCGGGTGCTATATTCCGGATTTTATTGTAAAGCTTTTGCGCGCTGAGGGCCTGTGGCTCGCCGGGAATGGTGATGCATGTTACGCGCGCGGCATATGGGAGAATCGGCGTTATAAAAGGTACCGGGTCTTTATGCTTCATCATAGCCAGAACAATGTGAAGCGGCTTGCTGTCTTGTTCGTGCCATTTTGCGGCTTGTTGGGCGAGTATTTCGCCCGCGCTGTCATTGTGTCCGCCGTCAAGCCAGAGTTCGGAATTGGGATTTAGTAGAGTTTTATATGAACCGTTTTTGATCTGTTCCAGGCGTGCCGGATGATTGATATGGGACAGTGCGTATCGGATTTGATCGTTTTTAGAAAATTTAATATTATCAATGACTTTTATACATGCCAATGCCGCACCAGCATTTCCAATTTGATGATCTCCCATCAGATTTGGGCATGGTAAGAGGGTTTCATTGGCGTTGCATATGAACCTCATTTGATCCGGTTCATGCGGTTCAATGCGCCATTCATGATTATAGCGGTATAGAGGGCAGCCTAGCGTTCGGGCGCGTTCTTCAAAAACGGGCCAGACGCTCTTATGAGATTGTGGGCCGATAATACAGGGTACGCCCGGTTTCATGATTCCCGCTTTTTCTGCGGCGATGGCGGGAATGGTATTTCCTAGATAATCCATATGATCGTAAGAAATGCGCGTGATAATCGTGGCTAGAGGTTTTTCAATGACATTGGTGCAATCCAGCCGCCCCCCCAGCCCGGTTTCAAGCAGTACTATATCGGCCGGGGTGCGGGCAAAGGCTGTGAACGCCAGTGCTGTCGTGATCTCAAAAAAGGTTAGTGGTGCATCGTCGTTTATTTTCAGCACTTCGTCGAGGAGGGTTTCCAAAGTCTCATCGGTGATTTCCTGTCCGGCCAGAACGATACGTTCGTTGAAGCGGTGCAAGTGCGGAGAAGTGTAGCGGTGAACCATGTAGCCATTGGCTTTAAATAAAGACTGTAAAGTGGCTATAACGGACCCTTTGCCGTTGGTTCCGGCGACATGGATGACGGGGGGGAGGTTCATGTGCGGGTCGCCTAACTTCCGCAAAAGTGTACGATAATCACTATCGCTATCGAGATTAACATTCTCCCCTTTGCCGCGCAGTCCGTAAATACCCTGCAGCTTTTCCCGCAATGAGTGTTTGGGATGTTGGGCGTCGCTGGCGTACATATTTATGTGCGGAGGGCCTTGGCGGCGGCGGGGCGCTCGTTAATTGTTTCCGTTTTGGAGGAAGATTTCTTGGTCGCTACGGCTGCCGGGCGCGGTGTGTCAAGTTTGACGACGTTGTCTTTCTCTTTTACAGCCCGCGGGTCGGGAGCTTTCACGTTTGTTCCTTTTTTCGTGGATCGGCCATTACCGTTGCTTTGGGTGGTCTTTTTCCCGGTTGTGTGGCTCTTTTTGTTTCCACCATTACCATGGGGTGCTTTGTTGAAGAGTAGACCCAAAATGCGCCCCAACGTTTCATGAAGCTCTTTGCGCGGAACGACCATATCCACCATGCCGTGCTCCAGACAATATTCAGCCGTTTGGAATCCTTCGGGCAGTTCTTCGCGGATGGTTTCCTGAATAACGCGTTTTCCGGCAAAACCAATCATACAGCCCGGTTCGGCAATATGGATGTCCCCAACCATGGCGAAAGAAGCGCTAACGCCGCCAGTGGTCGGATCAGTGAGTAATACGATGTAAGGCAGGCGCGCGTCCTTGACCATCTCCACCGCTACGATCGTGCGCGGCATTTGCATCAGGGATAAAGCGCCTTCCTGCATCCGGGCGCCGCCGGAGGAAGGAATAACGATCAGGGCCGCGTTATCTTTTACAGCCCGTTCAGCAGCCGTAACGATACCCTCGCCAACGGCTGTGCCCATTGATCCGCCCATAAAGGCAAAATCAAAAGCAGCAATGATGGCCGGTGAGCCGCCGATGGTACCTTTGGCAATAACAATGGCATCGTCGCGTCCCGTTTTTGCACGGCTTTCGCGCAGGCGGTCGCTGTATTTTTTCCGGTCTTTGAATTTCAAGGGGTCGTGTGGCACCTTTGGGGAGGGGAGCGTTTGGTATGTGCCCTTATCAAAAAGAAGAGCTAACCGTTCACTCACAGTGATCCGCATATGATGTCCGCAATGGTAGCAGACATTAATATTGTCCTTAAGGTCACGGTGGAACAACATGCCGTCACATGTTGGGCATTTGTTCCATAGATTGTCCGGCACATCTTTTTGATGTTCGACAATGGATTGGATTTTCGGGCGAATAAAATTCGTCAACCAGTTCATGATATGATTACTACCGTTGTTTCAAGGAATGGCCTATTTATCCCGCATTTTACGGGGCGGTGTCAAGGGAAACGCTTTAAAGCGCTTTGGATAAGACTTTGACCTGCGTTGAAATGTCTTGAATTGTCTTTGCACCTTCCGGGATGGCTGCAATGTTATCGACGATGGCGGAACCCACGACGACGGCATCGCCAATTTTACCCATGATGGCGGCATCGTCCGGTGTCTTGATCCCAAAGCCGATGGCGATGGGTAAATCGGTTTTTGTCCGGATGGCGGCGATATGTTTCTCAACTTGCGCCGTATCGGCCGACGCCGTTCCCGTGACCCCGGTGATAGATACATAATACAAAAAGCCGCTCGCCCCGTTCAGAATCGTGTCAAGGCGCGTTTCATCTGTGGTCGGGGTGACTAGCCGGATTATGGCTAAACCGGCATTACGCGCCGGTGTGTTCAATTCCGAATCTTCTTCCGGAGGTAGATCAACAACGATTAGCCCGTCAACCCCTGCTTCCGCCGCATCTGTAGCGAAACGCGCCGTCCCGTAAATATAAATTGGGTTAAAATAGCCCATCAAAATAAGGGGGGTTTCGCTATCTTTCTCACGAAAATCCCGTACCATCGCCAGCGTTTGTTTCATGCATGCACCGCTTTTGAGGGCGCGATTCGATGCCATTTGGATCGCCGGCCCGTCAGCCATAGGATCGGTGAAAGGCATGCCCAACTCAATAAAATCAGCGCCGCTTTGCGCGAGGTTATTCATGAGCGTTTGTGAGGTTTCTGCGTTCGGGTCCCCGGCTGTGATAAAGGTCACGAGTCCCTTGCGGCCCGCTTGTTTCAGTTCAGCGAATTTTTTATCAATGCGGTTCATTTATCGTTTTCCTTTGTAACTCTTTGATATTTCTATTGTTTTAGAGTTTATCATTTTGTTTGTCATTTTTTAGGGGGGGTGGGGGCGTTTCCTTTTGTTTTCAGAGTTCTAGCCCTATTTCAATATAGGATTAAATCCCTATCCCGTCAATTAGATTTATGGCCTTTTCCCCACACTCATAAGGGCTATCGCTTCAGGAATTGTGTCAACAAAAGCGTAAGCCTCCCGGTAGCTTTCCGCGCCAAACCCCGATCCAATCACATTGTCGAGCAGGGATTCAAGCGCGTCCCAATAACCATTCGTGTTCAGGATATAAACCGGCTTATCATGGCGGCTTAAGAGACGCTCGGTAAGAACCACGAACAGTTCGTCAAGTGTACCGAACCCGCCGGGCAGGACAAGAAAGGCGTCGGATAGCTCCGTGAATTTTTGTTTGCGCTCGGCCATAGAGGTCACTAAATGTGTCTCGGTCAGGCGTTCATTCCGGCCTTCTTTCTCAATCAGGAATTCAGGAATAACGCCGATAACCTCCCCGCCTGTATCGAGGGCGCTGTGCGACATGATATTCATCAAACCTTGCGACGAGGCACCATAGACGATCTTAAGTCCGGCAGCGGCGAGGGCAGCGCCCGTGTCTCGTGCGATCTCTTTGTAGCATTCGTCAACCTCTAGGGAGGAACCAAGAAATACACAAACAGATTGGATAATGGACATTAAATCGTAACCCCCAGTTTTTCGGCGACGGTAAAAATATCTTTATCGCCGCGGCCGCAGAGGTTCATGACGATAATGTGATCTTTGGGCAGATTCGGGGCCATCTTCATAACATGGGCAAAGGCGTGGGAAGGCTCCAGCGCCGGGATGATGCCTTCCAGCTTTGACAGGGCCTGAAACGCTTCCAGCGCCTCTGTGTCGGTGACGGAAACATAATTGACGCGGCCCTGATCGTGGAGCCAGCTATGCTCCGGCCCGATGCCGGGATAGTCCAGTCCGGCGGAAATGGAGTGGGCTTCGGTGATTTGCCCATCGTCATTTTGTAACAAATAGGTGCGATTGCCGTGCAGAACGCCGGGCTTCCCGCCTGTTAGGGATGCCGCATGTTCTCCGGTTTCGACGCCATGGCCCCCCGCTTCCACGCCGATCATGGAAACTTCGGGGTCGTCAAGGAACGGGTGAAACAGGCCAATCGCGTTCGATCCGCCGCCGATACAGGCCACGAGGCTGTCGGGCAGCCGGCCTTCACGCTCCACGATTTGTTCTTTTGTCTCGTTACCGATGACGCTTTGGAAGTCACGGACCATCGCCGGATAGGGGTGTGGTCCGGCTGCCGTACCGATAATATAGAACGTGTCATCCACATGGGCGACCCAGTGGCGCAGCGCTTCGTTCATCGCGTCTTTCAGGGTTGAGGCCCCGGATGTGACGGGTACGATTTCCGCTCCCAAAAGTTTCATGCGGAAGACGTTGGGTTTTTGGCGTTCCACGTCCGTGGCGCCCATAAAGACGGTGCAGGGCATATCGAATAGCGCGCAGACAGTCGCGGTCGCAACGCCGTGCTGACCCGCGCCGGTCTCGGCAATGATACGCTTTTTGCCCATGCGCTTGGCGAGCAGAATTTGACCCAGACAGTTGTTGATCTTATGTGCGCCGGTGTGATTTAGCTCATCGCGCTTAAAATAGACTTTGGCGCCGCCTAGATGCCGCGTGACGGCCTCGGCAAAATAAAGAGGGGACGGCCGGCCGATATAATCCCGCGCCAGATTGAAAAACTCACTCCAGAAGGTGGGGTCTTCCTTGGCGTCGTCCCAGGCCTGTTCAACGGACAGAATCAGCGGCATCAGCGTTTCCGCGACATAGCGGCCGCCATAGATGCCGAAATGGCCGTCCTTGTCCGGCCCGGTCATAAGGGAATTCAATCTGGTTTGGTCGATTTGCTTTTCACTCGTCATAATGAGAGCATTTTTAGCCGTTCTCGCGCACCGCGTCTATAAAATCTTTAATCCGTAGGGGGTCTTTTTGTCCGGGTGCGGATTCTACGCCGCTGGATACATCGAGTGCCGTTGGCGAGAGAAAGGACAGTGCCGCACCGACATTCCCGGCATGAAGTCCGCCCGCCAGCATCCACGGGGTTGGGGACGTATAATTTTGCAAGAGCGCCCAGTCGAACGATTGCCCGGTGCCGCCTTCCGCTCCGGCGACTTTGGCATCGAAGAGCAACCAATCGGCGATCCCTTCAAAATCATGAGCGCGTGTCAAATCCGACGCATCGGCGATCCGTATGGCTTTTATGATAGGCAATTTGAACCGTTTTTGAACCTCTATGACCCGTTCCGGTGTTTCATCGCCATGAAGCTGTATCATCGTCAGGCCAGCGATACAGGCCGTTTCCAATTCCTCATCCGTGGGGTTCACAAACAGGCCCACAGCCTCCACCCCGGTCGGCAGGGCGCGGATGAGCATGGCGACGGTGGCCGGATCAATGGCGCGTGGGCTGGGCGGATAAAATACAAAACCGATAAACCGCGCACCACCGTTTACGGCGGCATCCAGAGCGACTTTGTCCCGGATGCCGCAGATTTTTATGAGGGGAGCGTGCGCGTTACTCATAGCGTTTTATTCTGCATCGCGTGTTGGTAATAGTTCGATAAAACGCCAATGCCCAGAACATAGGAGAGTGGTGCAAAATAAATCATCGTGGGCAGATTTAATAGGAAATGAGCAATCATAATGACTTGGTGTGAGAAAATCTCTCCTGCGGTTGCGCCGTTTATGATACCCGAAAGAATAAATGAATAAATAGCTATAACCAGACTCAGTCGCCAAGCCGCATAAAAGCCCCCCATCATAAGTTTCCAGAGATAACCTTTACTTGCTTTATAGGAGTCCTTTAACGACAGGTGAGCGCGCACCGCTTTGGCCGGAAAATAAAAGCTGCATCTCATAAAGACGTAAATGAGCAGCGGAATGACAATGACAAGCAAAAGCCCGGCGGCGGGAACAATCAGGGTCGGGAGAAGAAAGAGGGCGCCAATAAGAAAAAGGCCAACGGGCAGGGCGATGCCCATCCCCATAAAGGCCAGATCACTTTTTTCCGGTTTGAACGGGTTGACGGGGTCCGCGCGTTCGGGGCCGTGCAAAACAATCCGGTGCCACGTAATGGCCAGACAGGCATAAAAATAATTTGAAATAAAACCACCGAGAGAGAAAATCCCCATCATCTGGGGAAAGAGAAGATTAATGACCAGATCAAACCCCGCCAGCCCAAAAATCCACGGTAAGAGTGGTTTGAAGTGGAGCCAGAAAACGCTCATATTTTCTTTGGTAAAGGTCCGGATCATCGCGCCGGCTTTACGGGCCTCTAGTTCGGGAGTGATGTTGGGCATGATATTTCCTTTTTGTTCGTTATAAGGTTTACAGGTCCAGATTTTAGGCCGTTTTTGCTGTGTGCAGGCCATCAAGAATAGTACGCGCGGCGTCTTCCGGGTTGTCAGCGCCGGTGATGGGCCGGCCTATGACAAGGTGCGTGGCCCCCGCCTGCATCGCGCTTTCCGGGGTCATGACCCGTTTTTGATCGCCGACGGCCGCACCCGCCGGGCGAATGCCGGGCACCATCAAGGCAAAATCATTGCCACAGGTCGCGCGTACGGGTTCGATTTCCTTGGCGGAGCAGACAATCCCGGCCAATCCGGCTTCCTGTACCAGTCGGGCCATTTGCACAACCCGTTCTTCTACGCCCTCTTTATAACCAATTTTACATAATGCTGACTCATCAAGGGATGTGAGGAGAGTGACCGCGAGAACTTTAGGGGCCGTTACGCCGATTTTGTCGGCTTGTTCCGCCGCAGCATTTTGTGCAGCAATCATCATCTCCAGCCCGCCGGATGCATGCACATTGATATAGGCCGGAGCCAATGCCGTGACGGCGCGCACCGCCCCCGCGACCGTGTTGGGGATATCGTGGAATTTTAAATCGAGGAATAACGGGACATCCGGATAGGCATCTGTGATTTCTTTTGTGCCTTGCGGGCCTTGCGCATTAAAAAATTCCAGACCCAGTTTCAAGCCGCATCCGGCGCGTTCCATCGCCGCCGCCAGTGCCTTGGCCCGGTCAAGATCCGGCGTATCAATCGCACAAAATACAGGGGGCAGGTTTTGATCGGTCATGACGACTCCTTTATTATTTTACATAATGCGAAAATAGATAATAAGAGGTGAGAGCAACGCGTGTTACCTCTTCTGCGTCAGGATATATCATTCAGCAATATGCGCAAGGATTTCCGGGAATTGCGTGTAACCCGACTCGGCATTCAAGTGTCCGCCGCCGGGAATGATGTGCAACTCACCGCCAATCTGGTCTTGTAAGAATTCTGCGTGGCTCTGCGGCACGTACGGGTCATCATCACCGTGATAGATTGCAACACTTCCCGCATTGTCGGAGATCGTCAGCCAGTCGAAATCCGGCGTTTTCAGGAACGAACGGTTGAGGTCGTCATATGCGGGGATGGCGATTTCATCCATCACAGGGCTGATAAAAAGGCTCTGCGCGAGCGGCTCCCGGACCGTTTCCAGTATGTGCAACATAAAGGTTGCGCCAAGGCTATGGCCGATAAGGATCGTATCGCGGCCCAAAAGCGGTGTTTGTTCGCGCAAGGCAGCACACCAGTTTTCCTTTGATTGTTCGTCCGGCGTAGGAAAGCGCGGCACGTACACCTCATGGCCGTGCTTTTCCATTTCCGTTTTCAACCATGGGAACCAGTTAATATCGGGGGAGCCCTCGGTGCCGTGAAGAATGATAATGTTCATGAAAAGATTCCTTTTTTAGGTTTCTTTGCTTTGGCTGGAGAGTAAGGCTGTGGAAGAGGCATCAGTTGCAGGCGTTTCCTTCGCCGTTTCTAATTCCTGTTCAAGCTTTTTGATGGTTTTGCGTTGACGGCGGCGTTCGCGGCGTACAGGCGCTTCGCCTAGCCAAACTATAAGAGCGCCAAAGATAAAGCCCAACGCCAGCCCAGCCAGAACCGGGGCAAAGACGGGTATTTCATAAGGGGGATGGATGGGACTCCACGTGATGGGAACCGGCACACGGTTTGTCAAAACAAAAACGATGACAATGGCGGCGAATAAAACGGATATAATCCAGCGCAGGAATCCTAGCATCAGATACCCTCCCCCTTCAGAAGAAGCGAATAAAACAAAGATACGGAGGCGGGCGGCTTATCCTTCGTTAAGGCGGTCGCGCAGGCCCTTCCCGGTTTTGAAAAACGGCAGGCGTTTTGCATCGACATTAACGCTTTCCCCGGTGCGCGGATTGCGCCCTATGCGGGCTTCACGTTCCTTGACGGAAAAGGCGCCAAAGCCGCGTAGCTCAACGCGATCACCACCAGCTAATGCCGCCGTGATTTCTTCAAATATTGTATCGACAATTTTTTCAACGTCGCGCAAATATAAATGCGGATTTTTTTCAGCCAGACGCTGGATCAGCTCAGATTTTGTCATGGACGGTTTACTCCTTAATCTCTTCTCAAAATACCCTGTTCCCCTTTCGGAGAAAAAATTAGCGGTCAAAAAAGCTTATAAGGCCACCATGCCCGATTCTTTTTTGATTCGTCAAGGAAAAGTCATTGAAGCGAAAGGAAAATTTTTATAGCTACTTCTATTTATTTTTTGAATAAAAAAACCGGGCGGTTGGGGCCGCCCGGTTTTGTAACCTTAGTTTCTTCCAAACGAAGGAGATGAAAATAAAGGTTATTCTTTATCGCTGCTGTCTTCGGCATCATCCTTTTTAGCAGCGGCTTTTTTCTTTGCAGGCGCCTTTTTCTTTGGCGCTTCTTCAGCAGAAGCTTCGGCTTTGCTTTCCTGCAGGGCCGCACCGAGGATATCACCAAGAGATGCGCCGCTTTCCGTTGAGCCAAACTCTTCCAGAGCCGCTTTATCTTCTTCGATTTCGCGGGCCTTGATAGACAGGCTCAGTTTGTGGGTTTTCTTGTCGATCGCCGTAACCTTGGCATCAACTTTCTCACCTACAGCAAAGCGGTCCGGACGTTGTTCGGAGCGTTCGCGGGACAGGTCGGCTTTCTTAATGAAGCCGGTCAGAACATCGCTGACTTTGACTTCAACACCGCCGGATGTGATTTCGGAAATTGTCCCCGTTACCACATCGCCTCTCTTCACGCCTTCCAGCGCGCCGGCAAACGGATCTTCAGAGAGTTGCTTGATTCCCAAAGCCACACGTTCTTTGTCGGCGTCGATTTCAAGAATCTTGACCTTGACCATGTCGCCTTTGTTGAACGCTTGCAGCGCTTCCTCGCCTGAATCTTCCCAGGAAATGTCAGAGAGGTGAACCATGCCGTCGATATCGCCAGGCATGCCAACGAACAGACCGAATTCCGTCGTGTTGCGGATTTCACCTTCCAGCTCGTCACCCACTTTGTGTGTGGAGGCAAAGCTTTCCCATGGGTTGTCCTGACATTGTTTCAGACCCAGAGAGATACGGCGTTTTTCTTCGTCAACATCGAGAACCTTGACTTCCACTTCCTGAGAGGTGGAAACGATTTTTCCCGGATGAACGTTTTTCTTGGTCCAAGACATTTCAGAGACGTGAACCAGACCTTCGATCCCCGGTTCCAGCTCAACAAACGCACCATAATCGGTGATGTTGTTGATGCGGCCCTTGACGATGGATCCCACAGAAAAGCGTTGAGCGATACCGCTCCACGGGTCGCTTTCCAGCTGTTTCATGCCCAGAGAAATGCGTTGGTTTTCTTCGTTGTAACGGATGATCTGTACGTCGATATTTTGACCGATTTGCAGAACTTCCGATGGGTGGTTGACCCGTTTCCAAGAAATGTCGGTGACGTGCAACAGACCGTCGACACCACCAAGGTCGATAAACGCCCCGTAATCGGTGATGTTTTTGACGATACCCTGTACAACTTGACCCTCTTTCAAGGTTTCCATCAGGTCTGAACGTGCTTCCGCCCGGCTTTCCTCCAGAACGGCGCGGCGTGAGACAACGATGTTGCCGCGGCTGCGGTCCATTTTCAGGATGTGGAACGGCTGCGGCGTACCCATCAACGGCGATACATCGCGTACCGGACGAATGTCCACCTGAGAACCCGGCAAGAAAGCGATCGTTCCGCCCAGATCGACGGTGAACCCGCCTTTGACCCGACCGAAGATCACACCTGTGACGCGTTCTTCTTTTTCGAAAGATTTTTCCAGCTCCACCCAGACTTCCTCACGGCGGGCTTTTTCGCGGGACAATTGCGTTTCGCCGTCCCGGCCTTCCATGCGTTCAACGAAGACTTCGACTTTGTCGCCAGCCTTGATTTCGGGGTCTTGCCCCGGCATGGAGAATTCACGTAAAGGCACGCGGCCTTCGGATTTGAGACCAACATCAATGATCGCAAAATCATCCGTGATGTTGATAACGGTTCCTTCAATAACGCTGCCCGCGAAGTTTTTCTGCGTTTGCATGGACTCATCAAGGAGGGCTGCGAAGTCCTTTGATTCGACCAGATCGGTTAAGTTAGCGGCTATATGTGCCATGGTTAAAGTTCCTTTTCATTCGCGAATTTTCAAATTCTACTATGCCGACCTGCAAATACCGCTTTTTTGCGCTTCCGGTGCTCACGTACTTTTGACGTACGCTGTGCGCCGGTTCTCAAAAACCGGTATTTTCGGCCCAGCCTAGCGAATTTGCGAAATCCGCTTTGGTAAATTAGATAACATAAACGCCTGTTTTCTCCTCGCAGGGCAGGCCCCATGTACCTTGGTTGTTTTGGAAAATAAGTACGTCAGCCTTGTATATAAGACAGGGCTTTATCCAGAACCTCGTCGATAGTCATATCGCTGGTGTCCAGAAGGATTGCGTCATCCGCGGGTTTCATCGGGGCTGTTGCCCGTCCGGTATCCCGCGCGTCACGTTCGCGCATATCCGCCAAAACGGCGTCATATGTAACGGAAATTCCGCGGGATTGCAACTCTTTAAAGCGTCTCTCGGCCCGAATCTCTATGTTCGCCGTTACAAAAAATTTAAAATCCGCATCCGGGCATATCACCGTGCCGATATCGCGCCCGTCTAAAACCGCTCCTGCTGCGCTTTTCGGAGGATTGTGGGCGAAGTCTTTTTGGAATTGTAACAGGGCCGCCCGCACGCCCGAAAACGGCCCAACTTTGGAGGCTGCCACACCGGCTTCATCAGAGGACAGCACCGGGTTTTGTAAATCTTCGGGTTTAAGCGTGTCTTTTAGTTTTTCGGCCATCGCGACGGCGGCGCTTTCATTGGCCGGATCGCCGCCGGATTGCAAAACGCTATAGCCTACATAGCGGTAGAGCTTGCCCGTATCCAGCCACGCATAGCCCAACTCCTCCGCTATTCGCCGTGCCAGCGTACCTTTGCCGCTGGCTGCCGTGCCGTCGAGGGCGATGATGGGGCAATGTTTGGTATTCATCATAAAGCCAGAATGTTGCTTTCGCCGGGCGGAGCAATGTGGGTGCCCAGATCGTTCATCAGGCCCACAAAATCGGGGAAGCTGGTCGCGATGGGGGTGCCGTCATCGACGGTAACCGGTTCGTCTGTGACCGTGCCGAGGACGAGGAAGCTCATCGCAATGCGGTGGTCGAGGGCCGTTTCAATCGTGGCCCCGCCCCGCGGCGGTTTGCCGTTACCGTTGATGGTCAGCCAGTCTTCACCCATTTCAAGATCAACGCCGCAGGCTTTGAGCCCTTCGGCTACCAGTAGCAGGCGGTCGCTTTCTTTAACGCGCAGCTCGGCAAGGCCCGTCATGCGGGTTGTGCCGTTGGCGCATGCGGCGGCCATAGCCAAAACCGGAAATTCGTCGATCATGGAGGGGACGCGCTCCGCCGGGACATCTATGCCCTTGAGCGGCCCGGTGCCCCGGATAATGAGGTCGGCAACGGGTTCGCCCGCCTCAATGCGTTGGTTCGCAAATGTAATATCTGCATCCATATCCTTCAGGGTTTCATAAAGCCCCGCGCGGCGATCATTCATGCCGATACGCGGTAGCTTGATTTCAGAGCCCTCAACCAAAAGCGCAGTCACAGCCGGAAAAGCGGCGGAGCTGGGATCGGACGGAATATCAACCGCGCAGCCGAATAATTGTTGCGGCCCATCAATGGCGATGACGTAAGCACCGTCTTCGTTCTGGCTGGTTTCTACATCTGCGCCAAAGGCCCGCAGCATATTTTCGGTATGGTCGCGGGTTGGCTTGTCTTCAATGACGATGGTGGTGCCTTTTGTGTTCAGTCCCGCCAAAAGCACTGCCGATTTGACCTGTGCCGAGGCAACGGGCAGGTGATAGGTGATCGGTTTTAGTGCGCCGGATCCCTTTATCGTAAGCGGCAGGCGGTCGTTGCTGCGGGTCAGGAAGGCGGCGCCCATTTCCTCCAGCGGTGTACGGATGCGCTTCATCGGGCGTTTGCGCAAGGACCCGTCCCCGGTCATGGTTGCCGTGATTTCATGGCTGGCGATAATCCCCGCCAGCAAGCGCGTCGAAGTACCGGAATTGCCCATATCCAAAACATCGTCAGGTTCTTTTAAATGGCCGGTGCCGACACCGTGCACGCGCCATGTGCCGTCTTGCTCGTGTGTTATGCGCGCGCCCATGGCCCGCATAGCGGCGGCGGTGGCCAAAACATCTTCACTTTCCAGAAGGCCGTGGATGATTGTTTCCTCCTTGGCCAGTGCGCCGAACATAAGGGCGCGGTGCGACATGGATTTATCACCCGGTATGCGGGCGGTTCCGGAGAGCTTTGCTGCTTTTGATGATGTAAGAGAATGCTGTGTTGTCATGCTTTTTGATAACCATTTGAAAGTCAAAAAGCAAACAGGTTTTTATATAATCATAGGATAAAGGGAATTATTGGTCGAAGCTTTTGAGGTCGCCGTTATAGCCGTTTAAAAAGGCATCCATTTCGTCGAAGGGGATGGGGCGGGAGTAGCGGAAACCCTGTACTTCATCACAGTTTTCAGCCAACAGGAATTCTTCATGGTCCTGTGTTTCTACGCCTTCGGCAATGACCTTCAGGTTCAAGGAATGTCCCAGCCGGATAATGGTTCGGGTAATGGCTGCGTCATCGGCGTTGTTCAGAGCGTTACGGATAAAGGACTGGTCTACTTTCAGGCGGTCGATCGGGAATTGCCGCAGGTAAGACAGGGAGGAATAACCCGTCCCGAAATCGTCAATAGCCAGTTCAACCCCCAAGGCATGCAACCTTTGCAGCGTCTCAATGGCATGAGTCATGTCGTCCATAAAGACGCTTTCGGTGACCTCCAGTTCCAGCTTTTTGGCGGGGAGGCCCGTTTCCTTTAATGTTTTTGATACGAAGGCTACGAGGTCGCTTTGATAGAATTGCGCCCCCGATACGTTAACCGCGATGCGGAAATCGTGGCCTTGTTTATTCCACTCTGCTGCGGATTCACAAGCCGTGCGTAAAACCCACTCCCCAATGGGAACAATCAAGCCGGATTGTTCGGCAATGGGAATGAAATCGAAGGGCGGAATGAAATGGCCCCCTTCTTTGCTTTGGTCGGGTTTAAACCAACGGATCAGGGACTCTGCGCCAATCATCCGCCCGGAGCCAAGGTCAAATTGCGGCTGATAGAACAGCAGTAATTGATCGTTTTCCATGGCATCGCGCAAATCACGGAGCATCTGGAAGCGTTGTTGTACGGCGCGGTCAAAGTCCTCCGAGTATTCGCGGATGGTATCGCGGCCCTTTTCTTTGGCTTGATTTAACGCTATATCCGCGTTTTTCAACACCTGATCGGGGTCTGTACCGTCATCGGGGAATGTCGCAACGCCGATAGAGGCTCTGACCTGAAAGCTTTCATTAAAGGCTTTGAAAGGCTCATCACGAATAACGTTAGCAACTTTTTGGCCGACATCACGGGCCGATCCTACGCCCGCGGGTAGGGGCATGGTGATGGCGAATTCATCCTCACCCGAGCGTGATACCAGCGCCGATTCAGGCATCGAAGCCCGCAGACGTTTACCAACCGCGCGCAAAATAGCATCTCCGACATTGTGGCCCATGCTGTCGTTAATGTCTTTGAAATGGTCCAGATCAAGCGCGATGACGGCAAAACGCTCTTCTTTTCCGCTTGCCAGGTTTTTCTTCGCTTGCTCGCTTAGTGTTTGTAAGAATAGGGTTCGGTTGGGTAGGCTCGTTAAACTGTCGTAGTAAGCCAGCTTATGAATCTGATCCTGTGCGGCATTTTTGATATGCCGGATATTTTCAGCATTTTGCCGGATCAATCCCAGCGCGATTTCGATGGCGCCACCAATTTCATCTTTGGGGTTAAACGGCGAATCTGCGATTTTTGGATTTTCTGGATCCTCCGAGGCGTTCAAAAGATTATGCCGCAAAAACAAGATAGGTTCCAAAAGCCAACGGCCCAGCGCGATCATCAAGACTGTGGTCACGAAAGCTGACATCAGTAACGTCACGATGATGGTCTGCCTGACGTGTGCCGCTACTAATTTCGGGGCTTCTGATGAATCGAGCCGTGCCGCAATGATATAGGGGCTACGTAGGGCATCAGAACGGTAAATCACTTCGTATGAAGAGCCGTCATTGCTGCGGTAGGTGTTGCTCAGCGAGTCTTTATCGACTTTGATGAGCAGTGTTTCACCGTAAACGGCCAGCAGGTGTTCCCCGGTTGCCGAATAAATAGCCAGACCGTTGACCTTTGTTGTTGATAACAGGCGGGCCGCTTCGACTTTATTGATTGGTGATTTTAGAAAATCGTTTGAATCTTTCATGAGGGGGACAATGGCAGAGCGCCCGGTTTCAACCAGTTCATTAAGTTCTGATTGCTCAAAACTGTTTAGCGTGAGGCTAAGAATAATAGATTGGACAGCCATAATCGTCAGGAAGACAGCCAAGGCAATATACCAGCTAATCCGGCTTTTCCAGATGGGAGCGGAGGAAGATGCCAAGCGCAAGTTTTTAGCTTTCTGGCGTGCGTTCGTATTGTGTAATTTACTACCCATATTATAGGTTGCTTTTAAGGCGGTGTTTTTTGACGAAGAAAAAATCATGAGATGTCTCTTAAACAATCCTATTGTCTTTTGCCCGCAGGCTCAATCCACAAAATAAACAAATTTGCACCGCTCGGGTTATTTTCCCGAGAATCTCACTCGTTCCTTCACTAAAACCCAGTCCCCATAGTAGGTTATATAGGTTAACAAGCGCTTTAGAAAAAGAGGTGCGTGGAAGAGTAGGAAGGCATCCCATTGAAAATAAATGATAATTATTTTCAATTTTATTAAATTTTTTCGTTTTTTAAGAATGCTCCGTTTATTGTTCCTTTTTTAAAGGGATAAATGCCACGGGATTAGGGTTTTTTCTTTCGGGGCGGCGGGGTTCATGCCGATCGGCAGAGGGGTGATATCGCCCTCATTTGTTGAGAGGATGGAAACTTCTTGTGACGTGCGGGTCAGGGTGAAGGTTTCTTTTGGCACCGGAAGGTTATAGAACGCTGCGCCGTTCAGGCACAAAAAGCGTTTGAATAGCTCTTGTCCGGCGGCATTATCCAGATTAATTCCCGCTTCTTCAAAGGCTTGCGCATAGAGCTGCGGGGCATAGCCGCCTGTGAAACAACCCGCCGCACAGCCGCAGGGCGTGGCTTTTTGGGTGTGTGGGGCGCTGTCGGTGCCGGCAAAAAACTGGCGGTTGTCGGGATCGCTGACCGCCGCGCGCAGCGCCGCCCGGTCGTCTTCAAATTTAACCAGCGGCAGGCAATATAAATGATATTTCAAGCCCTGCATCAGGGTGCCGATGGTATAGAGCAAATGTTGCGGTGTAATGGTGGCCCCTATGTTGATATCATGTTGTTTGACAAAATCCGCAGCGGTGGCGGTTGTGATATGCTCACAGACGATTTTGAGTTTCGGGAATTTTTCCGTCAGGCGCGGCATGTGTTCGCGATAGAATTTGACCTCTGCATTGGTATGGCGGTCAAAATAAGTTTCACCGCTTAGGCCGTGTTCTTCGCCGTGAATACACAAAACAACGCCGTTATCTTCCATAGCGCGGAATACACCGTTTTCAATGAAGACGTCTAACGGTGCCCCGAAATCGGCATTGGTTGTGCCGTGTGGCGGATAGTATTTACAAGCGCGGAGCAGGCCGCTTTTTGCTCCGGCTTCGATCATGGCCGGTGTGGCAGAGCGTGTCAGATAAAGCGGGACAATCAGGGCTTTGAATTCATCCGCCCCGGCGGCCAGTAAATCATCACGATAGCTTTCGATGCTTTGAAGCGCGGGGGTTTCATCCGTGCGTGATACGACGGCCAGCGGGGGTTTTGTGTTGGGCATGGCCAATACCCCGGTACAGCCCATTGCTTTTTGCGCCGCGATGAGAGGTTCCAAAAGTGCGCCTTGGCGCAAGTGGGTGTGGAGATCGTACCATCGGGGTAAAGTGAGTGTTGTCAAAGCGTTCTACCTTTTGAGTTGATAGTGAAGGGGAAGTTCAAAGTGACGTTTTCCGGCCGGCCATTGTGTGGGTGGCGGCGGCAGCGGATTGGCATTTTTGAGTGTTACCAATGCGGCGTTATCTAGAAGGTGCTGGCCGGAGGTTTTGATAATACGGCTTTGTGTGATGGCTCCCGTTTCCGTGATGGAAAAGGAGATTGTTACGACCCCTTCCAGATTACGCCGTCGGGCGGTCGCCGGATAATATTTGTGCTGTTCGATGTGCCGGACGACGCTGTGGCGGTAATTATAGGGCGCGATCCCCTGTCGCGGGGCAAGCGTAACTGTTGGGGTGCTGGCGGTTTGGGGCTTTGTTTGTTCCCGTTTGAGGGCCCGTTTTTGCAGCGCCGGTTTTTTGGAGGCGTGGGCTACGTTTTCTTTGGGAGGCGTGGGGGCTTTCGGCTCCGGTATGTTCAGCGTTTCCGGAATAAGGGGCGAAAAGGTTTTCGGTTCCGGTAGGGGTTCCGGCTCTGTTTTTGCTATTTCAGGCGGCGCTTGTGGAGGAATAAAAACCAGATCGACCGGAAAAACCGTTTCATAAGAGCGGCCCTGCCCCAAGAATAGCCCGGCGGAAACCGCTATGCCGAGTAAAGCGATTATAGTGGCATGCACGGAAAAAGAGAGGACAAAAGGCGCCCAAAGCGTCTTTTGTCCCTGTTCTTTAGAAAGTTGCTTTGAGTCGCATGTAAGCCGCCCGTCCGGGTTCGTTGACCTGGACTTCTGTGGCATCGAAAGCGCTCGAGCGGTTAATGTGGCGTGCATAGTCATGGTCCAGAATATTATCAACCCCGAAGCGCAGCGTAAAGGCAGGGTTTATCGCCCACTGGCCATAAAGGTCTATCGTTGCGTAACCCGGTGTTTTCCGGACATCCCGTGTGCTGGTGTTATCGTCGATCCGTGTTTGCTGGGTTGCAAATTGTGTTCGGCCACCAAAGGACCACGTATCATCCAGTGTATAATCCAGAGCAATATGCCCGGTTAGCGGCGGGATTTGCGCTAGAGCGTCGTTGTCTTCATCGTTTTCACCGTAAGTGTAGGTCAAGGCACCATCTAAGGTGAAATGTCCGTTAATCTGCCATTGGCCTTCCATCTCGGCCCCGGCTAGCGTGGCGTCAATGTTGCGGTAGATTGTCTCTCCGCTGTTGGCGACGATACCATCTTGCCCGCGGGCCGTATCGCGCATGATAAAATCGCGCACGTCGTCATAGTACGCATTCATGCCCCACGACCAACCGGTGCCTCCGGTGGACAGGCCGACATCAAGCTGGTGATGGGCTTCCGGGTCTATGTGCGGATTCCCGACCCAGCGCATTGCGGCGGTGCCGCTGTTGGCCGCCATAAAGCGCTCTGTCGCATCGGCGGTTCGCACAGAACGGCTTACGCCTGCAAACAGAGTTGTATCATCGCTTAAGTCATATTCCAGCCGTGCAAGGCCGCCGAAATTGTTCTCATGAGCGTCGGAGGCGGCATCATAGCCATAGTGGTTGGTGTAAAGCGTATTGGCGCTGATCGTGCCGAATACGGCGTCGGCTTTATCCGCTTGGGCCTTCACATAGTCATAGCGCCCGCCGAGTCTCAGGCGGACCGGGGCGGATAGAGGCATTTCCGTTTCCACGAACAGGCCGCTTTGCGCGATGGTGGCGTCCGGCCACATATAGGATTGCTCCGTTGTGGCATCCGCCGCCATGGCCATGCCGCTATAACGGCGGGCATCGCGGTTATTGCTGTGGTGCTCGATCCCTATGGTAAAGGGCAAATTCGCGGCTTTTAGAGCGGTAGTGATTTTCCCGCCCAGTGTGTCGGAATCGGAGTACACCCGCATTTTCATGCCCGTATTGGTGCGCAGGGAATAGTTGTCCATCATGTGATCGACCATGGATTTGTAAGCTTCGACGTTTACGGATTGTAAAATGTCGTGGTCGTAGTCATGGCTGGCTTTGGCGCGATAGATAAAAGTCTCGTCAAGCGGCGCATCCATCGCAGCGCCGGCAAACAGGGCATCGTCCGTACGCAGGCGTTCCAGACCGAGTGTGAGCGTCGTGTTGTCACTGACAAACCATGTTGGCATTAAGAGAAGACTGTGGGAATCAAAGGCACTGCGTACGGTTTTGCCGCTGCCGTCTTTGTAGTTATTGGCGCGGGTTGTCGTTCCGTTAAAGCGCATTTCCGCAGTGTTGTTTCCGCCTGTGAGGGCAAAGACGCCCTCTGGTGTGCTGCTGTTCGTTGTGTAGCCGCCTTCTATTTCGCCACTCCACGTGATTTCATCGCCGCGCGCGCCGCGGGGGGCGCGTTCGAATAAGACCGTTCCCCCGGTTCCGCCAGGACCGTTCTGTACACTTTGATAGCCTTTAACGACTTTGATCTCGTCATAGCTTGATACGGCCGTAAAGGATGTGGGGGGATCCATCCGGTTGGGGCACCCGCCGTGAACGAAAGCGCCATCAGCCATGATGTTAAGTTGAGTTTGTTGCTGGCCGCGGATAACGGGGTCGATGCCGTGCCCGCCAAGGCGCCCGCCGTCAACGCCCGGAATGTTCCTTAAGAAATCCCCGCCGCCGTGGCTTGTAAAATTTTCCTCGCCCGGTGTCGCGTAGCTGATTCCCGGTGTGTAAAGGTAAACGGGAGCTTCAACCGTGATGGCCGGCAATGTCTCATTTTGCTGTGCTTGCGCGGCAGGTGTTACAAAAAAGGCACTGCAAGCGCCAGCTAAAAGCGAGAGTTTAATTTTGTTCATGGTGTTCTAATCTTTTTATGTTGTTGAGAATAATTTTTATTATTAATAGGGCTGTATTTTTTCTCAAGGGAACAAAAGGTCGCAGGTCTTTTGGGCGCGAAACTTTTGGAATTCTGTAATGGTAACTTTTTGATTTTTTTGTGATATAGTGGCGACTACGGATTTTATTTATAAATTAGGAAGTCACAGGAATGAAGGTTGTTGGCGAAAGTCCGGACCACCATTTTTTAAGCGCTGTTGAAGGATTACGGCACAAAAGTCAGGGATGGGTCGGTGTTCATCTTGCTTTATCGCGGCTGCTCAATCATGAGGTGCTTTTGGAAAGCCCGGGGGCTATTCGCCAGAATATTGAAAAAATTTGCGGGCAGGCTACTTCATTAAGTGCGCTGATAAGTGAAAAAGTCGGCACTTTCGTGCAGGCAACGATTTATCCTTTTAGTGATGGCGATATTGTTATATTGGCCCGGCCGCGTAATGAAGAAGAGTTGAGTTCTTTTAAAAAGGCTATTGATGAAAGTATTAAAACGATTGATCCTTCTTTGTACCGTTTTACGGTGATAGATAAGGATTATTATCGCTATGAGAAATTAGCCGATGAGCGTTTGTTGGCCGCTAAAAAGGTCATGGCTTATGAAGCTTTGGCGGACAGAGAACGGGTGCGGACGCTGGATTTGCGGCGGCGGCGGCGGGAAGAACCCGTTGTCCTGCTTGTGGAAGATGACCGTTTTACCGCAACATACACAACGGGATTTCTTCACGGGTCATTCGATGTTGTTTTGGCGCGTACGGGCGAGGATGCGATTTTATACTATATTGAACACGCGCCGGACGCGGTGCTTTTGGATCTTCATTTGCCGGGCCTGAACGGACAGGCGGTCTTGCAGGCTATTCGGAAAATGGATCCGGAATCTTATGTCGTGATGCTTAGCGTCGATAGTGCCAAGCCGCATATTATTTCTTCCTTGAAGGGCGGCGCTGTGCAGTTTTTGAAAAAGCCGTATTCGCAGGAACGCCTGCTTGGTGTCATTAAAAAAGCGCCTTTTATAAAGCGCAGGCAAAAATCCTAAAGGGTAAGGTCTCGCTTGCATGGGCGGGGCATATAGCGTATTCGTTTGGGCATGGAACCAGAGCAATAGGGGTTTGAAAGCCATGCCGCAGTTAAGACTTCACAATACGCTAAGTGGACAAAAAGAAGAATTTCATCCGATTGATGAGACGCATGTGCGCATGTATGCTTGTGGCCCGACGGTCTATAATTACGCCCATATCGGCAATGCGCGCGCGGCCGTGGCTTTTGATTTGCTGGCGCGTGTGTTGCGCGTTTTGTACCCAAAGGTAACGTACGTCTCCAACATCACTGATGTTGATGACAAAATCATGGCCGCGGCAAAGGAGACAGATACCCCAATTTCTGCCATTACGGAGAAATATACCCGTATCTATAATGAGGATATGGCGGCGCTCGGCGCGGCAGGGCCGGACATTCAGCCCTTGGCTACACAGACCATTCCGGAGATGATTGCTCTGGTTGAAAAGCTGATTGCGGCGGATCACGCTTATGAGGCGGAAGGGCATGTCCTATTTAATGTGCCGTCTTTTGAGAAATATGGCGCGCTATCCGGCCGCAGCCGCGATGAGCAGGTCGCCGGTGCGCGTGTGGAAGTGGCGCCGTACAAAAAAGATCCGGCGGATTTTGTGCTGTGGAAGCCGAGCGATGAAGGCCAGCCGGGTTGGGATAGCCCGTGGGGGTTTGGGCGTCCGGGCTGGCATCTTGAATGCTCGGCGATGGCGGAAAAGCATTTGGGGTTGCCCTTTGATATTCATGGCGGCGGCGCGGACCTCAAATTTCCGCACCATGAAAACGAAGTGGCACAAAGTTGCTGCGCGCACGGCTATGAGGACGACCCATCTGCTTTCTCTAAAGTCTGGGTGCATAATGGTTTCTTGACGATGAGCGGCGATAAGATGTCGAAATCGTTGGGAAATATAAAGCTGGTGCATGAGCTGTTGGCGCATTTTCCGGGGGAAGTGCTGCGTTTGACGCTTTTATCCGCGCATTACCGCCAGCCTTTGGATTGGAATGAGAATATTCTAAACCAATCCCGCCGCTTGCTCGACCGGCTGTACAATATTCTCAAAGATTTGGAGGGTGTCGAGGCGCAGGAGAATGCGGCGGTGCCAGAGGCTGTTTTGGATGCGTTGTGTGATGATTTGAACACACCCAAAGCGCTGGCGGCGCTAAATGCTTTGGCCAAAGAGGCTGCGGCGCAAAAAACACCGACGCTGAAGGGGCAGCTTCTTGCTGCGGGAAATCTTTTAGGGCTTTTGCAACAAGACCCTAAGAGTTGGCTTGGATACACAAATTCCGGTGATAGCGTCGATGCGCAGGCTGTAGAAA
This sequence comes from Alphaproteobacteria bacterium, assembly GCA_050297015.1. Classification (GTDB taxonomy): domain Bacteria; phylum Pseudomonadota; class Alphaproteobacteria; order Micavibrionales; family Micavibrionaceae; genus JACKJA01. Next base: position 30,626 of record JBNKRZ010000023.1, on the reverse strand, counting down.
AATTGTTGCAAGAAAGAACGGACGTGCGTGCAGCAAAAAACTTTGCGCGGGCCGATGAAATCCGTGATGAGCTGGCGGCTATGGGTGTCGTAATCGAGGATACGCCCGACGGTCCTAAATGGCGCAAAGCTTGATTTTAGCGTGCGATGAGAACCTGATAATAGACGTATTCCCCGGTGGAGGTGTTTTCAAAGCACGCGGCGCTTTTTCCCGCAAGATCGGCATCTTCATCACCGATGGTGCGGGTATAGCCGAAACTGCCGCCATAGCGGGTTGTGTCCATCGCTGTGTCTGAGGGGGGCGCGGCATCCTCGGCACCGACACTCAGCGCATTATTGATCTGGATGCAGACCTCTTCTTTCAGCCCCGCAACGGCGGCGATTAAATCGGCGCACGCTGTTGCTCCACAGGTTGAGCCAACCAGCTCCACTTCATTCTCGCCGTAGAATTCAAACATCCGGCCCGCGACAGCCAAGGCTATGGGGTTTGGTACGGTATAGAGCACGGCGCCGCCCTCCGGGTTGAATACCTCATCATCCGGGCTATTGTCATAGGTGCCATAGGCCGCATCGGCGCTGCTGTGTGCGAAACTTAAATTGCTGAGCGTTGTGCCGCGCAAACGCAGCTGCACCGTGGCTTTTTTCAGGACCGCACCATAATCCATGATTTCCGAGGCCGACAAGCGGGCTTTGTCTCCGGCGACTTTGCCGATGCTTGAGCGATCGCCTTGTACAACGGCAAAGGATAGTGCCGCGAGCAAGCCCACGGCCAGCAGGACGTAGAAAATAGCGGAGCCGGATTCTGAACTATGATTTCTGCTCATCAGGCTATTGTACATGAATTTTTCGGCTCCTATGCCAAAAAAGTTTCAAAGTCTGTGCGGTGGTTTTTGGGAATGTGAACGGGAATTGTGGATATTTCCTTTTGTGCAAGGGTTAGAAACACAGCGCGCCCGGCGCCGATTTCTACATTATCCATTAGCCCAATTCCCAAAACCGGTTTTTCAAGAGGTGCTCCCTCTTTGAGAGCTTTTTGCAGGCTGATTTGTCTTTCTTGTTCCCTTTCCGGCAGTTCGCTAGAGGGCCGGAATAGCCCTTCGTTTGTCAGCCATTCGAAGGCGTACAAAGAATTTTTCCAGCTTTCCAATACTTTGGCAGTATCGACTGTGAGGGTTACATAGCAGTCCTCCCGGTTTTTAACGGCCGGGTTGTCTATAAAATCTATGGTGTTTTGTTTTGTCACGATGGTGTTTCTCTCTTGTCACAAAGCCTTTCTAGTGCCAATTTAGGGGAAAGGTGCGAACAAAAAGTTAATATAGTCGTTTAACTTTTGTTCCCGCCATCGTTGTCTGTCGCTACCGTAGTATTATCCCTACGCTGACGCTCCAGATGCCTTGTCGGATAACATCAACCCTTAAAGGACTTTATGAATGACCGCTCCGCTTGCCAATAAGCCCGAAACTGTGATGGTTGACCGCGATACAGATGATGTTAAATGCGATGGTGGCGGCGGGCCGTTGGGCCATCCATTGGTGTGGTACAGCTTTGACGGCAGCGAATCGGTTACATGCACTTATTGCGGCTGTGTTTTCCTTAAAAAGCAGGCGGGAAAGGCGTAAACGAACGCTTTTCTTGATTTTTTAGGCATTGTTATCTATATAAATTCCATAGGGACGGCGCTGCCTGGCGGGCCGATTTCTTACTTATGTTTGACTTGCTCATAACGAAAGAGGAGTTACAAAATGACAGCAAGATTATCTTTATTCGATCATCCTTTTTTCTTAGGCTTCGACCAGTTCGAGCGTGATCTGGATCGTCTCAAAAAAAGTACGGATGGTTATCCTCCTTATAATGTAGAACAGTGCGGCGAGGACGGTTTGCGTATTACGCTGGCTGTGGCGGGCTTTACGATGGATGATCTCGATGTAGAGGTCGAGCATAATCAGCTTTTGATCCGGGGCAAGCAGACCGACGATGGTGAGCGGGTCTATTTGCATCGTGGCATTGCTGCGCGTCAGTTTCAGCGTTCATTCGTTTTGGCCGATGGGATAGAGGTTAAAGAAGCTTCTCTCGATAACGGCTTGTTGCACATTGATATGCAGCGCGTTATTCCCGAATCATCAGCGCGTAAAATTACAATTAATGGTACTCAAAAACCGGGGAAACCGGCTTTGCCGCCGCAAGCGATCGACGTTGACGTTAATGATGACTCTATGCCCGGGAAAGGTAAAACGAAGAGATCTTAAACGGCCTATAATCAAGAGAATTAGGCAGCCAGTTGTTGGATATTTTTGTCCATAAACATAATTTCCAATCCGCTCGCATCGTAAGCGTTGTGGAGTTTTTTGCGCATTTCCTCCTGACGCAGGATGCGCGTTACGCAAGACAGGCGGCGCAGATGATAGGCGTTGCTTTCCGTTTCCGGTGATAAAAGCAGGAAAACCATATCAACGGGTTCGCCGTCCAGAGCATCGAATTCAATCATTTTGTTCAAGCGTGCGAACATGGTGAAAGGTTCGTTCAAACCCGGGACTTTTAAATGTGGGATGGCTAGACCGTCTCCGATGCCGGAGGGTGATCGTAATTCTTTTTCCCACAGGCGATCCATCAGGTCATAAGACCCCAACCCTTTCGCGGCGGCGGCTTTGCGCGCGAGTGTCTGGAGCAACTGTTTTTTGTTGCTGGCTTTTAAGTGCGGAATAATAACATCTATAGAAAGACGCTCATCAGCTATGACCATGGTGATTCTCCCTTTGCAGTTTTTAATCATCATGTCTGCTCCGTTATGCAGACGGGTAGCTGTTTCTTCTATGGGGTCTGTGTACAGGGGTTTGCGTTGTTTGCCAAGCCTTTTCGACTCAAAGATAGCACTTAAGTTATTGCTAATAATAAACTTTTTCAAATCAAAAGAAAAACCCCTCATTTTCACAAGGGGTTTTAAATAACGAATGTTATTTGAAAATACGCTCGTGTGAGCGGGGCTTTATTTGTTATGCCGCGACAGAATCACTCTTCCCATTGCCTTCAGGGTCGATCCAGCCAATATTGCCGTCCGGGCGGCGGTAGACCATGTTCAGTCCATTATGAGAGGCGTTATGGAACAGTAGCGCGCTCTGACCGGATAGGTCCAGACGCATAACCGCTTCGGAAACGCTCATCGTTTGGATGTCTGTTGTAATCTCAGCGATAACAACGGGGTCTTTACTGTGGTCTTCTTCGTCGGCCTCAGAGGCTTCCGGTTCCGCAGCCAAAACATAGTCGCGTGCGCGAACAATCTCGGATTCCGGTGTTTTTTCCAGACGGTCGTGGTGATCGCGCAGGCGCTTTTTGTAACGGCGCATTTGTTTAGCGACTTTTTCGGCGGCAGAGTCAAAGGCGCCATAGGAATCGCCAGCAACATCGTCGGCCATAATCATGATGTCTTTTCCGATGCGAATGGAAATGTGGGCTTTGATCGTGCCATGGCCGTGTCCCTCTTTAGAGATAGTGACGGTGGCGTCTGTTGCGTGGTTAAAATATTTGGCGTTGATGTCTTCAAGCTTCTCTGTGATATGAGTGCGCAGCGCATCACCTAAATCCATTTGCTTGCCTTGAACAGTCAGTTGCATAGCTGTTGTCTTCCATTTTATGTTGTGAGTTCAAACCAATGTGGTTTTAACAGGATTTACCCCGGTAAGACAAGAGAAACCTATTGGTTTTTCTTAATACGCCGCCGTTGAACGGAAGACGGAATATTCATGTTTTCTCTATATTTAGCAACGGTTCGCCGTGCAATATCAATCCCGTCATCATTCAATAGTGCGACGATTTTGTCATCGGACAGGATTTTTGTTGGCTCTTCCGCGTCGACCAGGGCTTTGATTCGGGCTTTGACAGCTTCGGCGGAATGGGCGTCATCGCCGCTGCCAAGCGCTGTAGAGAAAAAGAATTTAAGTTCGAACAAACCGCGTGGTGTGCCGATATATTTTCCGGTTGTAACGCGGGAAACGGTGCTTTCGTGCATTTCAATTTCTTGCGCGATTTCCCTTAACGTCAGGGGTTTGAGAAACTCAATGCCGTAGAGGAAAAAGCCCTCTTGATGTTCGATGATTTCCGCCGCGACCTTCAGGATTGTCTGGGCCCGTTGGTCGAGGGCGCGCGTCAGCCAGTTTGCCGCGGCGAGCTGTTCGCTCAGATAGCTTTTGTCTTTTTTGTTTTTGGCGTGTTGTGCGACCTCTGTGTAGTATGTTTGGTTCACGAGTACACGCGGCAGCGTATCGTTATTAAGTTCGACGCGCCACCCACCACCCAAATTCTTAGGCAGCCGTTTCATCAAAACATCCGGGACGGCTGTTTGCACAACAAGGTGGTCGAAATCGCCGGCCGGTTTGGGGTTAAGGCGGCGAATCTCTTCGATCATGTCTTTTAGGTATGTGTCGTTGACCCCGCATAAGTCGGCCAGCTTGGTGTAATCGTGCTGGCCGAGGAGGTCAATGTGATCCAATAATGACTTCATTGGCGGGTCAAGTGCGTTTTTCTCTTCTAGCTGTAAGGCCAGACATTCCGGTAGATCGCGAGCAAAAACGCCCGTTGGGTCAAATTGTTTCAGACGGGTCAAAAGACGCTCCAGCCGTTCGGGTGAACAGCCAAGGCGCTCGACCAGTTCCTCGGGATCGCAGCGCAGGTAGCCGCTCTCATCAAGCATATCTATGAGCAAAGCACCGATCATACGGTCGCGTTCATCGTCAAAGCTTAAATGTAATTGTTCGGTTAGGTGCGCGCGCAGCGTTTGGGTGTCACGCAAGCGATTTTCGAAATTATCATCCATGGGGTCGAACGTGCTGTTCCCTCCGGCGCCGACTGTCGCCATAGCGGAGCCCGGATCGAAGTCTGTTGTTTGTTCGGCGGTGTTTTCATTGCCCGTCCATGAATCGGCGAAAGCGGTATCTATTTCATCGGATTCACTTTGTCGTTCCGTTTTTTCCGTTTCTATGCCCTCTTCATCGTCCGGCGCTTTTTCCAAAAGCGGATTTTTTTCCAGCTCTTCCTCAACATATTCGTTTAGCTCCATGTTATTCATCTGCAACAGCTTGATGGCCTGCTGCAGTTGCGGGGTCATGATAAGGTTCTGGCTTTGCCGGAGATCGAGGCTTTGGGAAATCGTAGACATGATTCTATTGTATCATTCTTTATTCTGAAAGCGAGATTAATGTGGCGTTTCCACCGTGCCGCGTGGTGTCTGTGGACGTGACTTTCTCTGTTGCGAAACGGGGCAGATAATGCGGGCCGCCGGCTTTGGGTCCGGTGCCGGATAGCCCCTGTCCGCCAAAGGGCTGGCATCCGACAACCGCGCCGGTCATGCCGCGGTTGATATATACATTTCCAGATTTTGCTGCGCCGGACAGTTCTTTCATCCGTGCGTTAATGCGGCTATGAACACCGAAAGTCAGGCCGTATCCGGTGGCGTTAATTTCCCCCATTATCCGTTTAAGATCGGACGCTTTGTAGCGAATCACATGTAAAACGGGGCCGAATACTTCGCCCTTCAATTGTTTGATAGACTCAATTTCATAGGCGCAAGGCGCAAAAAAGTGACCCTGTGTCAAAAAGGGTTCATCCAGTTTCATCTCTGCGATCAGGTGTGCTTCTTTTGCAAGATTGTTTCTGTGAGATCGCAGCATTTCCAAGGCTTCTCTGTCAATGACGGGGCCGATATCTGTGGTGATGCATGATGGGTCACTGCACCGCATTTGTGCCATAGCGCCGCGCAGCATTGTTATGATTTTATCGGCGGTTTCCTCCTGAAGGTAGAGGACGCGTAAGGCGGAACAGCGCTGTCCCGCGGATCCAAAAGCGGAGGGGATAACGTCGTCTACGAGCTGTTCCGGCAGGGCGGAGCTATCCGCGATCATCGCATTTTGTCCGCCTGTTTCGGCGATCAGCGGTATAATAGGCCCCTCCTTTGCGGCGAGGTTACGATTGATAAAGCGCGCTATTTCCGTGGAGCCGGTAAAGGCTACGCCCGCAACATCAGGGTGCGCGACGATTTTCGCCCCTATATCTCCGGCGCCGGGCAACAGAGTAAAAGTCTCCGGCGGCACGCCCGCCCGTAAAATCAGGCGTGCGGTCATCATGGCGATCAAAGGGGTCTGTTCGGCAGGTTTGGCGATAACGGCATTCCCGGCCATCAGCGCCGCAGCAATTTGGCCGATAAAAATGGCCAGAGGGAAATTCCAAGGGCTGATACACACGAAAACGCCCCGGCCGTGATGGGTCAGAATGTTTTGCTCTCCGGTCGGTCCGGCCATGCGCGTTCCGGTTTCGGCGAATAATTTGCGGCCTTGTTGCGCATAATAGCGGCAAAAATCAACGGCTTCGCGAAGTTCGGCAAGGGCATCGTCTATGGTTTTTCCGGCTTCATGAATACATAGCCCCATCAGTTGTGCCCGGTTATGTTCCAGTAAATCGGCTAACCGCTCGAGGGATTCCGCTCGTTTGGCCGCGGGCGCGGCGTCCCATAACGCAAAACCCTGTCGGGCCGTTTTAAAAGCAGGGCGGACATGAGCGCTCTGCGTGTTCCAGACCTTGCCAACGGGGGTGTTTGTGGTGGGGTTGAGGACCGAAAGCGCCTCGCCTTCAACCATGACTTTGCCACCGATTAAGGGGGCTGCTTCAAATCTCTTCCCGTCTGTGGCTTCCTTAATTTGTTGCAGCAATTCCGTACAGCTTTTTTCTTCCTGAAGGTCCAGACCTTCGGCATTCAGGCGTTCGGGGCCGTAAAGATCACGGGGCAGGGGAATGGCTGGATGGCGCATGCCAGAGGGTTGGCGTTTGATGACAGCTTGCACCGGGTCCGCAACAATGTCTTGTGGCGCGATGTTTGGGTTGTACAGCTTGTTAACGAAGGAGCTGTTCGCCCCGTTTTCTAAAAGGCGACGGACGAGGTACGGCAGCAAGTCCTGATGAGCGCCTACGGGAGCGTATATACCGCCTGCGGCTAGCCCCTCTTTGAGCAAGACATCATGCAGGGCCGCGCCCATGCCGTGTAAGCGCTGGAATTCAAAACCGGCTCGATTCTCTCCGGCCATGATGAGTACCGCTGCTACGGAGTGCGCATTGTGTGTTGCGAACATGGGGTAGAGCGTTTCTCTATGTTGCAGCAATTTGTGCGCACATGCTAGCCATGACAGGTCCGTGTGGGATTTACGGGTAAAAACCGGATAATCCGGCAGACCTAATTCCTGAGCGCGTTTTACTTCCGTATCCCAATAGGCACCTTTAACCAGCCGTACGTTAATAACGCGCCCGTGTTTTTCCGCCATATCCTTTAGGCGGTCGATCAAGGCAAAGCAGCGCTTGTCATAGGCTTGGATGGCCAGCCCTAGCCGTTTCCAGCCTTTGGTCGTTTTGTCGGCCATGGCGGCTTCCAATATTTCCAGCGACAGCGGCAGGCGGTCGGATTCCTCCGCATCAATCGTCAAGCCCAGTCTGTGTTCCGCCGCGATCCGGCACAGGGCAATTAGTTTTTCGCTTAAATCCGGAACGCAGCATTCCCGTTGGCGGTATTCATAGCGTGGGTGAAGTGCCGAGAGCTTAACGGATATGCTGGGGCGGTTTGTTGCGTCCGGGCCGGTGTGGCGGGCGATGGCCTCCAGCGCGTTGCGGTAAGCTTCAAAATAGTGCTGGGCGTCTTCTTGTGTGCGGGCCCCTTCGCCCAGCATGTCGTAAGAGGGCCGGTATCCGGCCTTGCGGTAGGCGTTTGCGTTTTTTAGGGCTTCGTCGATTGTTCGGCCCAAAACAAATTGCCGCCCCATCATACGCATGGCGCTTTTCATCGCCCGGCGGATGGCCGGTTTCCCCATTTTGCTCAAGGCGCTTTCAAGCGTATGGCGCGTGATTGTCAGGCCCAGCCCGGCGGCGGTTACCATCCAGTCACTTCCGGCGGTATGATCTTCAAACCAGTCGGCGGCCATAACTTTGTCTTCGATTAAGGCGTCCGCTGTCGCGGCATCGGGAATGCGCAAAAGCGCCTCCGCCAGCGCCATGAGCGCCAAACCCTCCGCACTGTCGAGGCCATAGCGCTGGAGGAACGATTCCAGTTCTCCGGCTTTTCGCTTGGCGGCGCGTACCTTTTCGACCAGCCGCACGGCTTCCTGTTCGACCTGTTCATGCAAGACATCCGGCCACGGCAGAGATTTCCGTAGCGTTTTGATGGCGGCGGCTTCGTCAGCATATAGATAAGAAGAGAGCGATTGGGGCATAAAGAGAGTGACCGTTTACGTTTCCAGGGTCAGGACCCATTAATTATGTCCATTCTGCGCGTTCGTAAATTTTTGATAGATATTTGTAAAAATCGCGTAGAGCATAGCCAAAGCTACGTTCAAGCGATTTGAGCAAACAGATGCAAAAATTTACCGCGCCGTAAGGACGGTTAAACATGAAAAAGCAATCTCCATCTTCAAACAAGCTCATCATAGCTTTGGCTATGCTTTTACTTGTTTTCATTGTATCTTGCCCTTTCATGTTTAACAGAATTGTACAAAATTAATGAGTCCTGACCCTAAGCCTTCTTCTATATTATCACGAGAATGACAAACCCAACATCCATAAATCCGCAAGGTAATGTTCCGGAATTTTCCGTCTCTGATCTGGCGCTTTCTCTTCGGCGCACGTTGGAGGAAACATACGGCCACATCCGGGTGCGTGGTGAGCTGGCGGGCGTAAAGATCGCGGGTTCCGGCCACATGTATGCCGATCTGAAAGACGAAGAGGCCAATATCAATGTTGTGTGCTGGCGCGGTGTGATGAACCGTTTGGGCATCAGACCGGAAGACGGGTTGGAAGTTATCATAACGGGCAAGGTGTCGAGCTATCCGAAATCTTCGCGCTATCAGATTGTAATTGAGACAATGGAACTGGCCGGGGAAGGCGCACTTCTCAAGATGCTGGAAGAGCGTAAGAAAAAGCTGGCTGCCGAAGGATTGTTCGCTCCGGAGCGTAAGAAAAAGCTGCCTTTCCTGCCGCGCCGTATTGGCGTTGTGACTTCGCCGACGGGCGCGGTGATCCGTGATATTATGCACCGTCTGCGCGACCGTTTTCCCTCGCATGTTTTGCTTTGGCCCGTTCTTGTGCAGGGCACCGGTGCGGCGGAGCAGATCGCCGACGCTGTGCGTGGGTTCGACGGCCTCGCGGATGCTTATCGCCCGGATATTCTGATTGTTGCGCGCGGCGGCGGCTCTCTCGAAGACCTTATGGCTTTTAATGAGGAAGCTGTTGTGCGCGCTGTGGCGGATTGCACCATCCCTGTTATCTCTGCCGTCGGTCATGAAACGGACACGACTTTGATTGATTATGCGGCTGATTTGCGGGCACCGACACCGACGGGCGCGGCGGAGATGGCTGTGCCCGTACGGGCCGAATTGATGGCTCAAATTCTCGATGATGAAAAAAGACTGGTTAATGCGGCGGCGCGCCTTTTGGAACAGCGGCGGCAGATTGTTGAGGCACACAGCGCCCGGTTGGGCGATCCGGGGCGTTTGCTGGAAATCAAAATGCAGGGGCTTGATTATGTGTCGCATAAGCTCACCGGCGCGTTTGAGAAGGGCGTGGCAGGTCATCGCTCCCGCGTGGTCGAGTCGGGGGCCAAGCTGCGGCATCCGCAAAGCCGCATTGATGAGGCCGGGAAAATTTTGAATATCCGCACGGAAAGTTTGCAACGGGCTGGTACGGCCCTGTTCCGGGAACAGAAAAAGGCTCTGGAAAGCGCCGGGCGTATGTTGGAGAGCCTTTCATTTAAAAGTGTTTTGGCGCGCGGGTTTGTCGTGGTCCGCGATGAAAAAGGCGCCCCTTTGAGCGCCGCAGCGCAGGCTTCATCCGGTCAGGCTGTAAAGCTTGAATTTCATGACGATCTTGTGGATGCGGTGATTGGAAAATCCGGGGCGCCGCAAACCAAACCACGGCAAAAAACGCCTCAGCCGAAAGAGAATCAAGGGCAGCTTTTTTAGCTTCACAAATCCCATATAACAAAGCTATGTTGAGCGATACGCTTTCTGAGAGAAAAATATGCAAGTCACAAAACAGGAATTGATGAACAAGCTGGGGGTTGGGCGCGTGCTCGGTCCTTATGAGAATTGTCCCTGGATGGTTTGTGATGAGGAGGGCAGTGTGACCTGTAATGCAGAGGTTTCTGCGGGAACCGATAATATGGATGACATTTATGCCGCGGTTGATGTGATGTATGAAACCCCGCCGGAGGGTAAACCGCCCGCCGATCATGTGTTTCAGCTTTGCGCTTATCATAGTAACGCCGGGAACTGGACGATCCGGAAGGTTTCGGTGCGCGGCGAAGCGCTGGATGAGACGATTAGCAATTGGCCGGAAAAATCGTGTAACTTTTTCGGGGCCGTTGTGCAAAGCCTTAAACAGGGGATCATCCCCGATATTGACGAATTGCTGGACCAAGAGCTTTTCAAAAAAGAGCGCGGCGCCGACCAGTATGGCGGCGGCGGGAAGAAAGCCCCCAAAATCGAAGCGAATCAGCTTTTGACCCCCAAAGGCCGCGGGTTCTAGCGCTATTTTGTGGGCGAGAAGAGGGTGCCAATAATCAGAAACCGGTGATAGGAAAAGCCCCTTACTCCTCAACCGTCAATACGTGGCCAATAAAAGCATAAATTTTCATAATTCAATCATTACTATTCTTTTTCTTTGTGCCCCCTTGTTGGGTGGAGCGGGGATGACGGTGCTTCTTGAAAGGGAAGAAGGCTCAGGATGATAAAAACGGATCAGCCGGTTCTCTCGGCAATCACAAGATCGTATTGCTCGGCAATTTCAGCTAGTCCGCCCTCAATAGCTTTATCCTGAGGTTCAATAAACCATTTCGGGCCTTCCCGCAGAAGATTGGCGACAACGAAGGCTTTTTCGTTCGCTATGGCCTCTTCATTGACCTGATAGCGCACAAGTTCTTCTTCATCGTCATCGGAGAATATACGGAAATAAACATCGCGCACTTGGGAGAAAGCGTGCCCCTTAAGCTCCGGATCATAAATCGCAATGACGAAAACAATCTTGAGAATATCAAAAGGAATGCCGTTCAGATCAAGAAAAATGATTTCATCATCGCCTTCCCCGGCTCCGGTGCGGTTGTCTTCTTGAAGCTTTACGGCGCCGTTGCAGGCGCTCATGTTGTTGTAGAAAATGAAATCTTCATTTTCACGGGTTGTCTCGTCCTTGTTCAGCAAAAAGCAGCAAATATCGAGGTCGAGTTTGTCTTCTTGTAAGGCTTTATGCTCCCAGCCGACACCAATGTTAATCCGGACTAAACCGGGGTGATTTTCAAATAAATCAATGTAATCGCCTTTATTGATGTAATTGGGCTCGTGGCGCGATCCCGCGCCGGCTAGATGTGGCGGCGGTTCGGGCATGGCGTTTTCACCCGAGGCTGTGGCCTCCGGTTTTGGCTCTGGTTCCGGCGCAGGTGCAGGGGGCGGCGGCGGCGCAGGATTAGATATTTCCGGTTCTGTTGGCGGTAAGGGAGGCGCAGGATTGGCGCCCTCTGGTTCTGCCGATGATTCCGATGGTGCCGGGGACATGTCGATGGGTTTGATGTCGTCGTCGTTATTTTCCATGATAGTCTTTTCCTTAAGCGCCCTTACGCCATGTATAAAGCGTAAATCATTATAATATATACAGCATAACTGCCAAGGAACAAAAGCCCGATTGGTTTTGTTACTTTCCGGTACAAAAGAAGCAAGAGCGCGAAAAGGACGCTGATCCCCAAGGTGATCCATATATCAAGGCTGAGGAGCTGCGGAGCCAGTTCACTCATCACAATGGGTTTGATTGAAGCTGTGGCTCCTAAAATCATCATGATGTTAAAGACGTTAGAGCCGATAATATTACCCAAAATCAGGTCGCTTTGATGTTTGCGCGCGGCGATGATGCAGGTTGAAAGCTCTGGCAGGGATGTGCCGATGGCGATGATCGACAAACCAATAACCGCCTCGGGAACGCCCATAACGAAGGCGCCGACTTTGGCGCCGCGGACGAGGAATTCTGCGCCGAGCGCGATAAAAATCAAACCCAAAATCAGGAAGAAAAGCGATGCGGGTACGGATTTGAATTCCGGCTCTTCGACCTCCTCGATTGGGATTTGTCCGCGCATAGCCATGACATATTGCCAAAAGACGTACAGCAGAAGAAGAGCAATCAAGATCATGCCGGCAATGCGGTTAATCTCACCAAATATCATGAGTCCTGCCAGCCCAATTGTGGCGGCAATCATCATGAACAGATCGCGCATTAAGGCGCGCGGGATGGCCACCAGTGTCGTGAATAAGGCTGTCGCACCGATGACAAGCAGGATATTCGCGATGTTGGAACCCAGTACATTCCCGATCGCAATGCCGGGCGAGCCGTGCCAGCTGGCATTGATGGAAACGATCAGTTCCGGCAGTGACGTGCCAAACGCGACAATTGTAAAGCCGACAACCATAGGAGAGACGCCCAGATGTCGGGCAATGTAAACGGCGGCGTCAATGGTCCAGTTTCCGCCGCGGATCAGCATAATCATCCCCAGCCCCAAAGCACCTAGCGCCAGGATGAAAGCTTCTGCTGTGGTCATTTCCATCATTTAGGGTCAGGACTCATTAAATTATGTCCATTCTGCGCGTTCGTAAATTTTTGATAGATATTTGTAAAAATCGTGCAAAGCATAGCCAAAGCTACGTTCAAGCGATTTGAGCAAATAAATACAAAAATTTACCGCGCCGGATAGACGGTTAAACATGAAAGAGCAATCTCCATTTTCAAACAAGCTTATCATAGCTTTGGCTATGCTTTCACTTGTTTTCATTGCATCTTGCCCTTTCATGTTTAACAGAATTGTACAAAATTAATGAGTCCTGACCTTAGATACTGTAGTCACGTGTTATGCCTATTTCTGTTCGTTTTTCAAATAAAGTTATCATCGTTTTTGCTCCTTGAATATGCTTTGGCATGTCCTGTGGACCAAAAACTTGATCCTTTTATCTGAAAAACGAACAGAAATAGGCATAACACGTGACTACAGTATCTAGCCGTTTCCATTTTTATTGGCAGTGCCGTTATTTTATTGCACTTGCTCTTTATACTTTACCCCCAAGGATAAGGGAAAAGCGGCGTGGGTGAAAGCGGGATTTATAGGGCAGTGTATGTTTTTACAGTCATTCAATTTTGGGGGTCTTTTTCCCCGTCTTCCCATGACAGCCCCCAGCCGAAAGCGCGGCTCATCTCTGCGTGGCCGGGGTAGTATTCAGTGAAGTTTTCCAGTTTGATACCGTTCCTGACATTTTCAACGGCCCCGATCACGCAGATCGGCAAGCGGCTTTTGGCGGCGGATGGTGTGACAATCATGGGGGTTTCACCGGGTACGCGAATCTGGATTTGCGGTTTAACGGATTTCCAGTGCGGCGCGCCGTCATAAATATAGACGTACACCAACAGGCGTTTGATATCCGGCCAGTGTGCGCCGTTTATTTCAAGATATTCATCATCGCCCTCTTCATCGCCTTCGCGCTCATCTCCGGAATGGTGGATAAAGGGCGGCTCGTTGAAGGCACCATATAATTCGCCAAAGGCTTGCAGAGCGCCGCGCGTGCCGTCTTGCAATTCATAAAGGCACCCAAGATCCAGATCAATATCCTTTAGTTTCGAGCGGCGGCGTTTTAAGGCCTTGTCGAGCATGTTTTGCTTAACGGCCACGCGCATTTGATCCCATGCCGCGCCGATATGGATTTTACCAAAGCCGCCTTCGCGCGGGTTGATGATGGCCGTCTGACCAGAGCCGGAGAGAAATTCGCAATCCTTGTCTTCGCCTTCGACTTTGTAACCGGATGCTCCTAAAGAGCGGCCGTGGCCCGAAAATTTGGCGCGCCCGCGTGTGGCTTCGGCCAGAGAATCAGCAGATAGATTTTCACGTGACATGATTGATATCCTTTACCTTACGCTCTATAAGACTAGATCATAACTGATTGCACCGGAAAATCAAAAAAGGAAAAACAATGGCTTCATATCAATATGTTTACGTGATGAATGGTCTGACCAAGGCTTATTCCGGCGGGAAAAAGGTTTTGGAGAACATAACGCTCAGCTTTATCCCCGGTGCGAAGATTGGGGTGCTGGGGCCGAACGGCGCGGGGAAATCGACTTTGCTGCGTATTATGGCCGGAGCGGATAAAGATTATTCCGGTGAGGCTTGGGCGGCAGACGGTGCAAAGGTCGGCTATCTGCCACAGGAACCACATCTTGATGAAAGCAAAACGGTGCAGGAAAACGTGCTGGAGGGGCTCGGCCCTATCAAGGCCAAGGTTGATCGCTATAACGCTATTGGTATGGAAATGGCGGAGCCGGATGCGGATTATGACGCTTTGATGGCTGAAATGGGCGAATTGCAGGAAGAAATCGATGCGGCGGACGGCTGGGAAATCGACCGGACGGTGGAAATGGCGATGGAAGCGCTGCGCTGTCCGCCGGGTGATGCGGCTGTGACGAACTTGTCCGGCGGTGAAAAACGCCGGGTGGCACTGGCGCGGCTTTTGCTTGAAAAGCCCGATTTGCTCCTTCTTGATGAACCGACCAACCACCTCGATGCCGAAAGCGTGGCATGGCTTCAGCGGCATTTGAAGGAATATGCCGGGGCGGTTGTGATGGTTACGCACGATCGTTATTTCCTCGACAATGTGACGGGCTGGATTTTGGAAGTCGACCGTGGGGCGGGGATTCCGTATGAAGGAAATTATTCCGTTTATCTGGAATCCAAGCGCAAACGTTTGGAGCAAGAGGCCCGCGAAGAAAAATCGCGCCAGAAAACGCTGGATCGGGAGCTGGAATGGATCCGTCAGGGCGCCAAAGCGCGGCAGGCTAAATCCAAGGCACGGATTAATTCCTATGAAGATTTGCTGGCACAATCACAAAAACAGGATGCGCGCTCAACCCAGATTATTATCCCGACGCCGGAACGGCTCGGTGGAACAGTTATCGAAGCCAAAAACCTGTCCAAAGGATTTGGCGACCGTTTGTTGATCGAAGAGCTGAATTTCAAATTGCCCCCGGGGGGTATTGTTGGGGTTGTCGGGCCGAACGGCGCGGGGAAATCAACCCTGTTCAAGATGATTACGGGCGTAGAACAGCCCGATAGCGGCAGCATTGAAATCGGGGAGACTGTGCAGCTTGGCTATGTCGAT
This sequence comes from Alphaproteobacteria bacterium, assembly GCA_050297015.1. Taxonomy (GTDB): domain Bacteria; phylum Pseudomonadota; class Alphaproteobacteria; order Micavibrionales; family Micavibrionaceae; genus JACKJA01. Next base: position 15,430 of record JBNKRZ010000023.1, on the reverse strand, counting down.
CAAAGCCGCGATGCGCTCGACCCGAACAAGAACGTGTGGGAGGAAATCTCCGATGGTCTTGATTTCCTGAAGCTCGGAAAAATAGACGTACAGTCACGCGCGTACACCGCATCTTTCGGATTTAAGGGCGGCGACCAGCAGCAAAAGGTTGGCAGCCTTTCCGGCGGTCAGCGCAATCGCGTACACCTTGCCAAAATGCTGAAAAGCGGCGCGAATGTTTTAATCCTTGATGAACCGACCAACGATCTGGATACGGAGACTCTTTCCGCCCTTGAAGAGGCGCTGGAGTGCTTTCCGGGGTGCGTGCTTGTGACCTCGCACGACCGGGCGTTTCTCGACCGGCTGGCAACGCATATTCTGGCTTTTGAAGGCGATTCCCACGTTGAATGGTTTGAAGGGAATTACGAGGACTACGAAAAAGATTTGCACCGTCGCCTCGGACGCGACGCCGATCAGCCGCACCGCATTAAATACAAACCGCTTCGTAAGGCCGGGTAACGATTATAGAATGGCTATATTTAATGCCAGTGAGGAAGGAAAAAAAACCTTCCTCTGCATGGTGTTGGTTTTATATCTTTTTCCTTCAACCTACAGGCAAATAACAAAAAATCGGGCTTGGAACGCAAATTTAATAAAATTTTATCTATTTTCGGGTTATTATACCGTTTAGTGCGTTGTGATTGTCACATCCGGGCGGGGGAAAATTGTATAAAATACAAAGACTTAAAGTTAAGCCGGGGCAGGTTTTAAGCTATACGCTTTTGCCGGGGATTGTGCCACGCGTTAAAGATTTTTCCCAAGAAGGTTTTGGTTGGCTTGCGCATTTGATGGCCTTGATCTATGCGATGGCGCGTCTTTTGCCGCCGGGGCATCCCTATCTTAATCCCGCCAATAAGGGTCGTTTCGGTGTGCGCCATGTGATCGCTGAAGCTGCAAAAAATTTAAAATTCAGTTGGAAGAACGCAGATCAGATTATTATTTTTCTGGCTTTATTATCCGGTTTTGTTTTGCTGATTATGCAATTTGTTATTTTGGTGTGGGGGTTCGTTATCCAGCCGGCTTTTGCGCAGGTCTTCACGCCGGGTATCGTGCCGGACAATGATATTGCTTTTATGCTGCTCGATAAAATATTTGCGATTCCCAATTTGTATAATTCCCAGTTTGATCCGAATGTAGCGACTGCGATTCCGCCCTTTAACCGGGGGCTTCATGCTTTGTTGCATTTCTACAGTATCGCCATGTTGGTGATCGCGGTTTTAATTTTGCTTTACTACATCATGGTTGTGGTTGCCGAAACGGCACAAAGTGGAACACCGTTCGGACAGCGTTTTGCCCATGTTTGGGCACCGATCCGCCTTGTGGTGGCACTGGGGCTTTTGGTGCCGATTAATTACGGCTTAAATTCCGCGCAGTATATTGTTTTGTATGCGGCCAAGATTGGCTCTAATTTTGGGACACATGCATGGATTATGTTTAATGACAATTTGGCGACCAATACAACGGCGGGAAGTCCTAATGCTTTGGGGGTTAATGGTAATGCACAGTTAATTGCTCGTCCTAAAGTGCCCGATATACAGGGGCTTTTACGTTTTATGTCGGTGGCTGTCGCTTGTAAGAAGCTTTATGAAGAAGATAGCCGGACCGCTTCTGGTATTACCAAACATATTAGACCCTATCTTGTTAAGGATGATTTGGCGGCTGAGGTCACGTACGCGGCGCCGCTTTATTTTGATGGTTCTTATGGTCCTCCTATTACCCCCCCAACTGTGAATAGTGCTTTAGGATTTTATGGTGGCAAGAATATTCGTATTGTTTTCGGTCATGATGGCGGCCGGGCCGGGGGTGGATCTGCCAGCATGCCGGGTGTGGCGGCCGCCGATAACAGTGAATATTCCTCTTTTGATGGCGGGATTGAACCAACATGTGGCGAGCTGTCCGTTCCTGTCTCTTCTTCGGCGTATTTGGGGACGCAGTTCGTCGCGATGCTCTATTATTATTACAGTCTTTATATGTGGGATGATGCGGAGTTGGCAGCTCTTGGTGATCGCGTTGTGCAAAAGCATCTGAAGTCTGATGCTTTAGCGGTGGCCCCTTCTATTGGCGATAAGGGCGCCGGTGAATTACCTGATAATAGTTTTAAACAGGACCGGAACAATCATTTTCAGATGATTTTTAATTCGGGTTCTATTGTTGGTTACGCCGCTATGACTAGTCCGGCTGTTTTGGATCTGAGTGTACAAACAGATGTTCTTAACCGTGGTTGGGCCGGGGCCGGCATTTGGTATAATAAAATTTCCGAATGGAACGGCGCTTTGTCCTCTGCGGTTTTCAATGTACCTTCTGTGGCGCTGATGCCCAAGGTCATGGAAGAAGTAAAAGAGCTGCGGCGTGCGGCGGTTAAGAAAAACAGTGTCAACGATATGTATAATCCGGACGTTAAGGACGGAAAAATCGAATTAAAGGATGGAGAGCTGAGATTTGCCAGAGGGCTGAACGATGTTTATCAGTACTGGACTGTTGCTGATACATTGACTCCGGCTGGCGAGAAACCCAGCGGCCAGGTTTTGGTTGATATTGCCAATGCTATATTCGGTTTGGATGGGCTTGTTGCTATGCGTAACAGCGACCGCATTTACACAGCCGTGACGGGTCTTTATGCGGGTTCGACGCCGCCACCCGTTCACCCGTTGGCACAATTAACAGCGGCAGGCAAAAGTATTTTGGACCATGCGATTGGAAACCTGATGGTGGCGCTTGGGGGATCTGCGATGCATGGGATGTTGGAAATTCTGGATGTCCCCGGTGCGGCAACCGCACAGGGCATTAGCTCTTTGTACGTTTCGTTTGTGTCGATTGGCTTGACGGCGGGCTTTTTGCTCTATTACGTTTTGCCGTTCCTTCCCTTTATTTACTTTTTCTTCGCGGTAGGAAGCTGGGTCAAGACGATTTTTGAAGCAATGGTTGGTGTGCCTTTATGGGCGCTGGCTCATTTACGGATTGACGGTGATGGTCTGCCGGGTGAATCGGCTGTGAATGGCTATTACCTTATTTTAGAAATCTTCATCCGTCCGATTTTGACAGTTTTCGGCCTTTTGGCGGGGATGATTGTTTTTACCGCCATGGTGCGAACGTTTAATGGGATGTTTGATTTGGTGCTTTCTAACATGGCCGGTTTTGGTGATCCGGATCCGACGGCAACGAATGATGTTTTGGGCCTTTCGTTTCAACGTGGCGCTATTGATAAATTCTTCTTTACGATCATGTATACTTTGGTGGTTTACATGATGGCGATGGCGTCTTTTAAAATGATAGACAAGGTGCCGCAGGGCATTTTGCGCTGGTTTGGCTCTTCGACACCTTCCTTTGCAGACGATCGTGATGATCCCAGTCAGGGGCTTGTGCGCTATGCGGCCTATAGCGGTTCGAGCATGGCAAATCAGGCTGTCGGCGCGATGGCGGAAGGAGCGCGGGCCGGTGGTCAGACGGCGGGTGCTGTGGGCAATTTATTGCGTTCGAATAAAACCTCTTCGACTATATCGGGGTCATAAATTAACAGGGGCGAAAAAGAGAAACTAGATGATCGGTAATGTAACAAAAGGACAGGTTTTTAGCTATTTTATGATGCCGTCGGTATTGCCGCGCATTCATACGTTATTGTTTACCGGCTTTGGTTATGTGGCCCTGTTTATGGCTCAGATCTTCAAGGCGGCGGGGCTTTTGCCGCCGGGCCATCCTTATTTGAATGCGGCCAATGTTGAGCGTTTTGGTGTGCGGCATGTTCTGGCCGAGGCCTTTCATCATCTTTCTTTTAAGAAAGAGAATCTGGACCAGATATTAATCTTTGTCATTTTGTTGACGGGATTTGTACTTTTGATGGCCCAGATTGCCTTTTTGCTTTTGGGGTTGGTCATGGGGGCCGCCCATGCGGCTATGCCAACCAGTTTTGTTGATTTGTTTGTTACACAAGCGCCGGAACAAGATATAGCCTTTATCCTTCTCGACCGGGTGTTTGGCGTACAAGGTGTTTTTACAGGTCCTTTATCAGAATATTCCTGTGTTATGGATCTGGGTATAAATTGTACCTTTGATGTTGTGCAGCAAGCCGATTCTGTTATGCCGTTCCATATCGCACTACATCAGATGTTCGGGATATATAGCACAGGCTTGATGGTTATTGGGCTTCTGATTTTTCTATATTTTGTTTTTGCGGTGCTTGCGGAGACGATGCAAACAGGTACGCCGCTGGGGAAACGCTTTAACCATGTATGGGCACCGATCAGGATGGTCGTGGCTCTGGGCCTTTTGGTCCCGATGCCGATAGGTTTAAATTCCGCTCAGTACATTGTTTTGTACGCGGCTAAATGGGGGTCTGGTTTTGCAACAAACGGATGGAATACGTTTGTTGATAACGGAACGGTTTCCGGGGGAACGCAGATGGGTAACCCGGCCTCCATGGTCGCCACTCCTAATCCGCCTGAAATCAATACGTTATTTTCCTATGTTCTGGCTATGCATACGTGCCGTTATCTGGAATATCTGATGCCGAATACAGCTACATCCAGCTCCAGCACCCCACCCGTTGTTAATGCCTGGGTGCTTAAGGGGTCGGCTATGACGTCCATGCCTCTTGAGCTGGTTTCAGCTTCTTCTACTTATGGTGCCGCGCTTCAATTTTCTGATTATAGCGATATTCTTATTCGGTTCGGTGAACGGAATGAGACCAGTTATTCGGAACTAAACGGCTCTGTGAAATCGTTGTGCGGGGATATTCTGATTCATACGCACAAGATAGATGATCCCACTTATATGGGTGGTTCGGCGACGGTGGATGTAACTAGTTTTTGTGATTCTTCTGAATCCGGGGCGGCATGTATACACCGGGCATTGTATCAGATGGTGCAAGTCATGTGGAATGATGAGCGTTTTCGCGGTTGGGGATGTGCTTTGGCTCTGAAATTGGGGGAGCATGAATTTACAACGAGTGATCCTGCAAGGATTAGTCAAATTTGTTCCGGGGCTGGAGGGAGTTCTCTCCCGGCGGCTTTGCAGGTTAGTGGTGCAAATATCCCTACGCGGGCGGCATTGGATACATATGCGAATAAGTGGTATGCGGATATTTTAGCGATGATCGTTGATAGGGCAAGCATACATGCGGCGTCTGATCCCGAATGGACGGCTAATTTAAAGCAGCATGGTTGGGCCGGCGCCGGGATTTGGTACAATAAAATTGCTCAAATTAACGGTGCGATTATTGGTGCGGCTTACAGTTTGCCCATTGTTAAAGCCTATCCGGATGTTATGGAACAAACGTTAAAGGCGCGTGAAAGGCAGGATAGCGATCTGAAAATTGGTGAGCATTTTTGTCTTCATGCCTCGGACGAGAAAAAGATCGAATTGGATGATCCCAGAGATAAGAGTAAAGCGCGAGCGTTGTGTGAGACATATAAGATTATGGAGACACTTAACGAAAAACCGACAGGGAACCTTTTCGTTGATGCTGTGCGGGCGTTATTTGGTTTGGACGGGCTTTATAATATGTTTGATAATACAGACATTCATCCCTTGGCGCAATTGGTTGCTATTGGGAAAAGCCTTGTCGATAGCGCGGTTGTGAATATTGCTGTATCGGTCGGCGCCCATGTGGGGGGCGGGATTGCCAGCTTAGCAAACTGGTCGTCTGTCGGTACGATTGCCAGCAGTATCGGAAGCTTTGTGGGCACGATTGCTTTCATTGGTCTGGGCATTGGGTTTGTTTTGTTTTATGTCGTTCCTTTCCTGCCCTTCATTTATTTTTTCTTTGCCGTTGGGAATTGGGTAAAGGGGATATTTGAGGCCATGGTTGGTGTGCCTTTATGGGCGCTTGCCCATATTCGTATAGATGGTGAGGGACTGCCGGGTGAGGCGGCCATGCACGGTTATTTCTTGATCCTTGAGATTTTCTTGCGGCCGATTTTGATTATATTTGGTTTGCTAGCCGGCATGTTGATTTTTTCCGCACAGGTTCATGTTCTTCACGAAATATGGGATTTGGCTATTTCTAATGTCGGGGGGTTTGATATGAATAGTCTGCAACCTTCCGGGGCTGGCGCTGTTGAATCTTTCCGTGGCGTTGTCGATCAATTTTTCTATACGGTGCTGTATGCCATTGTTGTTTATATGCTGGCGAACGCTTCATTCAAGCTGGTTGATTTGATTCCGAACCAACTCCTGCGCTGGATGGGGGCAAGTGTCACGAGCTTTAGCGAGCAGGCGGCTGAAGATGTCAATATGATCGGGAGCACCTTTATGGGCGGTCAACAGGTTATGGGGCAATTGCGCAGTGGTGTCGGCGGACTTTCGCAAGGGGTCAAGGCCGATCTTGCGAAAGGAGCAAAAGAATGAGCCGGCGCGGGGCCGTAGCACGCTATGTTCTGTTGCCGGAAGTCTTGCCCCGGCTCAAAGATATATGGGGATCGGGGTTGGGGCCGGTGGCCTTGTTTATGGCTCATGTTTTCCATATGGTGCGGCTTTTGCCTGCGGGGCATCCTTATCTTAACGCCGCTAATCAGGGGCGTTTTGGTATTTTAAATGTTCTTCAGGAAGCCAAGACAAACCTGGTTTTTAAAAAGGAAAACATAGACCAGATCATTATCTATTATACGCTTTTCCTCGGCTTTTTTCTGGTCGTGGCGCAGTTCGTTCTTTTGCTTTTTTCGCTTTCTATGCATTTTGCACATGCGTCGGCACCACCGGCTTGGTACACAAATATTTTTTCAACGCCCAATCCGGGGACTGATCTTGCTTTTATGTTTCTTGATGCCGTTTTCGGCGTTGACAGGGTGACGGCGACAGGTGTGCCGCTTTTTGGTTCCGATGTTTCTACGAGTGGATTGTGGGGGGCTTGGCCAACGCCTATGCATAACGGGCTGCACAGCCTTTTTGCTTTTTATTCCCATGGTTTATTTTTTGTAGCGCTGCTTATTATCCTTTATTACGTCATTACGGTGGCGGCGGAAACGGCGGCAACAGGTGTTCCTTTCGGGCAGCGCCTTAATAAAGCTTGGGTGCCGATCAGGCTTATTTTCGCCGTTTTTCTTCTTTTTCCTATTACAAATGGTTTAAATGGCGCGCAAATTCTTACGCTTTATACGGCTAAATGGGGTTCTGGGCTGGCTACGAACGGCTGGATTACGTTTATGAACGGTGTGATATCACCCACCAGTTCACCCATGGGTAATATTGATGATCTGATTGCCTCGCCTACGGTGCCGCGTTTGACGGGACTGCTGGAGTTTATGTTTGTTTCTCATACCTGTGCTTATGCATATGAGTATCTTTATGGCACGGATATCAAGCCCTACATTGTAAAATCTGATGCAGCGCCTCTTGAGATGTCGGGTGAAGATTTTACATCGGCGTTGGCCTATACGGATAACCAGCAAATCGTCATTCGTTTTGGAGAACAAGACCCTGCGTATACCATGGAAGAGAGCCAAGTTCGTCCTTTGTGCGGTGAGCTTGTTATGAGTCCGGTGGATCTTAATACAGATGGCGCTTACGCTGTACAGGAACAGTATTTTGAGTTTATTGATTATCTTTGGACATTTGACAATTTGATGGTGAACACGTTTGCGCCTGCGATTGCCTGCGCATTCACACCAACCCATTCCCGAAGCGACGGTTGTCCGGGGTTTGCGGCATGGAGCACATTTTGGCCCATTGATCCCAATGATATTAATACCCTTATAGAGGATTATTACGACTCCTCTTCTACAGCGGGTATGCATGTTACTGATATCGTCGATAATGCTGTGGCCGATCAGGTTGCTGCTATGGTGGCGCAGGCGAGTGATGCCGGGTGGGTTTCCAGTTTTACAAGCGGCGGCTGGGCCGGGGCCGGTATGTGGTATAACCAGATTGCCGAGATTAATGGCTCAATGACGGCGGCAGTTAAAAATATCCCCATGCCGGTGGCTTATCCGGAACTTATGGAATATGTGAGGGGGGAGAGACAGAAAACCAGCTCAATTGCATCGGGTGGTGAGGATAAATTTAAACCTATTTTGCCCAATGGTGAAACGATGGCCTTTCATGAACCGGGTGAGGAATATATTGCTCTTGCCTTATATTATGCCCAAAACTTATGGAAGGATAAGCACGGTTCATCGACGGGGAATATTTTTGTTGATACCACGAACGTTATGTTTGAGATGGATGGTCCTGATATTCTCGGTTTAGGAAGCTTGTTTGATATGTTAGGGAATTCCACCAAACATCCTTTGGCCCAACTAACCGCGCTTGGTAGTGCCCTTATTCATAACACGATTATTTTGTTTGCGGGGTCCGGGTTGGGCGTGCTCTCCGAATATTTGCTGGGGGCGGCGCAGTGGAACGATTTCAAAGCGGTGGCTAAGACGGCCGGTAGTATGATGAAGTCTCTTGCTATGATCGGGGTGTCTTTGGGCTTTATTTTATATTATATCGTTCCGTTTTTGCCGTTTATTTATTTCTTCCTTGCCGTAGGGAAATGGGTGAAAACTATTTTTGAGGCTATGGTCGGTGTGCCGCTTTGGGCGTTGGCTCATATTCGCATTGACGGCCAAGGCTTGCCGGGACCGATGGCGATGAATGGTTATTATCTTTTGTTGGAAGTACTTATCCGGCCGGTTTTGGTTGTTTTTTCTTTTATCGGTGCCGTTTTAATTTTTTCGGCGCAGGTCTCCATTTTGCAAGAAATTTGGTCTACAGCGGTTTCCAATGTTGTTGGTTTTGATCTGAAAGCTGTTGTGGATGGTACGGCTCCTGCCACAGGAACCGGGGCATTAGATAAAATGAGGGGCGCCATCGACGCATTTTTCTATACGATTTTATATGTGATTGTTGTTTATATGCTGGCTCTGGCTTCCTTCAAATTAGTTGATTTGATCCCGAATAAAATCTTGCGCTGGATTGGGGCAAGCGTTTCGGCCTTTGCGGAAGGCGATGAAGACCCGGCCGGACACCTGGTGCAGAACACTTATCTAGGTGTTTCAACGGCCACAGGGCAGATGAGCGGTGCATTCGCCGGTCTGGTAGGGCGCAACTGATAGGAACCGGCTAGATAATTTTCTTTAGAGAGTGTTGTTTGTCTGCTTTTTCAAGTGGTCTAGGAGGACTTGAATATTGCCGCCTCCACGTTGGATGACGGCAGAAAAATCGGAGCGCTGTGTGACGGACATGCTGACTCCTTCGACGATCACATCGACAATTTTGTAGTGACCATCTTTGTAACGCACCCGCCAGTCAACCTGCACTTCGGGGCCGGATTCCGGTATAATGAAGGAGGTTACAATTGTGTCCTTTTTTCCATCGGGGCGGAAAGAACGTGTTTCAAACTTTTGCCCTTTATATTCACCAAAGCGGCTGGAATAGACCTCGATTACCATGTCCTCAAACAGGGTAATGTATTCTTGACGTTGTTGTTTTGTTGAAACACGCCAATAGCGCCCCAAAGAAAAGCGCCCAATAGTCGCCATATCAAAGCTTTTTTGGAGCAGATTACGAAATTCTTCTCTTTTCTTTTCTGTGCTTGTAGCGTCATCACCCAAAAAAGCGAGGGCTTTTTGTGACATGTTATCAACGAATGTTTGCGCCCCTTCATAAAGCTCGGGGTCTATAGCGTCCGCATTTTTAGTATCTGCGACTTTTATAAGAAGATCGCGTGTTTTTAGCGTTGATTCAAAAGCTTCACCCCCGGCCATTTTAGGCATGGCGTGGGCCATCGGTATGAAGCTTATGGTAGCCAGACCAAGAAAAACGGCAAGTGTTGCCGTTTTCCCTTTATGTGATTTAATTGCCAAGAAAGTGCTGTTCATGTATTTGCGTACCACAGATTCCTATTCGTAAAAGTCATCGTCATTATCATAATCCGGAATAGCCGCAGCCTCCATCGCATCAGGATCTTCATCGTGAATTTCTGCTTTCCGATGCTGAGCGTAGACACTACGCATTGCGGCGTAATAATCAAATGAATTTTTCTGTAAATCGTCGAGCAGGTCAATATATTCTTCACGTTTATCAAGAATAGTGGCGCCAATTCGTGCGTAATGCCATTCTTCTTCCTCGATGTTAAACAGGTAGAGCCGCAAAGGATCTGCGTAAGAATCAACGGCCATCCCCGCGGCATCACGGAAAGAGGATGGTCCAATTAACGGTAATACGAGGTAAGGACCGCTATCAACACCCCATTTGGCTAATGTCTGGCCAAAATCTTCGTGTTCGTATTCGTATCCTTCGTAGCCCGCTACATCAAACAGACCACCGACCCCGATTATAGAGTTTACAGTAAAGCGGGTTACATCATTACCGACGCCGTCCAGATCACCTTGCAAGAGTTGGTTGGCGATATTGACCGGACTGCGCAGGTTTCTCAGGAAGTTGCGTAGCCCCGTTCGTGCCGGCTTAGGTGTTACGGCACGGTAGCTTTTGGCGATAGGCTCCAATAATGCCTGATCCATGACATCGTTAACCGCGAATGTTGCACGGTTAACACTTTCCAGCGGATCGTTGATTTCCGTATCGTTGTAACCGCTTTGCGGTGTTGAAGCGCAGGCGCTTAAAAACGAGCAAACAGCAACGGTTAAAAACAACTTGGTTTTGTTTTTAGATTTTATTCTTTTATGTGCCATAGTTCCCCTCATCTGGCTTTAATTTTCCCCAATTCACGCCCTATGAGTAAAGCACAATAGCCTTACCAGTTTGTTAATCTTGGATAAAATTGAAAGTAATTTAGCAACATTCTGAAAAATAAAGAAAATTACTTCACGAAAACAGAATATAGAGAACAGATAAAGGCGGGAAGATCAAAGAAAAAATATCAACATGTTTTTTTTATAGGTGGGGGAGTGTACATAACCCGTGACTACAGTGTCTAGCCATCTTCCTGGTTCATAATAACGGTAAGTCCCAGTAAAAAGGCAATGAGTGTCGGTGACCACGCGGCCAAAAGCGGCGGAATTTGATGTGAAGTGCCCAGAGCTTGTAAAAAGCTTGAGGTGAAGAAAAAGATAAATCCGATGAAAATACCACCGATAATTAGGATGAGCGTCCCTCCGCTTCGTGCGGGGCGCAAGGATACGGTGGCAGCCAAAAGAATCATGGCGGCTAAAAGAAGAGGTTGCGCCAATAGTGCAAAGAAGTGAATGCGTAGCCTTGTGGCGTCGAGTCCGGCTACTTCCATGGTTTTTATGAAGCGGCGCATTTGCCAAAAGGAAATGGTTTCCGGTGGCGCGAAGCTGTCTTCTATTTCCTGTGAAGTCAAAAGTGTTGGCAGAGTAGCCGAAGGGAGTATTTGCGGTGGTTCGTGAGGCCGGTTAAGTGTGACGTTTTTGAAAACCCATTGTCCATTTTTCAGCTGTGCCGTGTGGGCGTCATAGCGCTGGTAGAAATTATCCTCCCGGTCAAAGAATAAAACCATGACTTTTTGCAGTTCCCACGCCGGAAGCTTAATGCGGTCGGCGTGCAGAATCAAATGATCTGATTCATTCGCCTGACGTAGCCATAGGCCTTCATTGATAAAGGTGACGTAATCTTTGCGGTTGTTTGATAAATGTTTATGCTCAAGGGCATCAAACTTTCCAATTAGCAGTGCGCCAATGGGGTTAATTAGGGTGATTTGAAGCACTCCTATACTTAAAGCCACGCCTATGACGGGGGCTAAAAACTGCCAGGCGGATAGCCCTGCCGCTCGCACAATGACGAGCTCGTGATTGCGGGTAAGGCACCAGAATGTGTACATCGCACTAAATAAGATCGCAAACGGAATGATGATTTGCCCGACTTCCGGCAGCTTTAAAAGCCCCATTTTCATTATCAGGGGCAAGGGAATGTTTTCATAGACCGAAGCACGGCGCATAAGCTCCACCGTGTCGAACAGATAGATCAGGCCGAGTAGAACGCCGAGTATAACCATAAGATTTATCAGATAGCTGCGGGCGAGATAGCGGCTCAATGTTGAAGGAAAGCTCATGTGGTTTTCTCCCTTTTCCGGCGCTCATAAAGCCACCGGATACGCAGCTGTTCCGCAAGGGGGCTGAGAGCGAACAAGCCGCAGATAAGGGGGATGAGGATTAAAGCATACATCAGGATAAGTCCGATATTGCTATGCCGGGCGAGGTTAAAGGTTCCCAGATAAAGCCCCTGAATCAAAACGGCGCAAGATACGGCGGCTACAATACGTAGCGTTTGTCCGCGGCGGTCCAGCGGCCCTAAAAGCAAAAAGGACAAAACAATTACACAAAAAGAGGGGGCCAGTAGAGGCGATATTAGTCGTCGGTGAATTTCGACGGCGAAAGCCCGCGTGTTTTCCCGGTCGCGCTTATTCTCTGTATTCGGGTGGAGGAGCTGCCACAATGTACGTTCGGATGGCTCCTGCCAGTGTTTTTGCAAAGGGGCGCTATCTTGCGGCAGGTCGATGGTGTAGCGTTCAAAATTAAGGCGGCTCAGGGCGTGGCTCTTCCGGTTTAAAGACTGGCGCGCGCCGTCATAGACGATAACCTGATGTCCCTCCGGGGCGGAGACGATCACACCGCGTTGGGCGATGATTGTTGCCGGATCTGTTTTGTCCCGGTTATCGTGGATCATCAGTCCATATAAATCACCCGTCGGTGCCCGTTCCCGGACGAAGACGGTCAGCCCGTCGTCAATCGCGTTAAAGACCCCTTCCCGGAATAACAGACTTGAATATTGTGTTTTGACAATTTGGGTGATGCGCTTTGTGTTCGATAACGCATAAGGCCCCAGCCACGTTGTCATGACCCACAATATGCAAGTGACAAGAAACGCCAGAGTCAGGGCTGGGCGTGCAAGCGTTAGCGGTGGCGATCCCGTGGCGCGCATAATGACGATTTCACTGTCCACCGTCAGGCGGTTATAGGTAAAAAGAGTTGCGATTAACAAAGCGATCGGTAGGATAATTTCAAAGAAGCGCGGCAAGATCAATAATGTCAAAAGCGCAAAGGTGCCGGTGCCTGCCCCGGCGTTAATGACAAGTTCTAAAAACCGTAAAGATTGCGTCAGGATAATAACCGCCGCTAGCGTCACGGCTGTAAAAAGCGTGGCGATGGAAAGCGATTTGAATAAATAACGGTCGAAAATCATTTTTGCCGACTGTACGAATTAAAGGGCAGCATCTATATTTATAGTCTTAAACGACTATAGTCATAAAAGAAACTGCCGATGAAGGAAAGCCCTATGCGCATCACAACGACCTTTAATAAAAATCCTCGCACCCGTGTCGATACTCTGGTTGTCGGCGTGTATGAGAAAAATAAACTCTCTCCGGCGGCCCGTACGGCGGATAAGACGCAGGGCGGTGTCATCGCTCATTTCCTGAAAAACCAGAAAAAATTCACCGGGAAAGCCGGGCAAAGCGCTGTGATTATGCTTGCGCCCAAGGCGGATATGTTGCGGCTTGTGATCGTCGGTTTGGGAAAAGAGGGGACGCTAACGCCGCTGGAATATGAAGAAGTCGGCGGTAAGCTTTATAGCGCTCTGAATGCGGCCGGGGCGGTGGATGCCGATTTTCTTTTTGACACGGAAAAGGGCGATCCGGCGCAGGCCGCAGCGCATATTGCTTTGGGTGTGGGGTTGCGTGCCTACCGTTTTGATAAATACAAAACCCAAACCGATGATGACGCGGCCGCTTTTAAATCCTTGCGACTGGTTATGCCTGAGGCTTCCGCCGCAACCAAACTCTATAAAGGTTGCACCGCTATTGCTGCCGGGGTGTTCCTCGCGCGGGACTTGGTGACTGAGCCTGCGAATGCGCTTTATCCCGACAGCTATGCGAAAATTATACAAAAGGAGCTAAAACCGTTGGGCGTCGCGGTTGAGATATTTGACGAGAAAAAATTGGCCAAGTTGGGCTTTCATGCGCACCTTGCCGTGGCGCAGGGCGCGGAAAATCCCGCCCGCTTTGTTGTGATGCGCTGGAACGGCACGGCGGCGAAGGGCAAAAAAGGCGTGCCACTCGCGTTGGTGGGAAAAGGGATTACCTTTGATACGGGCGGGGTTAACCTCAAGGCCGGTGGAGAAATGCTCAATATCATGAAAATGGATATGGGCGGCAGCGCGGCCGTTGTGGGCGCGATGAAAATCCTTGCCCTGCGGCAGGCGAAAGCCGACGTGGTGGCCGTTGTGGGGCTAGCGGAAAACCGGATGTCTCATAACAGTTATCTGCCCGGTGATGTGGTTAAAACACTGGCCGGGAAGACCATCGAAATTCACAATACGGATGCCGAGGGACGCCTTGTTCTGGCCGATGCTCTGACATACGTACAGGACACGTACACCCCCGAACGTGTGATTGATGTTGCGACGCTGACAGGCGCGGTTCTTATGGCTTTGGGGCATGAGTACGGTGGCGCATTCGTCAATGACGATAAAATGTGGGCGGCGCTGGAAAAGGCCGGACAAGAAAGCGGTGATAAGCTGTGGCGTTTGCCGCTGCATGAAACGTACAGGAAAGCTATGAAGGGGCAGATCGCGGATATGAGCAATCTGGGTTCGATGACGCCTTATGGCGGGACGTGTACCGCCGCCGGGTTCCTGGAGGAATTTATTGATGAGGGCCGCGCATGGGCGCACCTCGATATTGCCGGATCGGCATGGATCAAAGCCGACCGCCCGACCTGTCCCAAGACGTTCACCGGATTCGGCGCGCGCCTGCTCGCTCAATTCGTTGCCGATGTGGTTGAGGGATAGTATGACTGAAATTCGTTTTTATCATCTGACGACTAAAACGCTGGATCAAGCGCTGCCGGAGATATTGACTAAGGCGCTGTCCGGTGGGCGGCGTGCGGTTGTGAAGGCGGCGGATGAACGGCAGGTCGAGGCGCTGAACGATCATCTTTGGGCATGGCGGCCCGATTCATTTCTTCCGCACGGGAGCGCCAAAGACGGTTTCGCGGAAGACCAGCCAATATGGCTGACGGCCGCGGATGAAAACCCGAATGGGGCGGATATATTGATTCTGACCGGCGGGGCGGAAAGTGCGGGGCTAAAGGACTTTGATCTGTGCTGTGAGATGCTCGACGGCCATGATGATGCGGCGGTCAAGGCGGCGCGGGCGCGCTGGAAGATCTATAAGGACGAAGGGTTTGATCTAACGTACTGGCAGCAAACCCCCCAAGGTGGCTGGGAACAAAAAGCATAGCCATATAGTCATTCCCCTTTAGAATAGTACAGGTCTGCAAATGAAGCCGTTTTTTCAAAAGCCGGTCATTTTCGCCTCTGCCCTATTCTAGATACTGTAGTCACATGTTATGCCTATTTCTGTTCGTTTTTCAAATAAAGTTATCATCGTTTTTGCTCCTTGAATATGCTTTGGCATGTCCTGCGGACCAAAAACTTGATCCTTTTATCTGAAAAACGAACAGAAATAGGCATAACATGTGACTACAGTATCTAAATC
>JBNKRZ010000022.1:0-72457 GCA_050297015.1 Alphaproteobacteria bacterium | reverse complement strand
TAAAACGGGCCAAAGATCAGGGCATGGAGCCGGTGATCCCGCCAAAGAAAAACCGCACCAAGCAACGCCCCTATGATGAAGATCTGTATAAATGGCGCTGTTTGGTGGAAAACGCTTTCTTGCACTTGAAAAGATGGCGTGCAAATTCTAGGTTGTGTTAAGGTGCGGGGAAAATTAAAACCCCCTTGACGCCTGTTTTTTTTCTTATACACTGAAGCGTATCATTCTTGCATTTGCGGCACGGTCTTGTGGTGCAATATTTCAGCTTAATCCGATAGAAAGACGAAGCATGAAAAGAAAATATTTTCTCCTTTTTTCCGTGGCAATTTTTAGCAGCACTTTCGCAATCATGGCCAATGCGCAGGAAGCCAGCAATCTGGCAAATACGGCTGTAACGAAGGGACGTGCCGTTCTCGGCGCGGCAATCGGCGAAGATGCGCCGGAGTGGGCGAAACGGATTGAGTGGGACTTGAACTTCAATGAAGATGTCGGCCCTACAGGGTCGATTTTGACGGTTCAGCCGCTTTATCAGGATCCGGAAAAACAAAACACTCTTTTCACGCAGGCCAGCTATTATAATTACGAGCAATTCGGAGACCGGAAAAATACCACCAATATTGGTTTGGGTTATCGGCACGTCACTCTGGATAATTCACTTCTTCTGGGTGCCAATATTTTTTATGACCATGAGTGGACTGAAGGGCATAACCGCCTTGGATATGGCGTAGAAGCCAAACTGGCTATGCTTGATTTTACGGCAAATTATTATGATGCTCTTTCTGATTCTAAAAATGTTTCGGGCAATACGACAGAACAGGCTCTGGATGGCTTCGACCTTGAACTGCGGTCTCAAGTGCCTTATATGCCGTGGGCCAGAGCGGGTGTAAGCTATTTCTCATGGGATGGTAAAGACTTCGATGATGTGAAAGGCGTTAAAGCCTCGTTAGATATGGATATAACGCCGAATTTTGGCGTTGAAATTGGCGCGATAGATGACGATGATTCCGCACAGGATACGCAGTTTTTTGCAAACCTGACTTTCAGCTTCGGCAATAAAGGAAAAGCACGCCCTTTGAGCGACAACACAGGGACATTGGTGACGCATGGTATTGATAACAAACCTTTCGTTATGCGGGATATGAGGGACCAAACGCTTAACAAAGTCCGCCGCCAAAACAAGATTATTACGGAACGAAATTCAGTAGGGATCACAATTTCTCGCGCAAACTAAGGAATTTTTCATGATGAAGTATTTTATAGGCTCTGCTTTTGCTTTTTTATGCGTTGCCCTTTTATCATTACCAGCTAGTGCACAGGTAAGTGCTGCAGCGACGGCCTACAACATTACGGTCAACAAAGCCGAGTTGTGTTCCAGTGCGGCTTGTGCGGATCCCTTTGTTGTCGCTAACGCTTCAAAAGGATTTGATATTGCTTCGGGGACAGTCGGTTCTGCTATCGGTAGCTATACTTCGCTCGAATCCCTTCCGAAAGACCGTACTTTTACGCATATTCGTGTAACCTTGTCCCGGACAATCGGGGTGGCCGGATCGACAGCCGATCCGGGGAATGTTGGCGGCACATGCGGTACGGATAGCGGCGATGCCTCCGCGACGCCAACCATAGCCGGTGTCGGAATTATCGGTGGAGGTGGAACCGAGCAAAATCTTGTCGCACCCGATGAAGCTGCTTTTGGTGGCGGGACTGTGCCACCGGTCGGAAGCTACGCCGCCCTCGGTATTACGCTGACAAGCGCAACAGAAATGACCTTTATGACGGCTTTGGCAACCCCGTTTACAATGACGGATGTTCCTCCTGTCATCGATATTGCTTTTGAAACAGCCGCGGGAACGCAATCTTTTGACTCAAACGGCGGCGTTGCGGGCGGGAACTGTTCTATGCTCCCCGGCGTGCCGGTTGTAAGCGTCTCTATCAGCGAATAAGATTTATATCTTTGTTACTCTTCCAGAAGAAATAATCCTTAGTATAAAAAATACTGGCATCAAAAGCGGTTTTGTTTCCGACTTTTCTATATTTAAAAGTCGCGTTACACTTTATTCCATGAACAGACTACATTTGCTTTTGGTGCTCTTGGTTGTCGCATGCTCTACGGTTTCGCGGGAGGAGGATGCGTCTCAGATTGCCTCACCCGCACATTTCACGAAAAAGGAAATTGCCGCTGCGCCGTTTATGCTAACGAGTTTTGAGCGCGTGCAAGCTCCGGGCAGCGAGGTTCATGTTTATATTGAGGGTGACGGGCTGGCATGGGTTGGAAAGCGCACACCCTCGCTCGACCCGACGCCGAAAGACCCGGTGGCCTTAAAGCTGGCGGCGCAGGATGAAAGTTCCAATGTCATTTATCTCGCGCGGCCCTGTCAGTATTCAAAACTCACCACAGATGGGCCGTGTCCACAAAAATACTGGACCTCTCATCGTTTTGCGCCGGAGGTGATTGAAACTATGAACACAGCTTTGGACGATATAAAGGCCAGATATAAAATCACCGGATTTAATCTTATCGGCTTTTCCGGCGGGGCAAATGTGGCGGCATTACTGGCAGCAAAACGTGATGATGTTTTAAGCCTGCGCACGGTAGCCGGAAATCTCGATCATATGTTATTGCATCAAATCCACGGCGTGTCGCAAATCCCCGCATCCCTGAACGCGAAGGATATTGCACAAACCATCAGCCATATTCCGCAATATCATTTCATCGGCGGGAAGGATGACGTTGTAACGCCAGCCATCGCACAGAGCTTTACCAATGCATCGGGGAAAACAGATTGCATTCGTTCGGAGATCGTTCCCGGCGTATCGCATAATGCGGGGTGGGTATCTTTATGGCCAGCACTTCTTCAACGCCCGATGGATTGTCAAAATCAATAAACGTTTTGTTAAATGTAGAAACTGAAGTACTTTAATGAAAGGTTTTTTAGAAAATATTTATATCACAAAATAATCGAGAGACAGATACCCGCCATGCTTTATTCCTTAAAATCCACCACCGCCCTTGCCACTATCGCCATAATCGCATCCTTCGCCGCCGCGCCCGCTCACGCGCAGGAGATTTCCGGCGCAAATGCTGTCGCGCCCACAGTCCTCATCGATAATACGGCTGTGACCGACACAACGCAGGGCGGCGGCAACGAATGGGGGCAAATTGACGTAAATGGCGGAACATTCAATGTGCCTTCCATTACGACGGGTACGGATGACGGTGTAGCAACCAATACCCATATTCTCATTATGGACTCGGTGACCGGCGGCGATATTGTCACCGTTGACGGCGATTTCACGATCAATACGGGCGCGGTGAACCCGGACACTATTCAGTTCAAAGTGGGGTATTCGATCAGCTCAACACTGAGCGCGGGGGTCGATTTTAACGGCAATATTGATGCCGGAAACGGCGCGATTAGTATTTGGGCGCTAAGTGCAACAAACCCCGATACAATAACCTTCAGCGGCCAGACCATTAACCTCGGAACGAACGGTGGAATAATATTCTCCAATGCAACCGATACAGCCACTTTTGACGGCTCAGCGGCGCAAACATTTACAGGAGATATAATAGGCATCTCTTCAGCAGGTCTCGTCAATGTCGACAACGCCGCCGGGGTGACCTTCGTCAATGGCGTTGGTTCGATTTCGGCGTACCAGATCGACGCGATGACCATCGCGGGCAGCGGTACCGATTCCGCGGCGACCCTGATGGCTGACTCATATTTAGTAAGCGGCATCACGCTGGGCGATGGTGCGGGCAGCGATACCAACACCCTGACACTGGACACCAGCAATAATGACTTCACATTATATTCCGATGTGACCGGCACAGCCGGGGATACGGATAATATTGTGATTCAGGGGGGCGGCACTTTCACTCTGGACGCCGGGAACGATGTCGATGTTGATAACATCACCATTACCGGTAACGGCACCATATTCGATGACCAAAATGACAATGCGCACACCGTCATGGTTAACGATACGATGACCATTGGCTCCGGCGCGACTCTCAAGCTGGGCAACCAGGCGGGCGTAACCGTGACGAACGGGATCACCAATAACGGGACCATTCAATTCGCGGATTCGTCCGATATTTTGTACGCGGCAGTCACGGGCGGACATTTTGACGTGGATGCTTTTGGCTCTGCAACCGATAGCAATCTTAATATCGATACGATGGACATCGCCACGGGAGCGAGTTTTAGCTTTGGAAACGCTGCAACGGTCACAATCGGGCAGACGACGTTGAACGGCACCGCTGAGCTGGGTTTGGGGGCTAATGATTTTACTGGTAATGTTGTTGCCGCAACCTCCGGTGACGGCGTAGTCAATGTTGCGGATCTGGCTGCAACACAAACCATTACCGGCAATATCGGTGAGGCCGGTAAAACGATTGGGACGTTTTTAATTTATGATGGCGGCACGAACGCCAATCTCGTGCAAACGACAGGTAATCTGTACGTGGATACAATTACGGTTGGCGCCAGCGATACGCTGCAACTGCTCGGCACGTCGGCGCAGACGGTCTCGGGCGCGGTCACTGGCGGGACGGTGACGGTTGGTAATGGTACAAGCACTTCCAATGTCACTTTTAACAGCGCGTTGGCCAGTTTGGCGGGCTTTAACGTGAAGGACAACGCCTCGGCGACGCTGAGCAATAGCTTTGCCACCACGGGTAATTTGAGCGTGGATGGTAATCTGACCGTAGCTCAGGGCAAGAACGCCACGGTGGCCGATGTGGTGGCGGGATCGGCACAAGGTAATTTTTACCTGACCGTGGGCACAAGCAGCGGCAATGATAATTCCGCAACGCTTCTGGATACGGGCGCGGCGCTCGACTTTGCCGATCTGGATGGCACAAACGCCAATACAATGACACTGTCTCTAAAACCCGGTACGGGCGTTGTTGCGAATGGACAGGAATTCCTGATTATCGACGGCGCGGCGACGGTGGCGAACTTCACCAATGGCGCGAGCATTGCCGATAGTTTTGCCCTGTTTGACTTTACGCTCTCTGACGGTGCAACGGCGACCCTCGGCGCAGATGACAGCGATATCGTCGCCACGGCCAGCCGTGTAAATATTGCTGCGGTGACTAACACCCAAACAAATGCGGATACGTTGACCTCCTTCCTTGATTCCGTAACCGCAGCGGATACGGCCGCCGATGCTGTTTTAGAAAGCGTCTATAACAGCGTGCTGGCCAATCCCGATCCTGACGACGCCGCCGAATCCATTCAGGCCGCCGTTGATGGTGGGCTTATCATTGCAGCCAATAATTTTGCTGCGGCGAATAACAACATCAATAATCAGCAGCTAGCCGCCTTGCGTATCGGTGGTGGTGAAACCGGTATGGCGGCTGGGGATGGCTACACATTGACCGGCGCTAGATTCTGGTCGCAGGCTTTTGGTAAAACCGCGACACAAGACCGTCGTGATAGTATTGATGGCTTTGATCTTGATACCTATGGCGTGGCCTTTGGTGCAGATAAAGAACTCGATAATGACGTGACCATTGGCGTGGCGTTTAGCTACGGCGATACCGAAGTCGATTCTAAAAATGCGACGACCACCAACACGGAGATTGATAGTTATCAGCTTTCGCTCTATGGCGATTACGATCTGGGCAACGATGTTTATGTCAGTGGTTCGGCTTATTATGCCTATCACGATATTCAAAGCACGCGCCATAATGTTGGCGGCGTATCCGGCCTGACTGCGAAAGGTGATTTCAGCGCCAACCAATATGGTATGCGCGCAGAAGTTGGACGGGATTATAAGCGTGGTGAGTCGCTGATTACACCGAAAATCCTGACCAATATCTCGCATTATGATGCCGATAGTTATACCGAAACCGGTGCGGGTGGCGCTTCCTTGAGCGTTGATACCGATGCTGTGGACGTGGTGGAGCTCGGCGTGGGCGCTGATGCAAAATGGTCGCTGCAACAAGCAAACGGTGCGGTTTTACAACCCGTTTTGAGCGCAGAATACCGCCATGACTTTATCGGCGATGAGGTAGAAAGCAATTCCAGCTTTACCGGTACAAATGCCTCCTTCCAGACAAAAGGCTTCGACCCGGCGCAAGATACGTTCAGCCTCGGCGCTTCCGTAACATATTATGCGGCAGATAACTGGGAATTTACTGCCGATTATGATTACGAATTCAAACAAGATTACGATTCCCACTCAGGCTTCCTCAAAGCGGCGTATAAGTTCTAAATCAAATAGAGAATAGTTATCGACAGACTACAAACTCTGCCATTCAGTCCACGGTTTTCCGATATTTCAGATTCTACGTCTTGCACTCTTAATTATGCACCGATAGTATATTTCGCATGGAAATCAGGAAGGCTTTTTGGACAACAACGGCTTTGGTCGTGTTTGGAGTTTTTGATCCCGCTTTAGCACAGGTGCAGACCAGCACAACCGTTGACGGGCAAGCGGGCGCAGGAGTAAACACACTCTCTGACAGCGATGGTGCAGGCGGATCGGTTGTCTCCAATACGGCTGGAGCTTTCACCAACACGCTATTGGCTCACGACGATTCTGATCCATTGGTAATTGACGAACATTTAAGCGCCAACAATACGGAGAGTGTTCTTCGTTTTATTGCAGGTGGAACCGGCACTGTTACGGTGACAAGCGGTGCGACGCTGGCTTCCACTGTTGCGACGGGTTTTGGCGTCATTGATATTTCAGCAGGACATGACCTCCCAACGCTTGACCTCGTGAATGGAATGATATCGGCTACGGCAGGAGATCACGCTATTAATTTTGATGATTCCGGTGCGGGAATCTCGGCCATCAATGTCTATACCGATGCTTTTAGCATTAGCGGACATGTTGAGCTAGGCGCAGCGGACACGCTGAATTTTCTAGGCGATGGGCTGAATCCCCTTTCCGGCAACATAATCGCCAATAATGGTGCGGGTAATCAGATTAATGTGAATTTGAACGCTTCGACCGACACGTTGAGCATTGGCGGCACGATTGACGGCCTTGAAACCATGACCGTCACACAAGGGGATGTTACCCTCGGTGGAGCCTATACAAACGGCACGGATATTGATATCGCGGCCAATGGTACGTTGAGATCACATGCGGGCGGCTTGACGGTTTCCAACAATATTGATGTGACAGGCGGGATTTTTATCTCCGGCGGGACGGTTAATGCCAACACCATTCATGCAACAAGTTCCGGCGATGCGCGCTTACTTGATGATACAATCAATGCCAAGGTGCTGATCGAGCAAGGCAAGCTGCGTTTCAATGCCAGCACAGTCTTTGCCGATGATGTCACAATTGGAGGAAATGGAGCAAACTCAATCTATGCAAATGCGAGTGCCCTGACGCAAAGTGGTGCAAATTCATCCCTTATCATTACCAATACGGGGGGTGGCACGGGGAATTTTGCTTTTGGTTTTGATGGCGGCGCAGGCGGGAATAATACGCTCACCGTTTCCGGTAACCGAAATTACAATTTTAACGGCATCACGATTCAAAATTATGAAACGCTGGATTATAGCTCTACTGCGGATACGCTTTTCAACGGTACAGCTTTCAGCGGCGCTAACAATATTAATATCACAGGCAGTGGTAAGCTCACCTTTACCGAAGCGGATAACGCCTTCGCAGTAAGCAATAACATCACCATTGATGCCGGAGAGCTTGATATCTCCGGCCAGGCAGTAACGCTCGGCGGGCAGATTGATCTGAATGACGGAACGCTCACCGTTGACGGCACAAGCGTTATCAGCGGTAACCTTGATGTGAATACGGGAGCAGGCTCCACCACCGCCATCAATAACGATGTGACGTTCGGTGCGGGCAGCGAAAGTTTGACCTTTAGCGGCAATAGCGGCGGAAGCGCAACCTTTTCCAATGGCTTTAATGGCGGCGCTGGTGCAGGGGACACCCTAAACCTGAGCAATAGCGCGGGAACACTCACCCTTAGCGGCATCATCAGCAACTTTGAAAATCTTAATGTGAATGGCGGGGGTGCCGCCGTTCTTTCCGGTGTAAACACCTATAGCGGCGCTACCTCCATTACTGCGGGAACGCTTTCGGTCAATGGCTCCATCGCAAATTCAACAACGACCATCGGCGCGGCGGGGACACTCAAGGGGACGGGAACAACGGGGGATGTCATTGCCAACGGTACACTGGCACCGGGCAATTCGATCGGCACGCTCAATGTTGCGGGGAATCTGACTTATAATATCGGCTCAACTTATGAGGTTGAGCTCAATGCGGCGGGCAATAGCGACAAAATAATTGCCACAGGCAATATCACCATCAATGGCGGCACGGTGGATGTACAGGCCGCAGCGGGAACATATAACACAACAACCGATTACACGATCCTGCAAGGCGCATCGGTCGCCGGAACATTCGACAGCGTAACCAGCAATCTGGCCTTTCTTACCCCCAGCCTGACCTATAACGCCGCCGATGTCGTTTTGACCATGGCGCGCAATGACCTGTCTTTTGCTTCGGCCGATCCGAGTAGTCAGGATGTGGCAGATGCAATGGAAGGACTTGGGCCGGGCAATGCGCTTTATGACGCCTTTTCGGGGTTGAGTTTATCGCAAGCCACAACGGCGCTCAAAACCATTTCCGGTGAACATAATGCCAGCCTTTCCACCTCGGCTCACGCATCGAATGCAGCTGTACGCAACATTTTGACTGGCCGGATGCAAGGTCTTTCCCATACAAGTGATATCGGGCAGACGAACCTCGCGGCGTTACGTCCGGTGCAAAACCATGACGGCGGCCTTTCGCAAGGGGATGGCCTGCGCCTCGCCGCAATGGAACCTGCGGCGGGTGATGATAACGTGCTTGCTTTGCTACAGGGCAATAACCGTCTGTGGGGTGAAGTATTCGGCAGCTTCGGGAAAAGCGATGCGCAAGGCTCCGCCTCTTCTCAAAAACGGGAAAGCGGCGGTACGTTGATCGGGATGGATTTTGGCCTCTCTGATAATCTGGATATGGGCTTTTTCGGCGGATGGGAACGCGGCGAAGTTTATACCGACAGCCAAAATTCCAACAGCGATATTGATAGCTGGCATGGCGGCGTTTACGCGTCTTACGTCTATAGTCCTCAATGGCGTTTATCTGGCGGGCTAAACGGCAGCTATCACAAAGTTGACACCACGCGTCATGTTGAGTTCCCGGGTTTTAGTGAAACCTATTACGGCGATACCAACGGCTATACAGTGACCGGATATACAGAATTAGGCTACACGATAGATACACCATCCGTGGCGTGGGAGCCTTTTGTTGGCTTCAATATCACCCATAGCTACATGCAGGGCTACACAGAAACCGGAGCCGCTTCAGGAAATCTGGTAGCAGCGGATGAAAGGCAAAACGTATTTGGCCATACGCTGGGGATTCGTGGCGCCAAAGGATTTAAAATGCCAGAGGCTTACTATATCTCCGATCTATCGCTACGCGGTAAATTGGGGTGGGATCATAATTACGGCGACCTTTCCAACGATGCCTCTATGCGCTTTGCACAAGGCACAACAGAATTTCAAGCCAATGGTCTTGGGATAGCGCGTAATACGTTCTTAATCGGCACCGAGCTGGAAGCGGCATTTAAACACGGTGCAAAAGCTTACTTCAGCTATGACGGAAGCCTCGCAAACGATAGCCGCGATCATATCCTGACATTGGGCGTAAAGTTCAAGTTTTAGACTTGGCATCACGAGAATAATTAGCGGACATCTACACCCCCTGCCATTTAGTCTTCCAATCCATCCGATGTAGAGAATTTAAGCTGTGAATCGCAGCGTTCCGCGCCCCTTCGAGGTAATCATCAACTTTATCCCTTTGAATCGCCCCTACCCTGACAACGGACAGTTGCTTCTAAAGGGTGACCTTTCGTTCATAAAGATCAGGCAAGTCGTTTTCTATCAGGATGATGTCTTTGGCTTGTGCATTTTCAGACAGCCATGTTTGCGCTTCTTTTAAATTCTTCGCCCTTATAAGAGGATTTTCGGGTGCGCGCTCCTGAAAGGCGGTGGCAAAGGCCTCTATGCGTTCGGGCTTTACGACTATGGCCACATCGACACAATCGGCGGCTTTTGCTCCTAAAACGCGGTGTTCTTCATCGTGCAGATCACCCAATTCGACCATCCCCGGTGTGACCAATATCGTGCGCCCGCCATGCTCCTTTTGGAGCAATTTCATGAGGTCAAGCGCGTTGGCGAAGCCTTTCGGATTTGAATTAAAGGCATCGTCAATATAGATCTGCTCGTTCGCCTGACGCTTGACTTCAAGGCGATGCTGTATCTGTGGCGTGGTCCTGAGCGCCGCTGTCACGATTTCCGGCTTCAAACCGAGCGTTACAGCCAGCGCGAACACCAAAGCTATGTTCTGCCCATGATGCTTTCCGAAAAGAGGGGCAAAGAGTTCGTAATCGTTCCCGTTATGCGTTATGCGGACGGTCAAACCGTTTGCCGTTTGGGTAATGTCCGTTAGCTGGAAATCGGCATCCGCCCCCGCACCGCAAATCACAAAATTATTTCTGTGTTCTGCAACGAAATCCTGTGCGTAAGGATGTTCAAGAATTTGCTCATCAATGACCAGCGTGCCGTTGTCCGCAATCACCGCCTCGGCCAGCTCAAATTTGGCGCGCGCCACGGTATCGAGGGTTTTGTAACGCTCATAATGAGCTGCGCCAATGGCGGTGATAAGGCCATAGCGGGGCGGGGTCAGGCGGCAGAGCCGCTCAATGGATTTTTCCCCGTACGCGCCCATTTCGACAAGAAAATACTGGCAACCTTTTTTGAGATTTTCCCGGATGATTCGTGTGACGCCCATGGGGGTGTTGACACTGCCCGGAGTATAAAGTGTTGGCGCACTCATTTCCAATACGTGACCGAGAATATGTTTAACGGAGGTTTTGCCAAAGGAGCCTGTAATGCCGATGACATCAGGGTTAATGTCTTCTAAACGGTGATGCGCTTCCATCCAGAAACGCTTTTGCACATGAGCCTCATAAGGGAAGAGAAGCATATTCCCCAGTGCCAGCAAAAAGGGCAGCGCATGAATAGCGGCAAGCCAGAGCCAAGGTGAAGGAATTGCCGTTAGGATAACGGCGGCCAGAACACACAAAACAAGGGCCGTGATATATATCCGCCGCGCCCGCGGGGTCATGACCAGCTTTTTCTTGGCGTCCTTACGAGGATCGGATTCTTTTAAAGCAAATCCGGCAAAAGCCAACGTCAAGAGCGGATAGACGATCCTGTCATCAGGAACAAAAAAATCAAAAGCACAGAGAATCAAAACCGCTAACGAAAGGCGTTTATCAACGGCAAAAGATGATAGCATCCATTTCAAAAAGCGCAGGCCGTCATATTCGTCTTGCTGGAACAAATGGAGATAGCGCCGCAAACGCCGCGCCGCAAAAAATAGAAACGCCAGAAAAGGAAGCACAGCGACAATAACAAAACCCATCAACATTTCTCCACAAAAGCACGCAAACGTTTTATAACCTGATGCCGTCCGGCGCCAAGGATTGAGTAGTGATCGTATCCGTCCATGACGGTCAATTGCGCATCCGGGATCAGGCGGGATAACCGCTCCCCTATTTCCGGCGGGGTTTCGGTATCCTGTGCTCCATAGACCAACTGCACGGGGCAAGAGATTTGCGCGGCAACAGCGCTTAAATCTTCATTGACGGTTTTAACAAAGATATCCCGCATAGCACCTGCGTTTTTATAATCTGGGCTTCCAAACTTTGAGCGCAATTTATCAACGTCACCCCCCATCGCTTCTGTGAGTCGGCGCAGAATTTTATATGTATAGACAAGTGCAAAATGCTTTACCTTTATATAAAGGCTTCGTTTGCGGGGAATACCGTGAGACGCGATCAAAAATAATCCGTCCATAAGCTCAGGGTGGCGCGCGGCTAGTTGCAAGCCTACACGCCCGCCAAAGGAATGACCGATCCAGATTATTTTGGAGCCTTCTGCGTCTTTCTTGATAAGTTCGGCAACGGCGTCGGCATACTCCGCCGTGCCCCACACACTATCCGGTTTGGGTGATTGTCCGAAGCCGGGAAAATCGAGCACAAAGCTGCGGCATAGTCCTGACAAAGATTGAGCCAAGGGTAGCAGAGCCGTTCGATCCTGTCCCCAGCCATGTCCCCAGATCAGGCGAACGGGATCATCCCGGTTTGTTTGATTTATATCGTCTATGAGTTCGTAAGATATATCAGGCATGACCCTAATCACCTTTCGGCGGTTCTATGTAACCATACCATGCTTTTTCGGGTACATCTTTTCCCTGATCGTGCCCATTGTTGATATACATTTGATCGCCCCAGTCAAAGTGCCAGAATTCGTAAGGGTAGTTTACAAAACCTTCCTGTGCCATAGCCCAGTGCAGCAAACGCCGGTTTTGTACCGGTGGATCACTCTCATCGGCCTCTCCGGCCAACACTTTTCTTTCGAAATAATCACTATGGCTGACTTCGCTCATATCGTCGAAATGAGTTCCCATATCCAAAAGCTTTTGCGTTTTTAAATCGCGTAGCGTGAGATCAACGGCGCCTCCTGTGGAATGAGTGGGCCATGTGGTCGGATCCGCAGAATTAAATCTTGTGGGGTCTGATACGTATTTCAATACGTAAGCTTTGATTTCGTCCATATCTGCATGCGGCATTTCCTTTTGTGCCTGTGCATGAAAAAAATCCCAAAGGCCCTGTTGGCAGGCAATAGGGCGGTAGGCATCCCATATAAAAAGCTCAACATTGAAGTCTTTGAGACGATCATTCACGTGCACCAGCTTTTCCGCAACCGTCTTTCTAAGCCAGATAGCGAGTAGGCTTCCCCCTATTTTTTCCCCGTAAGGCACGTTTCCGCCGTCCGTTCGTGCGTAATAACTTTCCCCGGCTAAATTCAGATGTTCAGCCTTTACCAAGGGTTCCTGATAACGTGTATCATGTTCATCAACGGAGATATTCTTGTAACTTCCCGCATCACTGCAATCATCAAGGATAGATATCTTGAAATTTAGATCAAACATTTATAAGCTCCTAGGGATCAAGACCCATTAATAACGAAGGGGCAGTCTAGCGTGAGAACGAATATGAAAGAAACAAAAAAAACGGTCGTTGTTCTTTTCGGGGGGCGCTCGCCGGAGCACGATGTTAGCATTATCACAGGGCTACAGACCGTATCTGCGATAGATGCAACCCTGTACAATGTTGTGCCCGTCTATATTGCCGTTAACGGCGATTGGTACACAGGCGAAGCCCTTCTCGATCGTGATTTTTATCTTCCCGGCCCGAACGATTTGGCACAGTTAACGCCGGTAACGCTTGATCTTATGAGCCATGGGCAACCACGGCTTTTGCCCCTCAAGAAATCGTTCTTCAACCGTGAAAAAGCCATACCGTTCGATGTGGCCGTTCTTGCTTTCCATGGCGCTGTCGGGGAGGACGGCAAGTTGCAAGGGTTGCTTGATGTGGCGGGCGTACCTTACACGGGCATGCGCGTTTTGGCCTCCGCGGTCCTGATGGATAAAATTGTCACCAAAAAAGCTTTTGAGAGTGCGGATATTCCCGTTTTGCCCTACCGCGAAATCCGCCGCCCGGCACGGGGGCTTTTAATTCCTCCGGCGGAACTCGATGCGCTTTTGGGTGATTTTTCCTATCCGCTATGCGTTAAGCCCTCTCATCTCGGCAGCAGTATCGGTGTTGCGCGCGTGAATAGCGTTCAGGAACTTTCCGATGTTTTGCCCGGAATATTTAAATATGACGACACAGCCATCGTAGAGCCGTTTGTTCAAAACATGATCGAATACAACGTCTCCGTTGCCCGCATGGGAGGAAAGATCGTCACATCCGCGATCGAACGGCCCAAATGCACCGAAGAGCTTCTGGACTTCAAGGAAAAATATGGGGGCGGAGGAAAGACCGGAGGAAAAACCGGGCAAAAAACAGGTTCAAAAACCTCAGCCCCGATCAGCGAAGGCATGCTTTCCTTAACGCGGGAACTGAACCCGGCTTTGCCGCCCGAAGTCGAACACAACATCCGCGCGTGGGCGGAGAGAGCATTTGAAGCCGTTAACGGCACCGGTGCCCCGCGGATTGATTTTATCTGCGATGGGGTGAAGGAAGAATACTACCTCAATGAGGTTAATCCGTGCCCCGGTTCGTTTGGCTATTTCCTTTGGGAAGCAGCCGGAAATCCCGTTTTGTTTTCGGAGCTGATGGATACCCTGATAGAGGAGGCTTTAGCCATCCGCGAATCCGATAATCTCCCGGACGACCCTACCCCCAAAGATGCGCGCTTGTTCCCAAGAAAATCATAAGGTTTTCGGGTAAATCTTTAACAAAAAAAGAACAGAAAGAAAAAGAGCGAAAAAGAAGAAATTGGTAGCGGAGGAGGGACTTGAACCCCCGACACATGGATTATGATTTGGCCTTGGGCGTCTTGGAATCTGTTTGATGCTTTTTGATCTTGTTTTCTCTATGGCAATGTGGGTACCGGTTTCAGGCTCTGGACTCGTGATAATTCACTCAAACCTATTCAGATTAATTCACCGCCGCTGATACCCCAAAAGTTACCCACTAAACATCACGCGCCCGCAACAACTTGCCCCAAGGCTTTCTTAAAGCCTCCGGCGCAAAACGCGTCACAAACAGATAAAGCCCTGAGCAAAACAGGTCGCCAATCATTTTTGCCAAAAATTTCAGCATTGTTTTCTGCTGACCGTTCAAGAAACGCTCTAACTAATACAGCATCGTTCATCTCTCCGTATGCCTCTATCAGAGACGAAGATAGTGAGCCAATATAGACATTGATCTGTTCCTGATAACGATCATTCAACTCAAGACGCTGCACCTGATAAGTCAATCTCTGGAATGTTTCATCTGACATTCCTGTAACTTGCCGTATCTCAAATGTAACATTTAGAGCATCTGAGGAGAGATCGGCTTGGGCAACAAAAAACACATCATCCGGCAAAGTTCCTAAATATGTATGGTGAAACTGGCTTGTGGCTGCGGCACCGGCTACCGCTCTTTTTTTGCCGTTGCACGGTCCACAACAAGGTACGAGATTATTCGGATATATTGCCAACCCCTTATAACGAGATTTTGGGAGATGATGATCCAGATCAGTAACCTCACCAAAACCACAATATGGGCAAATAGTAGCGCTTAATAGAAGCCTGTCACGCAAATCGCTGAGTCTTCTGTTCATCTGGACTTCGTTGTATGCATCCTCAATAGCAGATAACAACGGATTACCGAGATGCAGAGCCTCCAAATCCGTGTGAGGCTCTCCATTCAGAGCATCATAGCGCCCATAAACAGTGAGGACATTATTCTTCTCTGCGTTGCTTATAGGATACACAGGCGTACCATTCTTAAGTGTCAGAGCATCAGATAAATCTGATTTAAGTTGGTCTGGATCAGAGTCTGGTGCTTGCAGCTTCCACATTATTCTTCGCCCTTTGAAGCAAATAAACTCATCACATATGCTCTGGCTTGCATGCTCAAACCGTTCCTCGCGAACAAAGCCTCTATTTTTTCAATATCATCAAATTCCTTAACCAGTCTTCGCAAAACTTTATGATAATCAGTTGCTCTCGGAACGAAACCAAATACTTCCGCCGTAAGTGTTCCTATATTCTCACCAAAAGTTTCGATCTTTGACTGCACAGTGTCGGTCAACTCACCTTCCCGGCGTACGATTATTACATGTTTAGATAATGTTTCTTGCACAACCACAGGGGAGTGCGTGGCAACTATTGCGAAGGCTTTCTTGTTATCAAGAATGTGGCGCACGGTGTGCATAAGAGTGGCGAGAAGAGGCGGATGAAGGTGGGTTTCTGGTTCATCGAATAACACTAGTGATCTTGGAACTGTATAGGCAACCAAGTTTACGATGATCTGCATAACAATTTTGTGACCTGTGCTCCATCTCAGGAAGGTTTCATTTGCTCCTGCTTTCAGTGTTTCAAAAGTCATCACATCATACGTCGGACCGAAGGATGGATCACTTGAAACAATTTCGAGTGCAGAATTAAATAAATCGACGTTATTATTTTTCTCGATTAGAGCTAAGGAGCGCACGAATTCATCCGCCAGTACATTAATTGGCTTCAACAGAGTTTGAGACAATCGGTCTTTATGTTCCTGATAATCGGAAAACGGATTCTGTTGAGATATATCCATTTTAAGCTCTTTTGTTATATCTCTCAGGCCGCAGAATATGAATCTGCCCTCCCCTTTTTCCATGTCATTCACAATCTGTTCTCTTTCTGCAACCGTAACGCCGGGTAAGTGAAAGCTATCAAAAGCCGAGTATGAAAATGTGATGATGCGAGGAAAACCAATTCCCTCAGGTTCTATTCTTCCCAATTCTTTCAATTTTTTCGTTCTATCTTTTACTGAAGCATGGCTAACCCTTGCCAGTCGTGCAAGAAAGGTACTTTTCCCCGACCCATTTCTTCCAATCAAAGCCACAATGCGGCTAGGAAGTGTTTGCGCTCTTTGGTTAAAAGGGCTTGGAATACCTATTTTCGGTGAAGTGAAGTCAAACGATATTGGGTTCTCCCATCCTGTCATATGGAAGCGAAACTCAAGGTCCTCAGCTGCTACTTTGGTGTAGTCTTGTGATAGCAATGCCTTGGCAAGCGCAATAAATTCGTCAGCATATTCCTTCTTGTAATCACGAAAGAGCGAGACACTCCAGCCTTCTTCATTCTCGAATACAGGAATTATATCAGGCGATTTTACTATATCTCGGAGAGACAGAAGAACTTTATCTCTTATCTCAACACCTAGAGAGGAGAGCCTCTCATAGTAATCAAGCGACTGCCCAATAGAACAGAATTGATCAGTCAATTTTTCAAAGTCATCGTTAAGCTGTAGGGTATCTGCGGCGATTTGCCCTTTTTTGAGGATTTTTACACTGTCGATGAAAACAGGTTCGTTAATTCCATCCAAATAGTAGAGTTGGTATTGTGTTTGGAAACTGTAATCATTCCAGTTGTCTTGCATCAGAATGAATCCGGGAACCTGATCTAATGAAAGGGGACTCTTGGGTTTTCTTACATGAAACTTCAAGGTGATTTACTCCGATAAGCTATTCCAGAACATTCACTTAATTTCGGTGCATTATAAGAATTTGCGATAATGCGTGCGTTGTCTATGTTTTTTACGATACAAGCCAACATAATCCATAAGAATCTATTCAGTTGCAATAAGTTGTTCTCGATAAACGATGTTGAGAAATTCTCTGCCTTTATCTTATTTTTCTTGTATGGCAAAGAAAACACTCACAGCGAAGTTCGTTGAAAACATAAAGCCCAATGGAAAGCGGCAGGAATTTTGTGATGCCTACACAAAAGGTTTTGGCTTGCGTGTCAGCAAGATGGGAACAAAAACCTTCTATGTTCGCCTGCGCTATCGAGGAAAAATTGAGAGACACACCATTGGAACTTACCCCTCTTTTTCACTTGCCGAAGCAAAAGCAAAAGCGAGTGAGATTATCGCCCAAGCTGAAAAAGGTGAATTGCATAAGGCAGCAGAACAGAAGCTTACAATCAAAGAAGCTTATGAGCGTTTTATTCAGTTGTATGCCAAAGTTCATAACAAAGACTGGGCTGGCTCTGACTCACGCCTTAAGAAGTTCATGGCAGAATACGGCAACATGAATTTAGTTGATCTGCATCGCAGGGACATTATTGCTTTTCTGGATCGTCTTGTCGCCGATGGTACACCAACACAAGCTAATCGTGCTCGTGCTGCATTGAGTAGGTTTTTGAATTGGTGCGTTGAGCGCACATATATCGAACACAGCCCATGTCATGGCACACCAAAGCCTGCAAAAGAGAATCCGCGTGATCGTGTTTTGAGTGATGATGAGATTAAAAAACTTTACGATGCGTGTCGTAATTTTGGTTATCCATTTGGTCCATTATTTCAAATCTTGCTTTTAACCGCACAACGGCGTGGTGAGGTATCAGAGATGCGCTGGAGTGAACTGGATTTGAAAAGCAAGACTTGGACGATTCCAAAGGAGCGCGCCAAGAACGGCAAGGCACATATTGTACCGTTATCGTTACCAGTCGTTGAAATGTTAGAGAATATGCCGCGTTTCTTGCATTCTGATTTTGTGTTCACGACGACTGGAAAAACGCCTGTGTCTGGGCATGGTAAATATAAATATCGTCTTGATAAGGTGTTAGGCGTCAGTGACTGGGTTTTTCATGATTTGAGGCGCACAGCAGCTTCTGGCATGGCAAAGCTGGAAGTGCCCCCATATGTGGTTGAAAAGATACTTAATCACGTCTCTGGAACATTTGCAGGAGTGCTTGGTGTTTATAACCAATACGGCTATGATCGTGAAAAACGTGAAGCCCTGAATAAATGGGCTGAGTATGTTATTGGCCTGAAATCAGATGCAGACATCAATATTCCAAGAACGAAACTTGAAGACTCCAGAAGAGGTTTTTAATTTTCTAGGAAATCAACAGTTTGGCAAGGAGTGGACAGAACGTCCGCTTCAAATCCTTCAAGGTCTCCGAGAGAAACCCAAGCCTGTAAGTAAGGTATTTCTACGCAATAAATACATGGCTGATCAGACGTTTAAGAAACTGTCTCAATTCGTAAAGGGCGATGATGTGACAATATACGCACCCTCTAAGGCATGGGATGAAGAACCTGATTGCGGCGATATTGATGTATGGAAGCCTCCTCATTTTAGAATATCAGCAAAGGATTTTCTTCTGATTGAGCAGGAGATGCAGGACGGATATGGGGGCGTCGATATGACTAGAAGGTGTTTCTGGATTGAAATGCCTAAGGAGTTAAATCCTCTATCCCATAAAAAGGCCGGTAGACGGCCTAAGCATAACAAAGATTATTTGAAGTCAATTTTACCGGAGGTGCGTAAATTGGTTCGAGGCAAGGTTACAGAAAGATCACTTGCAAACGCTTATAAAGATTATTTGAAAGATGGATCAGTAGGTGCGCCCTCTAAAACGTGGATTGGAAATAATTTGGACGCCGAACTGAAACGGATAAGAGAAGAACAATAAGTCTGGTTTGTCCTGCAATGATTTCAGGACAAGTTATTTCACGAACACAGAAAAATGTGTGATTAATAGATAGCTCCTTATCAATTTTTACAAAGGAGCTAAATATGAATGATAAGCACAAAACCTTGCTCACCCGCACTGACTTAGCGGAAATGGGCATATCGTATTCCAACTCACATTTACTGAAACTGGAAAAAGACCTCTTGTTTCCCAAGCGCATTTATCTAAGCGCCCAAAAAATCTGTTGGGATCGCACTGAAATTTTAGAATGGCTGGAAGCACAACGCAAAAGACGTGGAGGTGTTACTCATGGGTAAAAAATTCAAAATCACAAAAGCCATGCAATCGAAAAATTTGAAGATGGCTGCAATGGCATATGCTGAATGGGGTTTGCTGATCTTTCCTGTCTTCGGAATTGATGAAAATGGTGAATGTCTATGTGGTAGTCGTAAATGTGAACACGAAGGAAAGCATCCGATCACAAAAGGCGGATTTAAAGATGCAACGGCTGATGCGAAGCAAATTAAAGAATGGTGGTCTCAATATCCTGAAGCCAATATTGGCAGCCCTCTAATTGCAGGTCTGTTCGCTTTAGATTTCGATGGAAAAAAAGGCAAAAAAACCTTTGAAGAGTTGGAGTTGGAAGATTTTGAAACTCTCCGTTCAAGAACAGGTAAAGGCTTTCACCTTTTTGTTCATACCGATCTAAAAGCTAAAAACAACGCTATGTCCGGCCTTGATATTCGGGGCGGCGGTAAGGATGGCTATATCATCCTTCCACCAAGCCGTCATGTGTCAGGCAAGCGCTATAAGTGGGAGGTTTAACCATGAAACAGGCACAGATATTACCAACTAATGTTTTGCAAAAGCTACGAGAAAAACGCTCTGTTAAAATAGATATTGTTCCTGACAAGAAGAATGCTTTTGTGACTGGGGGGCGTAACGATACGCTTTTCAAATTAGGGTGTTCGCTGAGGCGGAAGGATCTCTCCTATGAGGTTTCTCGCAAGCTATTGCACAGGATAAACACAAGCTTATGTAAGCCACCACTTTCTAAAAAGGAAGTGAACGCGATCATGAAAAGTACATCACGATATGAAGAGGAAGCTGGTGAAAACTTTTCTGATATGGCGGATGTGGAGACTGAGGAAGTGGATTGGTACTGGTATCCGTATTTGCCGCGTGGTTGTCTTGTATTTTTAGATGGGCATCCGGGACGCGGAAAATCTTATTTTACTATGTTTTTAGCGGCATTGTGCTCTAAGGGCGGTAAGTTGCCCTTCAGCAAAGAGAGACTGCCTAAAGGCCGAGTGTTGATACTGAATGCAGAAGATGATCCTGCGAGGACAATGCGACCTCGTTTGGAGAAAGCGGGTGCAAATTTAGAGCCTAATACTATTCATTTTCAGGGACGGTTTAAGCCTTTGACGAAAGAGGGCATTCAAATGCTAGAAGCCAAGATTCATAGCTTTAAGCCCGATTTAGTGATCATAGATCCTATTTTAACATATATGGGAAGCGGGATTGATGCACATCGATTTAATGAAGTGACAGAGTTTCTGTCTTACATTGATGATTTGGCACGTGAACATAATATCTGTGTGATTGGTGTAAAGCATATGACCAAGGCAGGTAGTGAAAATCCTTTGCATAAAGGGTTGGGTTCGGTTGCTTTCGTAGCACGGGCTAGATCAGTCTTACACATTGGTGCATCACGTGATGACCCGAAGGTATCTGGATTGGCGCATGTGAAAAGTAATTGGGCTGCGGCAGGTGATACTTTACTTTTTGAATTGGTTGGAGGAACAAAGACTGAGATGCCAGAGTTGAAGTGGCTCTCAGTAGCTGATTATGGCGCAGATTGTCTAGATCCTTCTAACGCTGTAGGAAGGCCAAAAGCTGAGCCAAATCTAGGCGAGTTGATTGCTGAGCTACTGGATGATGGAGCTATGTCGTCTTCTGCAATCTTAAGTGCGTTATTAGCTAAGGGCGTTGGTGTGAGCAAGAGGACGGTTATTCGTGAGCTTGAACTTATAGCCGAACAGAAGGGAAAAGGCGTCAAGACTGTATGGAGTCTGAAATAAAAAAGAAGTCGTGCCAATATTATGTGTACATATAGTTTTGGCACGACTTTTAAATTAGGCTGATTTTTTGGGCTGGAGGATGTTTAGGGCTTCTTCTAATGCTTTCGAGCCTTGGTTCCAGATCCATGCCGTACGAGGCTTATGATGCTTGGCAAGGTTTGGATGCTTCTTTTCGTCCTTTGCCGCCTCACGGAGCAACATACGCGAAAGACGCGGACAGAGTTTATGCTCCTTGCAAAGTTCCTTGAGCGAGATTGTTTTTGGTGGTGTGGTCATTAATGCCTCCTTTGTTAAAGTTACACATCGACAATAAGACAGGCATCGCAGAATCTCATCGAAAACCTCTAGATTTCTCTCGCAGACCGACACACTGATAAATGATCATACTGGGGCGTGGATATACCGCTTGGCTGGCTTCGGGTCATAAGCTTGGGCGGCATATGCGGGTAACGTACGGGAAACCAATTTTAAATTTTCATGAACGCGGCAGTCACCTATGAAAATTGGCAAGAAGGCCGAACCACCTTTGTTGAATGGGGCTGATGCCTTTTAGTCTATGGAAAATATTTTATCATTAAACAGCCAGTATTAACTGACTTTTCTTGTTTTGAAAATAAGCGCCTTTTGAAGGGCATTCTCCCAGACCCGAGGATTGGTAATCATTCTTTCCAGAGGCCGTGTACGCTTGTTTATAAGCGTTTGGGATGCTGTTTTGTGACTGCGGGTAACATATGGGTAATGCAAAGCCCTTAATTTTGATGTTTTTACTACCTATGGAATTTAAATAACTGCCTGAGAGCGTTAACTCTTCCATTCCTGCCTAAATCAAACTATCCTGACTATGAAGCCGATACGCAACGGCTTTCGGGCTTTACAACCCGCCAAAATGGTTTGTGCTTGCCAAAAAAGCACACCCTTGACCTATGGTCGGGGAGCTTGTGCTATACAACAGGCTTCACGGCTAAAATCACAGGGATCGTTTTTGGCGATTTGTAAACTCCCCGACTACCAGTCAAGTCATAAGCGGGGGCGCACCGCAAGGGAGTTTGCATGAATTATACCGATCTCATGAAATTTTTTGGTTGTGAACCGCTTGAAGGTCCTTTCCCAACATTTCGTGAATTGATTGATAATAAGTTTAAGCAAATTACTACGCAGCGTGGTGTTTATTTTGTGA
The DNA here is from genome assembly GCA_050297015.1 of Alphaproteobacteria bacterium. Taxonomy (GTDB): domain Bacteria; phylum Pseudomonadota; class Alphaproteobacteria; order Micavibrionales; family Micavibrionaceae; genus JACKJA01. The sequence continues at coordinate 50,128 of JBNKRZ010000022.1, read as the reverse complement.
TTGATGAAGCAAAACCTGCCGATCCTATCGCTTACATTGGCATGGCCTCAACGTCTTTAAGGTCACGAGTGAAGGCATTGGTCCTGAAAAAGGATAATCACAAAGGCGGTTCTGATATTTGGGCATTACCTCATTACGATGATTTGCGTATTTGCTGGAAAGTAAACAAATGCGCTCGTGATTATGAAGCCGAATTTATAGAACGCTTTGAAAAGATTAATTCAAAAAAGCCTTTCGCAAATAAAAAAGCGTGATTGGTAATATCCCGCTTTAAGCGGCAGCCTGTTTAAGTTCTTGAGCTTTTTTATAATGAATTTGGTCTAAAAATTGGATGACTTGAAGCGTCTGCTCTGCCAGCTTTTTGAGTTCTGTCTCGGAGAGATATTCTAAATGTGTTATGTCCTGCGTTGTGCCGTGACTTTCTGGATTAGTTTTTTGCTTTATCTCTAAAAGCACCGTTTTTAATGTTTGCGTATTTGTAATGCCTGAAACAGCAGTAAAGCTATCAAACATTGTGGCATCACTAGTAATCATTCCAATGAGTGAATCCAACATTGCAGGTAGGAATTTGTCCTTACCTCTAAGACGTGCAAACTTGAAGGATATAAAAGCTTCAAGTACCACTCGTATGTAGTTTGGCAGGTAGTCTTTTGCACTTTCGTGTTCAATGTCTCCAGCCACGTAAGCTTGAATTTTATCGAGTTTTTGAAAATAAGATGTTTGATAGTTTCTGAGGCTGTTGGGCAAAAGAGTTATTATACCCTTTTCGATATATAGATCGGCGCGCACTTTACATTGGTCTGAATCAATAAGGTTGCTCATAAATTTCAAGAATATGATGTTGTGACTTAAAATTATGATTTGTTTGCATCCATCCCACGAAGAGATAACTGTTTGACCATTTGCATCTTTTCCCTTTTGGGCTATCGGCATCAACATATCTTGTATAACCAGCGCTGTCGAAAACAGTCTGTTTTCATCAAGGCTTGAGACGGGATCATCAATCACAATTACAAAGTCTTCTTTCACCGCCTGCGGATTGTCCAATACTTCATGCCGGTATTTGCTCAAAAAATATGCAAATGCCAAAGCTGTTTTTTCACCTTCGCTTAAAGAATATTGGATTCCTTTTTTCGGCGGCACACCAGAGTAATGAATGGTTATTTCTTCATTGCCCTCCATACTGATTGTAAAATTTCTGATGCAAAATCTTTCTAAAAATTCATTTACGTACTTGGATTCATTTTTAAGTTTTGATAGTTCGGCTGCCTTCTCGTTATTCTTTTGAGCCAGCATAGCCTGTATGGTTTGCATGGCATTTTTTAAAAAATGGTAGAAGGGTATTCCTCCGATCTTTTCAGGGATTTCAAGTTTTGCATCTTCTTTCTCCTGTTTCTTTTTGGCTTCGCTGGCTATTTGCTTGCCCTGATTGTCAAACCGCTTCCATAAGAGATTTTCACAAATGGATTTTGCATTTTTGTCATTAAAGCGAGCGGATTGTAGGCGATTAAGAATTTTATCTTTAACGGATATAAGAGCAGTAATGTCAGAAGAGAACTGCTTGACCTCTTTTATTAGGTTTTCAATATTCTCCAACTGTTCTTTGGTGGGTGTAAAGTCTATTGCCTTTTTCTTACTCTCAAACAAGGCATTTACGGCTTTTATCGAGTTTTTAATAGCCTGTTTTTGTAGTTGTGCTAGCGCTAATTTTTCTTCCTCAGTCACGATCTCTTGATAGCTATACTCCGCCAATAAAGCCTGAACGCGCATACTCTGAGCGGATTTAATCTGGGCTTCTTTCAATAAACCATCAAGTGAGGTTGTAATATTGTCGATTTCTTGCGTTAGAGCGGCAAGTTCATCATTGAAAAAGGCATCGTATGACGCAATTAATTCCTCAATATTGGGTAATGTGCTGTCACATAATGGGCATGTTTTATCCTCTTTGGTTTGCCGTAAAAGGCTTGCACCATCTTCAAGCCAGTTTTGTATAGAAGAATGTTTTAGTGCGTGAGATTTCAGAGCATCAATTTTACTTTGGGTTTTTTCTCTGGCCGCGGCTGTTATGGATTTTGCGACGGTATCAGCCATAGCCTCGGGTAAGCTGACAGTGCCTTTTGTGATTTGGTTAAGGTCTGAAATTGCTTGTTCCAAAGCATCTTGGTCTTTTGAAGCTTTGAATTTTGAGAACTCTTCCTCAAGCGCTTTTTGTAAACTTTCTTCACTATCCTCTGGCGATTGTTGCGGGCAGTCTTCGAATTTAATCGTAGGCATTCGCTTGCCCTCGATATTCTCATTCCATGTTGTTGATAGTGTCTTTTTGATGTCGTTAAACAGCTTTTCAAGGTTTTTGATATAGGCTTCAGCATTGCCCTGTTTTGTCTTTTCAGCAGTAATGGCTTCCTCAATCTTCTTTAAGGCTGGATTGGAGAGCTGTTCCTTCGTTGTGATTTGTTTGAAATTCTTCACTTTGGCTTGTGTACCATCATAAACATGGTCGGCAACAAATGCGGAATTGAAGACGTATAGCTTTTGTCTGTCTTTGGGATGCTTTGCAGTTTTGCTATCCCATTCGATTTCTATTTCAACAGACTTCGCAGGATCAGAGGCTAGCCCTTGCTCGATACGTTTAATCTCAAGGTCATCGTGATCTTCGGAAAATAGTCCGAGAATATTTGAAAGCGTTGTTTTTCCGCTACCATTATAGCCATAGACTAGATTGATTTTCTTGAAGGAAAGGTCTTGTGGGCTGGCAGGCCAAGTATAAGCAGAAAAGATTCCTGCGTTGTTAATCTTGTTGATCTTTGTAATGCCCGTTGCCGCACCCGTCATTATTTGGTTCTTTCATCTGAATTTTATGAATATCAAGATGATATACAACTATCACTGGAATTTCTAATGAAAATCAATTCTGGGGCAATGTTGGAGGTGTATCCATTAATTCTAAACTTTGCCCGCTTCTAAGAGAGGTATAAAGAGGCTCCTAAGTGCATCGTCATCAAATTTATCAGCAGGAGCATTAGGTTTTGATGTAAAGCTAGGCGATCTGGCTTGTGACATCTCTTCTTCCTCTTGCAATTCGATTTTTCTTGCTTCAATTGTGTTAATCGCAGAGTTAATTGTGCTTTCATCAATTGGGGCATTCTTTGCAATTTTTTCCAACACCTTAATATGATCGTCCAAGGTGGACTCTGAATCAATCTCTGACACAATATCCTCTATGTCTGAAAAATGTGTTGAGATGGTATCTTCAACCGCAGTCAACATTTCTTGGCTTAAGTATTTCTTTCCACTTTCTACAGCATCGAAGACCCTCTCAATATCGTCAGATGGAATACCATGGTGCAGCATTACAACGTAAGCGTCCTCTATTTTATTGGCTAAATCTTCTGCGCAAGATAAACCTTCGTAATAATCACCATCTCTAATCTTACGAATAAGCTCTATGGCCTCTTCACCATCTCTCCACGAATCTAGCCCATCAACTGGATTTGATGCTAAAGACTGTGCAAGCTCAATGAATCTCGGATTTTTAGTGTGTTGCCACCATGTCAATAACAGATCAATTCTATCGGTATTTGATAGCCCTACTGGGTGAAGAGAGTATCCTTGATTTCTTCGTTCTCTTCTCCATGTGGGAAGGCTAAGAAAACTCTCCGCTGGTGATAAAAAGGAATTAGCGAATTTTTTTAAATCTTGCGTTTGTTGGTCTGTCTTTTTTTGATTTGACCATATGTTTTCCAAAGCTATGCCAAGATCATTTTCTTCGGGATCTATAAGTTTTTCTCCATATCGCCAGAGCTGTTTTGCCCAATCAGTACGTTGTGCAGACGGAGGGAAATCAGATAATAGCTTTAAGTCCTTAAGGTATTCTGAAAGAAAATCTTTCAAAGAAGGATTCACAAACCGAATATCTTTATTGGTTATCGTAATAAATCCACCTTCTAAAATGCGAACTGATTCTTCAAAATCCTTCGCATCATATGGAACGCCATATTTTAGGCAAAGCATGGGATGTAGGCTGTCGTATGTGGCTTTTAAATCTTCAAGGCTGACGCCATATTCTGAACTGAAAAACAAGCAAAACAATAAGTGCTGACATTGTCTGGATATATGTTCTCGGAAAGCTATATCCCATAAGCTATGCGGATTGTTTAAAGCCTCTATAAAAGTCTTTGGGTAATCATTTGGGGCAATATCTCTAATTCTTGCTTCGTCCGTCATCCACTCGATTATGCGCGGATTATAATTTTTATGATCTACGATTTTCGATATATCGCCGCTTGTGAAAAGTGCTTCTATATATTGCTGTGGGGTTTGGGATACCAGAAGATGGTTATATAAAATTCTTGCTTTGATACGGCGCGTGTAAATACCAACATCAAGGAGATATTTGCTAATATCTAACCGTTGGTCAGCCAAATGTTCGGAAACACGCCGCGCTTCTTCGAAAATATGAGCACGTGTGGTTAAAATAAATCGGGCATTAGGTGACGTGGATACACGGCGGAGGAATTTTGCCAAATCGGAATCTTTGTGTGATAAAGCATTACGGTCAAGCGCTACCCTTCCAAGAAAATCATCAAAAAGAAAAACTTGTTTTTTTGTATCGTCAATAGCGGCAAATCCGTCATCCAAGCTGCGAAGTGCATGAAGCTCCCAACCTTCCGCTATATATGCATATGATAGCATCTCCGCTAATGTTGTTTTTCCGACACCAGGAGGGCCAGAAATAATAACTACATGAGTTTTCTCAAGAGTATCTCGTGCGTGATCCATGCTTGGGTTAGGTGCAAAAACGCGAAGCTTATTCTCTATTTCTTGTGCGGTAATATTATTATAAGCGTGTGATGCAGCATGAATAACACGAGAAAGAACTCCTGAGCCTGTTAGCCACAGCTTAACATGGGATTTTTCTATTTCTGGGAATTTCCTTATAAGCGCGTTTAGATCATCCGGCCCAAAGATGTCAGCTTCTGATTTAAGGGAAGTGCCTATGATATTGGCAAGTTTTTTCTTCTTGTTCGGAGTTAGGGGATGAGATGTAGCCAATACATATCGATGAAGATTTAATTTTTCAACGGCAACACGTTCTGCTTTCATTCTAGAACATAACGCTGAAAATTCTGATCCAGCATAATGTTTGGCTTGCAATATCGTGTGTGTCCCTTTCGCACTGGCATGTCTTCCATCCATGCCTTCATCAGGTCCAGCAGCAAACGCTTCAAAACGCACATTTAGCTCTTTTCCAATTAAGTCGCGAACTAAATCTTCAAAATCAGCAGGAGATAGGCTGCTAAAGTTATATGACATATGTTTTACCTCTCTCCTAAAATCGTTTAGGCATTTTGCTACCTAATAAATAACTCTATAAGAGGGTGATTTTAAAGAGAAAGGTTGGTAGCGGTGGGGTGATTTGAACACCCGACACATGGATTATGATTCCACTGCTCTAACCCCTGAGCTACACCGCCGTAACCTAAATGGTCAAGAAGACCGACTTGTTACCCCAATGATACCCCGAAGGGTAGGGTTATAATTTTATACTTCTCAAGATATTGGTTTACAATATCTTTATGGCGGCTCTCAAACAGGAAACAAGGATTATGATTCCACTGCTCTAACCTGCTGAGCTACTCCGCCACAAGATTGAGAAAAACGTTTATGGCGCGTTGTCAAAAGTTTGTCAAGGCTTTGTATGCGCTTATACTTGATGTACCGGTATGCTTAGCTTGACAATATTCCAGTCGTCAAAATCTGTTTTTCCAGCGCATAAAAGGCCCGCATCAGCTCAGCATGCCCCGGATTTTCAACCAGGAGCCGCCGCACCGCTTGCAAGGTCAACCATGCGCCTTCTTCATTATTGTTCGCCGGAGGCTCGAATCCGGCGAGGGTTTCCCCCCGTAGAGATTCGAGTCCTGCGAATTCATAATCGTTACCGATCATTTTTACACACTCTTCTATTTTTCCGTGTTTATCCGGAGATAAGAGCGGTTATATCATAAAGATTGTTATTTTCTCAAGAAGTTTTTTGATTTTTATAAAGTTTCTGCACATCATGGGATGTGGGGATGTTGCGCATAAACATCACGCCCTTTTAGGGATAAACCAAAGGGCGTGATTTAAAAACCGTATTTATTTACGTATGGCTAGACGACAGGCGCAGAACACTCAAGATTTGGTTTGGGCGCATCTGCCGGTGGTTGATATTCAGATTTATCCAAAAATTTCTGGTAGCGTTCCCCAACATCGTGTGGGAAGTTGCCAGCCAAGGCTTTCATGTTTTGATAAGCGCCCGCATCCATTTCAGCGCCCCTCGTATCTACTTGCATAACCGCTTTACGATATGCGCTAGTAATTTCTTCTCGATTGTCGTAAAGTTGTTGTATGGTCATACCGTTAATGCATGAAGCATTCGCCGTTGCTTGCTCATCGAAATAACCACCTATTTTACCCATCCATTTATCAGCAACTTTAGCCGCCCTGCCCATAAAATCGGTTCCCCCTTCTTCAGGCAACGGCTTGCCGCTCCCCCCCTCCACGGCACGATCAATTCTTTTACTGTAACCGCTGTCCGGGTTCATGGCATTAGCATAATCATATAAATTATCTAGTCCGGCCATTACCTTTCCTTTCCCCGTCTTTCATGTCCTACTTTGAGCGCGAAGCTCTTTTACTGCCACTATTATGGATAAAAGAGCTTAAGGAAGAGTTAAAAAGACAGGAAAATGGCCGCTTACAGAAAATTCCCACTATTTTCCGTTCTTGTGATCCAGCCGCCGCCGAGGACGCGCGGGCCGTCGTAACACACGGCGGCCTGGCCGGGGGCGATGCCGTATTGCGGGCTTTCAAGGGTAATGGTGGCTGTGCCGTTCTCCCCGATCTGCAGGCGTGCGGGGACGGGCTGCATGACGGAGCGGAATTTGAGAAAAACGGGGATGGAGTCCACAGTCTTGTCATCCTGAGGGCACGGCGCAACCGAAGGATCTTGTGGGTTTTGTTTAGATCCTTCGCTATCGCTCAGGATGACAGGGGAAGTGCTCAGGATGACAGGGGGCGTAAAAAGCCAGTTGCAATCGCGAATATGAATGGTATCGCGGGCCAGCGCCTCTTTGGGGCCGACAATGACTTGGTTTGCCGCCGCATCCAGCCGCACGACGTAGAGCGGATCGTTATCGTCCGTCACGCCGCCGCCGATACCCAGCCCCTTACGCTGGCCGATGGTGTAGCCTACGATGCCCTCATGCCGCCCTAAAGCGCGTCCGTCGATGTGGACGATGTCACCGGGGGCTTGGGCTTGTGGGGCGTGCTGTTTGACCACGGTTTTGTAATCGCCGCCGGGCACGAAACAGATATCCTGACTATCCGGCTTTTCGGCATTCAGGAGACCCAGCCGTTCGGCTTCCTGCCGGGTGCGGCTTTTATCCCAGCCGCCCAGCGGAAAACGCACAAAATCGAGTTGCTCTTGCGTTGTGGCAAACAGGAAATAGCTCTGATCCTTGGTCTGATCGACGGCGCGGTGCAGTTCCGCCCGGCCCGTTTCCTCATTAACGATATGCTGAATGTAATGCCCGGTCGCCATACAGTCGGCCCCCAGATCGCGCGCGGTTTCCAACATGTCCTGAAACTTGACGGTCTGGTTACAGCGCACGCACGGGATCGGCGTTTCTCCGCGCAAATAACTCTGGACAAACTCATCAATCACGCTGTCCTTGAAATTGCTTTCGTAATCGAGAACATAGTGCGGAAAACCGCAAGCCTCCGCCACCCGCCGGGCGTCGTAAATGTCTTGCCCCGCACAGCACGCGCCCTTTTTAGCCAGCGCTTCGCCGTGGTCGTAGAGCTGCATGGTCAGGCCCACAACATCATAGCCCAGCTCATGCAAAAGCGCCGCCGTGACGGAGCTATCCACACCGCCCGACATAGCGACGACCACGCGGGTTTCCTCCGGCTTTTTACCGGGGAGCAGCGGGGCTACAGGTGGGTGTTCTGTTGGGGAAGGCATGGGTCGCTCTACCAGTCTGTTTTTGCGCCCGGCACTGCGACGACAAGGCCGTCCAGTTCTTCGCTCATGGTGATCTGACAGCACAAGCGGGAGGTTTTGCGCAGTTCAAAAGCAATGTCGAGCATGTCTTCTTCGCCTTCGCTCACGCCGTCTTCTCCGGCGGGCAGAACCTTGCTCCACCAATCGGGGTGAACGTAGACATGGCACGTCGCGCAGGCCAGCCCGCCGCCACAAGCGCCTTCGACCTCTACGATCTGGTTTTTCTGGGCGATCTCCATAATCGAGAGGCCGGCCGGGGCGTCAACGACTTTGGGGGAGCCGTCTTTCATTAAAAAAGTCATCTCAGGCATGTTATCGTCATTCCCATTTCTTTTTGTACATGTTTTAGCCCTTTCGGGCTTTTGGTTCACGCGCTGCGCGCTTCGAACCGTTGGGTTATATCGTCGCTCACGTAGGTTTACTACGCTTCACTCCTTATGCCTTGTAAAAAAAGAAAGTGAAACGACGCTAATGAATAGTTTAAACATTTACCGATGGTTGGTAATTTTACCTTTCATACGGTTATACATTGCCGACCAGACTTCGATAAAGCGGTCGATATCGGCGGGTTTTGTATCCCATCCCAGCGAAACACGCAAGGCGCTTGCAATTTCTTCTTCTGAGGCCCCCATCGCAGCCAGAACGTGTGAGCCTTTGGCGGAACCGCTGGAGCAGGCCGAGCCGCCGCTGACGGCAATCCCGGCCAGATCGAGGTTCATAAGCTGCGTTTTTGAGGCGATACCAAACAGAGCAAAGCAAGAGGTATTGGCAACCCGCTCCGCATTTTGACCGAAAAATATGATTTCTGGCGCTATTTCTTTTAGCGCTTTTTCCTGCTTATCGCGCAAAATTGCCAGCTTTTGGAAATCTTCAAAATCTTTAAGAGCCAGTTCGGCAGCTAAACCAAATCCGGCGATCCCGGCAACATTTTCCGTACCGGCGCGGTGGCGTTTTTCCTGCCCGCCGCCATAGAGCAGCTTGGGAATATCGAGACAGGCACCGTTTTCACAATTGCCAACGGCCAGCGCGCCTACACCCTGCGGCCCGCCGATTTTGTGCGCGGACAGGGTTAAATAATCGATATGCAGGCGCGGCATGTCAATGGCCACGCGCCCGGCAGCCTGTACCGCATCACAATGAAATAACGCGCCGTGCTTCTTGGCGAGTTTAGCGATTTTGCCAATGGGCTGTATGACCCCGGTTTCGCTGTTGACGAACATGACGGATACAAGCGCCGGCGTTGGTCCCTTTTGCAGCAAGGTTTCATAAGCCTCCATATCCAGAAGGCCGTTGGATAATACGGGAATATGTTCGGCCTCCGGCGCGGCTTCGCGGACGGAGGGGTGCTCCGTTGCCGCGATTAAAATACGCTGGCCTTTAAAGGCTTGCAGGATCGTATTGTTGCCCTCCGTTGCGCCGCTGTTAAAAACAATCTGTGCGGCGGGAATACCAACCAGTGCCGCGACTTGTTCGCGGGCGTCTTCCACGTGTTTGCGGGCGGTGCGGCCGAAGCTGTGTGCGGATGAAGCATTGCCGACGGTGGACAGAATCTCGGTCATATGCGCAATAACCGTGGGTTTCAGCGGCGCGGTGGCATTGTAATCAAGATAGGTGTTTGTGCTCATCTCTATATTTCTATATTTAAAATCCACAAGAATATCAAAATGTTACGATAATTTTATAGACAAAGGCAAAAGCTTTTTGCTATATCCTGTCCACTTCCTCATGTGGGATAACATAACTATAAAAGTGGGAACAGATGCCAGAAATTATTTTTAACGGTCCTGCCGGGCGCCTTGAAGGCCGGTACAAACACTCTCGCATACCAAACGCCCCTCTGGCGGTCGTCCTTCATCCCGATCCTGAACATGGCGGGACGATGAATAACAAAATCAGCTATCATATGTTCCAAATGTTTGTGGAACGTGGCTTTTCAACTTTGCGCTTTAACTTTCGTGGCGTTGGCCGTTCACAAGGTGAATTCGATCAGGGCGAAGGTGAGTTGAGTGATGCGGCATCGGCCCTCGACTGGATGCAAGATCTAAACAAAAATGCGCCTTATGTCTGGGTTGCCGGATTTGGTTTTGGTGCATGGATCGGTATGCAGCTTTTGATGCGCCGTCCGGAGGTCACCGGATGGATTGCGGTTTCCCCTCCGGCACACGTAGAAGACTTTAGCTTTCTTGCGCCGTGCCCGACTTCTGGGTTGATCGTTCACGGCTCTGAGGATGAAATTATTGCGGAAGACCATGTCGCTAAAATGGCCGAACGCTTGCACGCCCAAAAGGGAATTGATGTCGATTACCGCGTTATTAACGGTGCCGGACATTTCTACAATGGTGCCGGGCAGGTTGAGACCATGATGGCACACATGCACGATCACATGAACCGTGCGGAAAATGGCGGCCGTTCCGTCCAGCCATCTTCGGATTTGTTAGAAGCGGCGTAAGCGTTTTTAAATAACTGTGACATCAGCATATAAAAGTGCTTACAAAACATAGGGACGTAACAACCGGATAAACGATCCTTGCGTAACATCCCAAAAATCTCTAAACCGTTGGAGATGGATGTTTTTGAAACAATTGAAGATATACCCGAAAACGCGACGGGCGCCGTTATTGCCATAGGCAATTTCGATGGCGTTCACCGCGGCCATCAGGCATTACTTAAAACGGCGCAAGACAAAGCACTCACATTAGGGAAACCCTTTGGCGTCCTTACATTTGAGCCGCATCCGCGTGCCCTGTTCCGCCCGGACGATCCGCCTTTTCGCCTGACCCCACAGCCTTTAAAGGCTGAACGACTGACACAGGAAGGCGTCGATTTTCTTTACGCCCTACCCTTTAGCTGGGAATTTGCCAGCCAGAGCGCTGACGGTTTTATCCAGAGCGTCATGACCGATGCCCTGAAACCGGCCCATATTGTCATCGGTGAAGATTTTCGTTTCGGTCAACTCCGCAAAGGCAACGCCGACACCCTTCGCACTGCGGGGCTGGATGTCACGGCCATCGAAAAAATCAGCTATGACGATGAGCAAATCGTTTCCTCCAGCCGCATTCGCGCCGCTTTGCGCAAAGGGGAAATTGAAGAAGCCAATGCCCTGCTTGGCTGGAAATGGGAAATGCGCGGCACTGTCATTCACGGTGATAAGCGGGGACGGGAAATCGGCTATCCCACGGCGAACATCCCGCTCAAGGAAACACTTCACCCGGCCTATGGCGTTTATGCCACATGGGTGCAGGTCGAGGGCGAAGACACATGGCACAAAGCCGCCACCAATATCGGCATTCGCCCGATGTTCGAAATTCAAACCGGGCAAATCGAAGCGCATATCCTCGATTTTGATGGTGATCTGTACGACAAAACCCTGCGCGTGCGCCCTATCAAACGCCTGCGCGGCGAAGCCAAATTCGATAGCCTCAATGCACTCACCGCTCAAATTGAAACCGATTGCAAAGAGGTACGAAAAATATTGGAGAGCACCGCCGCATGAGCGTTTTCCTTGCCCTGCTGCTCAACATTTTTCCGCTTTATGTGCTGATCGGGCTCGGCTATGCCGCGGGCCGCTTTTTTGACATCAACCGCCAGACCATCGCCAATCTGTGCCTGTTCGTGTTCGTACCGGTCGTGGCTTTCGGGTTTGTCGCCAAAATGGATTTCCAGCCCGCCTATCTTATGCTGCCCTTCCTCGTCTTCGGCCTGCAATCCCTGCTCGGGTTTTCTTTTCTGGCGCTGGGCAAATACATTTTCAAGGATAACCGTGCCAATTTGTTGGCGATCATCACAGCCACCGCCAATAGCGGCTATTTTGGTCTACCGGTGGTCATTCTGCTTTTTGAAGACATCTGGGTCGGGGTTTATTCTTTCATGCTGATCGGCATGTTCTTTTTCGAGGCGACGGTGCTGTATTACATCGCCGCCCGCGGTAATTTCAGCGTCAGCGACAGCCTGAAGCGTGTCGCCAAATTCCCGATACTCTACGCGGTGCTACTGGGATTGGCTTGTAACGCCCTGTCCGTACAGATGCCGGACATTTTCGACACGTACTGGATGCATTTCAAAGGCGCTTATGTCGTATGCGGCATGATGATTATCGGTGTAGCGCTATCTAAAGCGAATAAATTGGTCTTTGGTGCACGGTTCATGGGGTTGGCCTTTGCCGCTAAATTCCTGCTTTGGCCGCTGATTGCCCTTGGCCTGATTGCCCTCGATAAGAGCACTACGCACCTGTTTGAACCGGAAGTCCACGATTTACTCTTCGTGCTCTCGATCCTACCGCCCGGAGCCAACATCGCCGCTTTCGCCGCCCAACTTAACTTACGCCCCGAAAAAGCCGCCACCACCGTTTTGATCGGCACCTTGCTCGGCCTATTTTACATTCCTCTGGTTTTAATGCTGGCCGGATTCACATTGCCGTCTTGATTTCCCTACCCTAATCACTCTATAGTGCCGCTATGCAAAAGATAGCTATAAGCAACAAAAAATCAGAGACTTCAGCGTTCATGTTTGACTTGGCGCGAGGAGTGAAGCGTACAGAAACGTACGTGAACGCCGCCGCAACGCCACCAAATATGAACGACGGGGGCGCTATTCGAATTATGATCCCGGTTCTTAAAGGATAAGAGCCGGGTTTTCCTGTGATGGCCGCATGAGACGCCTTCCTCCAAACAAATGAGAATATGAAAGAAAACAACATAATCGGATTATGTAAAATGGATAATAATAAGAACGATAATCAAGCAACAGCGGAAAAAGCCGCAAAAGACCAATATAAGGAAACCGTCTTCCTGCCGAAAACCGACTTTCCGATGCGCGGCGGCCTACCGACCAAGGAACCGGAGATGGTCAAAAAATGGCAGGAAATGAACTTATACGGCGCCCTCCGCGCGCAATCCAAAGACCTTCCCAAATGGGTTTTGCACGACGGCCCGCCTTACGCCAACGGTCACATCCACATGGGGCACGCGCTGAATAAAATTCTAAAAGACGTGATTGTAAAATCCTATCAGATGATGGGCTATAACGCCCCTTACGTGCCGGGCTGGGACTGCCACGGCTTGCCGATCGAATGGAAGATCGAGGAACAATACCGCGCCAAAGGGCTGGACAAAGATGAAGTCGATACCGTCGCTTTCCGGCAAGAATGCCGCGAATTCGCTAAAGAATGGGTCAGCATCCAGAGCGAAGAGTTCCAGCGCCTTGGCGTTACGGGAGATTGGGACACGCCGTACTTGACCATGACCAACCCCGCCGAAGCGCAAATCACGCGCGAAATTCACAAATTCCTGATGAATGGCGGGCTGTATAAAGGCGTCAAACCCGTCATGTGGTCGCCGGTTGAAAAGACCGCTCTGGCCGAGGCGGAGGTGGAATATAAGGAACACAAATCCATCACGATCTGGATCCGCTTCCCGGTTGTAAAAACCAATTGCAAAGCCATCGAGGGCGCTGATATCGTGATCTGGACGACAACTCCGTGGACCATGCCGTCCAACCGCGCCGTCGCTTACGGCCCACAGATGGAATATGGCGTTTACGAAATCACCGCAGCAGCCGAAGGCTCTACAGCCAAGCCGGGAGACAAGCTGGTGCTGGCCACATCGCTGGCCGAAAGCACCAAAGAGCAAGCCAAAATCACGGACTGGGCCCTGATTGAAACCCTGAGCGGCGCTGATATCGCAGGGACCGTTTGCCATCACCCCTTACATAAGCACGGCTATGACTTCGACGTTCCGGCGCTGGAAGCCGATTTTGTGACGGAAGAAACCGGAACCGGCTTCGTGCATATCGCACCGGGCCACGGGCAGGATGACTTTTTCCTCGGCACCGCGCACGGCATTGAGGTTACCGACAATGTCGATGATGCCGGGGTGATCCGCGAAAACGTGCCGCTGTTCGGCGGGGCGGTCATTTACGACGAAAAAGGCCAGATGGGTGATGCCAACGGCCGCGTCATCAAAGCGATGGCGGAGGAAGGCGCGCTGCTGGCCAAAGGCTCGCTGCGCCATGAATACCCGCACAGCTGGCGCTCCAAGGCCCCGGTAATTTTCCGCACCACGCCGCAATGGTTTATTTCGATGGAGACCAACGATCTGCGTCAAAAAGCGCTGGCAGCGATCAAAGACACCAAATGGGTGCCCGCCGCCGGGGAAAAGCGCATTACTGCCATGATTGAGGGCCGCCCGGATTGGTGTATTTCCCGCCAGCGCGCATGGGGCGTACCGATTGCGCTCTTCCTCGATAAACAAACCGGGGAGCTGCTAAAAGACGAAGCCGTCAACACCCGCATTGCCGCTATCTTTGAGAAAGAAGGCTCCGATGCATGGTGGGCACGCCCGGCGGAGGACTTCCTTGGCTCTGACTACAGTGCCGATGATTACGATCAAATATTCGACATTGTTGATGTCTGGTTTGATTCCGGCTCTACCCATACTTTCGTTCTGGGTGATACGGACACATGGCCGGACTTCGAAGGCGTAGAGCAAGCCGATATGTATTTGGAGGGCTCCGACCAGCACCGCGGCTGGTTCCACTCCTCCTTGCTGGAGTGCTGCGGCACACGCGGCCGGGCACCCTACAAAACCGTTCTAACCCACGGCTTTGTGCTCGATGAAAAGGGCTATAAAATGTCCAAGTCGATGGGCAATGTCGTCGATCCGCTGAAAATGATGAAACAATACGGCGCGGATATTTTACGCCTATGGACGATGACCTCCGACTATGCCGAAGATTTGCGCATCGGGGAAAACAACATCAAAGCGGCCAGCGACCTTTACCGCCGGATTCGCAACACGCTGCGCTTCTTGCTCGGCGCTTTGGACGGCTTCACGGAAGCGGAGCGTTTACCTTGTCATCCTGAGCATAGCGAAGGATCTAAAAATGTAGGAACAGATTCTTCGGCTACGCCTCAGAATGACATCAAAAAGTTTCCGGAACTGGAACAGCTGATGCTTCACCAACTGGCCACGATGGATAGCGAAATCCGCGATCACATTGAAAACTTCGAGTTCGGGCGTCTGGCACACAAGCTGCATAATTTCTGCAACAACGAACTCTCGGCCTTTTATTTCGACATCCGTAAAGACCGTCTGTATTGCGACCGCGCGGACAGTTTCGAGCGCCGCGCCACCCGCACGGTGATGGCCGAGATTTTCAATTGTCTGACCGCATGGCTCGCGCCAACCCTCGCTTTCACGGCGGAGGAAGCATGGTCCCACCGCCCGGCAGGTGTGTTTGAAGACGCCGAAAGCATTCACCTGCGGACCTTCCCGGACTTACCGGAAAGCTGGAAGAATGAAGAATTAGCTACGAAATGGGGGGAGATCAAAGCCGTACGAAAATCCGTACTGGAAGCCATAGAACCCTTACGAGCAGACAAAACCCTGGGTTCCTCCCTTGAAGCCCTCCCCCTTATCCAAACAGAGTCGGATCATGTAAAATTGATAGGAGAGGGAATGGCCGATGTCTGCATCACCTCCCAGATTAAAATCAGTGAGGGCGCATCGTCGGTAACCATCGAAAAAGCGTCCGGCCACAAATGTGCGCGATGCTGGAAAGTCCTGCCGGAGGTCGAGGAAGGCGGGATTTGCAACCGCTGCGCCGATGCCGTGGACGCACAGAAGAAAGCGGCATAATGATACTGTTTAGCTTTCAAACAATGAGTACGTCATTGCGAGAGAGCGAAGCGAACGCGGCAATCCAGAGCCACAAGGAAAGATTCTGGATTGCCTCACCCGGCTAAGCCGGGTTCGCAATGACGATCTTTTTTGATTTAGAAAATACGAATTAGTATTAGAAACATGAAAAACGTAAAACTCATAGGCCTGCTCACCGCCCTTGTCGTCCTGATCGCCGATCAGGTGAGCAAGGCTGCGATTTTAGGAAGCCCCGCCGCCGAAAAGCCGCTGGAGCTCCTGCCCGTCTTCAACCTCGTTCTCGTATGGAACAAAGGGATCAGCTTTGGCATGTTCACAAACGGCAGCACATGGGGGCCGTATGCGCTCTCCGCCTTGTCGCTTGTGATCGCCGCCGGATTTGCCGTGTGGCTCTTTAAGACCCACAGCCGTTTCCTCGCGCTGGCCACCGGAATGGTCATTGGCGGCGCGCTAGGAAATATCATCGACCGCCTGCGTTTCGGGGGCGTTGTAGACTTTTTGGATTTCCACTGGCAGAGCTGGCACTACCCCGCTTTTAACATTGCTGACAGCGCGATTGTCATAGGCATTGCATTTATCGTTTTTGATGGGCTATTCTTGGGAACCAAACAAGATGAGTCGCAAGACAAATGATGAAAAAACAAACACTGATTACACTGTTCCTGACGACCATAGCGCTGAGCCTGACCGGCTGTAGTGGCGCGAAGGAGAAAATGGGTCTGACCCGGAAAGCACCGGACGAATTTGCCGTTGTCAAACGCGCGCCGCTGGAGATACCGCCGGAATATGCGCTCCGCCCGCCGCGCCCCGGCGCCCCTCGCCCACAAGAAACCGCCACGGATGAGCAAGCCCGTGAGGTTGTTTTCGGTGCCAAATCCGAAACGGCCCTAAAGCCCGCAAATGGTGAAGCCGCCCTGTTGCAGCAAGCGGGAAGCGATATCGCGCAACCCGGAATCCGCGAGATCGTAAACAAAGAAACGGATGCTCTCTCACCGAAAAACGAACCTGTTGCGAAAAAGCTTCTGGGACTGGGGAGCAGTGACAAAGGACCGGGACCGGCCAGCGTCGTTGACCCTAAGGCCGAAACGGAACGTCTGCGCCAAAATGCGGCAGAAGGCAAACCCGTGACCGAAGGTGAAACCCCTACGGTTGAGGAATAACGGGTGGCGACGGCGGCGGCTGTCTTAATCGTTCCTGAAAAGACCGCATATTTTCTACCTTTTGAGCAACAGCCGAAACGATATCCGTTAAATCATCGCCGATTAGATCAAGCGCGGATATGTTATTTTCTTGAATGGTCAGGGTCTCCGACGCATAACGAAGCAAACTCTGGTCATCCGCAAGGCACAGGCCAATGATCTCCCCGTTTGGATTAGGCAGCCTGCAAAAATTATCAACACGATCAAACGCCGGCACACGAAGAGCACCCTCAAAAGCCAAACAACCATCAAGAAGAACCAGAGAGCTATCGGCAGCGGCCTCTTTAAAAGTCGAAGATGTGTCCTGTACAACCCGCAAAGATTTAGCATGACCGGACAAGGATTCTTCGATATATCCTCCCATCTCCGGGCTTGCAGCAAAAAAGACGATGTCTTCATCAATGATAATGTTATTGCCTGTGCTCATAATGAATAATCGGTAACAAATACTTTAGATTATGTCAATAAATTTCCGTTTGAACTTTTTCTGTTTGTCTATAATTTAACAGGGCAAAATTCAAAGGGATTTTCCATGCGAGCCTTATATTTTTTACTGCTGATTGTTTTATTTTCGCGCCCCGCCGCCGCGCAAGACAAGGTGTTCGACGCCCAAACCCTGATGCTCGATAACGGCATGCAGGTTGTTCTGGTTGAAAATCACCGGGCCCCGGTCGTCACGCATATGGTCTGGTACAAGGTCGGTGCCGCGGACGAAGCGCCCGGCTATTCCGGCATTGCTCATTTGTTCGAACACATGATGTTCAAAGGCACCGATGCCATCCCGGCAGGCGAATTTTCAAAACGCGTCCGGGCGCTAGGTGGGAACGATAACGCCTTTACCTCGCAAGACTTCACAGCCTTTTTCCAGTCTATCGCCGTGGACCAGCTGGAAACCGTGATGAGCATGGAAGCCGACCGCATGCGCGGTTTGAACCCGCCACCGGAAGAATTCAATTCAGAGATAAAAGTCGTGATCGAAGAGCGACGCCAGCGCACCGAAAATGACCCGCGCTCTTACTTCACGGAACAAATGAATGCGGCGCTATTCGTCAATCACCCTTACGCCAACCCGGTCATCGGATGGTTTCACGAGGTAGACGCCCTGACATGGAAAAACGCCAAGGCTTTCTATGATCTTTGGTACGCGCCCAATAATGCCATCCTCGTGGTTTCCGGCGACATTACAATGGATAAACTTAAAGCGCTGGCGGAAAATACTTACGGCAAAATCCCGGCCCGCGCCGTACCCGAACGCCACTGGACAACGGTCCCGCCGCTGCTCGCCAGCCCGCGTTTGACCCTGCACCACGAAAATATTCGCCAGCCGCTCTGGATACGCCTGTACCGGGTTCCCTCAGCAACGCAAAATCGCGATGATGCCCGCGCGCTGGAGGTTCTACAAAGCATTATGGATGGCGGCGCGGCTACCCGTTTGTACAAGGCTCTGGTTGTCGATCAGAAAATCGCCACAAGCGTCGGCCTCTCCTACCGAAGCAGCAACCGCGCCGATTCAACATTGTGGATGCAGGTTTCTCCCGTGCCCGGCGTCACGATGAAAACCGTGCAAAACGCTATAGAAGAGCAGCTCCGTCTGCTTATCAGTGAGGGCGTCACGGACGAAGAGCTGCGCGAAGCAAAAGACCGCATGAAAGATGCCGCGATCTATGCCCGCGATTCTCTGGCCGGACCGGCTATGGTGATCGGCCATGGACTTGTCAGCGGCGCCTCTCTCGACGATATCGAATACTGGCCCGCACAGATAGAACATGTCACAGCCGCGCAGGTACAAGACGTTGCCCGGCGCTTTTTAAACCCCGACGATATCAATAAACGCCCCCCTGTGACGGGCTATTTATTGCCCCCGGAAAAAGAGGCCAAACAAGAATGAGACATCTTTTTTATAGCGCCCTTGTACTTTTACTCCTGATCCCCGCTGCCTCCCGCGCGGCGGATGAGAAGTTTCTTGATATTCAGGAAATCACCTCGGATCAGGGGTTAACCGCATGGCTGGTGGAGGATCACACCCTGCCGGTGGTTGCGCTTAAATTTTCCTATATCGGAGCCGGATCACGCAACGACCCGGAAGACAAACAAGGCCTTGCCCTGATGCTTTCCAACACGATGGATGAAGGGGCCGGCCCTTACGATTCTCAGAGCTTCCAGAAAGCTTTGACAGACCATTCCATTACGTTGCGCTTCGGAAGCGATCGGGACAATTTCAGCGGCACACTTAAGACCCTGACCCGGCATAAGGAAAAAGCCTTTGAACTGTTACAACTGGCGCTGAATGCACCGCGCTTTGACGAGGAACCCGTTGAGCGGATGCGGGCGGCCAACCTTGCGCGCATTCGCTCTTCCCTGTCGGACCCGGATTGGATCGCCGCACGGATTATGAACGACCGCGCCTTTGAAGGGGAACCTTACGCCCTGAATAGCGGCGGCACGCTCACCACGCTGAACAACATCACCGCCGATGATTTACGCACCTACAAGGCCAGCCAACTCACACGCGACCGCCTAAAAATCGCCGTCACCGGGGATATCACCCCCGACGAACTTAAAACCGTACTCGACACCCTTTGGGGTGGGCCGGAAATTGTTTCCCGCCTTGAGCCGGAAGCGCAGCCCTTTACGGTCAAAAACGGCGGCACGAGCGCCCTGTATGAAAAGGATATCCCTCAAACGATCATCCGGATCATACAGCCCGGCATTAGCCGGAACGACCCGGATTACTACCCCGCCCTTCTCATGGATTTCATTCTGGGCGGTAGCGGGTTTGGCTCTCGCCTGACGGAAGAAATTCGCGAAAAACGCGGCCTGACCTACGGCATCCATACCGGCTTTTACGAACTCGATCAGGTCAAAGGTTATAGTCTGACAACCTCGACGAAGAACGAAACCGCGGGGGAAATGATGGCGCTGATAAAGGCTGAAATGACCAAAATGCGCGATGGAACCGCCCCCGTTACGGAGAAAGAATTAAAAGACGCTCAATCCTATCTGACGGGTTCCATGCCGCTTTCCCTCTCCTCCACCGGCCAGATTGCGGGGATGGTTTTGGGCTTGCAACTCGACCGTTTACCGATTGATTATCTGGACCGGCACGCGGCCTCGATTAATGCCGTGACCATTGACGATATCGCGCGCGTATCCAAACGTTTACTGGCCCCGGAGAACCTGACCGTCGTCATGGTGGGTAAGCCGGAAAACGTAAACCCAACACAAACAATTGAGAGCCTCCCCCATGTTGAATAACAAACCCGAATGGAAAGCCCTTAAATCCCATCGCCGCGCAATGGAAAACACGCAGATGCGCGATCTGTTTGCCGCCGATCCTACGCGCTTTGAACGCTTCAGCCTCAAATATGAAGGGCTGTTGTTCGATTACTCCAAACACAGAATAACGGATGAAACGATTGGCTTGCTCACCGATCTGGCCCGCGCGTGCGATCTTGAAGCCTGGCGCGACAAAATGTTCGCCGGAGAGAAAATTAACGAGAGTGAAAACCGCGCCGTTCTTCATACCGCCCTGCGCCGTCCCGCTGATGAAAATGTAATCATCGACGGTGAAGATATCATGCCGTTCATTCACAAAACACTTTTTCGAATGCGCGATTTCAGCAATTCCGTTCGCGACGGATCATGGACGGGCCATACCGGAAAGCCAATCGAAACGGTCGTAAATATCGGCATTGGCGGCTCTGACCTTGGCCCTTACATGGTTTGCGAAGCACTCACCCCCCATGCAGAATGTAGTGTTTCGGTTCGTTTCGTATCGAATGTTGACGGTGCGCAGATCACTGACATATTACGTGATTGCAATCCGGAAACCACATTGTTCATTATCGCCTCTAAAACTTTCACAACGCAGGAAACCATGACCAATGCCACCACGGCCAAAGCATGGTTACTGGACGCTTTGAAAGATGAAAACGCCATCGCCAGACATTTTGTTGCTCTATCCACGAACGAGGAAGCCGTAACGGCTTTTGGCATTGCACCGGAAAACATGTTTCCCTTCCGTGACTGGGTTGGTGGACGTTATTCCCTGTGGAGCGCAATCGGCCTGTCGATTTGCTGCGCCATCGGATTTTACGAATTTGAAGATCTTTTACGCGGTGCCCATGCGATGGATACACACTTCCGTACGGCGCCACTAGAAAGCAATATGCCGGTGATTATGGCGCTTTTAGGAATTTGGTACCGGAATTTCTGGGATGCCGAAAGCATGGCTGTCCTTCCCTACAGCCAACACCTCCACCGTTTTCCGGCCTTTCTGCAACAGCTTGACATGGAATCAAACGGCAAAAGTGTAGACCGAAACGGCACCATCGTGGACTATGCCACCGGGCCGGTTGTGTTTGGCGAGCCGGGCACCAACGGCCAGCATGCTTTTTATCAGCTCATCCACCAAGGCAAAGCGCTTATTCCTTGCGATTTTATAGCGCCCGTCCAGAGTCCCTCCCCCCACGGCCATCATCACGATATATTGCTGGCCAATATGTTTGCGCAAGCCCGCGCCCTGATGGAGGGGCGCGATCTGGCTAATTCCGACAACGACCCACAAAAAGTTTTCGATGGAAACCGGCCTTCGACGACGATTTTGATGGATCGGCTAGATCCGTTCCAGCTTGGTATGCTGATTGCACTCTATGAACACAAAGTCTTCGTACAAGGCATTATCTGGAACATCAACAGCTTCGACCAATGGGGCGTTGAACTGGGTAAAGTCTTGGCCAAAGGCATTTTAGAGACGATAACGGACGGCACATCACAGGATACAGATTCTTCCACGGCGGGCCTAACCGCGCATTTTTTAATGCATAAAACAAAATAAAATTCATAAAACTTTAGGGGGTTTTCGCGTAAACTATATCTCATGCGTGTGAGTGGCACCAGAATGGCTGCCAAAGAAATAAAAGGATTTTTGCTTTATGGTAGATACCCTGCCTTCAGACTCCGATACGCTCGAAAGCCTCTCTCAGGATGAGCTTGATGAAATCGCGCGAAAACATGAAATGTTCTTAAAGGGCATTAAAGGCGGCGCACGCGCTATCATCAAATTCAAAAATTTAAACGGCCTTGATCTCTCACAGCGCGATTTTTCACAAGGCGATTTTACAGGTTCTTTTTTCGTTAGGGCCAATCTGGCGCAAGGCGTATTCAAAAGCGCAATCTTTTTTGCCTGTGATATGCGAGATGCTGACCTGAAAGAAGCAGACTTTTCCCGTGCAGATCTTCGTGGGGCCTACGTTGCCGGAGCCGATATGACGGATGCCAATCTCGAAGGTGCCGACTTGCGCGAAGGTAAAATCATGGAAAAGGGAAAAGCCGGTATTTTGCAAGACCGCCCCTTGGAAAACAGAAAAGGCGGCAACAAAAAAATTCACACCACGGTCTTCGCCGGGGCAAAAATGGCAGGAACAAACCTGTCCGGCGCACGCGCCACAGCGGCTGACTTTTCCGATGCAGACCTACAAGGCGTCAACATAAAAGACGCAGAATTAAACCGGGTCAACCTCAGAGGCGCCAACCTGGCCGATTCCGATATGAGCGGTTCGACCCTCGAACATGCCAATGTGCAAGGCGCAATCCTGACCGGCTCCTTAATGAAATCCGTGGAACTGGCCGGAACGAATATGAAAGAAGCCCTGACAGAAGAAAATGCAGGAAGCGACTTTGAAAAAATAGCTCATACACTGGAAAATCGCCTGAAAGAGCACACAAAATGGATTGACTCAACGGGCATGCAAGGAGAACAGCTCGACTTGAGTGGCTATGACATGCGGCATGTTTTAGGACTCAAAGAATACTGCCTAACAGCCATTAAAGCTATAAAAGCTAATTTCCTTAAACAAGACCTCAGCGACATGGAAATGCAAAGCGCCATTCTGGATCTTGCCGATTTCCGGGATTGCAAAATGGTGGGCATAGACTTACGCGGCTCATCAATGAAAGATAGTTTTCTAACACGTGCCGACCTCTCTCACGCTGATCTGGGCCCCCTGCAATTCACCGATGATAATGACGGTTCCACATGGCTACGGCGCACTAACTTGAGCGGTTCTAACCTGCGTTATGCCACATTGATGGGCGTGGACCTGCGCGAAGCCATCATGATGGGTGTTGACCTCTCTTACGCGGTTTTGATTAACTGTGATTTACGCCGTGCCGATCTAACAGGGGCGCTCCTCGACGGTGTAGATTTAAGCGGTTCACTTTTGTCCGGTGCTATTATTGATGAAAAGTATCAATAGCTTATCCTCTTTGCAAAACAAGCTGACCGCAATAGCTCTGGGCCTTTTGTCCGGCCTTATCACATGGACCCTTCAATGCTTTATCGACAAGAGAATTTGCCCAAACAGGCTGCAAGGAAGGGATATTATTTTTTTCCGCAAAATACTCCTCAGCCATATGCATCAAGGCGTTTTTACAATCGGATCCACGATAAACATCCAAAACCGTATTCACAGCCAAATTAAGAGCCGATTGATCTCGAATATCCGACAGCCCCAACCGCGCAATCTCCATAACATTTCTCTCTTGTGCACTCTCATACACCGGAGATTTTAAACGGCTCTCCAACCAGTCCCCCCGTTTAATCGACTGCTCTGCCATTTGATAGAGTATAGGAAGAGCCTTTCTGACCTCTGTATTATCAATAAAATTTAAAATGGTTTCTGCGAGGTTGCGATCATCAATCTCATTATTCAGATATTGCTGTAATAAGGAATGCGTACCGGACATACCTGTTTTCCTTTCTAGATACTGTAGTCACATGTTATGTACATTTCTGCGCAAGCAGGTTTTTGATGAATGTGCGTGAAAAATGCGCAGAGCATAGCCATAGCTACGGTTAAGCATTTTGAGCGAACAGACGCAAAAAGATGCCGCGCCCTTCGGGTTCGTTTTTCAGATAAAGTTATCATTGTTTTTGCTCCTTGAATATGCTTTGGCATGTCCTGCGGACCAAAAACTTGATCCTTTTATCTGAAAAACGAACAGAAATAGGCATAACATGTGACTACAGTATCTAGAAAAAGACATTATAAAAATTTTATAAACACTCCCCACTTTTATGTCAAAATTTCATTCTTTTAGATTACACACGTCATTAAAACTCATTATGCTAGCCTTATGCGAATCCGTCACTTACCAGAAACACTCGTCAACCAGATCGCCGCCGGGGAGGTTATCGAACGCCCGGCTGCCGCGATTAAAGAATTGGTTGAAAACGCTCTTGATGCCGGGGCTACCCGCATAGATGTAGAAATTCGCGACGGGGGCAAAAGCCTTATAAAGGTCTCCGATAACGGCTACGGTATGAACCGGGAGGAACTCATAGCCGCGCTCGACCGCCATGCCACATCAAAGCTTCCCGGCGATGATTTACTAAACATCGACCATCTGGGCTTTCGCGGAGAAGCCCTCCCTTCCATTGGCGCGGTCAGCCGCATGACCATCAAAAGCCACCCGCAAGGCGTAGACGAATCATGGGCGATCACCATTGAGGGCGGCAACAAAAAAGACCCTGTTCCCACAGCCCATCCGGAAGGAACACTCGTCGAGATACGTGATTTATTTTACGCCACGCCCGCGCGGCTCAAATTTCTAAAAAGTGAACGGGCTGAATACGCCGCCGTCAAGGATACGCTTTCGCGCCTTGCTATTGCTTTTCCGGCGACGGGGTTCACTCTGACCCATAACGGCAAAACCGCGCTCAATGTGCCACCCGGCCAGACTCATAAAGAGCGCCTCGCTGCCCTTCTGGGGAAAGATTTTTACGATAACGCCCTGCCCATCGAGGCCGAGCGGGAAGGCATTTTTTTGAGCGGTTATACCAGCCTGCCGACCTTTAACCGCGGCACCAATCAACATCAATATCTGTTCGTCAACGGCCGCCCGATCAAGGACCGTCTTGTTCTGGGGGCTATCCGTGGCGCCTATAGCGATGTTCTCGCCCATGACCGCCATCCGCTCGCCGCCCTGTTTATCGTCCTGCCTGCGACGCAGGTTGATGTAAACGTCCACCCGGCAAAGGCGGAGGTACGCTTTCGGGATGCTGCGCTTGTCCGTGGTTTGATTGTCAGCGCCCTCAAACACGCGCTGCATGAAAACAGTCAACGCTCCAGCACTACCGCCGCACAAGAGGCGCTCAGCCATATGCGCCCGATGCAGGCCCCTGCCGCCCAGACTCCGCTTTTACGCGGTACGTACTACGCATCACATACAGGCAGCATCGGAAATGGCGGAAATAACCCGGCCCTGCGGACCGGGCTAACCGAAGCGGTACAAAATTTTTACGAACCCTTTCCGCCTGCTGCCAGAGCCGAAAATAACGAAACCGCACCCACCCAGGAAGAAACCATCCACCCGCTCGGCGCGGCGCGGGCACAGCTCCACGAAAATTACATCGTTGCGCAAACAAGGGATGGGCTGGTCATCGTCGACCAACATGCCGCCCACGAACGCCTAACCTATGAGCGTTTCAAAGATCAAACGGCCCAAAACGGTATTGAGAAACAAGGGCTCTTAACGCCGGAAATTGTCGAATTGGAAGATACGGACTGCGCGCGCCTTTTGGATGAAAAAGAAACGCTTGCCGCTCTCGGACTAGAGATAGAAGCCTTTGGCCCCGGCGCCATCGCCGTTCAATCCGTCCCGGCTCTGCTCGGCGGACGCGCTGATATTGCCCGCCTGATCCGTGATCTTTGTGACGAGCTTGCTGAGCGCGGGAGTGTACAGGGACTTGAAAAGCGCCTGAACGACGTACTGTCTACGATGGCTTGCCACGGCTCTGTGCGTTCCGGACGACGCTTGAGCGTGGAAGAAATGAATGCTCTTCTGCGCCAGATGGAACAAAATCCCAAAACCGGCCAATGTAATCACGGTCGTCCAACTTATGTAGAACTCAAATTAACAGATATAGAAAAACTGTTCGGGAGACGTTAGGATCAGGACTCATTAATTTTTCACGCACATTCATCAAAAACCTGCTTGCGCAGAAATGTACATAACACGTAACTACAGTATCGAACAATGACAGAACAAAAACTATCAAAGAAACTTATAGCCCCTTACGTCTTTTTGGCGCTCGCAACACTATTTTCACTCATACCGACATTGGCCGGGGTTTATCTTTCCCTGTTCACCTTTGTCACGGCGATTATTCTGGCCTATGTCTTCCGTGCGGAGACAGACTCCCCGGACGAACTGATACATAATCACATGACCTATATCATTCGCACGATGTGGATTGTCGGCCTCTTTTCACTTTTCACCCTCGCCGCGGCGTCTGCCTATATGATTCCTCATCTCGACTTTAGCGCTATGGATAGCTGCACCCGCGCGGCAACAGAAACTCTAAATCCCGAAAACCCCGATTATCAAGCCGCCAATGCCCTAATGGAACCCTGCATGAATGACTTCATCGCCGGTAATAAAGGAACCTTTACCATCGCCATTGCCATTGGGGGCGGCCCCCTGATTTTGTACTTGCTTATGCGCCTGTTCAAAGGCCTGTCCAGCGCCGTTAAGGGCAGCCGAATCGAAAAGGTTAAAAGCTGGTTTTAGGGAATTAAGAAAGACAGTCAAGGAACTGCCGCGCGGCCTTTATATCGCGCCGGAAAGCCGTTTGTTTTTTTTCCTCCAACGGTGCGGCGCCGTGGATATCCTCGTGGTATAGCCGCGCTTTATAACGTTCTTCAACATGGATGGTATCGAACATCTTCTCCGGCGTGATTGCCCGTTCGAGAAAAGCCAGCGCCAAAACAAGCGAACCGCTAAGCGCTGTGACCAATTGCAGGATTGTAAAAAAATCATCATCCAGTGCCGCCATTTTTTCAGCCACAGCGTCATGAGCAACCTTATCCTGCGCCAGCGCCGTCAGCCCCGTTGTCGTTACCAAAGGTACAGCATAATTTTGCGCAAACCACTCACGCCACGGCGCCCAGTGTTCCTCCTGCATAGCTACGAGATCGGCTGGCTCCGGCGCAGGATAGCAAAGCAAATCCGTATCCAGATAAGCCAAAACCTGAGGGGTCATCGCGGCACGTTCCTGCGCCACGCGATCACGAGCCGTGCTTAAAATTTGCATCAGGGGCATGGTATCCGGATCAATATCCTCTTCCTGCGCCCTCCATTCCGCCGCCAAAGCCTCCGCAAGCCGTTCATTGCCCACACTTAAAAGCGTCCCCGATGGGGTTTTAAGCGGTTTACCGTCGAGTAAAATACCATACAAGCCGCCTTCTTCAACGCTCGTTACCTCTTTGTAAAAACGCTTCATTCGTTGTGATCTTCCTGTTCGGGGAGCAATGCATTCTCTTCCGCTTTTTCTGGCGGTGCACCGATAAATTGCCGGCAAGGGTGATCCTCCGTCATTCCCAAATCCGTCAATGAGAGCGCGAAAAAGGCCGGATTAATGGTTCCCAGAACTGTTCCACCAATTTTCTTAAGCAATGAAAAAGCCTCCGGCCCCACCGACGGGCTAAAAATCGGTCCGGAAATCTTGACGGCGGTGGCCATATCCAGCAATGCTACTTCCTTGGCTTTAGGCTCCAAAACCAGACTGATCTTATCCTGAGGAAGATCAATACGCCCTTCCCCCAGAACGGTCACACGGCCCGTATCAATCAACATATTTTTCGCCGTCGCTACGCCGCCCGTCACATCAAAATCGGCAATCATGCAATTAAGCGTCGCATCGGCCTCCGGGTCGAGACTCGGAAGCATAGCGTTCACTAAACCACCGCCCCAAATATTAAAGGCCTGGCTTTTCATTGTCCCCTGCCCGGCGATCAAAAGCGCTTTACCCTCCAACCCGGAAAGCAAATCATCCGTCGTCACGCCGGCACTAGCCAGTTTCACACGCACGTCCGCCGTACCCGTTATCGCCGAACGCCCTTGATAGGCCTCCATCAGCGTCCCGTAATGCCAGTTCTTCAGGCGCAATGCACTTTCAAACTCGACCTTGGAGTCATCAGATTTTTGGAATGTCAGATCACCGGACAAATCACCGCCGCTAAAGACACTGCCCTTTTTGATTTGAAAGTCGAGCTTGTCCGCATCCCCTTCAATCGTGCCACCGACATGCCCCACATCTTTGTCATGCGCTTTCAGCTCATCCATACGCCACGTAATAGCAAAAGGCTTATCCCCCCAACCAAAAGGCTTAGAGCTTTTTTCACCCTCCGTTTGATCGGGGGCCGCCAATGCCGCAATATTATCAACGAGGGCAGAAAACGCGGCGCCGTCCTCCAAAAACAAAACAGGCCAAACCAACGCGCCTGTCACGCCCTCTTCCCCGATCCGGATATCTGGCGCAAAACGGCTTTCCCGCACCGTTAAATCGGCGAATAAATGCATCGCCTTACGCTCTTTTTTCAGAGTGACCGTTCCCGTTAACACTTCATCCGCGCCCGCCACCAGCGAGTCTATATGGATAATCCGCCTCGCACGTTGCCGTTCAAAGCGCCCCTTCAGCGCCAAAGTCCCAATCTGCGCCGTAAAGGGTGCGACCTCGTCCATGACCGTATAGTAAGCTCTGCCCCCTTTGCCCGACACGCGCGCCAAAGAAAGCTTCACCGAAAGAGGAATTTTATCAGCGCCGTATTGCCCCTCCATAATAAAAGAGGAGCCAGCCTCATCCGTCCCGGCGTGCAGCCCCAAAAATGAAAGAGACATATCACGGGGCGTCCATGTCCCGGCGGCGGCCTCAATCCCTTTCAATGCAATAGTCTCATACTTACCCGTTGAAAACAGCATCGACCAGAACGGCATAGAAAAATCAATCGACTGAATTTTCGCCTTAACCGTATCGCCGTCATAAAAGCGAACGCCGCCGGCCTGCAATTGAAAATCCGGGAAAAAACTTAAATTCTCAAAATCGGCAATTTCCGTGCGCATACCGCTCACTTGAGTGAATAGCTGCTCGGCCCCCTGCTTCAGGGTTGGACTATTCCCGCCCAGTACAGATAACATCCAAAGGCTCGCGCCACTCAGAAAAAGCAAAACCATAAGCGCCCGCAAAATCAGCCGCACATAACGCCGCCTTTTGCTTAGCACCTTTTTTCCTTTAGGCCGGGGGTCGTCAAGCAAAACCATCTATTATCCTTCCGCAAACGGGTCTTCACGCAGTGCCGTTTCAAACCCCAAAGCCCGCCAGCTTTTCGCCAGCTCCGGCGGCAAGAGGGCTTTCAGATCCAGAATTTTTCTTTTTTGCAACGGGTGAGGCAAGATCAAGCGCGCCGCATGCAAATGCAGCCGCCCCGCCAAACCCAGTGATTCCAGTTCCTCCGGGATTTTCCCGCCATAACGCCCATCGCTGAGAATAGGCGTTTCTAGAACATCCGCGGCATGCACACGAATTTGGTGTGTACGGCCTGTACGCGGCCAAAACGCAACAAAGGCCGCTTCCTTTCCGGCATGGTCGATCACCATAAAATCCGTCTCGGCTCTTTTACCTTCGTCTTCGTCAATCACCGTTTTGTCTTTGACTTTTAAAAGCGGTGCCCGAACGGTGCCTTCCCGCTGTTCCGGCACACCGATCGTCAGCGCCATATAAATCTTTTTCACGTCCCGGCGTTTGAATTGCGCCCCCAGTTCCCGCACGGCCTGCGCCGAGCGCGCGCACAGCAAAACACCCGACGTTTCCTTATCGAGGCGGTGAATCAAGCGCGGCGCGGTGCCTTCCTTATTTTTCAGACCCTCAAGCAGCGCATCGACATGCCGCCCGCCCTGCCCGGTGCCGCCTTGCGTGGCAAGCCCCTCCGGCTTGTTGAGCGCTACCACATCACCATCATCGTAAATCACGAGGGACTGGATAAAGGCTTTGTCCTCAACACTCAGCTTACGGGTTTTCGGTTTTGTCTCTGGATCCTGTACCGGAGGAATACGAACATCCTGCCCCGCACTCAGCCGCGTGTCAGTCTTCGCACGCTTGCCATCAACACGAATTTGCCCCTTACGGATCAGCTTTTGCAGCAAGCCGAACGGCACCCCCGGCACGTGCTTTTTAAACCAGCGGTCAAGACGCTGGCCGTCATCTTCCGGCCCGACTATTTTGTGCTGAACGCCGCTCATACCGTGACCATCCGCACCAGTATAATCCCGGTGAACAATGCGCCAATCGCCAGCGTGACCGAACCGATAATATAGGCCGCCGCCAGCACATATTGCCCGCGTTCAAGCATCAATACACTGTCCATCGAAAAGGTTGAAAAGGTCGTGAACGCGCCGAGCATCCCAACGGTCAAAAACGCGCGCATCGTCTGTGACGGCTCATAAACATGCGCAAAGCCGGAGATCATCACGCCCATCAGGAATGAGCCCAGAATATTGGCGGCAAAAATTCCCCACGGAAAGCCGTGTCCCAACATATGCAGAACGGCATTATTGGTAAAGTGCCGCAGCACCGCCCCGATTGCGCCCCCTGCGGCTATAGCGAATAACGTTTGCATGAAAAGCTTTTAACACGAAGCCCGTAGCATACGAAGGAAAATTTTCAATACAGCCTTCCCCCTTGGGGAACTTTGCTATCCGGCATCAACAAAACAACGTCACCTTTTTCATCCGGCACGCCCAATGTCAAAACTTCCGACATGATCGGCCCGATCTGACGCGGCGGGAAATTGACAACGGCCATCACTTGCCGCCCGATCAAATCCTCCGGCGTATAATTCTTTGTAATCTGGGCCGAGGTTTTCTTAACGCCGAGTTCCTCACCGAAATCAATCATCAGCTTGTAAGCGGGCTTGCGTGCTTCCGGGAAGTCCTGCGCATCAATAACGGTTCCGACACGAACATCGACCTTTAGAAAATCATCAAATGAAATTTCAGACATTTGTTTCTATTCCTTCCAAGGTCTTTTCAGACTCCTCCGAAAAGCTGCGAAATTATTCAAAACGATCAGTAATAACCAGTTCCTCCAAAGGCAGCAACGGCGGCTTCGGATACGGCGCCTGACTCTCTTTCCCCAGTGCAACAATATAGCTGATAACATGATCGTCCGGCAGATTAATCAATTTAGCCACCGCATCGAAATCAAACCCGTCCATAGGACAGCTATCATATCCCAATTCCTGCGCGGCCAACATGAGAGTTTGCCCGACAAGACCGCAAGAACGCATAATCTCATCACGCTGAACCTGCTCTTTCCCGGCATAGTAACCATGTATGGCAGAGGCCATAAAATCCTGCGTTTCCTGAGGAGCGCTTTCCCACACACGGCGAGCATTTTTCTCCCATGACTTCATGTCCGCCGTCAAAATAACAAGCAGAGAAGCGTCAGTGATTTGCGCCTGATCCCATGCCACTTTGCGGATTTCCTGCCGTAAAGCCGGGTCGCGAACGACAACGAAACGCCAATGTTGCAGATTAAAAGCCGATGGCGTAAGCGCCGCCAAAGAAAACAGTTTGTCTTCCGTCTCCTTACTCATTTTATGGTCTGGGTCAAAGGCCTTTGTGGATCGGCGTTTTTCGATCGCTTGTGATACGTTCATGTCTGTTACCTCTTTATGCTAAAACTTGAAAAGATATGGAAGGCACCCTTTCAAAAATCAAGAGCGGGCAGAAAAAATATTAAGTCATTTCTGTTTTTCCGCTCTCAGCTTCGCCCAGTAATCGAGCCGTTTTTGAATATCACGTTCGAAACCGCGCTGAACGGGATGATAAAATTCCACGCGCCCCATCTCGTCGGGGAAGTAATCCTGCCCGGAAAAACCCTCCGGTGTGTCGGGGTCGTATATATACCCCGCGCCATATTCCTGTTCCTTCATCAGCTTCGTCGGCGCGTTCAGGATTGTCTTGGGCGGCATGAGAGAGCCTGTCTCTTGCGCCGTTCTTTGCACCGCCTTATAGGCCATATAAGCCGCATTCGATTTCGGCGCGGTCGCCAGATAAATCAAAGCCTGCGCCAACGCCAGCTCTCCCTCCGGGCTGCCCAGCCGCTCATAAGCATCCCACGCCGCGGTGCATTGTGTTAAAGCGTTTGGATCGGCAAGGCCAATATCCTCCACCGCCATCCGGGTCATACGCCGGGCGATAAAACGCGGGTCTTCGCCGCCGCTGAGCATCCGTGCAAACCAGTACAAAGCCGCATCCGGGTCGCTGCCTCGCACAGACTTATGCAGCGCAGAAATCAGGTTATAGTGCCCCTCATCCTTTTTATCGTAGAGCGGCGCGCGCTTTTGCACGAGCGCCATCAGTGCCTCACTGTCCAGCGTCTCATCCCCGGCCTGCGCAAACACTTGCTCCGCCAGTGTCAGAGAATAGCGTCCATCCCCGTCTGCCATGGCCTTCAGCATATTGCGCGCATCCTCCGTCAACGGCAATTTCACGCCTGTCTCTTCCTCCGCCCGCTGCAATAAAAGCTCCAGCGCTTCATCGGCCAACCTTTTCAGGACAAACACCTGACAGCGCGAAAGCAAAGCCGCATTCAGCTCAAAAGACGGATTTTCCGTGGTCGCCCCGATCAGAAGTATCGTCCCGTCCTCCACCACCGGCAGAAAAGCATCTTGCTGCGATTTCATAAAGCGGTGAATTTCATCAACGAACAGAAGCGTTTGCTGGCCGTTTTTCCGCCGCAACCGCGCCGCGTCGAACACGGCCTTTAAATCCTTAACCCCGGCAAAAATCGCGGAAAGCTGTTCGAAATGAAGGCCGGAATTCTCAGCAATAATCCGCGCCAACGTCGTCTTGCCACAGCCCGGCGGCCCCCAGAGAATCATGGAAGCCATCTTACCGCTCTCCATCATCCGGTGGAGCGGCGCCCCTTCCGCGGTCAAATGATCCTGCCCCGCCACCTCGGCCAACGCATGAGGGCGCAACCGGTCCGGCAAAGGGCGCGGCATATCCGGTGCGTTTTCTGTTTCTACTGCGAATAAATCAGCCATGACTCATGGATAGAACATTTATGGAACGGAAGCAACGGGGTCCATCGTTTTAACGAACAACAATTTGCCGTTTGCGGCCATTGCGTTCAATCACCAACTGCCAGCCGCGTGGATCGGAGCGTGATAGAGCCTTTTGAAGCGCCCTGACATCTTTCACCTCTAAGCCGTTAATCTCCAAAATAAGATCGCCGGGGGCGACAAAACGGACGGCTTGCGCGCGGCGATCGACATTCATGACCACAACGCCGCCCTCATCCTTCATTCCCAACTCCACAGCCACCGCCGGATTGAGATTAGCCACCGTCGCCCCTTGCAAAACATGCGCCCCATCAAGCAACGTCTCGTCACGAGCCGGAATATCGGGCGGCGCTATAGCACGCACCTTATAATGTTTCTCTTGGCCCTGCCGCAAAATCACGACTTCGGCCTCACTGCCGAGTGATACCATCGCCATGCGGAATTTCATCTCCGCCGGATCCCGTACATCGCGGCCATTTACCCTCAAAACAACATCACCGACCTTAAGCCCCGCTTTTCTTAACGGGCTTGCCTCATGAAGCCCTGCGACCAAAACGCCATGCGGCACATTGAAATCAAGACTATCCGCAATGTCAGATGTCACCTTTTGCGCAGTAATCCCCAGCCACGGGCGCACAACACCTTTATCGCCACTCTGACCGGCCGCTTCGGCGGCAATGACCGTGGCCACCATCTCGGACGGAATGGCAAAGCCGATGCCCATACTGCCGCCGTCACGGGAATAAATCGCGCTATTGATCCCGATTACACCGCCATCCATCGCCACCAGCGCTCCGCCGGAATTCCCCGGATTAATCGCCGCATCCGTCTGGATAAAGAAATTAAAATCGTTGATGTTCAGGGAGGAGCGCGCCAAAGCCGATACGATTCCCGATGTCACCGTCTGCCCCACACCAAAGGGGTTGCCGATTGCCAGAACGAGATCGCCGACCTCCAGCGTTTCACTGGGTTTCAAAGAGGCATAAGGCAACTTTTCATCCACAGCTTTCATCCGCAACAATGCTAAATCGGACGGCTCATCAACCAGCGCCTTTTCCGCTTCAAATTCGCGTCCGTCAGGTAAAACAACCGTTATCTCATCGGCGTCCTTGGCAACATGAGCATTCGTCACCACCAGCCCGTCAGCGGCGATAATCACACCAGATCCCAGTGAATTCTCCACGCGCCGGCGCGGAATGCCGCTGCCCATGCTTTGCCCAAAAAAGTGTTCAAAAAACGGATCATTAAAGAAGGGCGAGACGCGCTGTGTCACGACACGCTTGGTGTAAATATTCACAACAGCCGGCGCGATCTGTTTCACCAGTGGGGCAAAAGATAACTGCACTTGCGCCTTATTTTCCGGCACCGCGCGGTCCTGCGCCGCGACGGGGAAAGCCAAAAACACAAAAACAGCCATTAATAAAAAACGCATAAACATGACAAAACATGTAGTGCGTTTTTCAAAAAATCTCAAGACCGTAAGCGCTAAAAAGCGCTCATTAAAAGGAATGATAGCCTTCCCAAGGCCGTCGCCAAACTGGCATAGTGCACGCGACCACATCTTCTTTCGGCTGTTCTTCCGATGAGGGGTGGAAAACAAGCAATTTCATTTCCGGTTTAGCATGGGTTGTAACAGGAGAAAGATCACCACATGTTCCTGCTGTAGAATTAAAAAGACCGTGCGTGCCCGTTCCTTTTATATTTTCCCAATCCATCGCGAATACCCTTTACATATTTTTATTATATTGCGCCGCAATAATTAAAACGAAAATTTAAGCACGTCAACAAAAAACGGCCCCCGCAAAGGAGCCGTTTTTAAATTCATATAGCGAAAGCTTTAAGCCGCCGCTTTTTTCTTGGCTTTAGGCTTTTCCGCCGCTGCCGGGGCTTCCGGTGCAGAATCATCGTCGAGCATCGTCGGACCGCTATCTTGTCCCTTGGCAGAAACATCACGGTCGACCAGCTCAATCACAGCCATCGGCGCGGCATCGCCATAGCGGAAACCGGCTTTCATGATACGGCAGTAACCGCCCTGACGGTCTTTGTAACGCTCGGCAATAACGTCGAACATTTTAGCGACTTGCGCTTCATCACGCATGATGGAGATCGCACGACGGCGGTTGGAAAGGCCGCCCTTTTTGCCCAATGTAATAAGCTTTTCAACAACCGGACGCAGTTCCTTGGCTTTCGGCAAAGTCGTCGTAATTTGCTCATGCTTAATCAGAGCGGCTGCCATATTGGCAAACATCGCCTTACGGTGAGAGGTCGTCCGTCCCAGCTTGCGCTGTTTAATACGGTGTTTCATTTTGCGGTTCCTTTCTTTTTATCCGCGGCCTCACAGGGTGAGAACCATTATATTATCCACCAACATGTTCATCATTGAAGGCGGAGGCGGGATACAACACCCCAACTTTACATAACGCGATTCCCTGTGGGGTACGCATTACGAATCTTTAAGCGAGGGGCAAGCCCTCTTCCCTAAACCGTTCGTCCAATGCGCTACGGCGGTAGCGAAAAGGACCGTGTTTAAGAACCGAAGCGCAGCGTACGTAAAAGTACGTGAGCATCGGAAGTAAAAAACCCGGTTCTTTGCAGCCCGCCGTAATAGCGTTGGCGGTGCGGTTTAGAAGGGTTCGTCCAGTTTACGAGCCATTTCTTCGATATTCTCCGGCGGCCAGCCTTCGGCTTGCATACCGAGGTGCAGGCCCATCGTTGCCAGAACTTCCTTGATCTCGTTCAGAGATTTCCGGCCAAAGTTCGGCGTACGGAGCATATCGCTTTCGCTCTTCTGTACCAGATCGCCAATATAAACGATGTTATCGTTTTTGAGGCAATTAGCAGAACGAACAGACAGCTCAAGCTCTTCCACTTTACGCAGAAGGTTACGGTTGAACGGCAGTTCTTCTTCTTCTTTTTTCTCCGGCTGTTCTTCCGGCTCGTCGAAATTGACGAAGACCTGAAGCTGGTCCTGCATGATGCGGGCAGCCAGCGCGACAGCATCTTCCGGCGTAATCACACCGTTAGTTTCGATCGCCAGTGTCAGCTTATCGTAGTCTGTAATCTGGCCGACGCGGGTATCTTCAACTTCGTAAGAAACCTTACGAACCGGGGAGAACACACTGTCAACCGGGATCAAACCAACCGGTGCTTCTTCCGGACGGTTTTGTGCCGCCGGGCAATAGCCTTTACCCGTGTTTACAGTCATTTCCATGTTCAGGGTTGCGCCTTTATCCAGCGTACAAAGAACCAGCTCCGGGTTCATGATTTCGATATCGGCCCCGGCTTCGATCATACCGGCGGTCACTTCGCACGGCCCTTCGGCGTGCAAGCGCATCGTTTTCGGCCCTTCAACATGCATACGCACAGCCATCGCTTTGATATTCAGGATAATGTCCGTTACATCTTCGCGCACACCTTCGATCGAAGAGAATTCATGCAGAACGCCGTCGATTTTCACGCCTGTCACAGCCGCCCCTTGCAGGGAAGACAGCAGGATCCGGCGCAGTGCGTTACCGAGCGTCAAGCCAAAACCCCGCTCCAGCGGTTCGGCGACGACTTTACCCGTGGTGCTTGCTTCCGCACCGTGAGCGATTTCAACTTTCGACGGTTTAATCAGTTCTTGCCAGTTCTTCTGTATCATAGTTTTTTCCTTTCACTTCATCCGGCTCTTAACCGGCCTCTTGTTACTTTGGTTAAACGGCCCCGCGCACCATCTGCGCGGAGTCCGAAATTTCATTACACGCGGCGACGTTTCGACGGACGGCAGCCATTGTGCGGAATAGGCGTAATGTCCTTGATCGACTTGATCGTAAAGCCGATAGAAGACAGCGCGCGCAGAGCGGATTCACGACCCGACCCCGGCCCTTTAACCAGAACGTCCAGTTCCTTCATGCCGTGTTCTTGCGCCTTTTTACCCGCATCTTCCGCAGCCATCTGAGCGGCAAACGGCGTTGATTTACGGGAGCCTTTAAAGCCCATCGCACCGGCAGTCGACCAGGAAACCGTATTCCCTTGCGCATCCGTGATCGTAATGATCGTGTTGTTAAACGTCGAGTTCACATACGCAAAGCCCGCGATAATATTCTTTTTGACTTTTTTCTTAGCTGGTTTAGCCATTGGTTATCTCCTTATGCTATGCGCTTGTTACTTTTTCTTACCGGCGATCGGCTTGGCCGGACCTTTACGCGTGCGCGCATTGGTCTTCGTGCGTTGCCCCCGAACCGGCAGCTTGGCGCGATGACGCAAGCCGCGATAGGATTTCATATCCATCAAGCGCTTGATGTTCATCGCCACCGTGCGGCGGAGATCCCCTTCGATCATGTAGCTGTCGCTTTCGATTTCCTGACGGATAGCGTTCAGCTCATCCTCGCTCAGATCATTCATCCGGCGGGCATGGTCGATTTTACAATTGTCGCAAATCTGGACGGCCTTCGTACGGCCAATTCCGTGAATGTAAGTCAGCGCAATAATTGCGCGTTTGTTATCGGGTACGTTAACCCCGGCAATACGTGCCATAGTCTTTTCCTTTCAATATCAACAAAACCGTTTACGGCTCCCCGCGTTAAGGTTCCACCGCGCCGGTTTCTACACTAAATGAGACGCCCGGTTTCCCAAGCATTTCAGGGCATAAAAAGCCCTCCCCTTCATGGAGATGCGCGCATTATAGGGATTTCAAAGGGTGCGTCAAGAAAATTATCACCCAAAAATTCAGGCCGCCTGTGCCTTATCGAGAATGGCGGCCAGAGAGGCTGCAACATCGTCAATAGATTGCATACCGTCCACCGTCTCCAGCATCCCCTTACCGCGGTAATAATCGCTAATCGGCAGGGTTTTTGCCCGGTATTCCTCCAGACGGCGGCGTAGCGTTTCCTCATTATCATCGGCACGCACCTTTTCCCCGGCGGCCAGCGTCTCAGCCACGCGGTTATTCAGGCGATCAACGAGCTTTTCCTCATCGACCTGCAGAGCGATCACAGCATCCAGCGTCCGGCCATGAGCCTGAAGCATTTCATCCAGCGCTTCGGCCTGCGCGACCGTGCGGGGGAAGCCGTCAAAAATCACACCATTCTGACAATCGGATTGACTCATCCGGGAATCAATCATGGCGATAATCAGCTCATCCGGCACTAACTCGCCACAATCCATAATGGCCTTGGCTTCGTTACCAAGGTCGGACCCCGCCGCCACTTCCGCGCGGAGCATGTCTCCCGTCGAAAGCTGTTTCAGGCCGTATTTTTCTTCCAGACGTTTAGCCTGCGTCCCTTTACCCGCCCCCGGCGGACCCAACAGAATCAAATTCATTTAACGTCTCCTTCCCCGTGACGTTGCGCCTTTGAGCTTGGCTTTCTTAATCAGCCCTTCATATTGGTGGGCAATAAGATGCGAGTGAATTTGCGCCACCGTATCCATCGTTACACTAACCACAATCAAGAGCGACGTGCCGCCAAAGTAAAACGGCATCGAAACCTTGGTTAGCAAAAACTCCGGCAACAAACAGATAAACACCAAATACAGCGCCCCAACCGAGGTAATGCGCGTGAGAACATAGTCCATATATTCCGCCGTCGGTGCGCCGGGACGAATGCCGGGGACAAACCCGCCATGCTTACGCAGCATATCGGCATTTTCCTCTGGATTGAACACAATCGCCGTGTAGAAAAACGCGAAGAATATAATCAATCCACCATAGAGCAGCATATAAGCCGGTTGGCCGTGCTGGAGGAATCGGGCAATCGTCGCCGTCCATTCACCGCCATCCGCGCCGCTAAAGCCCACAATGGTAAGCGGCAACAACAGCAATGAAGAGGCGAAAATCGGCGGAATCACACCCGACGTGTTCATCTTGAGCGGAATGTGGTTTTGATCGCCCATGGTCATTTTATTACCGACCTGGCGCTTGGGATATTGCACGACAATCCGGCGCTGCGCGCGTTCCATAAAGACGATCAAGACAATCACGCCCACAACAATAGCCGCAACCAAAAGCAAGGTCAGAAAGTTAAACTGGCCCTGACGCCCCAGCTCCAGCGTGCTCCCGATCGCGCGCGGCATTTGCGCGACAATCCCGGAGAAGATAATTAAGGATATACCGTTCCCGATACCACGCTGGGTAATCTGTTCCCCCAGCCACATCAGAAAAACCGTACCGCCAACGATCGAGACAACGGTTGAAACCCGGAAGAAAAAGCCCGGATCAATGACGGCCGAACCCGCCGAGCTTTGCATACTCTCCAGCCCTACAGCCAAGCCGTAAGCCTGAACAGAAGCCAAAAGCACCGTTAGATAACGCGTATATTGATTGATTTTCATACGACCGACTTCGCCCTCTTTTTTCATCGCTTCCAGCGACGGCGACATCGCCGATCCGAGTTGCATAATGATCGAGGCCGAAATATAGGGCATAATGTTCAACGCAAAAATCGTCATCCGCTGAAGCGCACCCCCGGAGAACATATTGAACATGTCAAGGATCCCGCCGCCCTTCTGGTTATAAATATCGTCCCAGATTTGCGGATCAATCCCCGGCACGGGAATGTAAGTCCCCAACCGGTAGACCAGCAAAGCGCCAACCACAAAAAGCAGACGTTTTTTCAGTTCGGTCGCTTTAGCCAGCGCTCCAAAATTGGCGTTTTGCGCCAGTTGCTCAACGGCAGATGCCATATCTTTTTAACTCCTTAAATTAACAATCCCCCTCCCCCTTAAAAGGGTGGAAGAAGTGCAGTGTGAGTCATAGACAAAACAAAAGGGGCCCGCAAGCCCCTTCCTGTTATAAATAACGGAAAACCACAATTTCGTCATTGCGAGCGATCAGAGAGAGCGAAGCAATCCAGAATCTTCCCGCTTAGCACTGGATTGCCACGTCGGGCGCTTGTTAAAAAGTTGTCCCACGTGCTTCGCACTTCGGGACGCGCCCTCATCGCAATGACGCTTACGGTTACGGACGCTGTACAGCCGTTTTCCCCTTGGATGGGCCTTTAACTGGCGCCGGGATAATGTCGATTTTCCCGCCGGCTTTTTCAACAGCCGCAGCAGCCGATTTCGTAGCACCAGACAGCTTCAGATTTACTTTAGCTTTCAGTTCCCCGTTGCCCAGCAAACGCACACCGTCTTTTTTACGGCGAATAACCTTGCCCTCGACCAGTGCATCCTCGGTAATTTCTTTCTTCGCGTCGATCATTTTTTTGTCGATTGCTTCTTGCAAACGCGCCAGGTTAATCGTCACCAGATTACGGGCGAAAATGTTGTTAAAGCCGCGCTTCGGCAGACGACGGTACAAAGGCATTTGACCACCTTCAAAACCTTTAATCGCGACGCCCGTACGGGATTTTTGACCCTTTTGACCTTTACCGGAAGTTTTGCCCTTGCCGGAGCCGATTCCACGGCCCACACGGGTTTTCCCTTTAACGGAACCTTCTTTCGGTTGTAATTCGTTCAGTTTCATTGCTCTAAACCTTTTTATCTAAAAACCTTGGCTATTACGTTTAAGCCGCGTCTACCACCTTCACCAGGTGTTTAACCTTGTTAATCATACCGCGAACGGAAGGTGTGTCTTCCAGTGTACGCGTACGGTGCATTTTGTTCAGCCCCAGACCGATCAATGTTTCGCGCTGGCCGGGTTTACGCCCGATCGGCGACCCGGTTTGCGTGACCGTTACCGTTTTACCCGCAGGCTTTTTAGCCTTGGGAGCCGCTTTTTTAGCTGCAGGCTTAGCTTCAGCAGCCTTGGCCGGAGCGTCTTTCTTAGCAGCAGCGGGCTTTTTCGCAGCTGTTTCCTTTTTCGGTGCAGCGGCTTTCTTGGCCGGAGCCTTTTTCGCAGCGGGCTTCTTCGCAGCCGTCTTTTTCGTATCTTTTTCTTCAGCCATAGGACTATTCCTCTTTTACAAAAACTTTTAAAGCGTTACTCAGCCGCATCTTCCGTTTTGGCCGTTTCACGATTTGAAACGATGTCGCTTACTTTTTTGCCCCGGCGCGCAGCCACCTGACGAGGGCTTTGCATGTTTTTCAGAGCATCAAACGTTGCGTTAATCATGGAATGCGGATTATTTGAACCAATAGCCTTGGCCACAACATCCTGAACACCCACAGCTTCAAACACAGCACGCATTGGACCACCGGCGATAATCCCCGTCCCTTGCGGAGCGGAACGCAAGAACACACGGCCTGCGCCATCGTGACCTTTTGTATCGTGGTGCAGCGTCCGTGCCTCACGCAGCGGTACACGGATCATGTTGCGCTTGGCATCTGCCGTCGCTTTTTGCACAGCTTCCGGCACCTCACGGGCTTTCCCGGTACCGAAACCAACGCGGCCTTTACCATCGCCGACAACGATCAGAGCGGCAAACCCAAAACGGCGCCCCCCTTTAACAACTTTGGCTACGCGGTTAATACCAACCAGACGTTCGATCAGTTCCGGTTCTTCGCGTTCACGTGTATGTTCTTGTGCCTGAGCCATAATTCATTCCATCCTTGATTAAAATTCCAGACCGCCTTCACGGGCCCCGTCAGCCAAGGCCTTCACCCGGCCGTGATACAGGAAAGATCCCCGGTCAAATTGTACTTTTTTCACACCGGCTTTTGTTGCACGGGTTGCAACCAATTTCCCCACAGCCGCAGCCGCAGAAATATCACACCCCTTCTTAAGCTTCAAATCACCATCCAGCGAAGAAGCCGCCGCCAGCGTTTTACCGGCAATATCGTCAATCACCTGCGCATAAATCTGTTTACCGGTGCGGTGTACAGACAAACGCGGGCGCACATCACGCGTAGCGTTACGCTCAATATTGACATTCCGCAACTTGTTACGGGTCCGGAACGTCCGGCGCTGTTGTCCTGTTAATCTCTTTGTCATGGTCTTAACCCTTACTTCTTCTTACCTTCCTTACGGAATACATATTCATCAGCATAACGCACGCCCTTACCTTTATACGGCTCCGGCGGACGGAAAGAGCGAATTTCAGCAGCAACCTGACCAACCTTTTGCTTGTCGATCCCGCTGACGGAAATGGCCGTTTGCTTTTCCACTTCGATGGCAATACCTTCCGGCACGTCATATTCAACGTCGTGGCTAAAGCCCAGTTGCAAAACCAGTTTTTTGCCCTGCATATTAGCACGGTAACCAACCCCTTGAATCTCAAGGTTGCGCTTGTAGCCGTCTTTCACACCCGTCACAATATTGCGAACGTTGCTCCAGCTCGTGCCCCACAGCATCCGTGCCTGACGGTTTTCACTGCGCTTCGTCAGGCGAACCTGCTTGGCACCTTCATCGCCGTCTTCCATAGCCACGGCGATATCGTCGTGAATCCGCAAAGAGAGTTCACCCTTCGGGCCTTTCGCTTTCACATCCTGCCCGCTCACTTCGACGGTCACGCCGTCGGGAATGGCTACGGGGTTTCTTGCAAGTCGAGACATTGTTTTGTCCTTTCAATCCTTACCTTTACCGGGTCTTTAGAAGACCTGGCATAAAACTTCACCACCAACATTGTGTACACGGGCTTCATGATCGGCCAGAACGCCACGCGGCGTTGAGACGATCGTCACACCAAGACCGTTCAGGTAACGCGGCATTTCACCAACGCTCCGATAGACCCGGCGTCCCGGTTTGGACACACGCTTAAGCTCACGAATAACCGGCTGGCCTTCGTCATATTTCAGCTCAATCTGCAGCTCTTTTTTGTTGTTGTCTTGTTCAGCAACTTTGTAGCCGCGGATAAACCCTTCCTTCGCCAGAACGTCAAGCACACTGGCTTTCAGTTTTGATGCCGGGCAGGTTATAACACTTTTACTGGCATGTTGGCCGTTACGAATACGGGCCAGCATATCACCGAGGGGATCACTCATAGACATCCTGCGATATCCTCCTTCTTACCAACTTGATTTCGTCACGCCGGGCAATTCCCCACGTGAACCTAATTCTCTCAACGACACACGGGAAATCGCAAATTTCCGGTGATAACCACGTGGACGCCCCGTCAAAGCACAACGGTTACGCATCCGGTTTTCGGCAGAGTTGCGCGGCATTTCTGCCAATTTCAGAACAGCCTGAAAACGCTCCTCCGGCGACAGGCTTTGATCTTTAATCATCGCCTTTAATTTCGCGCGCTTCCCGGCCAGCTTTTTA
The DNA here is from genome assembly GCA_050297015.1 of Alphaproteobacteria bacterium. Classification (GTDB taxonomy): domain Bacteria; phylum Pseudomonadota; class Alphaproteobacteria; order Micavibrionales; family Micavibrionaceae; genus JACKJA01. Next base: position 7,205 of record JBNKRZ010000022.1, on the reverse strand, counting down.
GCCAAACGGCGGCGCTTTAAGTCTCTTTGTACTGCACTGACTTTAGCCATTTAAATTTCTCCAATCCAAAGTCGTTGATTAATTCTTGAACGGCATGTCAAAGCCGCGAAGCAATTCTTTCGCCTCATCGTCATTGCTGGCCGTCGTACAAATAATGATGTCCATCCCGCGAATCTTGTCGACTTTGTCGTATTCGATTTCCGGGAAGATGATGTGCTCATCAATACCCATGGCGTAGTTGCCACGGCCATCGAAGCTCTTGCCGTTAATCCCGCGGAAGTCACGCACACGCGGCAAAGCAATCGTCACCAAACGGTCGAGGAATTCGTACATCTGGTCGCGGCGCAGCGTAACTTTACAACCAATCGCCATTCCTTCACGAATTTTGAAGGACGCATTGGATTTACGCGCTTTCGTTACAACAGGCTTCTGACCGGCAATCAAAGTCAGATCATTGATAGCCCCTTCCATCAGACCTTTGTTCTGAGACGCTTCGCCAACCCCCATGTTGATGACGATTTTGTCCAGCTTCGGGCGCTGATGCTTGTTTTTATAACCGAACTTTTTATCCAAAGCCGGTGCGATTTCATTTTCGTATCGTTCTTTAAAACGCGGTGCCATGGTTCATATACCTTCTTACTCGATCGTTTCACCGGATTTCCGAGCCACGCGAACCTTTTTCCCACCTTTGAGGACCTTATAGCCCACACGGGTTGCTTCGCCGCTTTTCGGATCAGCCAAAGCCACGTTAGAAACGTGAATCGACTTCTCAATTTTTTCAATACCGCCAGCACTAAACTGAGTCGGTTTTTTGTGTTTGGTGACCATATTGATCCCCTGCACAATCACGCGGGATTCAGCCGGAATAACGCGCAAAATTTCACCTTTCGCGCCTTTATCTTTTCCGGTCAGGACCACAACCTGGTCACCCTTTTTCACTTTCATTTTTACCTGCGTCATAATTACAGCACCTCCGGAGCCAAGGAAATAATCCGCATGAATCCCAGACCACGCAGCTCACGCAGAACCGGGCCAAAGATACGGGTACCGACCGGCTCTTTGTTTTTGTTAACCAAAACCGCCGCATTCCCATCAAAACGAATCACTTCGCCGTTTTTACGGTGTACGCCGAAACGGGTACGCACGATTACGGCATCCATCACGTCGCCCTTTTTCACACGACCGCGGGGAATAGCTTCCTTCACGGATACTTTCACAATGTCACCAACATTTGCCGTCCGGCGGTGAGAACCACCCAGAACTTTAATGCACTGGACTTTTTTCGCCCCGCTATTATCAGCGACATCCATTACGGTTTGCATCTGTATCATGGTTTAGTCATCCTTCTTTTTGGATGTGGTTTTCTTTGCTGCGGTTTTTGCCGCTGGCTTTTTCGCCGGAGCTTTTTTCGCAGTATCTTTTTTGGCGGCCGCTTTCTTGGCCGGAGCCTTTTTAGCCTCTTCCTTCTTCGGAGCCGCCGCTTTTTCTTCTTTAGGAGCCGAAGCAACAGCCGCACCATCAGCCGTAATTACGCGCCACGTCTTACGTTTGGAAATCGGACGGCACTCTTCGATCTGAACACGGGCGCCAACAGCAATCGCATTGCTTTCATCGTGGGCAGCATACTTGTCCGTGCGCTTCACGTATTTTTTGTAAACCGGGTGCATAAAACGACGCTCAACCAAAACCGTAACGGTCTTGTCCATTTTGTCGCTTACAACATTACCTTCCAGTATGCGCTTAGGCATGATCTCTATCCTTCTTCTTTAAGCTGCTTTATCGGCTTTCTGATTCATAAAAGTCTTAATCCGGGCAACCGTGCGGCGCATCTTACGGATTTCAGACGTATTCTCCATTTGCCCCTGAGAGCGCTGGAAACGTAAGTTAAACTGCTTCTTCTTCAGGTCCATCAAGAGCTTACCCAGCTCATCAACCGTTTTTGTTTTTAACTCTTCTGCTTTCATCATTTTTACTCCGAGAGCTTGTTCTTATTCACCCACGCGGGTAACGAATTTCGTTTTAATCGGCAACTTCGCTGCGGCCAGAGCCAAAGCTTCACGCGCCAATTCTTGCGGCACACCGTCCATCTCAAACATAATACGGCCCGGCTTCACGCGCGCTGCCCAGTATTCAACGGAACCCTTCCCTTTACCCTGACGCACTTCCAAAGGTTTTTTGGAAACCGGCACATCCGGGAAAATACGGATCCAGACCTTACCCTGACGTTTGATGTGACGGGTAATCGTCCGGCGGGCAGCTTCGATCTGACGAGCGGTAATTCGCTCCGGCTGCAAAGCCTTCAAACCATAAGCCCCAAACGTCAGCGTCGTGCCGCCCTTGGCATTACCATGAATGCGGCCTTTGTGCTGTTTTCTAAATTTCATTTTCTTCGGTTGCAGCATTTTATCTCGCTCGCCTCTTTTAAAATCTCAAATACCCTGTCCCCGATCCGGCGGAGACTACCTACAAAAAAAGACCGTACACATGGGCTTTCGGCCTTTGGCCGGAGTTCCCATATGGGGTTGTTTTTATGTGCTTCCACTAAATTACGGCGCGCACCATAACCTACTTTTGAAGCAAATACCAGAACTTTTTTGTCCTAGTTGTTGCGCTGTGCGCCACCATGCGTATCCGCCTGACGCTTATCACGAGCCATGGGATCATGTTCCATGATGTCGCCTTTGTACAGCCATACTTTCACACCGATAATCCCATAGGTCGTCAGCGCTTCGGCAAAGCCGTAGTCCAGATCGGCACGCAGCGTGTGCAAAGGCACGCGGCCTTCGCGGTACCATTCGGTCCGGGCAATATCAGCCCCGCCCAAACGGCCGGATACATTAATACGAATACCTTGTGCGCCCATCCGCAAAGCCGATTGAACGGCACGCTTCATCGCGCGACGGAAAGATACCCGGCGCTCCAGCTGTTGACAAACGCCTTCGGCGGCCAGCTGGGCATCAATTTCAGGTTTGCGAATTTCGATGATGTTCAGAGCCACATCGCCACCAGCGCGCTTGGACAGCTCGCGGCGCAGTTTTTCGATGTCGGCTCCTTTTTTCCCGATAATCACACCCGGCCGTGCCGTGTAAACGGTGACCTTGGTGTTTTGCGCAGCGCGCTCGATAATCACTTTGGAAATCCCGGCCGCTTTCAGGCGGTCCTTCACGTATTCACGCAGCTTCAAATCAGCAACCAGCTTGTCAGCATAGCCGCGATCCGCAAACCAGCGGGAATCCCATGTCCGGTTAATTCCAACGCGCAATCCAATCGGGTTAACTTTTTGTCCCATCTCTTTTCTCGCTCCTTATTCTTCGCGTTCGCGGACCACAACGGTCAAGCGGCTAAACTGTTTTTCAATCCGGGCGGCACGGCCACGGGCACGGGCACGGAAACGGCGCATCATCACGCTTTTCCCGACATGAGCTTCCGCGACGTAGAGGCGGTCCACATCCAGATTATGGTTGTTTTCGGCATTCGCCACGGCAGCCTGCAAGACTTTGCGAACGTCCTGCGCCACACGTTTGGGCGAAAATTCCAGATCAATCAGAGCGCGTTCAGCCTTCTTCCCCCGGATGGTTTGAGCCACCAGGTTCAGCTTTTGCGGGCTGGTGCGAACATATTTCGCCATAGCCCGGGCTTCGTTATCGGCAACGCGTCTTTCGTTTGCAGCCTGTCCCATAGTTTAATTCCTTCTTACTTTTTCTTGTCCGCACCATGACCGCGGTAATTGCGAGTCGGTGCAAATTCACCCAATTTGTGACCAATCATTTGGTCGCTTACCAAAACAGGAATGAATTTCTTCCCGTTATGAACGCCAAAGGTAATCCCGACCATGTTCGGCAAAATTGTCGAACGGCGGGACCAGGTTTGTACAACCCCTCTGGTTTTCCCTGACAAGTGATCTTCAACCTTTTTCAAAAGGTGACGATCAACAAACGGTCCTTTCCATACTGAACGAGCCATGGTTCATTCACTCCTTAAATTATTTCTTCGTTTTACGACGACGGATAATATACTTATCTGTCGCTTTATTACTACGTGTTTTATAACCTTTGGTCGGTTTACCCCAAGGTGTAACCGGGTTACGACCACCGGAGGTTTTACCTTCACCACCACCATGCGGGTGATCGACCGGGTTCATAACAACCCCACGGACACTCGGACGGCGGCCTTTCCAGCGGTTACGACCAGCTTTACCCATGTTGGTGTTCATGTGATCCGGGTTGGATACGGCGCCCACCGTAGCCATGCATTCCTGACGGACGATCCGTAACTCACCAGAGGTCAGTTTAATCTGAGCATAGCCCTGATCCCGTCCAACCAACTGAGCATAAGCACCAGCGGCACGGCACATTTGTGCGCCTTTGCCCGGCTTCATCTCCACATTGTGGATGATCGTACCAACCGGCATATTTTTCAAAAGCATCGCGTTACCCGGCTTCACGTCGGTTTTCTCACCGGCGATGATTTTATCACCGACGGCCAAACGTTGCGGCGCGATGATGTAAGCCTTCTCACCATCTTCGTACTGCACCAAAGCGATGAAGGCCGTCCGGTTCGGATCGTATTCAATCCGCTCAACAGTTGCCGCCATATCCCATTTACGGCGTTTCCAGTCGATCAAACGATAGCGGCGTTTGTGGCCACCCCCGATGTGACGAGCTGTCACGCGCCCCTTGTTATTCCGGCCCCCGGTTTTTTTCAAACCTTCGGTCAACGTCTTTTCCGGAGCGCCTTTCCACAGCTCGCTGCGGTCAATCGTTACCAGTTGGCGCTGGCCCGGTGTTGTCGGATTATGTTTTTTCAAAGCCATTTTTCTTACTTCCTTCTTTATCGTCCGTTATCGGCGGATCACCATATAACCAAATTTCTCTAGATCCCGGTTCCCACATCAATGGTTTGCCCGTCTTCCAGAGTCACAATCGCTTTTTTCGCATCGCTGCGACGGCCCATAATACCTTTAAAGCGCTTGGTTTTCCCTTTCAGGATCGTTGTGTTTACACCTTTAACCTTCACACCAAACAGCGTTTCCACAGCTTGCTTGACTTGCGGCTTCGTCGCGCTCAGCGGCACATGAAAGGTAACTTGACCATGGGCAGAACCCATCGTTGATTTTTCGGTTACAACAGGATTGCGGATAATATCGTACATCCATTCCTGCGCATCTGTTTTCTTTGCTTTTGCCATTGTTCCTGTACCTCAATTAACCTTTCAAACGTTCCGTCAGATCGTTCACAGCGTCTTTCGTCAAAACCAGTGTGTCACGACGAATGATGTCGTAAACATTAGCGCCTTGTGACGGCAGAACATCAATCCGCGGCAAGTTATTCGTTGCGCGTGCGAAATTCGCATCAATTTCTTTTCCACCAATAATCACAGCGGACGTAATTTCAAATTTCGCCATCGCTTCGGCCATCGGTTTCGTTTTGTGCGTTTTAGCTTTCGCCTCATCCAGAATAATCAGCTTACCGCTAGCAGCCTTGCTAGACAGCGCCATTTTCAAAGCCAATGCCCGGACTTTCTTCGGCAAGCTCGTTGCGTGAGAGCGTACAACCGGCCCGAACACCGTTGCCCCGCCGCGGTCTTGCGTCCGCTTCAAGTCACCGGCCCGTGCGCGGCCCGTTCCTTTTTGGCTCCACGGCTTTTTCCCCGTACCGGAGATTTCACTGCGTTGCTTGGTTTTGTGGCAACCGCTGCGCGCTTTGTTACGCTGCCAGTTCACCATACGGTGAATAACGTCAGCTTTTACATCCACGCCAAATACCGCATCATCCAGCGTAATCTCACCGGCGGCTTTGTTTTCCAAATTTTTGACTGCGACTTTCATGGCCTCAAGTCCTTCTTCGTTTTAAAGTTATTCTTCGTTTTTCGTTTCAGCATCCGCTTCCGGTGCTGCATCCTCTACCTTGGCTTCCTCAGCCGGAGCATCTTCCGCCTTCAGCTCTTCAGCCGCCGGGGAATTATCCTGCTTCAAACCGGCCGGTGTCGGCAGATTATCCGGCATAGCACGCTTTACAGCATCCGTAATCAGAACCCAGCCCTGATTCGCGCCGGGGACTGCCCCTTTGACCAGAACTAGATTATCCACTTCGTCGATCGCGACCACTTCCAGATTTTGCGTCGTGACACGCTCATCACCCATGTGCCCAGCCATTTTCTTGCCTTTAAAGACCTTGCCTGGCTCCTGACACTGACCCGTAGATCCGTGCGCGCGGTGAGAAACAGACACACCGTGCGTAGCGCGCATACCACCAAAATTCCAGCGTTTCATCGCCCCGGCAAAGCCCTTACCTTTGGACTGACCGCAAACATCGACATACTGACCCGGAACAAAGTGATTCGCCCCGATTTCCGCACCGACCTCAACAAGGTTTTCCGGAGAAACGCGGAATTCAGCCATTTTCTTCTTCGGCTCAACTTTGGCTTTCGCAAAATGTCCACGGTTGGCTTTAGAGGTACGGTTCAGTTTCGCTGCGCCGCCACCCAACTGAACAGCTGTATAGCCATCCTTATCTTCCGTGCGGTTAGCAACAACCTGACAGTTATCCAGTTTCAGCACCGTAACGCCGACCTGACGACCATCTTCTGTGAAGATGCGTGTCATGCCTTCTTTGCGTGCAATCACTCCGGTTCTCATTTTCTTCTTCCTTTTGTTGGCATCATGCGTCCAAAGCGCAGAGGATGACGTTTATATAAACCCTAATCGTTTAAGCGGCAGCCGCCCGGTCCATCAGTTTGATTTCAACATCAACCCCGGCCGGCAAATCTAGTTTCATCAACGCATCAATCGTTTGCGGTGTCGGCTCGACAATGTCCAGCAAGCGCTTGTGCGTGCGCATTTCAAACTGTTCCATCGACTTTTTATCGACGTGCGGTGAACGACAAACCGTAAAACGCTCTTTACGGGTCGGCAGCGGCACCGGACCACGCAAGGCCGCGCCTGTACGCTTGGCCGTGTTACCGATTTCATCAACCGCCTGATCCAAGATCCGGTGGTCGAAGGCTTTCAGTCGAATGCGAATGCTTTGTGTGTCCATTGTTTTAACCTTTTCTTATCGCTTACCGCTTACTCAATAATTTTAGATACGACGCCGGCGCCGACGGTGCGGCCGCCTTCACGGATAGCAAAGCGCAGACCTTCGTCCATCGCGATCGGCGCGATCAGTTCGACAACCATTTTACAGTTATCGCCCGGCATCACCATT
>JBNKRZ010000021.1:0-12654 GCA_050297015.1 Alphaproteobacteria bacterium | reverse complement strand
ATGTTATGCCTATTTCTGTTCGTTTTTCAGATAAAAGGATCAAGTTTTTGGTCCGCAGGACATGCCAAAGCATATTCAAGGAGCAAAAACGATGATAACTTTATCTGAAAAACGAACCCGAAGGGCGCGGCATCTTTTTGCCTCTGTTCGCTCAAAATGCTTAACCGTAGCTATAGCTATGCTCTGCGCATTTTTCGCGCACATTCATCAAAAACCTGCTTGCGCAGAAATGTACATAACATGTGACTACAGTATCTAAGCGCTTTTTACGGTAACGTCCTGCGGCTCCGGTACGTTTTTCTGCTTATCCTTCTCAGGATAAACGTAAGCGGCTTGCCCCTGCTCGATCACCTCACGGCGGATATTGGCCGTACGCGTAAAGAAGTCATGAAGGAATTTTCCGTCATTCTTACGGATTGCTTTTTGCAGAGCCGTCAAATCCTCATTAAAGCGTTGCAGAATTTCAAGCACAGCATCCTTATTGGTCAAAAATATGTCGCGCCACATCACCGGGTTTGAAGCGGCAATCCGCGTGAAGTCCCGAAAACCGGAAGCGGAGAATTTAATCACCTCATTCTTAATATCCTCTTCCAGATCGTCGGCCGTCCCCACAATCGTATAAGCAATTAAGTGCGGCAAGTGCGATGTCACACCCAAAATCAGGTCATGGTGTTTCGGGTCCATAATTTCACAAATGGAACCGCACCCTTCCCAAAGCTGGACAATCTGCCCCAAAGCTTGCGCATCCACATCCGGTGCGGGGGTCAAGACCACCCAACGATTGATAAACAGCTCAGCAAAACCGGACTCCGGGCCTGATTGCTCCGTCCCTGCAATCGGGTGACCGGGCACAAAATGTACATGTTCGGGCAAATACGGCGTCACGGCATCAACGACATTTTTCTTAACGGAGCCGACATCGGTCAGGATGCAGCCCTCCTTCAGAAAAGCCACGATGTCGGAGATCACATTTTCACACGCGCCAACCGGCACGGCTAGCACTACAAGATCGGCATCCCGCACGCCTTTGGCAAAATTCGTTGTGGCTTCATCGGCAATTCCCAGCTCCAGAGCCTTTTCACAGACCTCCTGTGAACGGTCAACCGCGACAACACTTTGCGCTAGATTATTTTTGCGGATTCCGCGTGCAAGCGAAGAACCAATCAAGCCAAAACCAATAATGGCTACTTTATCAAACAGCATTCTTTCCTACCTTATCCCCATAGATCGGCGGCGTAGCGTATCCACCGATACAAACACAACGGCCATGCGCACAATCCAGCTTTTCGAGCAATGCCCGCAGACGAGGATCTTCTACCGCCACATATTCATCAACCTCCAAGAGGTGAAGAGCCCCCGCCCCCGGAGCGGCGCTATGGAGGCTTCGCGCCGTCAAACCGACCTCTGCGGCCTTATCCACCAAACGCGCACGGCTTATTCCCTGCTCAACATCAAGCACGAGAAAGCTGCGATCATCGCCGGATGTATGGTAACCACCCCGCATCACAACCAGCGCTTTATACTCCGGATTATCATCTTCTGTACTAGGGTCGCCCAGCGGCAAGCGGGCCATAATACGCATGCCGTCTTCTTTATCATATTCACCCTGTAGATACTGCCACCACGGAGTCGCTTCTCCATCTGTCGGCCATGGCAAAACGGCGAAGGTGGCCTCCCCCTCGCGCACCATCGCAAGCGCCCCCAGCGCATTGCTACTCTTATTCATCGGCAAAACAGAGCTAAAATAATCCTTAGCCAGATCCCATTGAATAAGCCCGGTATGATCGTCGGGCGCCGCCACAACAACTTTCAGAGGATTTTGCAGCAAAGACGCCGCACCAACCAATTCCCGCCATATACGGACAACAGCTTCCCGCGGCAACGCCCCGCGATGACGCGCCAACAAGCGACGCAATAAAGCAGCCTCACGATCGGGTTGCACCACTTGCAAGCCGTTCTTGCGCTTTTCCGCGCCAATTTTCATAGCGAGCTCCGCGCGCTGCATCAACAAATCAAGAATCTTGCTGTCGATCGAGTCAATCTGTTGGCGGGCCTCGTTAAGCGTTTGAGACATCTTTCATTCCGTCTTGTGAGCAAAGAATTTACTTTTAGCCGCTTGGAAGAGATTTGGCCACCAAAACTCGCTTTTTGCCCTGTGTTTTTTGACGGCCTGCGCCAGCATAAATCTGTTTACGCGCCTCTATCAGGTGAAGTCCCGCCAAACCAGGAAATAGATAGCGCCCGAAACTCTCAAACGTATAAGCCGTGCGGAGCACCATAAAGGAACGAAACGGCGGCATGAACAGCGCCTTTTGCGTGCGTTCTACAACAAACAAATGGCGTTGCAAATAACGGTTCATCTGCCCGGCGGTATAGGGCGTTCCATGTCCAAAGGGCGTCCACTCCCCGCGCGCCCAAAGTCCCAAGCGATTCGGAACGACAATAAGCAAACGCCCGTTGCTTTTCAAAACACGCCACAGCTCCGCCAAAAGCGCATCGGGGTCTTTGCTGTGCTCGAACCCGTGAACCAGCAATATACGATCGACAGACTCCGTCTCCAACGGCAAGCTGTCTTCCTCCCCCAGAGCGACAAGCCCCGGCTTTCCTTCCTCCGGCCAGTGATGCACACCGGCCTGGGAAGAAAGAACCGCAAAGGTGCGCTCTGAGCCATCGCCTAGATCACGTAGAAACGGCAAAGCATAGCCGCCCCCCATAATACGAAGGCCCGCCGTTTCCGGCCATAAAGAGCGAATATGCCCGCGCAAAATCCGGCGCACCAGACGCCCGGCACGCGAGGAATAAAAGTCTTTCAGATCATAAACATTCGGGCCCATAATCTTTTTATAACACTTGCAGCAATTGAGAGACCAGAGGAATATCCGCAGGCGGCATTTCAAAATCATACATGTCTTTGGGATAAACCCATTTGAGTTCCTGCCCCTCACGCGGGGTCGGGGAACCTTTCCAAAAACGACAGGCAAACAAAGGCATCACAAGATGGAAATCCTCATACGTGTGAGAAGCAAAGCCCACGGGCGTAAAACAGCACGGGCGTGTTTCAATCCCCAATTCTTCCTCTAGCTCGCGCATCAAGGCAAATTCCGGCGTTTCACCCTCATGGATTTTGCCGCCGGGAAATTCCCATAAGCCTGCCATAGGTTTCCCTTCCGGGCGGCGCGCGATCAATACTCGTCCATCCGCGTCCACAAGCGCCCCCGCACTCACCAGCACAAGCGGCTTATTCGGCGCTTCCGGCCTTCCTTGTTCCAAAGCAACTTCACATCCCATCATTTGCTGCATTATATTCTTCCTTTTCGTGTTCAACGATATAGACGGCATAAAAAAAACCGCACTCTTAAGAAATCCTAAGAAATGCGGTTTTTCAAAAAATGTAAAGGACTGATCCGGCTTATTTAACCGGGTCGCCGTTAATGTCGAATTTTTTGATCTTGGCGTCTTTTTGCCACTCTTGCAGCAAGTCGGCCAAAGCTTCCTGACGCAATTGCGCTTCCAACTGCGGCTTCACAGCTTCGTACTCAGGAGCCGGACGTGTACGGCGATCTTCGACTTTAATCACATGCCAGCCGAATTTTGTTTTCACCGGATCCTTTGAATAAGAACCAACATCAAGCGCAAAAGCCGCATCGGCGAAGGCCGGAACCATAGCTTGTTTGGCAAAGTAACCCAAATCGCCACCGTTCGTCGCCGTCGGGCCCGTTGAGTTTTCTTTGGCCAGCTCAGCGAAATCAGCACCTTCATCAAGTTTGGCGATCAATTCACGCGCCTTGCTTTCTTCCTCTACGAGGATATGGCGCGCCCGCGTTTCTTCAATTTTCTCAATCTGTTCCAAAAGATTTTCATAGGATTTCATGAGTTTCTTTTGGGTGATTTGCGCTGTCACCTGACGGTCGACATAAACATTGCGGATAATTTGATCTTTGGCCTGAGCCGCCAATTGTTCCACTTCCGGATCGCTCTCCAGCTCAGCTTCAGAAGAACGCTTTCCAACGATCTCATTATTAATCACTTGTTCCAGAGCCATCGGGAAAAGATTTTGAATCGGCATCTGGCGGACATTTTCCGGCAAAGCGCTGATAAAGTTCAGCACGTCCACGCGCATAATATCTTTGCCATTAGCTTTCCCGACGACGGGGTTACCCGGACGGATCTCAAGAGGTTCATTGCTTGCTGCCTCGGCCGCCTGTTCGGCTTTATCGCTTTCCGCTACACCGTTCCCGGACATCATAAATATAACGCCCCCGGCAACGGCCAGAACGACGAGCGCCGCGGCAACAAATAAAATTTTGTTCGATTGCATATGTCTTGCGGACATTGTCTTGCCTCACTTTTCCTAGATAAAGTTACACACAAATTAATTTTGATAACCGGGCCAATCTAGCCCTCTGCTACGTAGAAATAAAGTCTTTTCTTGGAGTATTTCACAATATCTCTTTTAAAAGCCCGATTGACGCCCTATAAAGGCGGTCTTATCTTATGGCTTTTGTATTTTAACGGGACCCCAAAGGACTCCTTATGATTCTTAATCTGGCAACAAAAATTTTCGGCTCTAGCAACGAACGTGTTCTTAAAGGACTCTACAAACATGTTGAACCCATAAACGCTTTGGAAGGCCATTATGAGGCGATGAGCGATACGGAGCTTCAAGCCCAGACAAATCTTTTCCGTCAACGTTTGGAGAATGGCGAGCCTTTGGACAATCTGACCTATGATGCGTTTGCCGTTGTGCGGGAAGCCGCCAAACGGGCGCTGGGACAACGCCCCTTTGATGTCCAGCTTGTAGGGGGACTAACCCTGCACCAAGGCAAAATTGCCGAGATGAAAACCGGGGAAGGTAAAACGCTGGTCGCTACCCTGCCCTCTTACCTGAATGCCATCGGTGGCAAGGGAGTCCACGTCGTGACGGTGAACGACTATCTCGCCAAACGGGATGCCGAATGGATGGCGAATGTTTACAATTTCCTTGGCCTGAGCGTCGGATGCATCACGGGTGCTCTACAGGATCGGGAACGTAAAAAAGCTTACGCCGCAGACATCACCTACGGCACGAACAACGAGTTCGGCTTTGATTATTTGCGTGACAACATGAAATTCCGCCTTGAAGACATGGCACAACGAGAATTCAATTTTGCGATCGTCGACGAAGTTGACTCGATCCTGATTGATGAGGCCCGCACGCCGCTGATTATCTCCGGTCCGTCGGAGACTTCCTCCGAACTTTACATCGCCGTCGACAAAACGATTCCCTTGCTGGAAACGCGGGATTACGACGTTGATGAAAAGATGAAAACCGTAATTCTGAATGAAGAAGGAACGGAGCATATTGAACAGCTCATGAAGGAGCACAACCTGCTGACGGAGGGCAATCTCTACGATCCGCAAAACATCACGCTCGTCCATCACATTAATCAGGCTCTACGCGCCCACAAGCTGTTTGCCCGTGATACGGACTACATCATCAAAGACGGTAAGGTGGTCATTATCGACGAATTCACAGGCCGGATGCAGGAAGGCCGCCGCTTCTCCGAAGGTCTGCATCAAGCTTTGGAAGCCAAAGAGCAAGTCTCCATCCAGAACGAGAACCAGACACTGGCCTCTATCACCTTCCAGAACTATTTCCGCATGTATCCGAAACTGGCGGGTATGACGGGTACAGCCATGACGGAAGCCTCCGAATTTGCCAGCATTTATAACCTCGGCGTTGTTGAAATCCCGACGAACATCCCGGTCAGCCGGATCGACCACGAGGATGAAATTTACAAATCGCTGACCGAAAAAGAAGAAGCTATTGTTAAGCAAATACAGGAATGCCGTGAGCGCAAACAACCGGTCTTGGTCGGCACGGTGTCGATTGATAAGTCTGAGAAACTGTCAGAACACCTCAAAAAACTAAAAATCCCGCACGAAATTCTCAATGCCCGCCACCACGAACAAGAGGCCCAGATTATCTCCCAAGCCGGGCGCCCCGGTGCGGTCACGATTGCGACAAACATGGCCGGGCGCGGGACCGATATTAAAATGGGCGGGGACGCCGAAATGCGTATCGCCCAAGAGGTTGATGAAAGCCTGAGTGATGATAAGAAACAAAAGGCTATCGACAAAATCCATGCTGAAATTGAAAAAGACAAGGAAACCGTCAAGGAAGCCGGCGGCCTGTTCATCATCGGGACGGAACGCCATGAATCACGCCGGATTGATAACCAGCTCCGTGGTCGTTCCGGTCGTCAGGGTGACCCCGGCGGCACCATCTTTTTCCTCTCGCTGGAGGATGATCTCATGCGCATTTTCGGTGCGGAGAAGATGGAAATGCTGTTGGCCCACAAACATATTGGCCTGCGCGATGGAGAGGCTCTGACCCATCCGTGGATATCCAAAGCGCTGGAGCGCGCGCAAGCCAAAGTCGAAGCCCAGAACTTTGAAATCCGGAAGAACCTTCTCAAATTCGATGATGTCATGAACGACCAGCGTAAAGTCATCTATGAACAGCGCCGTGAGATTATGGACCTTGATGAGGTTGAGGAATTGGTCGCGGAAATGCGCTATGATGTGGTGGAGGGGATTATAAACAACTGTATCCCGATGGGTTCTTACGCCGAACAGTGGGATATCGAAACCCTTAAATCTGAATTGCTGCGCGTACTCTCCCTAGACCTGCCGATCGAAGAATGGGCAAAGGAAGAAGGAATCGGCGAAGAAGACGTAAGCGAGAGAATCATTGATGCCGCCGATCGCCGCATGGCTGAAAAAGCCGCAAGCGCCGGCCCGGATTTTTTCAGAAAGATAGAAAAAGCCATCCTGCTGGAACATCTCGACAGGCATTGGAAAGAACACTTGCTCGCTCTGGACCATCTGCGCCAAGGGATCAGCCTACGTGCTTATGGCCAGCGCGATCCGCTGAACGAATACAAAGCCGAAGCCTTTAACATGTTTGGCTTAATGCTCGACCAATTGCGCGAAAGCGTCACGCAGCTATTGAGCCTCGTTGAATTTAACACCGAAGCGGCCAACACGGCAGACTTCCTGAACCGCGGCGGCTCTTCCGGTAAGATACAGGAAACGCGCCAAGATCCGGCCCTGATGGGAAGCCAGCCCTTAAAAGGCGAACAGCCCCGCACGCAAAGCGCTTCCGTTACACCGTTAAACCGCAAGCCAAAAGACTTTGATAAAAACAATCCGGAGACATGGGGCCGCGTTCAGCGTAATGCCGCTTGTCCCTGCGGTTCCGGGAAAAAGTACAAACATTGCCACGGGAAGCTTTCTTAAAGGTACGGGGAAGAACGCATGATACGGCCTACAATGCATTATGCATCTCTTTCAATGGCCCCAACAGGCGCGCACGGCAACAGTGATACTATTCCCTCAACAATGGATCATCACGCTAATCGGTTATTCTTTGGCCCGCCATACAAACCAAAAGAAAACGGCAAGGAAGCCCCCTCTAAACCGGACGCATCACCGCCCCCTCAGCTCCGCCCTTCGGTGGGGTAAGACGGACCAGAATAATCTGGTTACGCTGACGTTTCACAACATCGAAACGGAAACCGAAGAAAGTAAAGCTTTGTCCGGCTTCGGGGATCATCTGTGATTCATGGAGAACAAGCCCCGCCAATGTTGAGTAATCCTCATCCGGCAGCTCCCATTCAAATTCCCGGTTAAGGTCGCGAATTGTCACGTCGCCTTCCACCATATAGGAGCCATCAGCCTGACGACGCACGCCCGCCACGGTTTCGTCGTATTCATCCTCAATCTCACCGATAATTTCTTCAATAATATCTTCCAGAGTAACGATCCCCATAAAGGCGCCATATTCATCAACGACCATTGCAAAATGCGCCCGGCGTTCCCGGAAAGCTTGCAACTGATCGTAGAGGGTTGTCGTCTCAGGGATAAACCAGGGGGGAGCCGCCAACGTTTCAATATCCAACGTTTCAAGCCGCCCTTCGTGAGACTGCATTTCCTTGAGCAAGGCCTTTACATGAACAACCCCAATAATGTTTTCCGGGTCGTCCTTCCAAAGCGGCAGACGCGTATAGGGGCTTTCCAGCACTTCCGCCACCAGCGTGTCCAAGGGCAGCCCCGCATCAATCATCATAACACTCTTGCGGTGGATCATAACTTCTTCGACATCAACATCGGCCAGATCAAGAATAGAGCGCAACATCGCCCGCTGCTCTTGCACCTCTTCCTCTTCCCCCTGATGCATTTCAATCGCGCCACGCAGCTCTTCAACATTAGAGCCCACAGCCACAATGGAAATATCCACACCAAAAAGATGGAGAACCTTACGCACAATGAGAGAAACCATCTCCGTCACCGGAGAAAAGACCATCACCACGACATTAATCAAAGGCGCAATCGTCATCGCCATTTTATCGGCATGATGCAAAGCGTAGGTTTTAGGCAGCACTTCCGCAAAAATCAGGACCAAAATCGTCATGACAATCGTGGCATAGAAGACCCCACTCTCCCCCAAAAGAACAATCATGACACTGGTCGAAATCGCCGTGGCCAGAATATTGACCAGATTATTCCCCAACAACAGCGCGCCAATCATTCGTTCTTTGCGGTCGCGAATTCTGTTCACAAGCTTTGCGCGCTTATCACCGTCCTTTTCCAGAGTCAGCATCCGCGCCTGCGAAACGGCGGTCAAAGCCGTCTCGGAACCGGAAAAAAAGCCCGATAAAAAAAGCAATAACAAGACGGCCGCGGCCGACAACAACAATCCAATTTCCATGAGTTAGATTTCCTATTTACCTTCCCTGCAACGAAATTTTCAAAAGGTCTTTTACATCAGCCTCTTTCACATCAGCGCTGATATAAGCCTTTCCAATCCCCTGAACAAGAATAAAAGCAATCCCCTGTGCCGTGGCCTTTTTGTCGCGCTTCATTGATTCGTATAGCTCATCCACGGAAACGTCCAACGGCGGAAAGATCATGGATATTTTCCCCGGCAGTCCCAGCGCTGAGAAATGCTCCTCCACCCGGCGAACATCTTCGAAAGCGCACACGCCCATACGGCAAGACAAATGGAAGGCCAGTACTGTTCCGATGGCTACACCCTCCCCATGCAACAAGCGCCCATCATAACCGGCGGCCGTTTCCAGCGCGTGACCAAATGTATGCCCCA
Organism: Alphaproteobacteria bacterium; assembly: GCA_050297015.1. Classification (GTDB taxonomy): domain Bacteria; phylum Pseudomonadota; class Alphaproteobacteria; order Micavibrionales; family Micavibrionaceae; genus JACKJA01. The sequence continues at coordinate 3,509 of JBNKRZ010000021.1, read as the reverse complement.
GATTTAGCAAAGCACGCCGTCCGGATTCTTTTTCATCCGCGGCAACGATCTCGGCTTTTTTACGGCAAGAAATCTCAACGGCCTTAAGACGCGCGTCATAATCACCTTCAATCAGCTTTTTAGCATCCCTTTCCAGCCATACAAAAAATTCCAGATCATCGATCAAGCCGTATTTCACCACTTCCGCATAACCGGCCAAAAGCTCCCGCCGGGGCAGTGTATCCAGTGTTGCAATATCGCAAAGGACAGCTATCGGCTGATAAAAAGCACCGACAAGGTTTTTCCCTTGCGGCACATCGATTCCCGTCTTACCACCGACAGAACTATCGACCTGCGCCAATAAGCTTGTAGGCACCTGTACAAAGTTAATGCCGCGCATAACGGTCGCCGCAGCGAACCCACCCAGATCTCCGATCACGCCGCCGCCAACCGTAAAGAGGATAGAATGGCGGTTTACGCCGTGATCGAGCATCCAGGCCAGTACCCGTTGCAACATTTCGAACGACTTGCTCTCTTCCCCTGCCGGAACGGCCAACAGCTGCACACTTTCGGCGCCCACACCTTTCAGCGCATTATAAACCGTAGCCGCATGCGGCATGGAGACATTCTCATCTGTCAAAACGAACAATGTCCGCCCCGAAAGGTCAAGCGGCACATAGGCGGCAATATCGGCCAGCATATCCCGCCCGATATGAATATCATAAGCGCGTTCTCCCAAATCCACGCGCAGCGTTCGATCCGCCTTTTTTTCTTTTTCCGTCATCAGCGTTTCTCCGCTTTATTTCCGCTCACATAATCATAAAGTGCATCCAGCGCCTCTTCCAGAACATATTCCGGGGAGCCATGACCGCTTTCCAAAACCATATCAGCTTGCTCATAGACGGGATAGCGCACCGCGGCCAAGTCCCGCAAGACCGCTTCCGGGTCTTCTACGCGCAACAAGGGGCGCTTGTCGTTACGGGCTGTCCGATCCAGAATAACCGGTATATCGGCCCTAATCCATATTGATAGCCCGCCATCCCATATAGCTTGCGCTGTTTCCGGGTTCATCACGGCGCCGCCGCCCGTCGCAATGATTTTCACGCCCTCCCCCAAAAGACGCATCATTACCCGGCGCTCGCCATCACGGAAATAGTCTTCCCCGAACTGTTCAAAGATGTCCGCAATAGCCATCCCGGCAGCGGCTTCAATCTCATCATCCGCATCTACAAAATCAAGGGAGAGCGCCTCGCCCAACATATGGCCTATGCGGGTTTTTCCCACCCCCATCAAACCAATCAACACCACAGGACGATCAAGCCCCGCGCGGATCGTTTCGATCTTCTCTTTGTTATTTTCATTATATTTATTCTGCATAGCCCGTGTTTATGCCATGAAATGAGCTGTTTGCAAACACATCACAAAGATTGAAATTCCTTTTTCTCTTGAGTAGTGTGCTCTTTTGTAAGGAAACCTAAGAGATTTATTAAAACAATGAAACTATCGAAACTCTTCCCCTTGTTTGTATTACTGGCTCTTGCGGGGGGATTCGCCTATTTCGCCAGCATGGACGTTCCGGTTGAAAAGGGCGAAATCACCCAGACAATCCCCAACGAACGCTTTGGCCTCGATGGCGCGCCTTCATGATAAGTATTAAACATTTCCGCGTTTTTATTTTTGTGCTTTGCGGGGTGGGCTTTATCACCTCGTCCCTGCCCGCGCATGCCGACAGCCGCATGGCAGGCAGCATCCCCGGCAAACAGCAACATAGCCCCCCCAGCGCGCCTTCATCGGATACGGACGAAACCGACACGATCGCCGACTACGCCCTTTTGGCATCATACGGCCTTTACAAAGGCCCCCAAAGAGGCGGCATACGTTACGATTTCTGGAAAGGTTATACGCTAGAGGAACTCAACACAGCGATAAACGAAATTCCTGAAAACACGCCCTATCCTGTTTTACAAGACCTGACACGACGCATGCTGCTCAGCGCCACAGACGGACGCAACATCAAAAATAATAACAGTGCCCACGATGCCGAAGATTTTCTGACCGGCCGTATGAATAAATTGTTGGCGCTAGGCTACTTCAAAGAAGCTGCCGAACTCTATACCCAGCCCGGCGGCCAGCCCTATGATGAAGCACTGGCCCAATCCGGCGTTCTGGCCTTTTTACTCAGCGCTCAAAAGGAACTGGCCTGCATCGAAGTTTTTTCAATGGCGGACCGATTCGGCGATACGCCCTTTTGGCAAGAGGCCCTTACCGGCTGCCGTTACCTGATTTTGGGGAAAAAGCCTGAAGACGAAACAAAAGCGCTTTCAAAAACCCTATCCGCCATCATCGAGGACGAAAAATACAGCCGCGCCGTCAAAAAAGCCCCGTGGGATGAACTCTCCCGGCTCGACCGCGGATGGTTGCTCGCTGACGGGCGCCTTTCCTACAAAGGCTTTAAAGCCGAAAGAGATGCGAAGGCCCCGGCCATTCGCGCTTTATTGCTTCAAGACGATACGCTTCCCCCGGACAGCCGTGCCGCCCTAATACGCGAAGAGGTTACCAGCGGCCGAAGGCCACCGGAGACGCTTGCGACATATTACGAATCGTTCGCGTTTAAAACCGTTCAGACCACCGCCACTTTCCCAAAGGAAATAAAAGATTGGGAGCGCCTACCCTACCTTTATCAGGCTCTTCTAAAAACGGAGGATGAAGACCGCGCCGCCAGAGACTCTCTGCTCATGCAAGCGTTGAAAGAGAAGAGCGACCATCGCGCCACAGCCCTGCGCCCTTTTGCGCCCTATATCAAACAAATTAATCCGCAAACCTTACCTTCGAAGAAAATCAAGATTCGGGCGCTGCGCACTTTAATCGAGGCGCGGGAAAGTTTTCCACAAGAATGGCGTGAATACGCCCGCACCTTTTTTACGGCAGAAGAACAGGATTCGACACTTGCCCTGCTGTGGATACTGGCCGATATAGAGGGACTTATCACAACGGAGGAAGACGAAGAACCGGTCTTCACCCCGCTAAAGCCCGATACTTTATCCCCTCATCAACAACTAATCGCAAAGATTATTTATGAAAAACTTGACAGATACGGTAAATTACATAATATTGCTCTTCAGAACTTTAAAGAGCCCCTTGATGACTTGACATCTAATGAAGATTATGTAATGCCATCAGGTGACTTGATAGAACTTTTAGCGAATGCAAAAAAGCATCAACAATGCGGTGCCGTTGTTTTATCAAGCGTACAGCTGCTTAAGGATCAGCAAGCCGAAAAAATAGACGGCTTTCTATTGCGCACGATCCTTGATAGCTATATAGCTGTGGGGTTAGAAAAAGAAGCTCGGCTTTTGGCAGAGAACGCCTTGCTGGGTTTGTTGAATAAATAATGAAGGAGAAAGACAATGGCGCGTCCAGGTCGTCCGGCAATGCCGAAACCCGATTTACATCCGCTGGTGGATTCATTTTTGGATATGCTGACCACAGAACGTGGGGCTGCAATGAACACCCGTCAGGCTTACTGGCGT
>JBNKRZ010000020.1:0-88067 GCA_050297015.1 Alphaproteobacteria bacterium | reverse complement strand
CGGAAGAAGAATTTGTCATGGTCAGTCCTTATCGTTAGTGAGTACACCCAAGGACTGGTTTTAATCCTACCCGACGGCTTTCGCAAGGGGTTCCATGTCGTATTCGGTATTTTGTAAGCCGTATAATCCACGATATTGTTTTAAGGGTTGGAAGTCCTCTGTAAAGCCCATAACTGTCTCTGCGCCACCCAGAAAGAGGAAACCGTCATGGCTCATCAATTTTGCCATATTTGTGAAGACTTGCGTTTTAAGCGGCGCATCAAAATAAATCAAAACATTCCGGCAAAAGATAATATCGAACGTTCCCAGAGGGCTAAGGTTGTCCAGCAAGTTGAAATAGCGGAAAGATACCATCTTTTTGATGTCATCCTTAATTTGCCAGCGGTCTTCTACTTGCGTAAAATATTTCATCAAAAGCTGGATCGGCAAGCCGCGCTGTACTTCGAACTGTGAATACACGCCTTCCCGCGCGCGCTGGACGATGTCATGGGAAATATCTGTGCCCACGATTTCGATTTTCCAGCCCGCCAGAAGCGATTCCTGTTCTTTCAGGATCATGGCGAGGGAGTAGGCTTCTTGTCCGCTGGAACAGGCCGCCGACCAGATACGCAAGCGGCGCTCGGTTTTCTTTTTCTCCAGCAGGTAGGGAAGAACGGCATCCTTAAAGGTGTCGAACGGACGGCTGTCCCGGAAGAAAGAGGTCTCATTCGTGGTCATAGCCTCCACGATATCGTTAATCAAATCCGGGTTATTCAGAGCGCGCAGAGCCATCGTCATGGCTTCCAGGGAATCGTAGCCATGCTTTTTAGAAATAGGGGTTAGACGTGAATCGAGCAGGTACGACTTGTCAGAGGTCAAGCTCAGGCCTGATTTCTCGTATAAAAGGTCTTTGTAAAAATCAAAATCGCCGATATGCATTATTTAGTCGTTCCTATCTTTAATCTTTATCCCATAATTTCTTTTCTAACCCAAGGCCCGATTTCTTGAAGAGGTAATACCGCAGAGCAAATACCCGCTGTGGCTACGGCGCCGGGCATGCCCCAAACAACACTGGACGCTTCGTCTTGTGCGATCACACGGCCCCCTTTTTCCACGACGAGTTGTCCGCCTTTTTTACCATCGTAACCCATACCAGTCAGAATGACAGTCATAATTTTTTTATCATAGAGCGAAAGCAGGCTGCGGAGCATGGGGTCTACCGCCGGTTTACAGAAATTTTCCTGTGGTCCGTCGTCAAGCTTGATAACCGTTTGCATTCCCTTGCGTTCGAACAGCATATGAAACCCGCCCGGTGCAACATAGGCATGGCCGCTTTCAACGGGCATATCTTCTTCCCCTTCGTGACAGGGAAGGCCGCAATGTTGTTCGATGTGCTGCGCCAGAATGCGGGTAAAGGTTTTGGGCATATGCTGGGTAATAACAATCGGGATGTCGAATCCTTTGAAGTTTTTAACGACTTCAAACAAGGCTTGCGGCCCGCCGGTAGAGCTGCCGATGGCTAATATGCTAGGTTTCCCATCATAGGAAAAGCGGTCATCATGGAGCTGGATGTTTTTGCTCGTGAACGGCATGGCAGAGGGGCGTTCCGCTGTGGCTGCCGTCGCTGCCGAAGATGCTGCTGCAGCCGCGGCGGAGGCTGAAATACGGGGGCCAAGGGCACGAATGAGTCGCAAGAGTTCCTCCTGAAAGTTGGATGCGCTGTTGTTAATATCGCCGGTGCTGGTTGGTTTGGCTATACATTCCGTTGCCCCCAATTCCAACGCTTGCATGGATACGGTTGCCCCCTTTGTGCTCAGGGTCGAACACATCAATACTTTGGCTTGTGGTGATTTTTGAAGCAAAAGGGGCAGGGCTGTCAGACCGTCCATCACCGGCATTTCAATATCCAGTATGATGACGTGCGGTGCCGCTTTGTCGATCGCATCAAGGGCTGCTTTCCCGTTATGAACGGAAGCCACGACTTCAATCGTCGGATCTTTTGATAAGGCACGGGAGATCAGACCGCGAATAACGGCGGAATCATCGACCAGCATAACCCTGACTTTACTAGCATTTTCTGTTTGCGCAGGCGTGTCTGAAGAAGAAAACGTGTTCATGTGCCCTGTATGGCCTCGTTGTTGTTATTGTTATTGTTATTTTTATTTTTAAAGCAGGCCAACCTGCGTGAATTTGTCTTGTATGATGTCGCTGTCAAAGGGCTTCATGATGTACTCGTCAGCACCGGCCTGAATGGCGCGTGTGATGTGAGCCATATCGTTTTCCGTGGTGCAGAAAACAACTTTCGGGGCTTTCCCACCATCCATTTCACGCAGTTTCTCAAGGAATTCGATGCCGCTCATCACAGGCATGTTCCAATCAAGAAGAACCGCATCGGGCATTTCCGTTTGGCAAAATTCGTAAGCTTTTTGACCGTCTTCAGCCTCGTCACAGGCAAATCCCAAATCCTCGGCAATCCGGCGGGCAACTTTGCGGACCACACGGCTGTCGTCAACAATCAAACATTTTTTCATCTTTGTTTCACCCTCGCGTTTTAAAAATTGGGATTAAGAATGCACCGTATTTAATAATTTGGGAACATCCAAAACGATTAACAGACGACCGTCAAGACGGTAAATACCCAAAGATATCTCACGCCACAGTGTATCCAGTGTTGCCGGGGTTGCGTCAAAGTCGTTGTTGTACAGACTTAAGACATCGCCCACATCATCAATAACCAGGCTGTAGAGTTCATTTTCATGCTCAACGACGACGCTCATTTCCTTTTGGCCGTCTACGCGAGGGTCAAGCCCCAGCCGCCGGCGCACATTAATGGCTGTCACAATACGCCCCCGCAGATTCAGCGAGCCCGCGACTTCCGGTGGCGCGAGAGGGATTTTTGTGACGGATTGCTTCCCCAAAACATCTTGCACCTGCAGAACCGGAATGCCGAATATTTGGTTGGCAATCATGATGGTGAGATAGTCTTGCGTTTCACCGATTATGGCATCGGTGCTATTTTCGCGGTCAAGTATGCTGGTCGGCTGATTCATTAGGCTTCTCCCTGTGTTTCTGCAAGGGTTTGTGACAAATCATTCAAAAGCGTGTCATGATCGAGCTTGGCAATGTATTTGCTAAACCCGGCTTCGATGCCGCGGTCCATATCCTGTGGCGTGGCATGAGATGACAGGGCGAATAGGGGCGTGTTCTGCCAGTTGCTGTTGTCCTTAATGCGTTGTGCAAATTCAAAGCCGTCCATTTCCGGCATTTCGATATCGCTGATAATCAGGTCGAAATTCTTGCCTTCCTCGCACATGCTCAGAGCTTTTACAGCGTTTTCCACAACGGTGACCTTATACCCCGCAACGGTTAGAATGGGCGTTAGCATATTGCGGAAGAAGGGACTATCCTCGACCAGCAAAAGGCTCTTTGGTGCGCCAGTCTGAGCCGAGGCATTGGATTTGAACGGGTCGTCACTGTGATTTTTAAACCAGCCTGTATTAACCAGACGGATGTAATGCCCGACATCAACAACATCTGTCGCTTTGTTGTCAATGATGGCACTACCCAGAGAAGCGCCATCACCACTGATTTGAACATCAACATGTTCTTCCTTGATATCGATGATTCGGTCAACGATCAGGCCCATTGATTGTTTTTCATCGGCAAAGACCAAAAGTGGCTTCCGGCCCTCTTCGCCAATGTGTACTTGATTGTTGAAAGGCACCAACGGCATTAAGCTGCCGCGGTATTGTACAACCATGCTGCCATTCGCCGTTTCGATATCTTTGATATTGATTTCTTCGAGACGTGATACCAGCTCCAAAGGAACAGCTTTGGGCGCAGCGTCTCCGGCAGAGAAAAGGAGCAAGGCTGTTTTCTCTGATGCATTGGCATTCAGGCGCGCTTCTGCGTCTGCGGCGTCCATTGAATCTGAAGAATCAATCTCGCCGGTGCATTTCGCAATACCGGCCGGATCGAGGATCATAATCACCGTCCCGTCGCCCAAAATGGTGTTCCCGGAGAACATTTCAATATCGCGCAGGATATGCGCCACGGGTTTAACAACGATTTCTTCCGTGTCGAAGACCTTATCGACGATAATCCCGAAAGTATAAGCCCCCACTTGCGTGACGACGATATAGTCGTTTTTCGAAAGCATGCTTTTTTCAGGTGCGGCGGGCTTGGCTTTTTCTTTTGCGCCTTCTTCGTTTTCTTCTGACGCAGCTTCGATCAGAACGTCTTCCATGACATCTTCACCCTCATTAGTGGGCGGTGTCAGTTGAAGCAATTCTTGAAGCGACACCAAAGGCAGCAAGTGATCGCGCAGGCGGAAAACAGGTGTGCCTTTAATGGATTCAATGCGGTTGTCGCCTTCAGTCGAAGCCATAACCAGCTCTTTCACAGCCAGCTGCGGAATAGCGTAGCGTTCGCCCGCGGACTCAACAATCAGGGCCGAAACAATGGCTAGCGTCAAAGGAATCTTGATAAGGAAGCGCGAGCCTTGCCCCTCGGTCGAACGTAGCTCAATCGAGCCGCCGATTTTTTCAATATTGGTGCGCACCACATCCATCCCCACACCGCGACCGGAAACGGCTGTGACCTTCTCCGCCGTTGAAAAGCCGGCCTTAAAGATGAATTGGTGGATTTGCTGGGTGGACATTTCCTCAAGCTCTTCCGCGGAGGCCAGATTGTTGGATATGATTTTTTCTTTAATCCTGTCCGTATTCAGCCCTTTACCATCATCGGAAATTTCAATGATGATGTGCCCGCCTTCGTGATAGGCGTTAAGTAAGAGTTTCCCCGTCTCCGGTTTTCCGGCGGCCGCCCGTTCCGCAGGCGTTTCAATGCCGTGATCGGCAGAGTTACGTACCATATGCGTGAGCGGGTCTTTAATGAGCTCGAGAACCTGACGGTCCAATTCTGTTTCTTTCCCACGCATTTCAAGATCGATTTTCTTGCCCAGATCGAGGCTGATATCACGGATAATCCGCGGCAGCTTGGCCCATGCATTACCAATCGGCTGCATCCGCGTTTTCATGACGCCTTCCTGTAGGTCGGAAACCACGTGGTTCAAACGCTGCAAGGGCGCTGTAAATTCGCTATCTTTTTGCGTGCGCAGAATTTGCAGAAGCTGGTTCCGTGTCAGAACAAGCTCACTCACCATCGTCATCAGGTTTTCAAGCACGTCAACATTGACGCGCAGTGATTGTGTTGCCACGGATGATTCTTTCGGGGCAGAAGCCGTTTTAGCCGTTTTTTCAGATTTGGCGGCAGCAGGTGGTGGCGGTGGCGGAGCCGCTTCAGTTGCCTCAGGCGCTTTTTCTTCTTCTACGGCTTCGGCAGCGGCATTTTCCTCCGGTCCCGGCGCGGCCAGGAACGCCGCTTCCAGTTCATCCAGAGAGACTTCTGCGCTTTCTTCTTCGGCGGGTTCCTCGGCGGCCGTTTCTGATTTTTCTTCTTCCGCGATTTTTGCGCGTGCCTCGGCAACAATTTTATCAAGTTCCTCTTGCGGGGTAGGGTCGCTACCGTTTGCGCTTTTGTACACGGCCTCTAGACGACCGATCAGGGCGCTATCATCGCCTTGCGGTTCGCTGCCGTTTTCTTCGAGTCCTTGAAGGATTCCTTTCAGGCAGTCCAAGCATTCGAAGATCAGAGTGACATATTCCGGTGTGACTTCCAGTGTGCCGTCACGGAAAAGACCCAAAACGTCTTCACCCTTGTGAGCGACCCCCTCCAGACGCGGCAAGCCCAAAAAGCCGCAGGTCCCTTTGATTGTGTGAACGATACGGAATATCTGGGATAGCAGATCTTTATCGTTTGGGTTTTGTTCAAGATTGACCAAATCGTTGTCAAGATCGGCTAGAGCCTCGCTGGTTTCGGTCAAGAATTCTGTAATTAGGTCATCCATGGCTTTCTCTCCAAAGTATGTACAGTCTATGTGTGCGAAGTCAGTTCTCTTACTTCATAATGCTGCATGGCAAATGATCTTAACGGTAAAACGTTAAAGAGCCGTTACGGTATATTACCAATGTATCACCGATATAGTGTACACAATTTTGGCGATATTTCAGAGCGTTTTTATAAAAAAACATGCATGCATATAAAAAAAGGGGGGGTTACGTAGTTTGGATCAGAATATCGACGCGGTTATCGTCTGTTTTTTCTATTGTAATAGAAAGGCCGCATTCTTTGCTTAGCGCCCCCAAAACGTAAGGATGGACAAGGCGGGGGTCGATGTCTTGAAGCGGGAGTAGGTGCGATAAGGCTTCCTCCGTATAGTCACGGATAAAGGCGCTTTCGCCCGTAGCTGTGATGAGCGTGCCGCCGTTCGGGGCCGGTGTGACGGTCAGCGCTCCCCCCTTGGGGATGGCTTCAATGGCCATCATCAAGGCACCTGTCAGGATTTTGCAGTAATCCTGTGGCAGGGGCGAAAAGCCCAAATCTGCCTCTGGATCCCAATCTTGTTTAACCTTGGCATCAACAGCCAGAAGTTCTTCAAAGACTTTATGGATATCTCTGGGTTCTATGCCCGCATCATGACCGCCCGCGCCGTAGACAATCCGAAAGATTTGAAGCCGGGCCGAGGCCATGCGCGCGCTATAGCCAATCAAGTCAAGGGCTTCATCGCTGTTTTCCATCCCCATTTCCGTCATGAATTCAAGACCGTTATGGATCGCGCCGATAGGGCTGATGAGATCGTGGCAAATGCGGGAGGCGAGAAGTTCAAGTGCGATTGTATTCATAAGCGGACCTTAGCAGGAAAGGAGAGTGTTAAGCGAAAAACCGAAGCTCATCATACACGATGCTCCCTTTACGGGAAAGTGATGCTATAGCCGTTTTTTTCAATTTCTTTCCGGATCATGGCTTTTAAACGCTCCAGCCCTTCCGGCGTTGCAGCTTCGGCTCGTGTTGTCAGGGCGTTTTGTGTGTTTGATGCCCGCATCAGCCACCAGCCGTCCGGCGTCGTAACACGGATGCCATCGATATCGTTGATGGTCATATCGTCGTTGGCTGTTTCCTTTATGGCGGCGACGATACGTTCCGTGATGGCGAATTTCTCTTTTTCGTCAACCTCGAAACGGATTTCAGGCGTATTGCACAAACGCGGCAGGTGCGCCGTCAGGGAAGAGGTCGGTGCTTCGGCATCGCTGATCTCGTTGAAAAGGCGGATGGCGCAGTAAATACCATCGTCAAAGCCGTACCATTTATCGCCGAAAAAGATGTGGCCGGACAGCTCCCCCGCCAGCGGCGCTTTCATTTCCGCCATTTTTGCTTTAATCAGGGAATGTCCTGTCTTCCACATAACGGCTTGTCCGCCGAGGCGGCTGATTTCATCGTACATAACCTGGCTGCATTTAACATCGCCAATGATCGGCGCGCCGGGGTGATCCTCCAATATGGAGCGGGCATAGATGGTCATTAGGGTATCGCAGCGGATAATGTTGCCTTGTTCATCAACGGCGCCGATCCGGTCGCCGTCCCCGTCGAAAGCCACGCCGAAATCGCAGTTTTTTTCGCGGACCGTGCGGACGAGGTCTTCCAGATTCTTATCAACGGTCGGGTCGGGGTGATGGTTGGGGAATGTACCGTCGATTTCATCGAAGAGCAGAATATGCTCCCCCGGCAATTTGGCCGTTACGCGGCGTACAATTTCCCCGGCAGATCCGTTTCCGCAATCCCATGCGACTTTCATAGGGCGGCCGTGGAAATCCCGCAGCAGGCGTTCAACATAATCATCCCGGATATCGCTTGTGAAGACGTGGCCTTCGCCGCGCTCGAAATCGCCTTCTGCCGCGATACGTCCCAGCTCTTGTATGGCCTCGCCATAGACAGGCCCGCTTTGCAAGGAGAGCTTAAAGCCGTTGTAGTCTGCCGGGTTGTGTGAGCCGGTAATCATAATCCCGCCATCACTCATGTGATCCTTTACCGCGAAGTAAAGCATGGGGGAGGGGCCTATCCCAACATTTTCAACCTCTATGCCTGTTGTGAGAAGGCCGCCTATCATAGCCTCGGCAAGGATGGGGGAACTGTCCCGTCCGTCATAGCCCAAGCATATGCGGTTGCCGCCCCGGCGCTTGATGTAGGTGCCGAACGCGCAGCCCACGGCAAAGGCATCCGCCGGGGCGAGATTTTTGCCGATTTGCCCGCGTATGTCATATTCGCGCAGGATTTCCGGTGAAAGTGTATAGGGGGCAGGAGTCAAAGAAACACTGTCGTTCATGTTTATAGTCATTTCCATTTATCTTTGCACATCGTTGCTTCACTCCTTACGTAGCTTTACTACGCTTTGTCGTTTGCGCCTTGTGCAAAAATAAAGCGAAACGACTATGGTCTTGTATTTATTTATTGTGAATAAGGTTTTCAGCAAGAGCGCGGACTTTATCGGCAATCTCCGGGTCGGCAAGGCCAAAGGCCAAATTGGTTTCGATGAAGCCGATCCGCGTCCCGCAATCGTAGCGTTTACCTTCGTAGCGCAAGCCGTTGAACGGTTGATCGCTCATCAGTTTGACCATAGCATCGGTGAGTTGGATTTCCCCGCCGGCCCCGGTTTCAAAGGCGGACAGGTGGTCGAATATCTCCGGCTGGAGGATATAGCGGCCCATGATCGCTGTTTGAGAGGGGGCGTCCTCCGGGTTCGGTTTTTCGACGAAGCCCTTAACGGAAACGGTTTTTCCGCTGTCCTTCTCAATATCTAAAATACCGTAGCGTGCCGTGTCTTCTTTCGAGACATCCTCCACGGCGATCAGGTTCCCACCCAGCTCGTTATAGGCATCGACCATTTGTGCAAGGCAGGGTTTTTCCGCTAGCCACACATCATCGGGCAGGATCACCGCAAACGGATCGTCGCCGACCAGTTCCTTCGCGCACCAGATCGCATGGCCGAGGCCGAGCGCTTTCGGCTGGCGGGTCGTGAAGAGCTTGCCCGCCGGGATTTCACTGCTGCGCACTTTTTCCAGAGCATCTTGCTTGTCCCGCGATTCCAGAACGGATTCAAGCTCCGGCAAAAAGTCAAAATGCTCTTGCAGCATATTTTTGTAGCGTCCGGTGACGAAGATGAATTCCTCAATCCCCGCCGCGCAGGCTTCTTCATAAGCATGCTGGATCAGCGGGCGGTCGTTTAAGGGAAGCATTTCCTTAGGCAGAACCTTGGTTGCGGGCAGGAATCGGGTCCCCAGTCCCGCAACGGGAAAAACGGCCTTACGAACGGGTTTGAAGTTGTGTGAGGTGCTCATATTATTCTCTGGTGATGTTGTTTAAACATAGGGGCATGTTTCGCATAGCGTGCTTGATAAAGCAAGGGGTGCGGTTTAAGTTTCATTCCCTCGGATTTTAAAATTGGGGGTGGCGGTTTGTGTTTTTATTCTCTGCTTTTGCTTTTCGTTCCAGTTCTTTTTCCCGGCGATACGCTTGGTATATAGCATTGCCCGCTTCAAAATAACCCTCCGGCGTGCCACAGTCATAACGCGTCCCTTTAAAGCGGAAAGCTTTCAGGGTGTGTTTGTCTTGTGCGTTTAATTCATCAAGCGCATCGGTCAGCTGGATTTCTCCGCCGGCGCCTGTGCGTCCTTCGGCAAGGATATCCATTACGGTGTGCGGTAAAATGTAGCGGCCAATGGCGGCATAGTTTGAGGGGACGTGACCTGTCGGTTTTTCAACCATGCCTGTGGCTGTGATGATTTGGTCATCTGTTGCGCTGCTTTTTGCGACATCAAACACGCCGTATTTGCGCACTTGATCGTCCGGGACGTACATGGCTGCGATCATCATATCATCTGGAGATGAGGCAGACTGGGCCATTTGATGCAGACATCCGGGATCGTTGGGTGTGTGAATGAAATCATCCGGCAGGATCACACCAAACGGTTCGTTATTGATATGTTTATGGGCCATGTACACGGCATTTCCCAGTCCCCGTGCCTGATGTTGCGGGAGGAATGTCAATTTTTCCCCTAGATCCGTCACGCTTTTGATTTTTTCCAGAAGGTCTGTTTTCCCTTTTCTTTCAAGTTCCATAATCATCTTTTCCGGATAAAAATGTTTCCAATAGAGCGCCTCATCATCGGGGTTGCATATGATGATGATATCTTCGCTTCCGGCCTCGATGGCTTCTTCCACTGCGTATTGAATAAGGGGACGATCACCGATATTTAAAAGGTTCTTCGGAATGGCGTTGGTCAGGGGCGCCATTCTGGTCCCCATTCCGGCAACGGGAATAATCGTCGTTTTTAAAGAGGGAAAGGGGGTGTTTTGGTTGAATTCCGTTTGCGGCGATGACTTTGTCATGAAAGCTCCCTGATTAAGCGTGTTTGAAATCGCGGGCAAACTAACAAAAGCTCGCAGAAAAATGCAAGTAATTTTATGGAAAAATCATTCTTTGAGCAGAAGGTCGCGGGCTTCGTTGAGTTTCGCGGCGAGCCATGCGGAGCCTTCTTGATCCGGGTGGAGCTTTTTGATGAGCTTTTTATAGGCCGCGTTGATTTCATCTCTGGTCGCACCGTCTTTAAGGCCCAGAACATCCAGTGCTTCCGCGCGGGTCAGGGGCGTGCGGTTTTGTGTAGCATGGGAATCTTGCGGTTCGTTCGGGGCGTGCCCGTGTTTCCACCAGCTAAGGAGCAGAGGGCTGAGCGCGGCCAGTCCAGCCAGCGCCGCGGGTAGACGGCCGCTGAGCGCCAGAAAAAACAAAGCGGCGCAGGTGATAAGGAAAAAGGCTGTCATGCCCAGCGCTTTGAGTTGATGCATATTGGCGATGAGGAAAAAGCGGTAAAGGCCATAAAGGCCGAGGAGCAGTCCAACGATGAGGATGATGTAGGGCATAAGGGTAATTTATCTCAGAATATGGTGTTTGTCATTATTGATTGCAGGATGTTTGTTTGACATAATTAAGGCTTTTCATGTATACTGCTCTTTCAAAATAAGTAAACAGGTCAAAATAAGTAAACAGGGTGTGTTATGCGCGATTTAGTAACGATGGACGATTATCAGGAAATCTCCGTTCAGGATGATATGCCCCCAGAACCGTGGGATGTTATGCCGCTGAAAGATGTTTTTGCGCAGAGGCGGGAAGATTTGGCAGGGGCATCGCCAGATAGCTCTTTGGTGCGTGAAGAGTCGGCTTTATCGTTTTGGAGGTTCGTTGATGATCTCGTTTACCGAGGAAGTGAAAAAGGAAAAAAAGAGGGAGAGCTTTCCGCAAAGCAGGAAATTCTTCGAGATGCCTATCGTGAAGGGATTAATCCGCTTGTAAAAGAGGTTGCGGATGCTCGAGACGTTGCTCGTACAACAGCGTCAAAATATATAAAAGATGCCGAACGCACTTTGCGCGGAGGGTTTTTAACGGAGGGGTTTAGAGGACTGCATGAAATGCGGGAGATTTTAGATGCTGTTGGCGGAAATATGCAGCGCTTGGAAACAAAGAGCGTAGAAAGGGCCGTTGAAAATATTTTGCGGCGGCACCCTTAATCGCCCTTTACGGTTTTCGATAGAAAATGAAATGAAGAATCTTTTGATTTTTACATGCCGAAGATCCTTCGCTACCGCTTAGGATGACATATGTGTACGGTTATGGGTAGACCTTAATGCAGGGCTTGGCGGGGAACGCTGGCGGCGGCATTTTGAATGTTATTGGTGACTTCTTCCATGAGTTCGTTTCTAACACCGGCTTTGTCCGCCATGGCTGTGAGAATATGCAGGTTATAGTTTAATGCGCCGCTGTCTTTCAGGGCGGCGCTTTTGAATGTCATGAAGATGCATTTTTTGACATTTTCCTCTGTGAGTTGTCTGGTTTCCCCGGTTGCCTGATCTTTGACATCAATCGGCTGAGAAAAGTGACTGAGGAATGTGTCGATGCATTTCTTGTTAAATAGTGTAGACAGAGTTTCTATGGTGCTTTTGTTGTCCAGTAAGTCAAACATGTCGTATGCGAGCGTGTTTTCTTCTTTATCAACCGTCATCATTTTAGCCCTGTTTTTGCCTTGTTATTTTGGATTTGTTTCTTATTCCAATGTGAAGGTATTTTACCCACAAATTAAAATTATGTCAAATATAATGGTGTTGAAACCGGTATAGGCAGTTTTGTGAATTTGTAATATCCTGAGCGGATGGATGATTACAAAAACAGATTGGACTCTTTGCGCGCAGAGATGGCAGATCACAATCTCGACGCTTATCTTATTCCCCGGGCTGATGAGTTTATGGGGGAGTACGTGCCCGCCTGTGCCGAGCGGCTGGCTTGGCTGACGGGGTTTGACGGCTCGGCCGGGATTGCGGCGGTGACGGCGGACAAGGCCGTGGTGATGAGCGACGGGCGCTATGCGCTGCAACTGGCGCAGCAGGTTAATTCCGACCTGTTTGAAACGGGGGATATGATTGAAACGCCGCCGGGGAAATGGCTGGCGGATAATACCTCGAACGGGGCGCGGGTAGGGTATGATCCGATGCTGTTCACGGCGGCGGCAATTGATGGCTATGAAGCGGCGGGTTTGACTATGGTGCCGGTCGCGGGGAATCTGATTGATGCGATTTGGGATGATCGTCCTGCGGCGCCCTGTGGTGCGGTGGAACTTTTTTCTGATGAAATCGCTGGCCGGACGGCAACCGATAAATGCGCGGAAATTGCGGCTTCGTTGAAGGATGAGGGTTTAAGCGCGTTTGTCTTGACCGACCCGCAGGCTGTGGCGTGGCTGTTGAACATCCGTGGCGCTGATGTTCCCATGATCCCGCTGGCGCTGTCTTATGCGGTGATTTATGCCGATGGGAAAGTGGATTGGTTTATTGATCCCGCGAAGATCCCGGCTGCGGTCGGAGAGGCTCTCCCTTCCGATATTGCTTTGCATAACCCAAAAGAGTTGGAGGGGATGCTTCAGGGGTTGGGTGGAATCGTGGGGCTGGATAGTGCGAGCACGGCCATCTGGTTTAAACAGGTGCTGGCGGAGGGCGGGGTTATGACCCGCGATCGCGACGATCCCTGTGTCCTGCCGCGCGCCTGCAAGACGGACAGCGAGAAAGCCGCGATCATCGAAACCCATATCCGCGACGGGGTGGCGCTGGTGCGCTTTCTGAAATGGGTGGCGGAAGAAGGGGTGAAGGGCGGTTTAACCGAGCTTGATATTGTCGCTAAACGGGAGGAATTCTCCCGCCGTGATCCGGCTTACCGGGAGGCGAGCTTTGATACGATTGCGGGCTGGGCCGATAACGGCGCGGTGGTGCATTACCGTGTCACGGAAGAGACGAACAAAGCGATCAAAGCGCCGGGGCTGTTGCTGGTCGATAGCGGTGGGCAATATTGCGGCGATGGGATTGCCGGGACGACGGATGTCACACGCACGGTGGCGATCGGTCAGCCGACCGATGAGATGCGCGAGAACTTTACCCGCGTTTTGAAAGGGCATATCGGCGTGGCCAGCGCCCGGTTCCCGGAAGGGACGACCGGGCCGCAGATCGACACACTGGCCCGCAAGGCGTTGTGGGATGTATCGCGCGATTACGATCACGGCACCGGGCACGGGGTGGGCTGTTACCTGTCTGTGCATGAGGAAGCCGCCAGCATTTCTAAACGGGCGGGTATGCCGTTCAAACCGGGGATGCTGATTTCCAATGAGCCGGGGTTTTACAAGGCCGGTGAGTACGGCATTCGCATTGAAAGTCTTGTCTTTGTGGTGGAGGCCGGCTTGCGCGAAGGGACGGATAAAAAGATGCTGGCGTTTGAAACGGTAACAATGGCCCCAATCGACCGGAGCTTGATTGTTAAGGATATGCTGAGCGCGGAGGAATTGGCGTGGCTTAATGCCTATCATGTGCAGGTCTATGAAACGCTCGCCCCGCGGTTGGAGCCGGATGAAGCGGCATGGCTGGAGATGGTTTGCGCGGCGGTGTAACTGTAAATAATGATTCGAATTTTCCGATAACTGATTACTGATTACCGTCATCCCGAGCGCAGGCGAAGCAATCTAATCGTTCACGCAAAGGTTGCTGAGAGAAAAAAAACCGCCAGCGGACCGGCGGTTTTTGCATTCAATAAAATATAAAGGGGCAGGGGGTTAGCGCCCGCCTTTTTTACGTTGCAGCTTGCGCCAGCGGCGTACGGCTTCGTTCTTTTCGCGCTTTTTCTTTTGCGAAGGCTTTTCATAGTCCTTACGCAGCTTCATCTCGCGGAAAATGCCTTCACGTTGCATTTTCTTCTTCAGGACTTTCAAAGCCTGTTCGACGTTGCCATCGCGCACGTTAACGGTTACCAAATCAAATCACCCCTTTCGGAATTTCTCTAGTCATTTCCATTTATCTTTGCACATGTTAGCTGTGCACAAAACAGTCGCCTTGATACAGGTGAAAAACCCGTAAATCAAGGAAAATATACGCTAAGTCTCTATTTTATCACGCGGCGGTGTGGGATTTCAAATTGAGGGCCGCATCCATCAGGGCGCGTGTGTAGTCTTCGCGCGGGTTATCGAAGACATCCGCGGCGGGGCCGGATTCAATGATATGCCCGTCTTTCATCACCAGCAAATCATGCGCCATGGCCCGTACCACACGCAAATCATGGCTGATGAACAAATAGGCGAGGTTGTGGCGCTCCTGCAATTCCCGCAGCAGATCGACAATCTGGGCCTGTACGGACAGATCAAGGGCGGAGGTCGGTTCGTCCAACACCACAAAATCAGGTTCCAGAACCATGGCGCGGGCGATGGCAATACGCTGGCGCTGGCCACCGGAAAACTCATGCGGATAGCGGTGGCGTGTTGCCGGGTCGAGGTGAACATCCTCCAGCGCGTTGATAACCAGTTCGTCGCGCTGCGCTTTCGAAAGGTTTTTGCGGTGGACTTTCAGCCCTTCGCCGATGATCTGTCCGACGCTCATGCGGGGGGAGAGGGAGGAAAACGGGTCTTGAAACACAATCTGCATATCTTCGCGTAAGTGCTTCATTTGCTTGCGGTTATAGGTGGAGATATCCGTGTCTTTATAGACGATTTGTCCTTGCGACCCCGTCAGACGGAGGAGGCCCAGCCCCAGCGTCGTTTTGCCGCTGCCGCTCTCACCCACGACGCCCAGCGTTTGCCCGGCGCGGATGGTCACGTCGATCCCATCCACGGCCTTGACCCACTGCGTTGTCTTGCCGAAGAGGTTCTTTTTCTTCGGGAAATGGATTTTGATGTCTTGGGCTTGAATGATAGATTTTGTCATTCTGAGCGTTAGCGAAGAATCTTCCGGGGTGTTGTTAGATCCTTCCGCCTCGCTTTCGCGAGGGTCAGGATGACAGGGAGGGGAAGCCTTCGGCTGCGCGCTTAAGAGCATTTTGGTGTAGTCATGTTCCGGCTTGGCGAACAAAGTCTTAGCGTCTTTCTGTTCGACAATTTCCCCGTTTTTCATGACGCAGACGTGATCGGCCATTTTCTCAACGATGGTCAGATCGTGCGTAATCATAAGCAGCGCCATGTTAAGGCGTGTTTTGAGGTCGCTCAGAAGCTCCAGAATTTGCGCTTGCACGGTGACATCGAGCGCCGTTGTCGGCTCATCGGCAATCAGCAGGTCCGGGTTATTCGCCAGCGCCATAGCGATCATCACGCGCTGGCGTTGCCCGCCGGATAACTCGTGCGGATAGGCGGAAAGGCGCTCCTTCATTTTCGGCAGGCCCACAAGGTCGAGCAGCTCTTTGACCCGTTCGCGCGCCTGATCCTTACTCATATTCTGGTGCAGGCGCAGGACTTCGCCGATCTGCCGTTCGATCGAGTGTAGCGGATTCAATGAACTCATCGGTTCCTGAAAGATCATACCGATGCGCTTGCCGCGGATGGTCTGCATAAAGCTTTCCGGTGCGCCGAGCATCTCCGCACCATCGAAGGTGATTGACGAGTCCGCCGAATGGCTGGCCATAGGATAGGGGAGAAGCTGCATGGCCGATAAAGCTGTGACAGACTTGCCGGAGCCGCTCTCCCCCACGAGCGCCATCGTCTCGCCCTTTTGGATGGAAAAGGAGACGTTTTTGACCGCTTCAAAATCTTTAAAGTAGACGGACAGGTTTTCGATGTTTAACAGAGCATCAGACATAGAAGGTATTATATGGGTAAGAACGGCAAAAGGAAATGCTTTAACAGCGACCCCCACCCGGCTACGGCTAAGCTCTCTATCGTTCGCTAATCCTTTGCATCCCTCCCCCTGGCCAAGGGCCGGGCTTAAGGTTCTATTATTCGGTGCAGCACGTGAACATGCGCGTCATCGCGGGCGTCGGTGACGGTGTTGACGATGGCAAAGCCGTTTTTCTCAAATGTTCTGAGGCTGGCCTCATGGGTGACTTCCACGCGGGACAGTGCATGGCGGATGTTGTTGTCCGCGCACCAACGGGTAAAAGCGCCAATCAGGGTTTTGAAGTGCCCGCGGCTCTGATGCTCCGGGTGGGTAATGGCGCCTTTAATGACGGCAATGGCGTCCTCTGGTTCTTGGCCGGGCAGAGTAGCCAGCCGCGTATAATCGGCGGCATCGAAATCCTGTACATGAAAGATGGCCTGCGCGATGAGGCGCTCACCGTCGAACAGGCCGAACATCGCGTGCGGCGCGGTCAGGTGCTTTTTAAAATAGGCCCGGCTGCGCGGGATGATGAAATGCTGTTTGCCTTCCGCGCACAGGGCTTGCAGCACGGCATCTTGCAGGGCTTCGATTTGATCCAGATGGGCAGGCGTTATAGTCGTTTTCATTTACCTTTGCACAGCGTTGCTGCACTCCTTACGTAGCTTTACTACGCTTCGTCGTTTGCGCCTTGTGCAAAAATAAAGCAAAACGACTATAGTCATTTTCACTGTCACAGATTAACCTTGCGCGGGTCGAACGCATCGCGCACCGCTTCACCGATAAAGGTTAAGAGCGAAAGCATGAGTGCCAGCGCGATAAAGGCGGTAAAGCCCAGCCACGGCGCTTGCAGGTTGTTTTTTCCCTGCGCCAGAAGCTCGCCGAGGGAGGGGCTCCCGGGCGGCAGGCCAAGACCGAGAAAGTCAAGGCTGGTGAGCGCCGTGATGCTGCCCGTCAGGATAAACGGCATCAGGGTCAGCGTCGCCACCATCGCATTGGGCAGGACATGGCGGAACATGATGGTTGTATTGCCAACGCCCAGTGCATTGGCCGCGCGCACGTAATCGAAATTCCGGGTACGCAGAAATTCCGCCCGCACGACGTCCACGAGGCTCACCCACGAAAACAGCAGAAGGATAAAAAGGAGCGTCCAGAAGCCCGGCACGAACATCGCCGAGAAAATAATCAGGATATAGAGCGAAGGCAGGGACGACCAGATTTCGATCACGCGCTGCATAATCAGATCAAGCCAGCCGCCGTAAAAGCCCTGAAACGCGCCCGCGATGATGCCGATGGCGGAGCTGATAACGGTGAGGATCAGGCCGAACAGGACGGAAATGCGAAAGCCGTAAATCACGCGGGCCAGCACGTCACGCCCTTGATCGTCCGTGCCCAGCCAGTTCTCCGCCGTGGGCGGGGAAGGCGCGGGAGAGGGTAGGTCGTAATTGATCGTATCGTACGAAAACCGCACCGGCGGCCAGATCATCCAGCCCTTTTCATTGATGAGGTCTTTGACATACGGGTCGCGGTAGGCGGTCTCCGTTTCAAAATCCCCGCCGAAGGTCGTCTCCGGATAGGCATGCAGGAGCGGCGTATAAAGCGCCCCGTCGAATTTTATCAGCAGCGGCTTGTCATTGGCCAGCAGCGGCGCGGCCATCGCGATGGCAAACAGGAAAAGGAAAATCCATAGACTCCAGAATCCCCGGCCGTTGGCCCGGAATTGCTGGAGACGCCGTTGTGTGATCGGGGAGAGCTTATTATTTGGTTTCTTTTGTTTTAATTTAGAGGAGAGAGCTTTTGTAAAAGAAAATAACGATACGTCAAATTCTAGTTCTGTTGGTAGCTTGTTTTGTGGTTTTTCTACGTAATTTATACTGTCAAGATCTAGATGTTCCCAGTAAGAGACGTTTTGGTAAGGGATATACCATCCTTTTTCGTTTTCTGTGAAGCGAATCTTAAAGCTTTTTGCTCTATCGTCACTCCACCCTCTGCCCCAAATTTTCAAGGAATCTGATATGATATCTTTCAGCTCATCTAGTGAAAGGTTTATGTCTTCCGAAATATTTAGTTTTCTCATGACCCAAGATATATGAAATTCTCTCCTTCTGTCATTTTTACTTCCTGTTTGTTCTACTTTCTCATCTTTTGATCCTGCAAAAATCATACGGGCGCCATTAAATAATAATTCAAATTCATACAGCAACTCACCTCCGTCAGGGTAGCCGGGACTGTTAATAGCGCGTATTGTTATGTTTTTTTCCGGGTCGACAAGCTTGTACCATCCATCAAGGCCTGAACCAGTTTGTTTTTCAGCAATGAACATAGGTTTTTTTAATTCCCAATTATATTTGACGTGCCTCAAAATCAATTCGCGGATCGACATAGACATAGACGATATCGCGGATCAGGGTCATGACGAGGCCAATCAGCGCGAAGAAATACAGCGTGCCGAGCACCACCGGATAGTCGCGGTTTATTATGCTTTCGTATCCCAGAAGGCCCAGCCCGTCGAGGGAGAAAATCACCTCGATCAGCAGCGAGCCGGTGAAGAAAATCGACAGGAACGCGGAAGGGAATCCCGCGATCACGATCAGCATGGCATTGCGGAATATGTGGCCGTAGAGCACGCGCTTTTGGGATAGCCCCTTGGCCCGCGCGGTCAGGACGTATTGCTTGTTGATCTCATCAAGGAAACTGTTTTTTGTGAGCATCGTCAGGCCCGCAAAGCCACTGATGACCATCGCCGCGACCGGCAGGGTCATATGCCACATGTAATCGAGGGCAAGGCGCGGGAAGCTCATTTCCTGCCAGTTATCCGAGACGAGGCCGCGTAGAGGGAAGACATCCCAATACCGCCCGCCGGCGAACAGAATAATCAGCAAAATTGCGAACATGAAGGAGGGGATGGCATAGCCGATAAAGACAGCGGCGCTGGACCAGACATCAAAGGGCTGGCCGTCCTTCACCGCTTTTTTGATGCCGAGCGGGATGGAGATGAGATAGATAATCAGCGTTGACCACAGGCCCAGCGAAATCGAGACGGGCATTTTCTCCAGCACGAGGTCGATCACGGAAATATCGCGGTAATAGCTCTCCCCCAGATCAAAGCGGATATAGTTACCGACCATCTGAATGAAACGCTCATGCGCGGGCTTGTCGAAGCCGTACATGCGCTCCAGCTCTGCGATGAATTCCGGGTCCAGACCTTGCGCGCCGCGGTATTGGGAGCTTTGGCCCGTGGCGGTCATCATGTTCCCCGCCGCCATATCACCGCTTCCGCCGCCGGAAATGCGCGCCGTGGCATCGCCGCCGTGGCCTTGCAGCTCCGCGATCATGCGCTCCACCGGGCCGCCGGGCACGAACTGCACAATCACGAACGCCACCAGCATAATGCCGAGCAGCGTAGGAAGCATAAGAACGAGGCGTTTTAGGATATAGTTGAGCATGGATCAATTTATAGCGCTCAACGTTCCTGCGAGAAAGGATTCTTTTATAGAAGAGCCGAGATAAGCGTTGATAGATGTGTTATAATGCCCTGTATCGTTTTTTCCTCTTTAGGAATGCGGTTGTGTATGTTTTTATAAGAACCAGAGTCTTGCTGCAAAGGGTATAGATTAAGATATGGAACTGGATTGGGAAACATTTCAACAAAAGGCGCAAAACGTTTCCGCCGTGCAGGTTATAAACCTTCAGGAATCTTTCCCTGATTATCTGAAGGGCGGGGCGAAACTGTCGCCGAATCTGGAGGATATTATAGGCCGGACGGCGCTCAGTTTTTTGCAGGCTGATGGCGGTTTTTTTGCGTTCGGTGAAGATTTGTTGCTCCATGTTTGTTTTTCTCCACAAATGCCGGAGGCGCAAGCCAAGGTTAAAACAGACGATCTTTGCGCTTTGATCGCAAAGGGGCTGGAGGCGGGAGAGGCGCAAATTACGGAAAGGACCTCCGCCGGCGGTCCGAAGAAAAATGAAGATCATACTTTGAGTAAAATCGTGCAGCGGGGACTGTCTGAAAACCCGGAGGACAGCGAACTGTCAATGTGGGCGGAACGTGAAAAGCAAGAGCTCTATCACATGGCAAAGGGAGATTTTATTCCCAAAGATATTCTCAAAATGGGGGTGCTGTATGAGCTGGATTTCTTCCCGGTATGGCTGGGCGCGCAAGAAGTTGTAAGCGGCAGTTTTTGCCATCTTTTGAATGCGCCCGCACCAAAAAAAGCAACAGAAAAATGCCGTCAGGATTTTGCCTTGCTCAGTGGCGGGATTATTGCCGTTCTAAAAATGCTTGAGAAAAAACAAAATGGCGTTGTTTTCATCCCTCTTGATCTCCCGCTTTTGAAGGATGAGGGATTGTTCGAGGTTTATTTCGGGTGCATGCATAAGATCGGCGGCGTGTTTAAAAGGGCTATCGGTTTTGAAGTGCGGGGCATTCCTTCGGGCGGCCCGTCTCCCAAGATTTTGGAAAAACTCAAAGAGGTGGGCGATAACAGTAAGGCGATGATCCTTCATGCCAGTGTTTTGCTGCCGGAGGATTATTCCAGCGAAGGCTTTAAACCGTTTGCTTATGCGCTCGATTACGCCAGTGTGAAACTGAGCGACGAGGAGGTAGGTAAGCTCTTGGGTAAGGCCGTGAAGAAATATCATGGCTGGGGCGCTAAAACGATTGTCACCAATGTGCGCACGGCCGCGCAGCTAGAGGCTGCGATTAGCTCAGGCAGTGATTTTATCACCGGTCCGGCTGTCGGGCATCAAAAGAAACTGCCGTTTCCCGTGCAGCCTTGGCCACGGAGCCAGTGCGCGGCGTCCTGATATTCTCTAATAATGTGGGGGTTTATCGCGGGCGGCGATCTCTGTGGCGGAGAGCGCCTCGCCTTCGCCGGATTCGGAACGGTATCTTAGCTCTTCGATTTTATCGTCCGTTTGTCCCAGCTTACGTTTCAGCGCGTCGATGACTTTCCACTGCTCGGCGATCATATCGTTAAGCTCGGTGATTTGCCGGTCCTGATGGGCTAGCTGCGTTTCGATGTCTGTCAGGCGGTCTTGGCTTTGTTCGGTCATGGCTTCACATTCCAGTCTTTGACGGTCCAGCGCGTACCGTCATGTTCGAAAATACACAACGCGCCGGTGGAAATCTTGATTTTGTGATCGCGGGCAAAGCCTTCAAAATCCCCGGTGATGTGCGGGGCAAAGCGGGCGATCCCGTTAGAGGTCACGACGAGAATTACTTCATTATCATCATGCTCCGTAATGTGCCCGGCGAAGCCCTTCCAGTTTTGGATGATCTCATCAGGATCAACGTCCCAGCCGTTCGGCACGATGGCGCTTTCATCCCAGTCTTTGATGGTCTGTGCGCCGATGCGGGCGATGACTTCGTCTTCGGTTTTGTTCTCATCGGGGCCGTAGTCGATTTCCTTAAATATATCAAGTTGATAGACAGGGTTTGTGACGCCGCTTTCCTTGATGGCGATTTGTGCCGTTTCTAGTGTGCGCTTTAAAGGTGCCGCATAAACAATATCCGGTATCAGTCTGTTTTTGTTTAAATATCTTCCGATAGCGCGGGCTTGTTCGTGGCCCTTTTCAACCAGCGGCAAATCGGTGCGGCCGCCAACGCGGGTCGGTGTGTCCCCGGGGCCGAAGGTGTTCCCGTGACGGGCTATAATTAACGTTGTAGTCATGATTTTTTTTTACCACAGAGAACACAGAGTACACAGAGGTTTTTCCTGGTTTTCCTATCGTCATTGCGAGGAGGCCGCTGTCCCGAAGCGCGGAGCGCGGGGGACATCTTTAAAAAGGCCGACGCGGCAATCCAGAGCCACAAGGAAGATTCTGGATTGCTTCGCTCCGTTGGTCGCTCGCAATGACGGTTCAGGGGAGAGGAGGTTTCTTATAGCGTTGTTGCAAAGCTGCGAGCGGTTTGATCTCTTTCATAACGGTTTTAAATTCCGCGTCAACCGTCCGGCTGTGCGGGAAGTGCAATCCGGCTTCTAAAACCTCATAAGCATCGAGGGGGCGGCCTTGTCTCATATAAAGCGTGGCCAGTGTTTGCCGGGCTTTGGCGTGTTGCGGGTTTTTGGTGATGGCGGTCTGAAGTGCGGCGGCGGCGTTGGCGGTTTCGTTTTGCGTCAGGAAGAGCTTGCCGCGTTTGTAGTCAATGGCGGCCCAGTAGGGGTTGAGGCTCTGCGCATCGTTGAGGAGTGCCAGGGCATCGCTGTACATTGTGGCTTGTTCCTCGGCAGTAAACAGGACGGGCGCGGCTAGCAGGTCGATATAAAGCCCGGCTTGCATCACAAAAGGATCGGGCAGGGTGGCAAGGCCGTAAGTACGGGCTTTGGTCAGAGCTGTCTGAAAGGCTCCCGTCCGGCCCCGCTCGATGGCGGCTTGGGCTTGCCCGGTGAAATAGGTCCCCGCGGCGCTGGAAAGGGTTATGCCGCTCAGCAGCAGAAGGAAACACAGGGCTGGAATGCTCAAAATGATCTTTTGCGCGCCGGGCGTATCAGGTGCAATGAAGGAAGGTTTGTCTAAAGCCCTTGCCGTTAGCTCGTACCACGCCGCGCCCCATACAGCGCAGACGATCAGGGTGCTCAATATATACAGGGGGAACGTCGTATGGCTGTGGAGGGCGACGGCAAGAAGGGCGCAGAACAGGCCCATAATCGCCGGGCGCAGCGGGGAAGCCGGGGGCAGGGCGCGCATCGCCGTGATGGTGCGGATAAGCACGGTGAGCAAGAACGCATAGAACAGCAGCGGCGCGATGATTCCTGCCTCGGCGGCGAATTGCAGCGGATCGTTATGCGCCCAGTGCCCGGCGGAATTATCGGCATCCGGTATGCGGTAGGCCGGGTAGACATGATGGAACGAGCCCAGCCCCGTCCCGGTCAGCGGGTGGTCCTTTATGATGGCCAGCGTTGATTGCCAGATTGCTACGCGGGATGTGATTTCCTTTTCCTGCGCCGGGGCTGTGAGGGCGGCAAGGCGCTCCCCCGACTGGCCAGCGAACTGGAATGCCGTGAAGATCAGTGCTGTTGTAATGAGCAGGCTGAGGATTTTCTGTTTGTCGACGCACGGACGTAGAGAAAAGAAAAGAACGGCTGCGGCCCCGCCGCCGCTGATAATCCCGCCGCGGCTTTCGGTGGCCAGAAGAGCGGCAAAGAACAGCAGGGTTAAGAGCAGTTTGAGAAACTTATGATTTTGTGCGGACAAGAACAGGGCCAGCGCGGGAAGAAAGCCCAAATTTATCAGGCCCGCCAGTATGTTGGGGTTGGGCTGTCCTGCATGCGCGCGATGGCCGATTCCGCCGCCGAAAAACAGATAGTCGATAAGCGCCCAGCCCGCGAGGAGAGTAAGCGCAGCCATGAGCGCTCCGGCGGCATAGGTCAGGCGTACCTCTCTGTTGTCTCCGGTCAGCAGGGTGAAGAACAGCAGCGGCATCGCCGTCAAGATCAGCCATGTCACTGTGCTGGCAAACGGCACACTCGTCCACAGCAGGCTCGCTGTTATATAGAGCCAGAACGCGAGGAGGGCTATGACGGGCGCACCGGAGGGGATAATCAAGCCGCGCCAGATGGAGGAAATCGCAATAAAGCCCGCTATGATGAGTAAAGCGACAAGGGCCGGGGCATAGAGGATGTTCATGTAGCCTGTAAAAAACAGGGCGCAGGTGAAAGCGGTGAGGAGGAGAATAGTGAAGGCCGTCATTGCGAGGAGGCCGCGTTCCGAAGCGCAGAGCGCGTGGAACAACTCCTTAACAAGCGGCCGACGCGGCAATCCAGAATCTTTCTTTGTGGCTCTGGATTGCTTCGTTCGCGCTGCTCTCTCGCAATGACGATGTTCGTTGGGGGAGGGCGAATGGCGGTCAGTTTCCATCGGCCAACAACCTTTCGGCGCGGGCGATATCCTCCGGCGAGTCTATTCCCGCCTGTACCATGCCGATATCCACGGCAATTTTGACGGTCTGGA
Source organism: Alphaproteobacteria bacterium (assembly GCA_050297015.1). Lineage (GTDB taxonomy): Bacteria > Pseudomonadota > Alphaproteobacteria > Micavibrionales > Micavibrionaceae > JACKJA01. Next base: position 64,079 of record JBNKRZ010000020.1, on the reverse strand, counting down.
TGCTGATCCCGTTTTCGAGGAAGCGGAGCTGTTCGAGGCCCTCCAGCTTTTCGTAGTGCCCCTCCGGCAATTCCACAAAGCGTTTGAGGATATCCGCACGGTAACCGTACAGGCCGATATGCTGGTGGACGGGGGAGAATTCACTGCCTGTGCGCAAGGCGTCCTCTTTACGGATCGCGGGGATGATGGTCTTGGAAAACCACAGGGCTTTACCGTCCGGGGCGATAATCGCCGTGGTGCCGGAAAAGGGCGTGGCCTTTTTGGATTCGCGTAAATTATCCAGCTCGCTCCAGCGTAAATTGACCACAGGGGTTATGACCTCAATAGCCGGGTTTTTGTGAACGGCCTCCAGCATCGCGGCGATGGCGGCTTGCGGGGTGAACGGTGCATCGCCTTGCAGGCTCATCAGGAAATCGAAATTGCCGCCTGCTGTTTCGGCGGCCTCCAGCACGCGGTCGGAGCCGGTCCGGCAAGCGTCCGAAGTCATGATGCATTCAACACCGATGGCGGCGCAATGATCGGCAATGCGGGAGTCTTCCGTCGCCACCATCAGGGATACATTGTCATGCGCCGCCGCGGCTTTGCGCCCGACTTCCACCACGCGGGAGAGCATGCTTTGGCCCGCGATCTCCACCAGCGGTTTGCCGGGGAAGCGGGTTGAGCCGTAACGGGCGGGGATGATGATAGCCGTGCGCATGTTTTTTTTTACCACAGGTTTTTTTACTTCACCACAGAGATCACAGAGAGCACAGAGATTTTTTATTGGCGTCATTGTCATTCTGAGGCAGCGCCGAAGAATCTTATTTAAGATCCTTCGCGTACGCTCAGGATGACAGGGAAGAGAGGAGATATCCCCGTGATCTCTGTGTCCTCTGTGGTTAAAATTATTCCTTCGCCCACCACGTATCAATCACACCGAGGCCATAGGGGGCTTGTGTCTCCGGTTGGCCGAATTTATCCCAGTAGGCGACACGCCACGCGGCGATGTGCCAGTTCGGCACCACGTAGTATCCCCATTGCAATACGCGGTCGAGTGCGCGGCAGTGGAGCACCAGTTCTTCCCGGCTGGGGGCGCTGACGATCATCTCCACCAGTTCGTCCACCACCGGATCTTTCACGCCGATATAGTTACGCGAGCCTTGCATATCCGCGCGGTCGGCACCCCAATATTCGCGCTGTTCGTTACCGGGGGAATTTGACTGGCCGTAGCTGCCGACGATCATGTCGTAATCGAAATCCATGATCCGGTTGATGTATTGCGCCACGTCGATAATGCGGATTGTTCCCTTGATGCCGATTTTTTCGAGGGCTTGCTTCCACGGCATGAACCAGCGTTCGAACGCGCCGTTGGTGCTGGCAACGATGAATTCAAATTCAAGGCGCACGCCGGTATCCTTGTTGACGCGCACCCCGTCCGCGCCCATCACGTAGCCGGCCTCGTCCAGCAGTTTCATCGCTTGGCGCAGGTTCGCGCGGTTTTGACCGGAGCCATCCGTTTTGGCCGGGTTATATTCTGTTGTAAAAACTTCCGGCGGCAGTTGATCGCGGAATTGTTCGAGGATTTCAAGCTCGCGCCCCTCCGGCAGGCCTTTGGCCTCCATCTCGGAATTGGCGAAATAGCTGCGCGTACGGGTGTAGGCATTATAGGCGAATTGCTTGTTGCCCCATTCAAAGTCAAAGGCGAGGTCCATGGCTTGCCGTACGGCTTTGTCCTGAAACACCGGGCGGCGCAGATTCATAACAAAGCCCTGCATGCCCTGTGGCAATTCGTTTTTAATCAGGCGTTTGGCAATCCGCCCATCCTTGACCGCCGGGGCGTCGTAAGCCGTCGCCCACAGCTTGGCGGTGTATTCCTGCCGGAAATCATATTCCCCGCCGAACAGGGCCTCCAGCGATATATTCTGGTCGCGGTAATAGCTGTATTCGATGTTGTCGAAATTATAGCGCCCCTTGGCGATGGGTAGGTCTTTGCCCCACCAGTCGGCCACGCGCTCGTAAGTGATTCCCTTGCCCGGATCGATTTTGGCGATTTTGTAGGGGCCGCTGCCCAGAGGTGGCTCAAGGGATGTTTCCTCAAAATTGTGAGCGCCATCGGTCCAGTAATGCTTGGGCAGGATTTGAAGCTCCCCCACGATCAGCGGCAACTCAAGATTTCCGGCCATATCGAAGGTGAACTTAACCCGCCGTTCGTCCAGCGCCTCGACGCTGGTGACATTGGCATAGTAGGCCCGGTAAGCGGGGCGGCCTTTCTCTACAAGCGTGTTAAAGGTCCAGACGACATCCTCCGCCGTGACGGGCTGGCCGTCGTGCCAGCGTGCTTCCGGGCGCAGGTTGAAAATGACCCAGCTGCGGTCCTCCGGTGTTTCAACGCTTTCCGCCAGCAGGCCGTAGGTGGTGAACGGTTCGTCCAAGCTCTTTTCCATCAGCGTATCATAGATCATGCCGATTCCGTCGCCGGACACGCCCTTGGTGATGAACGGGTTGAGGCTGTCGAACGTCTCCGGCGCGGACAGGCGTAAGCTCCCGCCCTTTGGCGCGTCGGGGTTCACATAGTCCAGATGGGTGAAGTCGGGGCTGTATTTCGCATCGCCGTGCATGGCCAGCGCGTGAACGGGGGCAGGGGCTTCTTGCGCGAAAGCCGGGGCGGTGAAGATAATGAGGGCGACAGTGAATAAGAGCCTGAGCATTGATCGTTCCTTTGGTTTTGAAAATCGGTTCATTTTAACCACAGAGCGCACAGAGATCACAGTGATTTTTTTTAAGATACTCTCCCGTCATTGCGAGGAGAAGCCCCGTCCCGAAGTGTGAAGCACGTGGGACACTTCTTTAAAGGGCTTCGACGCGGCAATCCAGTGCCCCAAGGAAGCATTCTGGATTGCTTCGCTACGCTCGCAATGACGTTAAAATAAATTTACCACGCAAAACCGTTTAGAACGGCTGTGGGTTTATGGGGCTGGTCGTCGATGAGAGCGGCCAGTTTTTCCGGGTGGATGTCACGGTATTGATCGCACAGCACTTCATCGCGGTGGATGCCGGACAGGTTGAACAGGCTGTCGATCCCGAAGCTGTTCGCGCCCTGTATATCGGTGTGGAGGGAATCGCCGACGGCTATCATCCGGGCTTTATCCGGGCATCCCGTCAATTCCCATGCCTGTTCATAGAAGGGCACATGCGGCTTGCCGTAATAGGTAACGCGCCCGCCCCAGCCTTCGTACATTTCAGCCAGCGCGCCGGGGCAAAGGGTTGTATGCGCCCCGACATTGACGACCTTGTCCGGGTTGATGCAGATCATCGGGATGTTTTCTTCGGCGGCTTTTTTTAGTTCTTCCTGCACGGCAGCGGGGAATGCCGTATCGGCGTGGTAGGCGTTAAGAATAAAATCAGCTTGATCGTAGTGATTAACGGTATGTGGATTCAAATCGGTAATGGTTTGAAACTCAAAATCTGTGCGGGAGACTATCCGGTATTTTGCTGTGGAGCCTTTCAGAGTGTGATAGGCGGCCTCGCCACTGCTGAGGATCAGGTTGTAATGTCCAGCCGGAATGCCGAAATAAGTCTGAAGTTTTTTTGTAAGCACCCTTGCCCGGTCGGGAGAATTAGAGAGCAGACATACGGTTTTCCCGGCCTCTTGCAATTGCTCTAGCGCATTAATCGTACCGGGGAACGGCTCCACGCCGTTGTGAAGAACACCCCAGACATCGAGAAGAAACACATCGTAGTCATCGATAATAGAGTGTAGCCCCTGGAGAATATTGATTTCCATACTTCATTCTCTTCCATTTTTTATCGTCATCCCCCGAATTTGTTTGACGAATTCTAGGGGGATCCATAGCAATCGTTCCGTATCTTATGGATTCCCCTAGAATCCGCTATCGCGGATTCGGGGAATGACGTCTTTGAGGTTATGCCGCTTTTTTGAGTTGGCGATAGGCGTGGTGGTGGTCGGGTTTGCCGAATAGCCAGCCTTGGCCGTAGTCGATATCGAAATCAAGTAATTCGCGCAGCATGTTCTCGTTTTCTATTTTCTCAACGATTATCTCGATTTCGGCCAGGGCGAGCTGTTTTTTGAGGCGCTGGATACGCGAAACACCGCCGCGCAATTGTGCCTCCTTCAACAGCCATCCGGCATCCATCTTGATGAAACGGATGTGGCGGGCTTTCAGCGCGGCTACGTTGATTTCGCGATGGCGTAAGTGGTCCAGCGAAAAGCGGCAGCCCAACTGACTCAAGCCGTCGAGTAGGGGGTGTATTTCTTCCTTTGTGGCTTCCAGTTCGCTTTGAGTGAGCTCAAAAACAAGATGTTTGGCGAGGTTTTTATTGCGGGCAAGGAAGGTTACAAGATCATTCATAAAGCCGCTATCGCTCAGCGCCCCGCCGCAGATGTTCATGATATAGGTCGCGTTTTCGAGGTTGCTGCGTTTGTCTTGAAGCATACGCAGGCAGCGCAGCAAAAGCATGTTATCGACCGCCGGGGTTAGGGATTCTTTGTGCGCCAGCGGCATATAACGCCCGGCGGGAAGGTGGCGTCCGCCCGAAGCGCGCAGACGGCCATAGACTTCGTACATGCAGATTTTGCGTTGCGGCAGGCTGACAACCGGTTGCAGGAAAGCATCAAGGCGGTCGTTTTCCAACGCATGACGAAGGAGAGATACGACCGTTGAATCGGCCATGCGCTCGGCTTTGTTGTCGGAGAGCGCCTTGTCCAGCTCACTGCGCGGGGGCGGTCTGTTTCCCGGCGGCGGTGCGATTTCAAGGGCCAGAATGTGGCGGTCGTCTTCGTCCTGTTTAAGGGATGAGCGCGCGCTTTCCCCCAGCTTACCAAGCTGTTCGACGACGGTGCCTAGCATGTGCGCCTCGACGGAGGTCGCAGGCGGCAGGCGTTTGCCCTGTGCTTGCACCGTGGAGGCGATTTCCGCAAAGCCGTCTTTCAGGGATGTCAGGTCGTTACGGTTGCGCGCGACTTCGCGAACAAGACGGTCGTGGTGATCGGTCATCTTTTTCATTTGGTCGCCGACATTTTTTTCCCATTTGCGCCGGGCCGTCAGATCATAGACGATCAGCCCACCCAAGCCCATCAATGCCGCGATGACGAGCGTAAAATCCGCCGAGGCGTAACGGCCTATCAAGAGCAAAGCCAGCGCCGCGCCGCCCGTGCCGAGTGCCGCTTTCATGCGCATGGTTTGATCGTAGAGCGGTCTGAAATCATTGGCGGGGGTGGATATGCCGAAGAACGAACGACCCTTGCCCTTGCGCGGCGACGCTGAGGCTGTTCGGGCGCTTTTGGCAGAGCGCTTTTGATTTTTTCGGGACGTGAACGGCATAAAAAAGCTGTAGCAAAATAGCGTGCGAATCACCAGTTTTTAAGGGCGTATTGATCGTGTTTTCAACAGGAAAAAACCTCGTCATTGCGAGGAGGCAAAGCCGACGCGGCAATCCAGAATTTGTGCATAGGGCACTGGATTGCTTCGCTATGCTCGCAATGACGGTGTGTGGTTTAACCGGCCTTCTTCAACGGTTGTCCGTTGCTCTTGTGATCTGCGCCGACGGCCTCGGAAATGTGGTTGTATCCATCGGCTTTGAGGAGTGCCAAAAGCTCCCGGTTTATTTTCGCGGCAACCCACGGGCCTTCATAGACGATGGCCGTATAAAGCTGGACGAGGGTAGCCCCGGCTTTGATTTTGTCATAGGCATCCGCGCCCGATGATACGCCGCCTAGCCCGATAATCGGCAGCTTGCCACCCGTCAGGCGGTAGAAATTTCGGATGGTTTCTGTTGAAGGGGCGCGTACAGGAGCGCCGCTTAAGCCGCCTTGCTCGGCGCTAAATCTTTCGGGCAGGCCGTCGGGGCGGGTCGTGGTTGTGTTCGTTAAAACCAGCCCGTCAATGCCGGATTCCAGTACGGCTTGAGCCATTTCTTCCTGTTGCTCAGCGTTTAAATCGGGCGAAAACTTTGCAAGTACAGGCGGTTTTTTAGAATCGGCGCAAGCTTTATCGCGGGCTTCGATGACGCGCGCGGCCAACGCCATGAACGGCTTTCGCTTTTGCAGGTCCGTGACGCCCTTCTGGTTGGGGCAAGACACGTTGAACACAAGGTAATCGGCCAAGGGCGCAAGCTGCCCGGCCAAAAAGGCATAGTCATCCGCCGGGTCTTTTTGATCCTTATTTGCGCCTATGTTAATGCCGATGGGGCCGCGGCTTTGCGGTGTCCGGCGGCGGTATTCTTCAAGGTTCTTTTGGTACGGGGGGAGTCCGTCGCCGGGAAAACCCATGCGGTTGATAACGGCGTGATGTGAGGGATCGCGAAAAATACGGGGGCGTGGGTTGCCGGGTTGCGCTTTTGGGGTGACAGTGCCTGTTTCCACAAAGCCAAAGCCGTGTTTGAAAAGCGGGGTGATGACTTCCGCCTTTTTGTCAAACCCGGCGGCGAGGCCGACAGGATTTTCAAACTCTAGCCCCCATAATGTTGTTTTCAATGCCGGGTCGTGCGGTACGTTGCACGGCGGGATCAGTCCCGCTTTCAGGGCCTTGAGCGTCAGGCCGTGCGCGTCCTCCGGGTCGATCAGGAAGAGGGCCGGTTGGGCGATTTTATAAAGAGAAGCAAGCATTTATCCTTCATCCTTCATGTGGACAAAACCGGCTTTTAAGTAGTTCCATCCGGTCATAACGGTGAGCACGGCCGCGGCGATCAGGCCCGTTTGTCCCGCAAACGTACCCAGCGGCACATAAGGTCCGACGACGAGGATGCCCGTCGCGAGCATCTGAATGGTGGTCTTCCACTTGGCGAGCTTTGTGACGGGGAGTTTGATGTTCTTTGGCCCTAAAAATTCCCGCATGCCGGAGACCATGAATTCGCGTGTCAAAATCACGACCACGGCAATCACGCCGATCCCGTCAATCCGGTCGACGGAGACCAGCATCAACAGCATCGTGACAACAAAAACTTTATCAGATATCGGATCAAGAAAGGTGCCGAAGGGTGTGACTTGATTGAATTTTCTGGCCACCCATCCATCAATAAAATCGGTAATCGCGCCGATGGAATAGAGCGCAAGGCACCACCACGCCGCCCCCGAACCGGGCAGGTAAAACAGCACGATGATGACGGGCAACAATGCCAGCCGGGTGATGGTTAATATATTGGCCAAATTGTTTATAATCATTCCCATTTTCATTTGTACGTCGTTATTCGTCGCTCACGTAGGCATAACATGTGACTACAGTATCTAGTACAAATAAAAAGCGAAACGATTATTTTATCTTTTGATATACCAGATCGCGCACAAAAAAACACCCGCTTGTGACGGGTGTTTTTGAAATTCCTGTGAGCGTTTTAAGCTATTACCCGTTCGCGGCTTGTTGTTTTTCCTTTTCCGATTCCGGATCGCGCAGGACGTAACCACGGCCCCATACGGTTTCGATGTAGTTCTCACCCGTGACTTGCTCGATTTTCTTGCGCAGCTTGCAAATAAACACGTCGATGATTTTAACTTCCGGCTCGTCCATCCCGCCATAGAGGTGGTTTAAGAACGCTTCCTTGGTCAGAGTCGTGCCCTTGCGCAGGGCCAGAAGTTCCAGAATGCCGTATTCTTTACCCGTCAGATGTACGGGCTTGCCGGCGGCCTCCACGGTGCGGGAATCCAGATTAATGCACACCTTGCCGATTTTGATCTCGCTTTGGGCGTGGCCCTGAGAGCGGCGGACGATGGCTTGAATCCGGGCGATCAACTCGCGCTTGTCGAACGGCTTGGTCAGATAGTCGTCAGCGCCAAAGCCCAGACCTTTGATTTTGTTGTCCAGCTCGGACAGGCCGGATAGAATCAGAATCGGCGTTTCAACCTTGGATGCGCGGAGCTGCTTCAGGACTTCGTAGCCGTCCATATCCGGCAGCATCAGGTCGAGGATGATAATGTCGTAATCGTAGATTTTTCCGATTTCCAGACCGTCCTCACCAAGGTCCGTCGAGTCGATAATGTAGCCTTCGGATTTCAGCATCATTTCAATGCTTTTGGCAACGGAAGTGTCGTCTTCAACCAGTAATACGCGCATGTCAGTCAATCCTTTTTCTGAACGGTGTTTCTTGTCATTCTGAGCGAAGCGAAGAATCTTAGGTTTAAGATTTCTCAAAAGATCCTTCGCTCTGCTCAGGATGACAGCGAAAAAAGTTTAAATTCTCTGTTAATCTTTATTAATAAATATTTTACCAGAGATTAAAAAGGTTAACAAATTTTTATTTTTTCTTATATGTGCTAAATTTCCTCTATGGAACGCCTTTCTGAACATGTCGAAGCCGCAATTTCTCTTCTTCCCGACCATGAGGTGCATGGCCGGGTGACAAAGGTTTTGGGCCTTTTGGTAGAAATTACAGGTTTTAGCGGCGACCTTTCAATTGGCTCTCTTGTCCATTTGCGCCCGAATCAGGACATCAATGTGCCGTGCGAAGTGGTCGGCTTTAAGGAAGGTCACGCACTGCTTATGCCGTTTGGAACGTTGGAGGGGATATCGCTGGGCTGCCCGGCGGTGATCCAGAATTCCAAACCTGTGGTAACGCCGTGTGAAAATTGGCTAGGGCGTGTGATTAACGGTATGGCCCAGCCGATTGACGGGAAAGGCCCTATGTTGCAGGGCGGGCACCCTATGCCTTTGCGCAATACGCCGCCGCCGCCGCACTCCCGCCAGCGCATGGGGCGGCAGCTCGATCTGGGGGTGCGGGCGGTGAATACGTTTTTGGCAACGTGCAAGGGGCAACGGATGGGGATTTTCTCCGGCTCCGGGGTGGGGAAATCGGTGTTGTTATCCATGATGGCGAAATATACCGAGGCCGAAGTTGCTGTGATCGGGCTGGTCGGGGAACGGGGCCGGGAGGTACAGGAATTTCTGGAAGACGATCTGGGGCCGGAAGGGTTGAAAAAAGCCGTGGTTGTTGTGGCAACGGGTGATGAACCGGCTTTGATGCGCCGTCAGGCCGCCTACACGACGCTCGCCGTGGCTGAATATTTTCGCAATGAAGGTAAACAGGTTTTATGCCTGATCGACTCCATTACCCGTTTTGCCATGGCGCAGCGGGAAATCGGTTTGAGCGCCGGGGAGCCGCCGACCTCCAAAGGGTATCCGCCGACGACATTCGGGGAGCTGGCGCGGCTTCTGGAGCGGGCCGGGCCGGGCGCGCCGGGGCAGGGTTCTATCACCGGGCTGTTCGCCGTTCTGGTCGAAGGGGACGATCATAACGAGCCTGTCTCTGACGCTGTGCGCGGGATCGTGGACGGGCATATTGTGATGGACCGGAAAATTGCCGACCGGGGACGCTATCCGGCGATTGATGTTCTGAAATCCGTCTCGCGTTCTATGCCCCGGGCACTCACAGATGAGCAAAATGCGATTTTAAAGCAGGCCAAGCAAATCATTACCAGTTATGAAGATATGGAGGAATTGATTCGGCTGGGGGCTTACCGTAAGGGGAGTGATCCGCTGGTTGACAAGGCGCTGGTGCTTTATCCGCAGATTGAAGAATTTTTGACGCAAGACAAAGACGATGGTACCACGATTGATGAGAGCTTTGCGCGGTTGGCCGGGATATTGGGAATGAGCGCCGATGGCTGATCTGGACCCGCTCATCCGCTACCGCAAATATGGCGTTGATGAAAAGCAGCGCTTACTGGCCCAGCTTTACCGCGAGGCGGATGAGTTGGCGCAAAAAAAACAGCAGATCCAAGAGCAAATGATGAAAGAAACGGCGCTGGCCGAGGAAATGGGCGGGGCGGAAACGCTGGCTTATCTGGGGCGTTATCTGGAGGGCGCACGCACGAAAATACGGGGGCTGGAGGCTGCCATTAGCAAGATGGAAGTGCGGATTGAATTGGCGCGTGAGGAAATGCGTGTGGCCTTTGCCGAGATGAAAAAGGTCGATATTGTGAATGAAAACCGGAAAAAAGAAGAAGCCGCGGAAATTAAAGCGAAGGAGGAGCAGGAGCTTGCCGAGGTCGCGATAGATCAATACCGCCGTCATCTTGAGGGAGAAGAAGACTCGAGTGAATAACCGGTCCATTTCTTCTTTTTCTTTCCGTGGCAATGCTTTGGGCGGCGTTTTCTATGTTTTTATGGTCCAGATGAGCGCGGAGCGTGGTTTCCATTTTGTTTATAGCTTCATGGGTTTCTTCTATAAAACGGCCGATGCGGATACGGTTGGCAGCTATATCCTCTAGCAAGACGGCGCGCTGAATGATGCTGACTTGCAGGCCGCTTTCATGTTTTTGGCGTTTTGGTTTATCGTTTTTGACGGAAGCGATAGAACAATCATAGCCTTCCCCCAAAATAGATGATAAAGGCGCGCTGTTCAGATCATTTATTTTTTTAACGATATTTTTCGAAAGCTGCGTTATTTGCTCTGTTGATGTAGGGGGAAAACCCACAAGGACAAACTGGCCGCCCCCATAATGCGCTATGCGGAAATCATGGGAAAAAATCCCTGTTTCTTCTGCTGTGTCTTTAAACAGGGTCGCGGCAAAAGCGAGGATTTTATCGGCGTTATCTTGTCCGCCCAAAGCGTTAAAACCGCCGAGATTGTGGAGGTTTATTCCTAAGGCTGAAACGGTGGAATCGGGGGTGCGGCCTGTTTTATGCCAGTGTTGTAACGCAATTTTTGTGTTAACAACGGCTAAAGCCGGTAGATCATTGTGGATCAGGGTATTGGTCGCGTAGTCAATTCCCGGAAAAGGTGCTATGCGAAATTTTAGCAGCTCTTGGAAGTTTTCCGGGAGCGCTTTTATATCAATGTTTTTGTTTGCCATTTCTTTTGCAAAAGCGTCGAAAAGAGTCTCTGTGATTTCACGGCATGTGGGATAGTGCGTGAAATGCTGATCCTCCAGAAGGGTTTGCAACGTTGTTTTCTTATCTTTAGCTTCGGATGACGATTTGATTCCGTATTTTGCCTCCCATTTTTTGAAGGTCTTTTCCGTATGTTCTAGCGCATTGTGGGCGTAGGCGGTTCTGCCAAAACGGTGCGCGAGTCTGTCCGGGGCGCTGCCCCGGCGGTTTTTGTCATGGGGTGACAAGGCTGCAAATTGTTTTTTAGCAATTCTCTTTTTGCGCCAGCTTATTTTTCTGTCGGCAAGGCGGCTTTGTTCGCCATAGCTTTCCGCGTCCAGAGAGTCGGAAAGGTAAATATAATCCAGCGCCGCGCCATAGCCCCGGCGGATGCGGTTTTTGGGATTTTTACCGTGGGGGTGGGCGTTCAGTCCGGCTTCTTCGACGAAATCGGCGATTTTTTGTTCGATGTTCCCGATGCAGGATTCGATTTTTTCGCGCGGCATACCGGAGACAAGAAGCATTGCTTCATCCCCGCCGGAACGGGCTTTCTCTATGATGTGTGTTCCGAATTCATAAGCAATAATTGCCGTCAAAATACGGCTGGCACAGTCGGTTAGTTTTTCTGCATCTTTGGTTGAAGGCGCTTTTAATTGGGCAATTTTTAAAAGCCGTTCATAAAAATTATTCGTGCCGCCCATATTGGTCACGTCGAGTTTTACAACGGCTGTGTTTGTCGGAGCGCTTTGATAGGCAGTTTGCACGGCGCTTAATCCGACCATGCGCGGGACGATGGGCTTTTGACGCCAGCCCGTCAGGTGATCGGCGGGCTGTAATTCGAGTAAAAAGTTATTGAGGTGGCCGAGGATATGCGCTTGCTCCTTGCTTTCCGCAGGACTGTTTTTTTGAGATAGTTTTAGAATCAGCAGGTTTTCCAGATGGCCGGGTGATACGATTTTCCCTTTTTCTGCCGTTATTTGCCTGATGGCATTTTCAATGTCCAAGGGAGATGCTTTGGTGGATTCTTCCAAAGCATGCAGCCATGAGCGCAGAGTTTTCCCATAGGGGGTACGCCGTAAACGTTCGGAAAAATCCGTTTTGTTTCTCTCTGCCATAAAATACACACCACAATAAAAGATTATGGAAATATAGTGTAAGGGCGCTTGTTATGCAAGGGTTTCTTTTGGGGAATCGTTTGTGCGGATTTTTACCCATTGCTCCGGTGTGTTCTGGAAGGATAACTCGCCGCTCAGGTGGGCGCTTTCCAGCGCTTCGCCATAAGCCCCCCGCAGAGCATTCTTCATGGCGGTGCTAAAAGCCTTTGACGAGCGCACGATCAGGTCAAGCTTGTCGGGGCGGTGCAGGCCGTCAAGCTGAATATTGCCCATTCGGGTCAGGTCCAGATCAAAGATAAAGCGGGTGTTTTTTTCTTGGTCGGGGGTGTCTTTGTGCTCCGGCTCATCATGACGGTAATGGAGCAGAATTTTGTGGACCTGTTCCCCCCACAGCAAGGGCAGGGCCGTTGTCCGCCATTCCTGAGCAGCAGAGGAGGAAGACTCCGGCGCGGAAGAGGCTGCGCGGTTAAGGGCGGAAAACTCGCGTTTGACGCGCTCCAGAAGAGAGCCTTTCCCCGCCTTGCGTAAGGATTCAACGTTTTTATCGCCCAGCCAGCCGGACACATCCCCCGACCGGACGGCGGCAATAAAGAAGAACGCCGTAACGGGCAGGCGCACGGCATTACCCGCTTGCGGCAGCGTTTGTTGCAGTGTATGGGCGCTTTGCGGCGCGACTTGTTGCAGGGTCTGATATAGCTCATCCATCACAGGCCATGGCGCGCCGGGCGATAGCTCAAGCAATGGTAGGGGCTGAGCCGTAGAGGTTGGCGCGTTTGTTAGCGGCGTATTCGTGAGTGAGGGCGTGCTGGCGCTTGTTTGCGGGATAAGCTGGATTTGCGCGCCCTGCGGCAGATTCCCCGCCCGCCATTGCAGGACAAAAAATTCCGTTTGCGGTCCGTTTACACCCGGCAAGGATAACGCCAGTACAGGTAATTTCTGGGGCGTTGTACCGGTGACTTGTGCGCTGATGGTGCGGGCTGTGTCCTGAGGGGAGGAGGGCGATGCCGTTTTGAAGCCGCCCCCATTAAAGAAAGGATTGGACGGCGCGCGAAGAGGGGCTTGTTTGATAATCTCTGTATTCTCTTTGGCGGAAGACGATAAAATTTGCACGGGCGCCGGTGTGATGTGAGTGACTTGCGCATCCAGCTTAACCGGCAGAGGGGCGTTAAGAAGCGATGGCGTGGGCGGCGTTGATGTGATGGAAAAAGTAAGTGCCGCAGGGGACGGTGTTATAACGGGCAGTTTCACAGGCGCGGTGGCTAGCGCCGCCGAAGGTAAAAGCGTAGGAGCCGACGGCGCTGTGTTTGCTTGTGTTTTCGCTCCCGGTTGAACAACAGGCGCGGCGGGCAGCTGTAATACGGCTTTGAGCGTCGATGTCAGTGTTTGTTGTACGGGAGAAGGAGGCACTTTTCCTTGAGCGTTTGTTTGGAGCACGGCCGATGGCGGGACAAGAGGGATGGGCGCGCTCACCCCCGTCAGAGTTTGCACCGGATTGGCCAACGGCGGCAGAGGGGGGATGATCGTTTGTCCTTGTGGGGTGGTGGCGGTCAAAAGGGTTTTGATTTGCTCCCCCGTTATGCGCTGGACAAGAGCCCCGGCCGCGATCTGTGCCGTTTGAAGGGGCAATGCTGTTAGTTGCGCTATGATTTCCTCCAACGGCGGCGGCGCGGTTTGGGCGCTCTGGTGCGGCGGCAGGGGCAAAAGGCGCACCAGTTGCCCCGTTTCCAGTGGTGGGTTGCTGGCCGCATTGGGCGTGCTTTGTTGCGGGGCGGGCGCCGATGTTGGTGGGGGGAGTGTCACATCCGCCGGCCGTACCTTTGTTGCCGTCCCGCGTTCTACAGGCGTTTGAGGTTGAGCAGCCGCCGTTGGCGTAGGAGGAGGCGCGCTTTCTTTTGTGATACTGGCAGCCGCGTTAGTGGGCGCAGGGCGCACAGTAACTTGACGCGCAGGGCGACCCGGCGGGATTTCAATCTCAACCTTTTGCCCCTCCGGCGGCAGATCACGGCTGTTACGGGGCTGGACGACAATTTCGGCGCGATCGGTGCGGATGTGAACGCGGCCGTTCGGTTCCCGCTTGACGATTTCCCCTTCCATCTTTTCGCGGGTTTTTTGGGCTTTGAGTTCCCCGCGCACTTCAACGATTTTGAGTGTCAATTCCGCACGGCTGGGCGGGAAAGCATTTTCCCGTGCCCGCGCGCCCGTTGGCAGACCTGTAAATCCAGAATCACTCATGGTGTTATTTTAGGGGAAAGAGGGAAAGCAAAAAAGCTTTTAAGCGCTGGCCATCGCTTTACGCGCTTCGGCGACTTCACGAATGACGGCTTTGGCGATTTTTTCTGCGTCCTGCGCGGCTTCCGTGTTGGGAGAGCGGGTCAGGATCGGTGTCTGGTGGCGGATCGCATCCTTGACGCGTGGGTCATGGCGTATCATTCCGGCCATCGGCGGCTTCAGGCGCAAGAAATTTTCACAAGCTTTCAGTAGCGTTTTGTAGGTTTTTTCACCCTCGGTGATGCTGGCGGCCTGATTAATAACGACGCTGACATGTTTGGACATGCCCGCCGCATTTCCCAGCTTGATAAAGGCATAGGCGTCGGTCAGGGAGGTCGGCTCATCCGTGCAAACAAGCAGAGTGCGGGTCGCGCTGGCCGAGAACATGCGCACCGTGCGGTCCACGCCCGCGCCAAGGTCGGCAATCACAACATCATAGCTTTCGGCGATTTCCAAAAGCTGGTCGCGCAGCATGGCAAGACGCTGGCTTGGCAGGGCCGAAAGCGATGCCTGTCCGGAGCGTCCGGCGATAATGTCAAAGCCGCCGTCTTCATAAGGCTGGATGACTTTATCCATAGCCAGGCGGCCGCGGATAACATCGTTGAGGTCGCGCTTGGGCATCAGGCCCAGCTGCACATCGACGTTAGCCAGACCCAAATCACCATCGAACAGCAAGACTCGTTTGCCTTGCAAAGTCAGTGCGTGAGCGAGCGTCACGGAAAACCACGTCTTGCCGACGCCGCCTTTGCCCGATGCGACGGCAATCAGATTCGTCCCGCGGCGAATGGCCGGGGCTGCAGTCTTGTCATCAGCTTTTCTTTGCATGGTGGTCGATTCGGTCATGGTGTTCTATCCAACGTTTACTTTAGTGCGTTTTCGTGAATGGGGCGATATTTTTTTGCGCTCAGCATGTTTTTTTGTTTCCGGCATAAGTAAGTGTGCGAGCGCCCGCGGCGACATAGGGAAAAGACCTTCGGCGACCTTTGGCGTATCACTGGCATCGGCAAAAATCAGACTGCCGTGGTGGGCGGCACTGAGCAATCCCCCCAGTCGCCGGGCAATATCGAGGCGCGTCGGGATCATGGAGCGCACACCAAGCGTTGCGTAAATACGGGCCATCTCGCCCGATTCATCGGCGTCTGCTCCGGCAGGCATAACCATGATCGGCTCAATCGCACCGGCCGCAATCAGGCGGGCCAGATCGCGCATCTCTTCCGGCGCGAACGGGTTGAAGCCGCCCGTGTCGATAAATATTTGATCCGCATGGCGGGCGCTCTCAATCTCTTTTTTGAGCTGCGCGGGCGTTTCGGCCTTTTGCAGGGGAATGCGCAGAATTTTTGTAAAGGCTTCGAGCTGTTCGACCCCGCCCGCGCGGATGGTGTCGGTAGAAATAACAGCCACGCGCAAGCCGTTCATAACGCCGCGGGCAGCCAGTTTAGCCGTGGCCAGAGTCTTTCCGGCGCCCGGCGGGCCAACCATCATAAAGGCCTTGTCGGTGGCTTTGCGCGGCAGAGGGCGATAGGAATATAAATGCTCCAGCGCGGCCATAAGGGATGTATCGGGCCGGTCCATCCCGATCACAGAGGCGCATGAAATCACGTGGTCCACAATTTCATCCGGCACAGCATGGCGCAGCATAACATCCGTCAGCTTTTCAATAACGGCGTTGGCTTCCTGTTCGGCGTCGTCCTCATCATAGCCCAGCCAGTCGTAATCATTGACGGGCGCCTGTGATGCATTATCGGTAAAGCCACGGTCAAAGTCAGTTTCATAGGAATCATGTTGTTCTACGGCTGCCGTTACGCGCACGGATTTACCGCCATTTTCCTCGCGGGTGGCGACGATGACAGCGTCTTCTCCGAGCGTATTGCGAACCATGTGCATCGCTTCCGTCATTGTTTTGGCATAAAAAGATTTTAGCCGCATGGCAGGACCGTTAGAATCAAATCAGTCTTCAGTATACATTTTCTAGAATCACGGGGGAAGGGGGAAAACGACTACACCTGCCCCAGCGTCTTAATTTTCGCCTTGGGGTGGATTTCGTTTTGGGACATGACGATGGTTTGCGGGCGGAAGCGTTCCACGACGGAGCGCACGTAAGGACGGATGCCCGGTGAGGTTAGTAAGACCGGGATAAGACCTTGCAGGGCTAAGTCATCATAGGTTTCCCGTACGGCGGTGATGAAGTCCTGAAGCTGGCTGGGCGGCATGGCGAGCTGTTTTTCCTCCCCCTCACCAATCAGGTTTTCGGCAAAGCCTTGCTCCCATTCCGGCGCGAGTGTCACCAACGGCAACAGGCCGTCCGGCCCGGCATTGGCATCACAAATCTGACGCGCAAGGCGGGCGCGCACGTGCTCCGTAATCATCATGGGGTGGCGGGTGTAGGCCGAAGCTTCGGCGATTCCTTCCAATATGGTGGGCAGATCGCGCACGGATATACGCTCCGTGACCAGCTTTTGCAAAATACGCTGAAGGCCGCCGACGGAGATTTGGCCGGGGATGACATCGCTGACCAGTTTTTGATAGTCGTGCGGCAATTCGTCGAGCAGCTTTTGCGTCTCGGCATAGGAAAGCAAATCGGCCATGTTGTCTTTAATAATCTCGGTGATGTGCGTGGTGACAACCGTCGGCGCGTCCACAACCGTGTAGCCCTTGAAGTGCGCTTCCTCGCGGTATTGATCGTCGATCCACATGGCGGGCAGGCCAAAGGTCGGCTCGATTGTGTTCTCGCCGGGCAGGGTGATGGGCTCCCCCGTCGGGTCCATACACAGGAGCATGCCGGGGCGTACTTCACCGCGCCCGACTTCGATCTCCTTAACCTTGACGACATAGGCATTGGTCGGAAGCTGGAGGTTATCCTGAATACGCACGGCAGGCAGGATATAGCCCATATCCTCGGCCAGTTGACGCCGCAAGCCTTTGATCTGGTCGGTGAGTTTATGTTCGGCTTCTTCCTGTACCAGTGGCAGCAAGCCGTACCCCAGCTCAAGGCGGATTGTGTCCATGGCCAGCGCTTTGGATATAGGCTCTTCCGCTGTAGGCGCGGCCGGCCCTTCGAGAAGCGCTTGCTCTTCGGCGGCGGCGTGCTCGACCTCCTGATTTTTCCATGACATCCATGAAAGACCGCCGATAACCGCGCCGAGGAACAAAAACGGCGGGGCGGGAATAACGGGAATTAACCCCAGCGCGATCATCATGGCGCTGCTCATGGCCAAGGCTTTGGGATAGCGGCTGAACTGCGTAAAAAGAGCTTTTTCGGCGGAGCCCTCAACCCCCGCTTTGGATACGAGAAGACCGGCGGAAACGGAAACGATTAGAGCCGGGATTTGGCTAACAAGCCCGTCACCGATGGTCAGGACGGTGTAGCTTTTGGCGGCGTCGGCCAGACTCATGTCTTGAAAGGCTGTGCCGATAATGATCCCGCCGATAATGTTGATAAAGACGATCAACAGTCCGGCAATTGCATCCCCGCGCACGAATTTGGCGGCCCCGTCCATAGCCCCGAAAAAGGTGCTTTCCTGTTCCAGATTTTTACGGCGGGACTTGGCTTCGTCTTCGTTAATCAGGCCGGAGGACAAATCAGCATCAATCGCCATCTGTTTACCCGGCATCGAATCGAGGGTAAAGCGGGCGGCGACCTCGGCGATACGGCCGGAACCCTTTGTAATAACAACGAAATTAACAATCACAAGGATGGAGAAAACAATGCCGCCGATCACATATTCATTACCGATGATGAATGTGCCGAATGCCTCAATAATAGACCCCGCCGCTTTGGAGCCTGTATGACCGTTTTCCAAAATCAGGCGGGTAGAGGCGACGTTCAGCCCCAGCCGCAAGGCCGTCGAAATCAGCAAAACCGTCGGAAATGTTGAAAATTCCAGCGGCGCTTGAATAAACAGGACCGTCATCAGGATCAAGATAGAAAATGTAACCGAAACCGATAAGCCCGCATCCAGCATCCACGGTGCCATCGGCACCAGCATAAAGGTCAGGATGGCTATAATCCCCAAAGCCAAAAGAACATCACCGCGGAGCAACCCGCTCAGCATTGAGCGCGTGTCGGAAAAGGATGGCATATTTGAAGTCGAGGGTTCGGCCATAAAAAATTAAAAAGCTGTTTGTACGTACAAGGATCACTATGAATAGGCAAAATGCCTCAATTCTTTATTTTACGCAGGTGAGATGGGATATGCAAACAGCGTTTTACAAGGGGGTGATTGAAATGTTGTATAAATTTGAAAGTTTCTTTTTGTGGGGGCTTAAATCACGCCTCGGCATCGGCTATATTAAGGGTCTTATGAGATTGATATCTTTTGTTCCGTTGTTTGTGGTATCTCTTTTTCTCTCTTCCTGTCAGACGATGCCGGGAGGAATCGGCGGCGCATCATTATCGCTTTCGGAGATGTTGGCTTCGACGGGGGACAAGCTAAAAGCAGCAGCAAAAGCGGGAACGGGTGATTCCGGTTTGCACAAGCATTTGGCCGAGGAATATCACTCCTTGGCGTTGCTGGAAGCTAATATTATGCAGAATAAAGAGAATGCACGTTATTTCTCTCAAAAGGCGCAAGCCGCCCGTAGGGGAGGGGATGTCTCTCCCGAAAAACCTGTGAATCATAAGACTCCTGATTTCGCGCGGGAAAAAATGGAAGTGGCGCGCGAACAGCTTTTGGAGGCGATGACCTTTGCGGCTCCTGGCCCCAATAACGTTTTGTTGGCGCGGGCGCAGGCGCGCTATGACTGCTGGCTTATCCAGCGCGAGGCCCAACCGGACCCGGCTTATGAGCCTTCATGCCGCAGTGCTTTTTACGAAGCGTTGCGTCAGGTTGATATGACCCCTGCGGATAATGAGCGCTATGCCGTTTATTTTGACTATAACAGTGCGGCGTTGAATTCTTTAGCCATGACGGTTGTGCGGGATATGGCGCAGCGCCATGAAGACAGGCCGGGGTGGCAGGTCGTTTTGACGGGAATCGTTGATGGCGCATCCAATGAATATAACAACAAATTGGCTAATCGTCGCATCATTGCTGTAAAAAATGCTCTGATGTTGTACGGGATGGCGCCGGATCATATCATTTCCGATGGCGCGGTTTCCGCCGCTAAACATGATTCCGGGGCGCTGATTGATCCCAAAACACGCCGGGTTGATGTGCTGTTCCGTCCCGCCGTGGTTGCGGGACGTGATATAGCCGATCCACTATAATTTTATCGCAAATAATTTCCTCCCCCCGTTTGTCGTCATCCCCTGAATTTTGCGTCAGCGAAATTCTAAGGGAATCCATGGTGATTATCCGTTAAATCGTATGGATCGCCTTAGAATTCATTTCATGAATTCAGGCGATGACGGGGTGTGAGTGATGACACGGATTCGGGGGGCGCGTAGGTATTATGACGCTGCCGGGACGTTAACCCCTTCATCCTTGTACTGGTTGAGCTTGTTCCGCAGCGTACGAATCGAAATCCCCAAAATGTTGGCGGCGTGCGTACGGTTGCCCAGACAGTGATCCAGCGTGTTGATAATCATGTCTCGCTCGACATCGGCGATGGAACGGCCGATCAGACTTTCTACGGCGCCGGGGTTTTGAAGGGGCGCGGCAGAAGCGGTGGTCTCTGTCTCTTGCTGTGCGGCAGCTTGTGGGGCAGCGGGAGACATGCCTGCGCCCTCAAGATTAACGGCGGCGGGTTCGATCTCATCCTCCATCGAAACCAGAATGGCGCGGTGCATGGTGTTTTCCAGCTCACGAATATTGCCTTGCCAGTGCGCCGTTTGCAGGGCATTAGCCGCGGCGGCGGATATGCTCTTTTTGTCTACGCCGTTGGCTTCGGCATATTTGTCCGCAAAAAATTGCGCGAGTTTGACGATATCGGAGGGGCGCTCCCGCAGGGCGGGCAGGGGGATATTCACAACGTTCAGGCGGAAATAAAGGTCTTCACGGAATTGCCCTTCCTTCACGGCTTGCACCATATCGCGGTTAGAGGTCGCGATAATGCGCACATCGATCTTGACGGGATCGTTTGAACCCACGCGCGTGATTTCCCGTTCTTGCAAAGCCCGCAAAAGCTTGGCTTGCAGGGAAGGGTGCATTTCCGTGACTTCATCCAAAAGGAGCGTACCGCTGTTTGCTTCTTCAAATTTGCCGAGTCGCCGGGCTGTCGCGCCGGTGAAGGCCCCTTTTTCATGACCGAACAATTCGGATTCGAGGAGGTTTTCCGGGATCGCCGCGCAGTTAAGCGCAATGAAGGGGCCGTCCTTGCGCTTTGATTTGCGGTGAATGTACTGGCTCATCACCTCTTTCCCCGTGCCGGACTCCCCGGTAATCATAACCGTCGCTTCCGAGGGTGCGATTTTATTGGCTAGCTCCACGGTTTTTTTCATCGCGGGATCGTCCGCGATCATTGTGTTGTTTTCTTCCGTGACGGCCTCAAGGACTGCCGCGATCAGGTCCGCATCCGGCGGCAGGGGGATGTATTCTTTGGCACCGTCTTGAATGGCTTTAACGGCGGCCCGCGCATCCGTGCCAATACCGCAGGCTACAACAGGAACGCAAATACGTTCTTTTTCAAGAGCTTGCACAAAGTCGCCAATCTTTTGCTTTATATCGACCATGGCAAGGTCCGCGCCCTTACCGTTGCGTAGGGCGCCCAAGGCTTGATCCGTATCTTCGCAGTGAATAACCTTGGCCCCGCGTTGGAGAGCGATCTTCCCGGCGGTGCTGATATAGCCTTCAAGCTGTCCGACGATCATTAGGCGCATGGTTCAAGGCTCTCCCGTTTCAAAAGTGTTTAGTCAAAATAGCGGATTTGTGCATCCGGCGGCAATTCGCTGTTCAGAACGATTTCCAGACGCCGAGGGTTTTCCTGTTCCGCGATGGAGATCAACGCCGTTAACACAATATTCTTAACCATCGCTTCTTCGCTGGAGTTGCGTTCCAGCTTAGCGGCCATAGGCCCCATGATAACGGTTCCTAAAATAGCACCGTAAAATGTCGTGAGAAGAGCCACAGCCATAGCCGGACCGATGGAAGAGGGGTCGCTCAGTTGTGCCAACATTTGTACCAGCCCGACCAAAGTCCCGATCAACCCCATGGCTGGTGCGACTTCCGATGCACGGCGCAGCATGCCGGCCCCGCGCCGGTGGCGCTCAACCAGTGTATCAATTTCCCGCCCCAAAATGCGGTTGATATCTTCACCGCTATAGCCGTCTGTTACCAATTGCACGGAATGCAAAAGAAAAGGGTCTTTGCCGAGTTCACCTTCAATCTTGGCCAGCGCTAAAATCCCCGTTTTCCGGGCCACCGTAGCGATATCCATCATTTGCGTGGCCATAACGGAAGGGTTGCGTCGATGGCGAATAATGGCATGCCCCAGAACGGAAATGGAATTTTTCATTTCCTCACCAGAATAAGAAACGGTCACGGCGGCAATTGTTCCTAAAATAACGATCATAAAGGAGGGGGCGTTTAAAAAGTCAGCTTTCCCCCCCATAGCAATAGCGGCAATAATCAGCCCCATTGCGGCGATTAATCCAAAAATTGATGTGAAATCCGGCGTTGTGCGCGGGGGCTGTATTTTTATTCCGTCCGCATCTATCCCGCCAGCGGCCTGCGTTTCTGCAACTTGTTCAGCCTGTTCAGCATCGCTTGTCATCGTTTAACCCCCTGAAGTCCCCTCTAATTCCCATGAAGCCGTTGTTAACTGCGGTCCGATTTGACAATTTCGGTCATGGTTACACCCAGCTTGTCTTCCACGACAACGACCTCGCCCCGTGCGACGAGCCGGTTGTTAACGTAGATATCAATAGCTTCACCAACTTTGCGGTCTAGCTCCACAACAGCGCCCCGGCCCAGTTTCAAAAGCTGACTGACTTGCATGCTGGAGCGTCCCAAAACCGCCGAGATTTGAACGGGAATGTCGTAAATCGCCGTAACATCTCCGGCCAGAGGTTCGCCGTATTCATAGTCTTGGCCTTCTTCTTCGGGTTGGCCTGTCGCTTCGATTTCGTCGAAGCTCATGCCTTGCCCGCCGGCACCATTGTCGCCGCCCTCAGAAGCAGCGGCCATCATTGCGGCGGCTTGCTCGTCTTCGCTGGGGATTTCTTCATCGCTCATGGCTCATCTCCGTGTGTTTGTTCGTCGTTACCCTCTGGCTCTTCCCCGGAAGAGGGAGGGGCGAGATCATTTTGGTTGTCCGTCGTGCTATCGTCTGCTTCGTCATCCGTCTTTGTCTGTTCGGAAGAGACGGCACTATCCGCATCCGTTTCGGACGTTACATCCTCCTCATTATCCGACAGGCGAGGGTTTCCCGCAAGGGCCTGTTCTAAATGTTCTGATATTTGTTGGGATAACGCTGTGGCGCTACGGTGGGCGCCGCCATTATCCCAGCGCAGCAGGCAATCCCCCGGCCCCAGGTTTTCGTTGCCTGCAACGGTGCACAGGCCGCTTGTTTCGCTCAGTTTCAGGGCTTCGTCGATATAGGTTTGCAAAGATTCGCAATGCTCAGGCATGACTTCTATGTTGATTTTGGACGGTGCCGTTTGGCTATGGATGATCTTTTCCAGAACGGATTCTATTTCGGCAAGGCCGTGATTCGCATTGAGGGTTGGAAATATTTTTTTGAAGATCGTGAGGGCGAGATGAAGCGTTTCGTGTTCAAATAGGCGGTTGCGTTCGTCTTCCGCGGAAAAAAGTGTATCGTAGTTTTTTGCGATCACGGCTAAAAGGTCCGCGACAGCTTTCTCGCGGCTGGCGGCGGCTTCGTCCAGTCCGGCCTGGCGGCCTTTTGCAAAAGCTTCGGCTTGTGCATCGGCCAGCTCTTCTTCGCTGAACGTCGGAGGAGGAGGGATTTCCTCTTCGGGTTCTTCTACGTAATCGTCATTAAAGTTATTAAGATTGAAGAAAAACTTTTCAGTGGCTCCCGTTCGTTCCTCACTTTTTATATTTTCGATTTCCGTGCTCATCAGTAAATTAACTCATCCTCTTCGCTGCCGGAGGAAATAACAATTTCGCCCCGGTCTTCGAGGTCTTTGGTTACGTTGACTATGTATTGTTGCGCTTCTTCGACATCTTTCAAGCGTACCGGGCCCATAGCCGCCATATCTTCCTTCATGATTTTTGCCGCCCGTTCGGACATGTTTGAGAAGAACAGATCGTGCAGAGATTCGGTCGCGCCTTTGAGGGCCGCTGGTAGTTTTTCCTTGTCCACCGCCCGGATAAGAGTCTGAATGGAGGAGGGGTCGAGCTTGAGAAGATCTTCGAATGTGAACATAAGGCTGCGGATCTTTTCAGCCGACTCAGGCAGCGCTTTTTCCAGCTCTTCCATGAATTTCGTTTCAACGGAACGGTCCATGCAGTTAAAGATGTCGGCCATCATTTCATGGCTGTCGCGACGTTGCGTTCGTGCAAGGTTGGACATGAACTCTGTGCGCAGCGTTTTTTCAACGTCATCCAAAACATCTTTTTGAACGGCTTCCATCCGCAGCATGCGGCTGATGACTTCCAGTGCGAAATTGTCAGGCAGCATCCCCAAGACACGAGCGGCGTGGTCTATTTGTATTTTTGAAAGCACAACGGCGACGGTTTGCGGGTATTCTTTTTGCAAGAAGTTCGCAAGGACTTCTTCGTTAACATTACCGAGTTTTTCCCACATGGTGCGTCCCGCCGGACCGCGAATTTCCTCCATGATGGTGTCGACTTTATCTTTACCCAGCACCTTTCCCAAAAGGCGTTCGGTGCTGTCCAGCGTCCCGACCAGTGTGTTTGTCGAACTCATTTGTTCGGCGAAGTCCATAAATAGACGTTCAATAATGCTGGATCCCACTTTCCCCAATCCGGCCATGGTTTGAGAAATCTCCATGATTTCATCATAGTCCATGTGTTCGAATATCTTGGCTGTGTGCTCCTCTCCCAAAGCAAGCATAAAGATTGACGCTTTTTCAGCGCCACTCAGTGTACGATAGTCTTCGCGTACTCTCATTGCTCTATACTCCTAACCTTCCTGGTTCATCCAGTTACGAAGAACGGAAACAGTTTCGTTGGGGTAGCTGTCTACGATTTCTTCCACCCGTTTAACGGTTGAGGCTTTCACCTTACCTTCAACGCGTTGCATATCAATCAAGTTTTCTTCCTCTTCTTCTTCCACCACAGGCTGTTGTTTTTTCTCGATTGGCGGCGCTTCCAAAGCCGGTTTCGATGAGCCGGCCAAAAGCTCGGCTTCGAACTCTTCGGAAATATCCGGGCCTTCCGTGGAGATAAGCCGTCCGATCATCGGTTGAAGAACGAGGAGAACGACAAGGATAATCATAATGGCGACGATAATAATTTCCGTGGCATCAATCAGATCGCTACGGTCAAAGCCAAGAAATAAATTGAGATCCAGAGCTTCATCATTCGCTTCGATCTCTGCGAATTTCATGTTTATGATTTCCAGTGTATCGCCGCGTTCCTCATCATAGCCGATGGCCGAGGAAACCAAAGCTTTGATTTGGTCTAGCTGTTCTTGTGTGCGAGGGGTGTAGACACGATTTCCCTCTTCATCTTCGGCGTATGTTCCATCAATCAGGACCGCAACGGAGAGTTTTTTTACTTCTCCAACTTCCCGGATTAAAGAGCGAACGGTTTTGCTGATTTCATAGTTTGAAACTTCCTCAAGTCGGGAATTTTCTAAAGAGGGCTGTTGATCGGAGAGTAGGTCCCCCGCAATGCCCGGCAGATTGTTTTGTACAGAGACATCACCCGCCGATTGTTCCCGCTCTGTATTGCTTTCCTCCGTGATCTGTGAGGAGCGTAGAACTTGTCCTTCCGGGTCATAAAGCTCTTCGTTGGTGCTGATGCGGTCGAAATTCAGATCCGCCGTCACATTGGCGCGCACCCGGCCATAACCCACCACACGTCCGATAATGTCTTCGATGGAGGAGGTGAGGCGTTGCTCGTAGCTGCGGCGCATTTCTTCCGCCTTGACCGTTAACATCGTCTCATCATCGCCGTCACCGCGCGCCAAAAGATTACCTGCGCTGTCGATGAGCGAAACTTTTTGAGGCTTCATATTGGCAACGGCAGAAGATACCAATGATTGAACCGCAAGGACTTGTTCCCGATCGAGGTTGGCGCCAGGGCGCAGGTTGACAAAGACGCTGGCGCTAGCTGGTCGTGAATCGCGGCTGAATAATTCGCGCTGTGGTAAAACAAGATGAACGCGCGCACTGCGGATGGGGTCTAACGAGCTGATTGTGCGGGCGAGCTCGCCCTCCAAGGCACGGACTTGATTGATGTTCTGGACAAAGTTCGTCGTGCCAAAACCGGATTGTTGGTCGAATATTTCGTATCCCATAGAGCCGCCGCTGGGCAATCCTTCCTTCGCAAGAATCATGCGGGCTTCGGGGACCATATCTTTGGGGACTTCAATGCTGGAACCGTCTTGCGACAAATCGTATGGAATGTTGCTTTCTGATAATTTGCCAGCCATAGCAGCGGAGTCAGTGGATGACAAGTCGTTATAAAGCAAGCTCATATCCGACGTTGAAACGCGCATGGATACGAAAATAAAGAAAAGCAACAGGCCGACCAGTATCCCGCCCATAATGGCAAGGCGCCCCGGCCCTAGCTGTTTTAGTGTTTCAAAAAAGCTGTTCACAAACGTAACCTTAATATCTTTGTTGGGGTGACATGATGCCCTATCGCAAGGAAAAGACAAAATGCACCCGCTATTATTTCCTGCGGGGATGCTGTGCAAGATCTGCGCCAGCGCGAAAAGACGGGAATCTTTGCTCCCTTTATGAGTATAAAGGTTTTTTTAATGATTTTCCACAGCCTTCTTTTTCGCTTTTTTCGCGCTTTGTTGAGGGGGGGGGAGACATACGGGTGTAGGGCGGAGCGGAATTTGGCTTTTCTATTGATTTAAAAGGAAAAGAGGGGTGAAAAGATTTGACTTTTGCGTATATGTGTAGTACCATGATACTAGGTAGGTCCATCTATTTTTTGAGATGTGATCTTTGGGTATGAAAAACGGTTAGATATTATGTTAGAAGCTGTCAATTCAGTGCTGCAAACTTCTCCGTTGACCAAGGCGACAGCCGAACGGGTCAGCACGGCGGAGTCTTATGCTTCTAACCCTGATAAGGTGCAAAAGGTTGCGCAGGCCCCGTATGTTAGCCCTTACATTCATGTGGATCTCACATTCGACACGGCTGTTTTGCAAATACGTGATTCCGATACGGGGGATGTCTTGACGCAGTTTCCCTCCGAGAGCCGTTTGGCGGAAAGAACGCGTCAGGAAAAAGCTCTTTTGGCTGCTGAAAATGCGGCGCCGCGTAAGCAAGCGGAAGTCTCTCAGGGAGGTGAGGCGAAGGTTGCTGCGCCGGAGTCTTCTTCACACTCCATTCCGGTTCCCTCGCAACAGCTTGCGGCCTTTGAATCGGCTTCTCAAACCGCATCGCAATCCGCGAATGTCAGTGGCGGGGATGTGACGATGTTTGCTTGAGAATGGCTTTGTTTTGTGTTGTTCTCGTGGGGCCGCCGTAGAGGCGGTTTTTTTATGCTGTATTTCTCCGTTTACTCCTCTGAATCACCGGAAGACGGTTTGCTCATGAGGCCAGCGGCAATGTCCTGATTAATTTCAATAAGAACATCCAGTTTTTCCGGTGATGGTGTCGACATGACGTCAAGCGTATGGTTGAAAATGAAAACGCCGAGATTAGCAATGTTGTTGCGCAACAGGTCCGAACGGTCGGGATTTTCATCTTCAACGGCCGTATCGACAAACATCATCCATATTTGGCGGTTATAGGTCAGAGCTTCGTTGAGTTCTTCCGATGTTATGTCGGCCCATTTTTTTTGTATTTCTTGAAAGGCCTTTGCTGCTTTCAGCAATATACGCGCTTCTAACTCTCGTTGATTGGGCGTGTGGGTTTGGGCATGCTGGTCATAAGCGCCAGCCGCAGCGGCATGCGGGTTGCTGGGGGGCGATGGGGTGTTATTGGGAGACATTTTCGATTAACTCTTGTTCGTGTTTAATAAGTTCTTTGGCTTGTTTTAAAGCTTTGTAATAGTGACCTTCGAGGATATGTTCGCCGATTTTCATGATAAAAAGTGTGGTGGTCGGCGCAGCGTTTTGCAATTCTTTGACCTGAGAGAAATAGCGTTTGTGATATTCCTGTGGATTGCGTGCTAGGTACATGCATTGAACCAGAAAGTAAATTTTCTTGCAGGGGGAGGAGGCTTCCTCTTCCTTCATAACATCTTTTTCGCGCATGATAGGGGAGTCGCCGGAAATGTGAAGGCGCGTGCGCTGCTCATCATTGGTGATGACAGAATCGCCAATGAGAACTTTTTCTCCGGGTTTAAGGTCGATAATCAAGGCCATAGGATTCTTCCTTTCTTTCGATAGCTGGACTTCTTCCGCTTCCTTGTCTCCCATGATTATAGCATTCACAGGATTAATAATCTACTGATTTCATGGTGACGGCTTTTCCCCGCCGTCATTGCGAGAAGCGTGAGCGACGAAGCAATCTCCTTTCCCGCCAGCAAACAGATTGCGTCGTCATGTTATTTCTCGCAATGACGATGTGCTCAGGAAAAAGGCGCAAAAAAACGGCGGGAATTACCCGCCGTTTTCGTAATTGTTTTAAGTTGTCTCTCCCCGGCCCGATTAGAACAGTCGCAAGATGGACTGTTGAGACTGGGAAGCCAGAGACAGGGATGTAACACCCAACTGTTGGCGTGTTTGGAGAGCCAGCAGTTTCGCGCCTTCCTCGTTCTGGTCGGCAACAACCAATTTATCGGACCCTTCCGTCAGCGTGTTGATAAGACTTGTCGTGAAGTCTTCCCGCGTTTGGACAACCGTCAGGTCGTTAGCCAAAGTGGAGCCAAAGTCCCGTACAGTTGCCAGCGCCGTCCGGATTTCTTCCAGTGCACCGTCAACAGATGAGGTCCGGCTGAAGTTAGCCTCAGAGATACCTAAGCCGCCTGCCGTGAATGTGACGCCTTGCGTAACCAGCGTGCTGGAGCGATCTTCGTTGAAGAACGTCGTTAGGTCATCACCATACAGCAAGTTCGTACCGCGGTAGCCCGTATCACCGTTGCTCACCAACTGTGTGATCTGATCGCGAATATTGTTGTAGTCGCTTTCATATTGGGCCAGTTGACCGGCAGCAGAGGCTAAACGAATGCTCTCTTGCACGGCATCGGTCGCTGTTGCTGCAATCGTGCGGATACCAAAACCGAAGTTTGCTGTTACCGTTTGGTTGTTGTCGGCAACACCAATTTCCACGCTTGTCACGGATGAATCAGTGGGGGTGATTGAAAGAACCCCGGTCGTTTCATCGTAAGATGCTTCGATTTTCGAATTCAGGGCAGAGTTATTATTGATCTGGTCAATAAAGTCCTGAATTGTCAGAGAAGCACCAGCCGCGCTGGTCAGGTTGATGGTTTGCTGAGAGCCCCCATTAATGCCGATGACGTAGTCATCTGTTGTGGCGTTGAGGTTCGCGAACAGAGCGGTACCGCTTGAGTCCACAAGAGTGGAGAGCAAATCGCTTCGATCGGCAATCGTGTCAGGCGTCGTTGTGCTGTCATACAAAGCGAAGGAACGCAGAGCAACATCAGCAACAGCTGTGACCTCAACGTTATTCGTGCCAGCACCACCGTCCGTTACCAAACGAGCCAGATCACCGAAACCGAGGTCTGCGGCTTCCGCCAAGTTAGCGGCGTCTGTGGCACCACCACCCGTTGCGACGAACTCAATATTCAGGTTCCCACCATTGAGGGTTCTGAGTTGCAGTTGTCCGGCATCATCCAGAGAGGCTTCAAGAGCTTGGTCTCCGGAGGCTGTCGGTGCCGCAGCTTCATCACTGAAGTGGAAGTCATTGATAGCTGTGATAAGCTGGTCAATTGACATTCCTGATGTGATGGTCACTGTACCCGTTGCGGCCACAGCGCCACCGTAGTTACCAATGCTGATGGCTGTGCCATCTTCTTTAGTGACGGTAAATACGAGCGTGTCGTTAGCGGTGATTCCCGTCAGTGTTGTCAAATCATTGACGCCACTCAAGTCACGGTCACCAACCACTTTTGCTTCGGCTGTTCCTTGCGCCAAAGCATCGCGGGCGTTCTGGGCCACGGAGTCGGCTTGTTCAACCAGAGTGGTCAGAGCCGTAACACCGGCGTCAGCTGCTTTAATCACCTGAATGTTCTGACCGATCCCGTCGAGCAAACGCTCAAGGTCGGATGCCCGGTTTTGCAGAGCTTGTGAAGCAAAGAAGTTTTGTGGATTATCAAGAGCAGAGTTAACTTTCAACCCCGTTGCAAGACGAAGCTGGCTGGCATCAATGCTTTTTTGTGTGGATTGCAGACTGAGAAGGTTGTTTCTCAGGGCTGCTGTTAAAACAACATCAGAAGTCATAATAGTCTCCTTTCCTAGGTTTTATGACATATAGGTAAGCCGGAATCCTCCCGACTTCTTCCAGTATAATATCACAACTCTTAACAAAGTGTTTAGAAAAAATCCAAGGTTATCCCCGGAAGAGGAAAAGCGTTTCTTTTTATTTATATTTTTTCTAAAATGTGAAGGGCGTCTTCCGGTGCATAATCGCCCAATGTTTTGATAAGTGGTATCAAATGCTTATCGTGGTTTTTCCATTTGTTTTGGGATGTTTTGTAGATGGGTTGGCGTACCTGTGTGATGCTGGCTGTGGAAACAAATTTTTTGCTTTCATAGTAACGTAGGCATTGTTGATCCCAGGGGAGGTCTAGAAAATCAATAATGCGCCGGGCTTGGTTTTCAAAGTCATTTACGACCTCTTCGTAAACGACATCCAAGATCATGTCGGGGATAACTGTTTTCCAGTGATCCATGAGGTCCCTATATATTCTATAGTAGATGCCGAGCTCTTCCAGATCATTCGTATAGGGTTGTTTATCGCCGCTGAACTGCCGTGTATAGCAGGAAAGACAACAATCCAGAGGGTTGCGGGATATATGAATGATTTTGGCACCCGGCATAGCCGTGGCAATGACCCCCAGCCAAAAAACATTGGATATGGATTTGTTGATGAGACGTTTGGCGGCTTTGCTCTCCGGCGGCTTTGTTGCCATGCCTAGATATTCTTTTCCTAAATCTTCCGGGGTGATTGAGGGGGACCCCGGCTTTAGTGTGCCGCAGAATATTTTGTAATTAAAATTTTCGATGTAATAATTCTTTTTGAGTATTTGCTCCATGTGATCGACCTCGCCGATACCGTAGATGTCCGGGTGTGCGTGGAGGATTTGCTCAATAAGCGTCGTGCCGGAGCGCGGCATGCCGGCGATAAAAACGGGTCTGTCCGATTTTAAGCCCTCACTTTTATAGCGTTCTATACGCTCTTTATTGAAGATATTCGTCACATATTCAGCGATGGCTTTATAATGGTTAATGTCATAATCGTGAGCGATGTTTGCTTTTCTTATGGCTGCGGCTTTCTCAAAATATGAGAAGGCGGTGTCGAAATCTTTGATGTCTTCATGGGCTTTGGCTATGGAAGCATTGATTTCCTGTTGGTCGCGTATGGAAAGCTTTGGCAGTTTTTTCTCGAATTGTTTGAGCTTTTTATAAAGGGAATCGTCTTTGAGGTCTTTGAAGGTGTGAAAGTTTTTGATGTAGAGGTAGTAGGGGTGTGCCAGATCCGGCGCCATAGCCATGGCGGCCTTGTATTGCTTTTTTGCGTCTTCCTGATTGCCGCTGGCTGTATAGCAATAGGCTAATAATATGATGTTTTTTACGTTGTTTGGCTCTATGTCCAGCGCTCTTTTTAAAATGGGTATGGCTTCCATTCCCTTATTCGACAGGGCGTAAACGCTGGCCAGCTTGCCGTACCCCGTGGCATAAAAGGGGGCAAGTTCAGTAATGGCTTTAAAGAAATTGGCGGCCACCTCGTCATTTCCCAGATTGAAGGCTATTGTGCCAATGGCCTCTAGTGTGGGGATGTGGTCTTGTTTGAAGCGCATGACTTGTGCAAATTTTTCAGACGCTTTGGCCATCTCTTGTTTTTGTAGACTCCGGTAAGCGTCTTTAAATAGTTTTTGCGCCGGGGCGGGGAGTTCCTGCACAGGAAGGCCTGTGTTGAACAGGTCTTTGACGTTATTGATGCTATTTAGTATTTCGATGTCTTCCAGCATGATCCGTTCTTGCTTCAAGGAGGGATGAGAATTTCATCATATAATATACGTCTTTGTTTTATAAAAAAAGAGCGCGGGGGCGAGGGGATTCTTCCTCAAGCCATCCCGCGCTCTGTTTTGCTACGGTAGTACTTTTATTCTAAAAGCTTATCGCAGTCTTAATAAGTCCTCTGTCATTTGGTCGACGGTGTTGATGACTTTTGTGTTGGCTGAATAGGCACGCTGGGCGACGATCAGCTTGGCAAACTCATCGGCAAGGTCAACGTTCGATGCCTCGACGGTTGAGGGCTCAAGGTAACCCGCACCCCCGGTCCCGGCTTCACGCAGGTTGTTTTCCCCGGATTCATCCGTTTTACTATAGGCCGTACCGGAGACTTCCTGCAGACCGTTCGTGTTCGCGAATGTGACCAGCGGGAGTTTGTAGAGGTCCGCCGTTGCACCGTTGGAGAACTGGGCCACGACGTAGCCGTCCCGGGTGATTTCAACCCCCGTCCGCAAGCCGAGCTCGGCCCCGTTCTGGTCGGAGAAAATCGTGTCGAAGTTCCCGGAGAACTGACTGAATCGCTCAATATCCACATTAATGTTTTGTGGGTCGGATCCGTTCCCCCAGTCGATCTGGTTCAGTTCGATGTCGATGTTACCCTGACTGTCCGGCAAGGCATTCAGCGAACCGTCACCGTTGAAGTTAATCAGACCGTTACTGAGCGTACTGCCGTTCGGGTGAATAACTTTCATTTGCCACCATCCGCGGGAGTTGTATTGGGTGTCGCCCGGAATGTACTGGAAGGTCGGGAAGCTGTTGATGTCCGTTCCGCCGCTGTTACTGTAGGGGGGGGAGTCTGTCGGGTCCCCGTTGTCATAGATGCTGTCTCCGCTTACGCCATCAACGCCCGTCAGGTCGTCTGATGTGTAAACGCCGGTCGTTATGCCCAGACTAGTAAACGGTGTTCCCGTCGTGTTTGTAATCGTCAATGTTTCGGTTCCGGTCTGAAAGTCCGTTTGCTGTATAATCATTTCTCCGGCATTCCCGATATAGGCCTCCATGTTGAAACCGGAAGTGTTGATTTCGGTCAGGATATCATTAATGTTTTGCACTTCTCCGGCTGCTGCGGGCGTGCCGGCGACAACAGTGAGTGTCAGTGAGTTGGCGGCATCATCCGTAATCGTTAACTGATCCCCGGCACCAAGCCCCAAATCGTTAATCAGGTTGTCTGTGGCCGTTAGATCCTGAATAGTTCCGGCGGCTGTGGCTTGGGGGCCATAGACTTTCGTGAACTCAAAGGTCATGGCTTGGCCTTGCCCCAGTGAGTCATAAACCGTCAAACCGCGAGAGTAGTCGGCTGTGGCGGTGAGAGCGGCGCTCAGGCCCTTGTCGGGATCGCCTGTGTTTTCCGCATCAAGGTTGATAGACATTTCTGCGCTGGATGTCGGACGGGTCAAACCACCAAGGAAGGCTACGTCAGCCGGGACGAGGGACGTTAAGTCACCCTGGTTGGCCGGCAGGTCACCGTTGGAATCGATCGGCCATGCGTAGAGGACAAAGCCGGCTGTGTTCCGCAAAAGACCTTGGGAGTCTTCACTGAACGATCCGCTTCGGGTGTACAGGAATTCCTGTGCGTCATCGGCGGCGCGTTTAACGGTGAACATCCCGTCCCCGGAAACGGCAGCATCCGTAGAGGATGATGTTTGCTGGATCGGGCCTTGTTGGTTCACGCGTTGCACCCGGTCGACGGATACGGTGCCCGGTGAGTAAATCGATGCCCGGCTTTCCGTTGTGACCAGTGAGTAAAAGTTAGCTTCCGAACGTTTAAAGCCTGTCGTGTTCACGTTGGCAATGTTGTTCGATATCATGGCTGTCGCCTGGGATTGCGCCCCCAGACCGGACACCCCTGTGTATAGTGCTCCAAATAAACTCATGTTACGTCTCCTTTCGTTTAAAACTCTTTTTTGTTGTTCTGTTTTATGCGCCGTTAGGCGGTTGTCTCATCTGTTGTTGTGGTTGTGTCGGTCGTTGTCGTATCTGTTGGTACTGTTGCGTTGAGAACCTGACTGATCGGTACGGCCCGTTCCCCGACCAAGAGGAAAATCACGCCGTTTTGCGATTCAATACCGCGGACGTTTCCTGTGACCACGGTGGATGTGCTGATGTTTTCTCCTTCAGAATCAACAGCTGTTATCGAAACGGAATAGGTGCCTTCATCAACGGTGCCGCCCCCCTTGTGGGTGCCGTCCCATGTGATTTCGTGGCTTCCGGTCGCTGTCGGGACTTCCTCGGAGTAGACCAGCTCATCGTTTTCGTCATAGACATACATCGTGGCGGTGTAAGCATCTTCACCCAGCGCGTAAGTGATTTTCTGGGTGTCACCAGCGCCGTCAAAAGCGAACTCTGTCCCCAGATAGCTGATATCCATGCCGACATAGCCCAGCGCGACGGAGGAAATGCTCCCCAGCTGTAGCGACAGCATGTCGTCGAGTTTCTGGTTGGTGTTGATGGATTGTTCAACTTGAGAGAACTGCACAAGCTGGTTTGTGAATTCCGTGGAATCCATCGGGGCCAGCGGGTCCTGATTTTGCAGCTGTGTCGTCAGCAAAGTCAGAAAGTCGCTAAAGTCCTCTGCCAGCGTGATGGATTGCTGTTGTGTGGCCTGTGTGTCGCTCAGGACTGATGTTAATGTTACGTCAGAAGTCATCTCTTTAATCTCCTGTTTTCTTTAAACAAATGTGTCGTAGCGCATCAGCCCGTTGTCAGGATCGATGTACCAGTCCATCTTCGTTTCAATAATTTCAATTTCTTCATTGTCGGCGGTGCCTGCGCTCCCCGATCTGTAATGATCGCCATTGCCTTCGCGGTCGCCTTCATGGCCGAATAAATTGCCGTCTTGCGCTAGCTCAAAGCTAAGGTTCTCCCCACCGGCATCCAGCCCGCTATCTTGCAGGCTGCGCTCAAGAAGTTGCGCGTCGCGCTGTAGCATCAAGAAGGTTTCCTGTTTTTCGACGAGCAGGTGTGCCTTCATTATTTTGTCTTTGCCGAACTCCATATGAACACGGACGCGCCCTAAATCCGGTGGATCTAGTTCCAAAGTCAGACTGGTGCTTTCGCCGTTGCCCGCCGCTTTTTGCAGATGGGCGGCGACCATTTGTGTTGCTGGGTGAGGTGCGCCAGCCTGAGGGGCGTGCGTTGCCAGACTTGTCAGCATGGTTGTGCCTGTAAGGCTTAGGCTCTGCCCGGTAAGGCCGCTGAGAGACTTGCTCCACGGCAGGCCGTCAGGATAGATCTCTTCCCAAGCGCCATTCATTAATAGGGCTTCTATATCGCTGCTGGATGTGCCGGTGGCGGGAATTGTGCTAAGGCCCGCGCCGTGCGCTGCCTGAGCGTTAGGTGTCGCTTTGTTGGCGGGCGCTGCGAGGGCGTTGTTGCGGGGCGTTGTTGTGTCTTGTTGGGCACGCTCTAGAACCTTTAAAATTTGATCGAAACTGCGTAAGGGGGGCTCGCCCTCTTCAGCATCCGTGTTTTCACTTCCGTTTGCTTCCCCGGCGCTCATGAGCAGTTTGTTTAATTTGCTGCTGATTTCTAAATTCTTGGCGGCGGCGTCCGCAGAATTATTGTTGCCTTGTTGTTGGGCCGCTTCTGTTGCAGCGGTCAAACTTGCTGCTGCATTTATTCCAGAAGTCTTTTGCGGCGGCAGGAGAGAGGGCTGGGGCAGGGCCATGGCATCCGCTGCGAATGCTATTTCTTTCTTTGTCTCTTGTACCTTTGGCGGCAGGATTTGGATTAAACCCACGAGATAGCTTTCGCCATCTTCCGCACTTTCTTTTAATTTTTCAAAAAACGCGGCAAAATCTTCGGGACTTTTCCCGGTTGCTATCAAGACGGGAGAGGCGTCTTCCGTAGAAAGGCTGTCAACCGTCAGTGCGGTGTCTGTGCCGCTTTCTTCGGCTTGTGCCAGAATGCTACGCAAAAAGCCGGGAGGAAAGATGTCTCTGCCTTGAAGTGTTTCTTTCGGAAAACCGTTTAATGCGCTGTAAATAAAGTTGAAAACACTCTTTTCTGTGAGGATGTCATCGTTTGTAGGGCGCTTGCCATCCGTCTCCGTTGTCATGGATTCTGTGGGAAGGGAAACGCCCATTTTTTCAAAAAAGGCCAGAAGTGTGTCGGGCAGGGCGCTTAATTCTACGGCATCGGGATTTTGTGTGTCGCTGCCGTTTTCCGTGCCCCCGTCTGTGCCGGAAACCTTTCCGGGGATGCTCAATGTTTTGGCTAGGGCGGCTTCATCGGGGATTGTGCGCAACCATGCGGTTAGTGCGGCGGTGCCCTCTTCATTGCTTTGATCGGGGGTTTGAGAGTCTTGCGAGTCTTTCAATTGCGCGAAAATCAAGTCCATGAAATTTGCACCGGACGGCAGGGCGGAAAATAGCCCCGTACCGCCTGTTTGCATCGGACCGGATAGGGCGGAGGTTTTACCCCCGGCTTGTATCTGCTGCGTTAGGAAAACGCTAATATCCATGACTTTTTCCTTTCGGATGCCTTTTTGTGTTTTACGTTTTACGCCCGTTCGTTCACGCCGATTGATACGCGGCCTTCATGTTCTTCCAGATTTCCTGTGGCGCTGTATTTGACGCGGTTGCTGCGCGCGGCCTGGCGGGCCGAATCCATAATCCGGTTGCTCAGGCGCTCGACGCTCTTGCGGGAGCGCTCCAGCGCTTTGAGATTGGCTTCTGTGATCTGGGAAAACTCGCTTTGCATGTCCATCAGTTTTTGGCGCAAAGCGGGATCGACGTTTGCCAGCTCAGCTTTCCGCTCCGAAAGTTGCTCCATCCCGGATTGATAGGCGAAAGCCCGTCCGATTTTTGTGTTCTGCAAAGCCATAAAGGTTTTGGTATCACCTTTGTTCAGAGCTTCGTTCTCTGTCTCATATAAGCCACGCAAGGAATCGATCGTGTCCATCATCTCGCGCATCGCTTTATTCGGATCGCGGGAAAGGATGAAATCCTTTGCCGTTGGGGCTTGTTGTTCCAGTTTTGTTGTGTTGAGTGTTTTTCCCTGTTTCATTTTATTTTTCCTCCCTGTTGAGTGGTTTCATATAGCTTGTGTTTTCCCGCGTGATGGTGCCCAGTGCGTTTTGAGCCTCTTCCAGCTTTTGAAGCAGAGTTGGATTAACGCTGCGGAATTCTTCCATACGCGCGGAAAATTGATTGGCGGCGCTTTGGTAGCGCTGCGCATTTTTTTCTTTGCTGCCCAGAGCCGCCATAAAGGCGATGGAGTCGCTAGAGATAATGGCGCGCTTTTCTTCCTCCATCAGGGCGGTCAATTTTTCCGTCAGGGCAATAATTTCCCTTACGGCTTCTTCCGGATTGTCCGCCAGCGTAATGGTCGGGGCCGGGGTGATGCTTTCCTGTTCGTTGGTTTGCGCGCTGTTTAGTGTCATTTGTTTACTTCCTCTTGTATGCGGATCATTTCTGCCTTTACATGCCTTGCAAGACCTATGCCACCTGCTTCGGCGATGCTCTTTCCGTATTCCTGAACCATCATCCCTTTAAAGACTTCCTCGCCTTTACCGCCCCCGAACATGGGGTCAGGCTTCATGACGCCCTCAAACATCGGTTTGAGCATTTCCGAGATAAACATGGCTTCGAAATCTTTGGCGGCGGCTTCTATCTCTTCGAGGTTTTTGATCTCAGCGCCTGCCTTTTTGTTCGCACTGGCACCACTTGCACGTTGGCTAAGGTCGGCCTGTGAGGCTTGCATCAGTGCTATCTGTGTGTTTGTGCTCAAAAGTTCGCTCATTGTTTTTGCTCGCTATCTCTTCCTTACAGGCTCGTGATCTCGGCTTGGAGGGCACCGGCGGCCTTGATCGCTTGCAGGATCGTAATGGTGTCCCGCGGGCTGACGCCCAGCCGGTTTAGCCCCGTGACAAGGTCTTGCAGGGTCACGCCCGTATCCAGAATGCCCAGTTTCACATCGTCGCCCTGATTGACTTCGATATCCGTGCGCGGCACGACAACAGTTTCGCCCTGCGCGGCAAACGGGTTGGGTTGTGAGACTTGCGGTGTCTCGGTGATTTTTATGGTCAGGTTTCCTTGCGCGATCGCAACGGTGCTGACGGTCACATCCGCGCCCATAACAATGACGCCGGAGCGTTCGTCAATTACGACTTTGGCCACTTGGTCGGGCTGAATGGGGAGCTGTTCAATATCGGTAATCAGATCGACAATCGTCCCTTTAAAGCCGCTTGGCACGGTCAGGCGGACGCTGGAAGAATTTTCCGCCTTTGCGGTGTTGTTCGACATAAAGCCGTTGATGGCGCGGGCAATGCGCCGTGATGTCGTGAAGTCCGGGTTTTTTAAAGCCAGACGGACGGAGTTGTAGTCTGCTAGATCGAAATTAATTTCCCGCTCGACGATGGCGCCTTCCGGAATGCGGCCGGAGGTCGGAATATTCTTGATGAAGCTGGCGGCTTCGCCCGCAATGGAAAAGCCGGAAATGGTTACCGGGCCTTGTGCGACGGCGTAGACCTCTCCATCGGCACCCATAAGGGGCGTGACGAGGAGCGTTCCGCCCTGCAAGCTTTCGGAGTCACCAAGGGCCGAGACGGCCACGTCGATTTTAGCGCCCTGATTGGTGAACGGGGGCAGGGTTGCCGTGACCATAACGGCGGCTACGTTGGCGGTGTTCAGGTTCTCACCTTTAATATTAACGCCGAGACGTTCCAGCATGGCGGTCAAAGATTGCTTGGTGAAGGGGGCGTTGTTCAAGCCGTCGCCCGTGCCGTTCAGACCGACGACAAGGCCATAGCCGACCAGCGCGTTTTCCCGCACGCCTT
Source organism: Alphaproteobacteria bacterium (assembly GCA_050297015.1). Lineage (GTDB taxonomy): Bacteria > Pseudomonadota > Alphaproteobacteria > Micavibrionales > Micavibrionaceae > JACKJA01. The sequence goes on along the minus strand of JBNKRZ010000020.1, from coordinate 25,929 downwards.
CGATATCCACGATATCCTTAATGCGCGTGGTTTTTGCTTGCGCCGGGGAGACGGCAAAAACAGCGAACAGAGCCAAGGCACTCAAGGCCATTAACCGGAATCTTTTATTATATGTGTGTTTTGCGTGTCTCATTTTATTGCCTAAACGTCTTTGTCGTTACAGTCGTTACATGTGTCCGCTTATATCCTTGCGAGGATCGTGCCAAGTTCTGTGGGGCTGGATAGTTGTTTTGTTGCAGGGGGTTAGCTATTTTGATTGAGGATGGTTCCTTGCCAGTAGGCAAGTTTATGCTTCTATGCCGACGAGGCTTTGGGATGAGGGGGAAATTTTTTCCTGTCTTGACCATTATGACCGGGAGAGGGATACTTACGGCTCAGAAAAGGGAGGCGTCAGCCATGAAAGTCGAAGGCCCCAAAGGACCCGAATCAACAAAGAAAAGTAGCGGTGCGAAGAAAACATCCAGCGCCGATGCCGCACGTTTCCATGATTTGATGGCGGCGGCGGGGGCTGAGAAATCCTCCGGCGCGGTGGCGGCGCAATCTGTAAATCATATTGATGCTTTGCTGGCTGTGCAGGGGGCGGAAGATCCCACTGAGCGGGCTAGCCGCGGGCGTATGCGCGGGCGGGCCGACAATCTTTTGGCGGCTTTGGATAATATAAGGGGGGCTTTGCTGGGTGGGACTTTGACGTTGGGCGATGTTATCAATGTTGCCGATACTGTGGCGTCTCATCGCGAAAAAATTTCCGATCCGCAGCTGACGGCGGTCCTCGATGAAATTGATTTGCGGGCGCAGATTGAAATTGCCAAGGCAAGAAAAGCGCTGGATAACGCAATTTAATTGATCGATTCTATCTTGCGTGCCGAGACAGAACTCCTTATATTCGCCCGGCTATTTTGTTGGTAATGATATAAGGAATCATAGAGCCATGCCTTCTGAAAACAGTGTAATTGTACCTCAGGATTATAACCCTACCGATGATAAAGGGGACTACATGAACCCCGTGATGCTGGAATATTTCCGGCAGAAACTTATCGCCTGGCGGGAGGAATTGTTGCGTGAATCGTCTGAAACGATCCAGAACACGCTGCAAGGAACGGAATTGCAAAAGCCCGACCTTGCCGACCGTGCTTCCGCAGAAACGGACCATGCTTTGGAACTGCGGACCCGCGACCGGGAACGTAAGCTGATTTCCAAAATTAATAGCGCTTTGGAACGCCTTGATGAAGGGGAATACGGCTATTGTGAAGAAACGGGGGAGCCGATTGGCGCGGCCCGTTTGGATGCACGCCCTGTTGCGACGCTTAGCCTCGATGCACAGGAACGTCACGAAAAGATGGAAAAAACTCACCGGGATGAGTGATATAGCCATTCCCATTTACTTTTCTACATCGTTACTTCGCGCCTCACGTATAGTCTTTTAATTTTAGCTTTCGGACATTATGTGCCCGAAGCGTGCCAGCGCGTGGGACATTTCTTTAATAAAGCAGCGCGGCAATCCAGAACTATGGCTCCCTATCTCTCGTCATTCCCTGAATTTTGCGTTAGCGAAATTCTAAGGGAATCCATGGTGCCTATCCGTTAAATCGTATGGATCCCCCTATAATCCGCTGCCGCAGATTCGGGGGATTATAGGGGGAGTGTGTGGTGCACGAATATATCCCTTGCACTACACACTATCTATTTTACATAATCCGGCACTGGGGAGGAAGGGGGGAGATCCAGCGCTGGGGAGAAAGGGGGGGAGGGAATAGATGGTGCCCCCTTAAAAGGCGAACATAACACGTGACTACAGTGTCTAGAACGGGAAAATGATGTCGTAGACCTGTTGGCCGTAGCGCGGTTGCTGGACATCTGTGATCTGTCCTTCGCCGCCGTAGGCAATGCGAGCTTCCGCGATTTGATCGTGGCTGATTGTGTTGTCGATGGAGATATCTTCCGGGCGGATAACGCCGTCAACCCGGATGATGCGCTTTTCAAAATTGACGCGGGCTTCCTGCTGGCCGTGGATGACAAGGTTGCCGTTGGGCAGAACTTGCGTGACGATAGCGGCCAGACGGATATTGATTTCTTCTTCGCGCGCAACGGTGCCTTCGCCTTTATGGGCGGAGTCTGAGTCTGTTCCTACAAGCGTTGCCGGGGTGATGGCCTCAGGCAGGACGCTCGCCAGAGAGCTTTCCAGGCCGAGGAAATCGTCCATTCCGGCGCTTTCACTGCTGGCGCGCTTGCGTTCCGAGGCGTTGGCCAGTGCGGCATCGTCTTTGATGTCGATCATGACCGTCAGGATATCGCCGACATCCCCGGCGCGCTGGTCTTCAAAGAAGTTTTTGCGGTTTGACGCCCATAGGGAATTGGGCTGTTTTTTAACTTCCTGCGGGGCGGGCATCGGCATGCTGACGGGTTTGTAATCCTCCGCCAGTTGCGGGTTTTCGATGACGCTCATTTCCGGCGCTTTGCCGACATTAGCCAAGCGGTCAACCGATCCGCAAGCTGTGAGGCTGCTGACGGCAATGAGTGCCAGAAGGGTGCTTTTGTATGTTTTTACGTTATTCATGATACCCAATTCCTTTTTCAAAATCTTATGGTGTGACCACGACTTCGTGATCGCCGGAGATTATCCCCTGTATACTGCGGTTGCTGGCGATGTTGACGATGCGGATCAAATCGCCTTTACCACCGGGTTGCAGGGCTTTGCCTTTGGCGCTCAAGGCCAGAGGGCCGTCTTCATACAGGATCGTAATCATATCGCCGCGCCCGACCAACTCAGGGGGAGCCAGTTCATTGCTGCGTAGGGGTTTGCCGCTTTTGGCCATGCGGCGCGGGGTCATCCCGATAAGCTCGTCTTTGCTCAGGATAATGTCGTGCTGGATGGTGTTTTCACCCATTTCAATCCAGTTAATGTCTGTGTTGCCTATGATATCGCCATTTTTGAGAGGCGCTCTCAGAACGGGAACGCGCACGACTTTCTGGATTTGGCCGTATACTGTTGTCTCATCCACGGGGTTTTCTTGCGAGGGCGCGGCCAGAGATGCTGTGAAACGGCCACTGCTGTGGTCTATATTCAGGTTTGCGATTTCAAATTGCGGTGTTGTTTCCCCCGGCAGGATCATCTCCGGTGCAGGGTTTCCGTTGAAGCTAAGGGTGAACGCGCCACTGACACCTTTTTCCTGAGCGGCTTTTTTTAGCTCGTCCGTAATCATGGCGGTCGAGATGAGCGTGGCTGCACGGCGGATAATGACTTGATCCGCACTGCTTTGTGGTTGCCACGGCAGATCAAGAGCTGAGGCAACGCGCATTAATGTGCGGGCATCCAGTACCATATCCTGACCGGGGCGGGGGGCCGGGCCGAGAACGTATGAGGCTTTTCCGGCATCCAGTCCGTTAAAAAGATCGCCGACGGTCAAGACGCTGCCGCTGATCGTTGTGACAGAGCGGAGGTTTGCCGCCAGAGCCGTGCGTGCGCCGGCGAACAGGAACACCATGCCGAGTGTTAGCGAAAGGACGAGGACAACGAAGCGTATTGTTAAGTCAATCATTTTAGGGATGGTTATCTCATACATTTTGTTCTCTCCTTAAATTACGGTTCCTGTTCTTTATCAAAGCTCTCATTAACGCAGCTGTGTTACGGTTTGCAGCATTTCATCGCTGGTTGTGATGACGTTGGAGTTCATCTCGTAGGCGCGTTGTGCGGTGATGAGCTGTGTGATTTCTTCGACGACGTTGACGTTGGAATTTTCAACGGCGCCTTGACGAATTTTGGCAAGGTTGTCTGTTCCCGGTGTGCCCACGACGGGGGCGCCGGAGCCTTCCGTTTCAAGGAACAAGTTATCTCCGATGGCTTCCAGACCGGCTGGGTTTACAAAAGAGGCGAGATTGATCTGTCCCAGATTTTGGCTTGCTGTTTGCCCGCTGATCTGCGCCAGAACCTCACCGCTTTCATTGATTTCAACGGAAAGGGCGTTGTCCGGTATAACGATGCTTGGCTCTAAAAGATAGCCTTGCGATGTTACGATTTCACCGTTCTGGTTGGTTTGGAAAACCCCGGAGCGCGTGTAAGACGTATCACCGTTCGGCAGGGTTACCTGAAAGAAACCATCCCCTGTCAGGGCTAAATCCAGCGGGTTTTCGGTCATTTGCAGTGTGCCTTGTTCGTGAATGCGGTAGACGGAGCTAACACGCACCCCCAAGCCCAGTTGTAAGCCCGAAGGTAAAACCGTGCCGACATCCGAGGATTGTGATCCTGGGCGGTTTAGGTTCTGGTAGATCAGATCTTTGAAGTCTACGCGCTGGCGTTTATGGCCCGTCGTGGTCATGTTGGCGATGTTGTTGGAAATCACATCAATGTTCATTTGCTGGGCCAGCATGCCCGTCGCACCAATATCTAAAGAACGCATTGTTTTAACTCCTTACTTTCAAATCTTTTTTCGCCCCCTTGTTTTAAAGGGGGAGAATTTTTAGTTCGCTTTCGATAGTTTCTGAATCATGTTTCGTTGCCGGTCATGTTCCGCCTGAAGCATACGTATGGTTTGTTCATAGGCCCGGTGAACGTCGATCATGCGGCTCATTTCCAAAACCGGTGTGACGTTTGAATCTTCAATCATGCCCTGTGCCACGGTTGTTTTTGTGGCCGGGGTAGGGGGGCTGTCCGGGTTAGCCCTGTACAGACCATTTCCGGTGGCTTCAAGGTCTTGCAGGTTTTCAAATTCGACGACCATAAGCTGGCCGATCTCGCCTCTGTCACTGGAGATCGAACCATCTTTCGTAATCTTGATTTCCGTGGCGTCGGCGGGAATGACGATATTGCCGCCGCCGGTGCTGGCGACTTTATGGCCGGAGCCTGTGATAAGCTCACCGAGTTCGTTAATTTGGAAATTCCCTGCGCGGGTGTACATCGTTTCCCCGGAAGCTGTTTGTACGCCCAGATAACCGGGGCCGGATAGTGCGACATCAAGCTGTCCGCCCGTTTGGCGCATCGGGCCGGGGGTCGTGGTTTGGAACTGTCCGTAATCCAGAACCATAGACAGGGGATCCGTGGGGTTGTTCCGCGGGTCTTCGATATATTCGGTGAAGACGACATTTTGCGCGCGGTAGCCCGGCGTGGACATATTCGCCACATTGTTGGCGATGGCGTCCATTTGAGCCTTGAGAGCGACCTGGCGCGATAGTCCGACGTAAATACTGTTTTCCATGGTTTTATCCAAACGGTTTTGTTGTACCCAAGGGCGAAAGCCAAAATGGTTTCCGCCGCTGGAATACAATGCATTGCCTGTGCCAGATTTGAAAATCGTTTTATATCAATATGTTGCCAGGCATCTGTTTGCCCCGTCCGATTCGCTCAGGCAAAAATGAAGCAGTGCGAAAGGGGCGGGCGGCAAAAAATGCCTTGGTGTGTGCGCCGTGTGCCTCTTCAATGTGTGCCGCTTAAGGGGGAGGAAAATGGGGATAAGTGTATGAAAATTAAAACAATCGCACGCATTTTTTCCACATTGTTCATAAAATTAACGGGATAAGCTGGGCTTTGTGCTAAGATGAAGCTTCAGAGATCTCGGATAAGGATAATCGGGAGAAAAACAGATGTCAGATGAAGAAGATTTACGCGACGATATGGATGCCGACGATGAGCGCGCCGAAGGTGATGAAGACGGCGAAGAAGGTGAAGGCGGTGGCGGGATTAACGCCAAGAAAATCGTGCTTTTTGTTGTCGTTCCCTTGTTCTTGCTGATTGGTGCGGGGGCCGGTCTGTATTTCACCGGTATGCTTGACGGTTTGTTGGGTAAGGGTGATGCGGCGCATGCCGATGCGGAAGGCGGGGATTCTCATGCTGCTGCTTCATCTCATGGTGGAGGGCATGGCGACGGCCACGGGGGCGCAAGTGCAGCCGGTGTTTATTTTCTTGAAATCCCGAATATCCGCGTCAATATCAATAGTGATACCTCAAAAGTGAGCTATCTTTCTCTGACGGTTCAGCTGGAGTTAGCCACTGAAGGGGATAAGGCCGCCGTTGAGGCGGTTATGCCGCGTGTTGTCGATCAATTTCAAACTTATTTGAGGGAACTAAACGTACGTGATTTACGCGGATCGGCCGGTATTTACCGTTTGCAGATGGAATTATTGTCCCGTGTTAATGCGGCCGCTTACCCCACGGAGGTTAAAGATGTTCTGTTCCAGGAAATCCTGGTGCAGTAAAACTGGTACGGTTTGTGCTTTGTAAATAAAAAGGCCCCTGAATCGAACCGGATACAAGGTAGAAAGAATGGCAGAAACGGAAGAAATGAGCGCAGAAGAAAAGGCTATGATGGAGGAATGGGAAGCCTCTGCAGCCGAAGGTGAATCTTCTGACGGCGTTACTGATGACGCTGTTCCCGAATCCGATGCCGAAGAGGGCGGCGATGGAGAAACCGGCACGCGCATTCTCAATCAGGACGAAATCGACAGCCTTTTAGGTTTTGATGATGATGCGGCTTCGGGGGAAGAAGCTTCCGGTATCATGGCGCTGATTAACTCGGCGATGGTCAATTATGAGCGTCTGCCGATGCTCGATATTGTGTTCGACCGTCTTGTGCGTTTGATGTCTACATCATTGCGGAATTTGACCTCCGATAACGTTGAAGTTTCGTTGGATCAGGTGTCGACCGTGCGGTTTGGCGATTACATGAACTCTATTCCCTTGCCGGCGATGCTGTCTGTGTTTAAGGCCGAAGAATGGGATAATCATGGATTGCTCGTGGTCGATAGCGCGCTAATCTACTCTGTGGTGGACGTGTTGCTTGGCGGTCGGAAAGGAACGCCGGCGATCCGTGTCGAGGGGCGTCCCTATACCACGATTGAAACCAAGCTGGTTGAGCGGATGGTTGGCGTTGCTTTGAGTGACCTGTCATCGGCGTTTGATCCGCTTTCCCCGGTGAGTTTTTCTTTGGACCGTATGGAAACCAATCCGCGTTTTGCAACGATTTCTCAAAGCGGGAATGCCTGTGTTCTCGCGCGGCTGCGGGTTGATATGGGGGATCGCGGCGGCCGCGCCGAGATATTAATCCCTTACGCGACATTGGAACCGATCCGGGAATTATTGCTCCAGATGTTTATGGGGGAAAAATTCGGGCGTGACTCAATCTGGGAAAACCACTTGACGTTGGAACTGTACCGGACGGAGGTACAGTTGCAAGCTGTCTTGGGTGAGATAACCGTGTCCTTGTATGATATGCTGAACTGGAAAGTCGGGACGCAAATAATGTTTAATACGCGGATAGAAGACGAGATGGAATTGCGCTGCGGTCACTTTCCGATGTTTAAGGGGCCGGTAGGGCAAAAGCAGGATCACATTGCTGTCCGTATCGAGCGGTACATTCCGCCGGATAAAGAAGAAGATTAAAGCAAGGACTTTAGGGGAATACGGCTATGGGTTTGATTTTAGATATTGTGATTCTGGTTTTGCTGGCGACGACGGTCTTTTTTGCCGCGCGGCTTTCTCTGCATCTCAAAACGTTCCGCGATAGCCGTAAAGAGTTTGATAAATTGCTTCAGGATTTGTCATCCAGCATCGTTCAGGCGGAAGGGGCGATCACCGGGCTGCGCCGGACGGCAAAAGAGTCGGGGACGGAGTTGCAATCTCTTGTGAATGAAGCGCGAGCCTTGTCCGAGGAGTTGCAGATTATGGGGGAGGCTGGTGATTCTCTCGCGGGACGGCTTGAAAAGCTGGCGGAGCGGAATGGCCGTATCGTGCACAGCGTTGATGAGTTAGATGACGGGGAAGAAGAATTCCCGCGCCGGACAGATAAACCTTTTGAACGTAAGCCCGTTTTTGAACGCAATGAATCACGTGCGGCAGATAAAAAAGCCGCCGGTTTTGCTATTCGCGATCCGGAATTTGACCGCGGAGAGGCAGGGGTGCTTTCCGATTCTCAGGATAATGAAGCGCAGGATGAAGAGGAGGCGGCTTTTGCGGAATCGTTTCACAGCCGGGCAGAGCGTGAACTCTATGAAGCTTTGCTAGGGGGGGAGCGTAAAACGGGTGCGGGAGGGCGATCATGAGGATTTATGAGCGTTTACGTTTGTTGCCGTTACTGGTTCTCGTGGCCTTGTTTTCCTTTGTCATACGGGTCGGAGAGTTTGTCAGTGTTTTGCGTTATAGCGGTGTAGCTTATGCTCAGCACGAGGTTGAAGCTGAACCGCCGGTTCTTCCGGATGCTGAGGTCGCCGCTGAAGATCACGATGGCGAGGGTAACACTATCGTTCTTGATGAAAGTGATAGTGTCGAAGGCGCTGAAGAGGTTATTAAATGGACCGATCCTGTTGATACGGATTTTGCCTATTCGGGGATCCAGCAAGAGCTATACAAAGATTTGACCCGCCGCCGGGAGGGGTTGGAAAAACGTGAAGGCATGCTGGAGAAAAGGGAGGCACTTTTGACGGCTGCCGAGCGTGAACTAGACCAAAAATTACGGGAGCTTGAAATTCTTCGCACCGAAATTAAGGCGCTTCTAAAACAGCAGTCGGATGAGGAAGAAGCGCAGCTTATCAGTCTGGTGAAAATCTATGAGGGGATGAAAGCAAAAGACGCAGCCCGTATTTTTAACACGCTGGATACTGATGTATTGTTGTCCGTTTTATCGCGGATGTCGGAACGTAAGTCGGCACCCGTTTTGGCGGCCATGAATGCGGAGCGGGCGCGCAGTGTTACGATTTTGCTCGCACAGCAAAAGAAATTGCCAACGCTGGCTCCTCAATAAATTGTAAATGGCTTATGCGGCTTTCCGTCCATAAATAACGAATATTGCCGAAGGAATAGAAAATTTACGAATCGTTTAGGAAAAGCTGTTCATAATGGGGACTTCCTGTGCTACCCTTGCAGGGGCTAGAAGAGATTATAATAACGATTGCTTTTGATATGAATAATAAGGAGATATGCGGTGGCTGTTGATACAGATATGAGTGTCCTGATCGTCGATGATTACAAGACAATGTTGCGGATTATCAATAACTTGTTGGGGCAGTTGGGCTTCAAGAATGTTGATGAGGCGACGGATGGAACGATGGCGTTGGAGCTCATGCGTAATAAGAAATATGGTCTGGTTATTTCCGATTGGAATATGGAGCCTATGACGGGGTTGGAGCTTTTGAAAACGGTGCGGGGCAGTAACGATAATAACACGAATGTGCCTTTCATTATGATTACGGCTGAAAGTAAGACAGAGAACGTCATTGCGGCGAAGCAGGCCGGTGTGAACAATTACATTGTGAAGCCGTTTAATGCGGAGACTTTGAAACAAAAGATTTCTGCTGTTTTGGGTGATTTTTGATTTTTATATTGTGTTTATTTAGGCCTGTGTGATCGGGTCAGTGGGGGAATTATGGTTGGAGAAGGTTCTGCGTATAAAAGAGATGAAGTTGTTCGTATTATCAATTCGGTAATTGATAAGGTTCATGAGGTTGATCAAGAGAATCTGCAAAAACAGTTGCAGGATCTTAAGGCTATTATTGAGGATATGCGTGCTGAGCTGCAGACGACGCGGCCGCTTGATATTCACAGTAAGCATATTCCTACGGCTTCCGATGAGCTTGATGCCGTTGTAGCTAACACGGAGGAAGCAACAGGCACGATTATGGATTCCTGCGAGGTGATTCAGGGACTTTTTGACAGTATGGATGGTGCCGTTGTCGAAACGGTAGAGCAGGAAGTTAATAAAATTTTTGAAGCGTGTTCATTCCAGGATATTACGGGGCAGCGTATTACCAAGGTCGTGAGTGCTCTAAAAGAGATCGACACAAAAGTTTCGGCAATTTTGAAATTGGTCGGCACGGAGTTTCCCGGTGTGGGGAATGCTTCGGAAGCCCCCCCTGAACCGGAAAGAGAGGGGGATGAGGCTCTTCTTAATGGCCCGCAAATGGCCGACAAAGCGATTACGCAGGATGAAATCGACAAGCTCTTGGCTGAGTTTGACTAGGTCCGGCCTCTGAGTTTTGAGGGCATCTTCTCAAAGTGTTTCCGATTCCTTTTTGTTCTTGTGCTAAATCATTGTACGATGGTCGTGCGGGGTGTTATCCGGTTTCTAAAGGGGATAACTCTATGATTTTTAGCGGGGTAAAAAGTCCATGAGAGGACGTCGGCGTATCCTTAGTACGGGAACGGAAAAAACGGGGTCGGGGCAATTGCTTGCCTTGTCCATGTTTATCATGCTTCTGGCCTTTTTTATTGTTTTGACGTCTCTTTCTTCTTTTGAAGAGGAGAAAGTCCGCCCTACGATTGCCAGTGTAGGTGAGGCTTTTTCATCGAATACGGAAGGAGATGAAGATAACAAGCCTTCCATCCGTGATTCAGAAAAGAAAGGCTATCACGAAGGTAGCGTTATCGAGCAATTGGAGGGGTTTTTTACAGCGCTGATTCCTAAAATTGACGTGGCACGTTATGATGATCGTGGCGAGATGTATGTGCGCCTGACTGTTGATGAGTGGGATGAAATGTTGCTGGCGCTGGGCGAAAGAGACTCCGAAAGCGAAACAAATGCATTCTTGCCGGCGTTGTCAGCTCTTTTGGGAACGGCTAAATCTGGTCATCCTTACCGCGTGGATATATTGATTAATACGCCTGACGGGGCGATCGCTCTTTATAATGATAAACCGCAAGCGGTAAATGCGTTAATGCGCAAAGCCGGAGGCTGGGCGATCCGCTTGGAGGAAGCCGGCTTGCCCAAAAAACTGGTGAGTGTCGGATTGCAAAAAGGAAAAACCGGAATGGTTGAATTGTTTTTTCGCCCTCATGTTCCTTATGTTCCGCTTGATGGTGCTGAGCCTGAGCCTGAGCCTTCCGAGTCATTGGGGTTACCTGATGAAGAGGTGAAAACATGATGGACGAGAATAAAACAGAAGAGCCGAATGATGGCGAGAAAAAAGACCCGGAGACCTCTAACCCTTTGACCGGGCGGCGTTATGCGCGCCGGATGGGGGATGTTCACGGACAGGAAGAGGGCAGTGCTCTTTGGCTTGTGACATTTACTGATGTCATGGCTTTGATGTTGACCTTTTTTGTGCTGTTGTTTTCCATGTCGAAAACGGAAACGACAGTCTGGACCGAAATGACATCGGCTTTGCGGACGGAATTGGGGTCGTTTTATGGTGATTTGTACAATGAGGGGCCTTTGGATGAAATTAATCTGGACAGGATTAAATTTAACCAGGCTTTGAATCTTCATTATTTGAAGGCCTTGATGGACGAAGCTCTTGTGAATTCTTCGTATTTGCAGGATGTGAATATTCTGGAGCAGGAAGATCGCTTGATCGTATCATTGCCGCAAGAACTTCTTTTTGATGCCGGACATGCTGAGGTTAAAGAAGACGGCGCGCGTGCCCTTTATACGCTTGGCGGCGCATTGTCGCGGGTAAAGAACAAGATTGAAATTGTGGGGCATACTGATCCGCGTCCTTTGAATAATCCGGAGGGGGATTACAAAAATAATTGGGAATTATCTATGGCGCGTGCGGCTAATGTCGCTTTGATTTTGCGGAAGGTTGGTTACGGTAAGGATATTACCATGCGGGGCATGGCGAGCGGGCGTTACGAAGATTTGTCTTCTATAAGCAATGAACAGGAAAGGCTTAGTTTATCGCGCCGTGTTGACATCATTATTATGGATCACGATGGTCGGCGCGCAAAAGTGTTTTTCGATTCAGTGCAATAGGGGCTATAATAGTCCGGAAACCTCATCGCGTCGTTGTTGTCGCACAAAACAATATTAGCTTCTATGAAAAGACTTCTTCTGGGAACAGCTATAGCCGTTTTATTGAGCGCGCAGTCTCTGGCGCCGGCGCAGGCTGCCGTTTCTGTGCGTGCCGGGGCGCATGATGATTATGCCCGGCTGGTGTTCGACTGGCCGGAGCGTACATCCTATACGGTTCGCCAGCAGGATGAAAACACTGTGGTTTTGACCTTTGATCGTCCGGAAGATATAGCTGTTGAAGATGTTGATCTGTCTGGATTGGCTAGTGTTCAGGCGATTGAAGATATGAAAACGGGCTCTTCGGCACGGGTTGAAATTACCGTTGTGCCCCAGAGTCGCTTTCGGCACTTTACGATCGGGAACCGGGTTGTTTTGGATATTTATTATCCGGAAGGAATGGAAAAGGTTGAACCCGCACCACAGCTTAAAACGCCTCCAAAATCAGAGTCTAAGCCGGAACCCAAGCCGGAACCCCAAACAGAAACACAGGAAGAACCTGTGGATGAGGCGGTCTCTTCCGGGGAGGCGGCTGAACCGCCCGTTTCATCCCATGATGAAAGTGAAAGTAAGGCGCTTTCTGATGATGCTGGGGCGCAGGAGAAAATTTCCAAGGAAGAAGAGGGGGGGACCTCTCATGAGAAAGCTGTTTATGATCTGGAGAGGGCCTCTGATGCTTTGATTGTGGATGAGGTAAATGCGCCACAAGTTCCTCCTTTTGAAGGGGGAGAGACTATGGATGGGCTTTCCGATCCTCATGCTATTTCTTTGACGTTGACGGAAAAAGTGGGGTTGGCGGCGTTTAAGCGAGCGGGTTATTTGTGGCTGGTCTTCGATCATCCTGATTTGAAAGTGAAGCCTGAAATTGCAGGGGCGCAGGCGGATGATTTTGGAGAGGTTGAAGATGTTAAAAATCACGGTGGTGCCACTGTATACCGCATTCAAATTCCTGATGCGCTAAAGGATTATCATGTCTATGGTGAGGGCGGCGGGTTGGTTTGGCGCGTGGTCTTCTCTCAGCGTGAACGGGAAACGCACCCGGCAAAGATGGGGCGTACATTCTTAAAAGATGAAATGGTGCGGGGCGGGACATTGTTATGGGCGCTGCGCGATATTACCAAGATGATAAGTTTTGACGATCCGTTCGTGGGGGATCGGGTGACGGCTGTAACTGTTGCTGATTCCGGTAAGTACACGAGAGATGTCTATCGCTTCCCTGCTTTTGAAACACTGCCTTCTGTGGTGGGGATGGCTATAGTTTCGCATGTTGATGACTTGGATGTAACTCGTTCGCCCAACGGTGTACAGGTTACGCGTCCCGGCGGTTTGGCATTGTCGCGTGATGCCGATGTAAGCCGCAGCATAATGCGTGAAGAAATTAAAGATATTCGAACGGAAGACCTTGAGCAGGAAGAAGAAATTCGCCGTATTTTCGATTTCGATCGCTGGATGATGGGGGGGATTCAGGCGCTGGGAGAAAATCAGACGATCCTTCTCTCCGGGATGGCGAGTAAAGACAAAAACGGACAAATTCAGGATTTACTGACTTTGGCGAAGATGAATGTCGCGAATGACCGCGGTCAGGAGGCTCTGGGGTTCTTGCGTTATGCGGCGCAGGAAATGCCCGTGATTGTGCGTTCACCAGAATATTTGGCGTTGCGGGGCGCAGCGAACGCGCTGGCGGGGAAATATGAAGAGGCTCTTCAAGATTTTGTCCGTCCGGTATTGAATGAGTATAGCGAGCTTGATTATTGGCGGGCCTATACATTGGCGTGGCTGGAAGACTGGTATCAGGCTCAGCATGTTATGCCGCATTCCTTTGGTGTTTTGATTGGTTATCCTAAATCGCTGCAAGAAAAACTGGGACTGAAGCTGGCTGAGGTTGCCTTGCGCAATGCCGATGTTATGGAGGCCGAAACGATTTTGTCCTTTTTGCATAGAGAACGCATACATCTTCAGCCCTCGACGGTGGCGGGGCTTGATTATCTGAAAGGGGAAGCGCACCGCCAAAGCGGCGAATACGACCAAATGCGTGCCTTGTGGGAGCCGCTTTCCAAAGGGCATGACGATCTCTACCGGGTGAAAGCCGGTTTGGCTTTGACGCTTTTGGATATGCAGACAGACGATTTGTCTCTTGAGAAAGCGATCGACCGCCTTGAAGGGCTGCGTTATGGCTGGCGTGGTGATGAGCTGGAGGCAAAGACCAACTTTACATTGGGGCAACTTTATTTACAAAGTGAGCGCTATGTTAAGGGGTTAGGAATATTGCGGGAGGCGGCTGCGATGACCCCGGATTCGGAAATCGGGCACGAAATTACAGCCTATATGAAAGATTTTTATAAGACACTTCTTGTTGATAGTGAAAGTTTAAATCCGCTGGACGCCGCAACATTATACGAAGAATTTACGGAGTTAACCCCGCCCGGTGAGGAGGGGAACAAGTTGATCCAAAAGTTGGCGGAACGTTTGGTTGAAGCCGATTTGCTGGAGCGTTCAGCCAAACTTCTTCAGCACCAGGTTGATTTTCGTCTCTCCGGTGATGACCGCGCGCGGGTGGCTAAACGTCTTGTTGCTATTTATTTGCTTGATAAAAATCCAAAGGATGCGATCCGTACGTTGGACAAAACGAAGGATGATTACGAAAAGGCGGGTGATGCGCGCCAACGACGTGATTTTGAGTTGTTGCGCGCTCGTGCGTTGTCTCAGTTAGGGCGTGCGGAAGAGGCCATTGAATTACTGAACGGTTTCGATCCCGATCCCAAGGTTAACAGTTTGCGGGCCGATATCGCTTGGCGCGCGGGGCTGTGGGAGGCCGCAGCAGAAGCTATCCATGATCTGATCCTTGATGAGGAACTGGATATGAGTAAGCCTTTGACAGAGGAACAGGCGGCTTTGATCTTGAACCGTGCGGTTGCGCTAAATCTTTCCAGCAACCGGGTGGCGCTTGCTAATGAGCGTGAACGTTATCAGGAACGCATGAAAAAAACCGCGCAAGCCCGGTTGTTTGATGTTGTGACACGGCACCGGAATACGACTTTGTTTGCGGATAAGGATACGATTGAAGCGCTGGTCTCCGAGGTTGATTTGTTTAAGGAATTCCTTAACAGCTATCGGCAGGAAGACACGGAAACGGCACAATAACCTTACGTGCCGAAGCTCTGGATCAGTGATCCGGAAATGAGGTGCCAGCCGTCAACCATCACAAAAAAGATGATCTTGAACGGCAGGGATATCATCACCGGCGGCAGCATCATCATACCCATCGACATCAAGATCGAAGCCGTCACCATGTCGATAATCAGGAACGGCAAAAAGAGCATAAAGCCGATTTCGAATGCTCGGCGCAATTCCGAAATCATGAAAGAAGGGATCAGGATTTGCAGCGGGATGGCTTGCTCATCCTCAAACGGCCCGGCTTCGGAAAGCTCGGTAAACAGAACCAGATCATCTTCCCGCACGTGTTTGAGCATAAATTCCCGGAAAGGGGTCAGGCCGCGGTCGATGGCGGTCATCTCGTCTATTTCCTCATTAATCAGGGGCACGACGCCTTGCTCATAGGCGCTTTGGAATGTTGGGGCCATGATGAAAAATGTAAGGAACAAAGCCAGTGAGATCATCACTGTGTTTGGGGGCGTTTGCTGAATCCCGATCGCGGTACGCAGGAAGGAAAGCACCACGATAATCCGCGTGAAGCTCGTCATCATAATCAGGATCGACGGGGCCAGCGACAGGATTGTGAGCAGGACCACCAACTGGATCACGCGGCCCGTCATTGTGCCGTTGGCATCGTCCCCCCCCAGATCAAGCGAGAGCGTTTGCGCCAGAGCCGTAGGCGCGAAAAAGCCTATGGCCAGTGTGACAGCCACCATAATCAGCGGCAGGGCAACCCATTTACGGGATTGGCGGAGCTTATGAATCGCTTGTTTCATTTTCTTCCTGTTCGTTAGCGGTTTTATCCTGCAACGATTCTATGCCGCTTTCAACGACCGTTTCCCCGTTAGCCCCAAGGATTATGAGATGCTCTTTATCATCGCGGCGGATAATCATTGCGCGGCGGCGGTGGTCGAGGGGCAGTACCTCCACGATTTTTAAACGCCGTTTGCCGGGCGTTGTGAGCGGTGTGCCGTGGCCGAATTTGCGCAAGGCAAGGGACAGCCCCCCCATTAAAGCCAGCACAAAGAGCATGGCGGCGGCAAAACGGATGATATCGGCGAGAGAGATAATTTCCATTATTTTCTTTGATCCTGAGTGGTTTGAAAGTCTTTAAGGGCCAGAGCCATTTCTTCTAACCGCGCGATCATGTCCGCCATTAAGGGGCCCATCGTGCGGGCTGTTTCCGGATCGCCGGTCTGAATGTCGTTGCAAATCGCGGCGATGGTGTGCTCCATACGGTCTAGCGCGACAAGTTCCCGATTACGGATTTTAAACAGCGCATCGTCGAGGATATCTATCTGTTCCCGCAGCCGGGTTTTCAATTGTTCTGCGGTATCTGTCATGGTGTGTTTTCCTTATGCTTACCCATCCATACCATCTTCGAACACGGCATCAAAGGGGTTTGGTTGGCCGTTGGCGCGGTAAACATAGGTTAAAATCTCGGCCACGGCCATAAACGCCTCCGACGGGATCGGGCTGTCCAGCTCTATGGTTGCCAGCATTTCCGCCAAGGCGCTGTCTTCACGGACGCGGATATTATTCTCAAAAGCGAGCTGCAAAATCTGCTCGGCAATTTTTCCCCGTCCGGCGGCGGCGATGGTGGGTAAGTCCTCCCGCGAAGCCGCATCCCGCAGCGCGACGGCTGTTTGGTGTTTTGGTTTTTCCTTTATATTTAAAGGTCTTAGCGGGTCTTTGCCCGTAGCATTTCGTCCGTCGTCATATTTGTCCATGCTTGGCACGCTTTCTGCAAAGTCTCTAAGCGGTGGGTTACATTGCTAATGAATACAAGGTTAGAAGACCATGACAACACAAAATATCGCTTTAATGAAGGCTATTGCCGCAAAAATGGGCTATCTGGACCAGCGTCAGCGCGTTTTGTCCCAGAATATTGCGAATGCCGACACGCCGGGCTACCGCCCCAGCGATCTGACGGATGTTGATTTTGGCAGCGTGTTGAAGAGCGTAACGGGGGATGCCAGCGTTCGTCCGGCAACGACGGATGACATGCATATGCCGTCTGTGAATCAGCTCGACGATACGAAGGCCCGCGAGCAAAAAGTTGTGTATGAAGTGGCGCCGGCGGAAAACGCGGTCATTATGGAAGAACAAATGATAAAGGCTTCCAAAAACATCATGGATTATAACCTGATGACCAGCCTGTATCAGAAAAACGTCAACATGCTGCGCACGGCTTTGGGCCGGACGCAGTAGGGTTTAAGGAGGATATGAACGATGTCTGAATTATTTGGAGCCATGCAAATCTCGGCCTCGGGCATGAAAGCGCAAAGTACGCGTGTTCGTGTAATTTCCGAGAATCTTGCTAATGCCAATACAGCCGCGCCGACGCCGGATGCTAACCCGTATACGCGCCAGCGGATCATGTTTAAAAATGCTCTGGACCGGACGAGCGGCTATAAGGAAGTCGAAGTGAGCAAAATCGACCAGGACACAAGCAAGCCTTATCCGCTTAAATATATGCCCGATCACCCCGGCGCGGATGAAAACGGCTATGTGAAAATGCCGAATGTTGACCCCCTGATCGAGACGATGGATATGCGCGAAGCGCAGCGTTCCTACGAAGCTAACTTGGGTATGATTGAACAAAGCCGCACGATGATTATGCAGACCATTGATCTTTTGCGTCGTTAGATTAATTGGTTATAATGAGCACATAAGGAGATAAAAGATGGTTGATTCCATAAATCCAGCTGTAGCCGCCAATGTTTATTCCAATGTCCAAAAAGCCGGGCAGGGCGTTGGTGTGGCGGGCGGCGATGGGCCATCCTTCACCGATATGGTCAAACGTGCCGCGGAAAAATCCGTGGATACGATGCGCGCGGGGGAGAAAGCCTCCGCCGATGCTGTGATGGGGAAAGCGGATCTAACGGATGTTGTGCAGGCTGTGACCGATGCGGAGCTAACCTTGCAAACCGTTGTTGCCGTCCGTGATAAGCTTTTGGCCGCGTATCAGGAAATTATGCGTATGCCGATTTAAGAGATGCCGGGCGTGGGACGTATTTTCATGGATTTCCCTTGCTGAAGGGCTTTAAGCAGGTTTCCTTCAGGGTTTGTCACATAGATTTCAGCTGATCTTTTTAAACCTTCCGGTAACTCCTGATATTGTTTGTTTAGCGGCGGGGCCGTATCGGCTCTCAAACCATTGAAAGAAAGCTCCTGATATATGCCGTAGTCTAGTTCTTTTTGGTGGGCAAGCGTTTCGGCGAGCTTTTCTAAAACAGCGCCTCCCTTATCACTGGATATTATTTCTATGGTGAATACGTGGTTTTCACTTTCTTTATCGGTGCTCGTTCCAATAATAAGATCGCGTTCTTCTTCACTCAATGTATCAAGAATGGCGCGAGAAACGGCGTTGTTGATGGTTTCGGTATTTTTTCCCCGAACAATCAGATTAAAAGAGGTGTCGCCATTATGCCGCTGTTTATCCGCGATATTGCGCATTTTGATTAATTCTGATGTGGCATTGGGGGTGTTGTAAAGGCGGATGCGCCCCTCAAGCTTGTTTTGTTCGTTATAAATATCTTTTAAGTCCATGATCTGTATTCCTTATCTATCCCTATGAAAGTAAAGGAAAGGATTTAACAAAACGTGAATGTTTGGGGGTGTTTGTTCGCTGTGACTGTACAGAAGGGAACAGGGGGGCTACACTACCTTTTATGAATCAGACTGAGATCATAGAAACAGTCCGGCAGGCGATTTTGATCGCCATCGAGGTCAGCGCCCCGACAATGATTGTCGGGTTGGTGGTCGGTGTGACGATCGCGCTGTTTCAAGCCTTGACGCAGGTGCAGGAGATCACCTTGGTATTTGTGCCCAAGATTATTGCTATTTTTCTGGCGCTTTTCCTGTTCTTCCCGGCGATGGCGGCGACCTTGATCGGCTTTATGGAGACGCTGGCCGACCGTATGATTGGTCTGGGATAATGTAAAGCAGGGCCGTATTTATGGAAGAAACCTTGCATCAATTCATCACGACTGGCGTTTTTGCCTTTATCCTGACCTTTGTGCGTGTCGGGGCGGCGGTGACGATTATGCCGGGGGTCGGTGATAGCTTCACGCCGGGGAATATTCGCCTATATATTGCGTTGGGCCTATCATTGGTTTTGGCACCGTTGGTCGCGCCGCATTTGCCAAGCCCTGTGCCGGGCGGGCCGTTACTGTTCGCTCTGATTATTACTGAATTTATTATCGGCCTTTTTATCGGGACTGTAGCGCGGGTTTTGATGGCGGCGCTGGATGTCGCCGGGATGGTTATTTCCATGTCGTCGGGTCTGGGGAATGCACAGCTTTTTAACCCCGGTTTTTCGGCGCAGGGTTCTTTGATCGGGGCTTTTCTGTCGGTGACGGGGGTTGTTGTTCTGTTCGCGACGAATTTACACCATTTACTGTTTTTGGGTGTCGTGAACAGTTACGAGATGTTTCCGGTTGGTAGGCTTCCCGATACGGGCTCAATGGCGGAAATGATGGCGCAAGTAATCGCGGCGAGCTTTATGATCGGGGTGCAGGTGGCCGCGCCCTTTATGGTGGTTGCTATTTTGGTTTATATCGGTATGGGGGTTTTGACGCGCTTGATGCCCCAGATACAGGTGTTTATGCTGGCGCTGCCTCTTCAGATTATTCTCTCCTTGATTACACTGTCTTTGACGGTTTCCGTTGGCTTGATGTTCTGGGTTTCCAAATTTGAAGACGGCATGATCTATTTTTTAAGCGGCGGGCAGTAAGCACATGGCTGAGGGCGAAACCGAAGACGACTCACAAAAGACCGAGGAACCGACCCAGAAAAAGCTGGAGGACTCCCGCAAGAAAGGGCAGGTGGCTCTGTCGCGCGAGGTGAACAATTGGATCATGTTGCTGGCGGCAACGATCCTGATTGCAACGGCCTCGCGTCCGGTGATGAGCCATTTGAAAGAACATTTAAAGACTTATATTGAAATGTCTTATGCGCTTCCCGGTGTGCCGGGCGGCTTTTCCACTGTTTTGGGACGCTCGTTCTGGGATGTATTGGCCATTTTGGCTTTGCCGCTTTTAATGCTGATGGCGGCGGCGTTTTTAGGGCCGTTTTTGCAGGTAGGCCCTCTATTCGCGCCGGAGGTCATAAAGCCCGATCTTAGCAAAATATCGCCTATGAAGGGATTTAAACGTCTGTTTTCCTTGCGCTCTTTGATGGAGTTTGTGAAGGGCTTGTTAAAGCTGACAGTGATCGCAGCGGTGGGGATGATTTTGCTCTACCCTTTTTACGGGCGGGTGGATCATCTCGTCGGGCTTCCTATTCCTTTGATGCTTGATGAAATGCTGGCACTGGTTGTGCGTTTGATGATCGGCGTGCTGGTGGTATTGCTGGTCATTGCCGTGATTGACGTTCTTTATCAGCGCACAGAGCATTACAAAAAAATGCGCATGACTAAACAGGAAGTAAAGGATGAATATAAACAGGCCGAAGGGGACCCGCAGGTTAAATCCAAATTGCGTCAGCTGCGGCAGGAAAAAGCGCGCCAGCGTATGATGCAGGCCGTTCCCGAAGCCGATGTCGTGATTACCAACCCGACCCATTATGCCATTGCCTTGAAATATAAGCCGGAGGAAATGGACGCGCCGCTCTGTGTGGCCAAGGGGACGGATGAGATCGCTTTGCGCATTCGTGAAGTGGCCAGAGAAAATGATGTCGAGATATATGAAGCGCCCCCTTTGGCGCGGGCACTGTATGCTGCGGTAGATATTGATGAAATTATCCCGACGGAGCATTTTCAGGCTGTCGCTGAAATTATCTCTTACGTTTTCCGTCTTAAGGGCAAAACGCTTCAATAGCGTTTGAGTGATGCGCTCTTATTTGGTGATAACCGTGCGCTTCATGGACAAAGCTTGTGTTTTCCGGGGCACTCTGTGCTAAAGAACATATATGAGCCTCGATCATTCGGAATTTATAGCCCGTCATCATCGTGCGGAAAAGCCGGAGCTTTCGCCAGCCCCTTTGCCGCTGAATGCTATTTTGGTTGCGGTGCTTTTGTTTATTTCCGTGATTGCGCTGGCCTTGCTTGCTCTTTTCTTTGCCGTGCCGCGGACCATCGTTACGGCATCGGTGATTGCTTTTCTGGTTGCGATGGTTGTGGCTTTTTTTATGCAGAAGTTATTTTCGTGGCAGAGCCGTTGCGAAAAGCACGGAAATTTGCTCAATCAGGTCTTTGAAGGGAGCCGTGGCGCGCGCCTTGTAACGGATAGCACGGATAATACGCTTCTCTATAATATGAAATTCAAGAAACTTTGCGGGGGCGATGAGGTGCCGACTTTATCGAAGCTGGCAGCCTTGTTTGCAGAGGATGAAGAGACCGTCGCACATTTCCGTGTTCTGGCGGATCAGGCGCATAGAGGGCTGACGGATTCGATCGACCTGTTGAGTGTCCGGGGTGAATATGAGCGCTGGTACAGTGTGACGGCGCAGCCCATCGCCGACTGGGCGGGCTATATCCACTGGCGTATTGATGATGTGACGAATAAGCATTTGATCGACCGGGCGATCCGCGAGGAGCGTGAAAAGCTGATTGATTTTACCGATAATGCGCCTGTGGGCTTTTTCTCGGTGGATGAAAACGGGCGCTTTGTTTTTGTGAATGCGACGCTGGCGCGTTGGCTGGGCGATGATATTCAGGCGATCTTGGCAGAGGGGTATCTTCACACCTATTTCAACGAAGTGCCAAAGGGGGCGGCGCCTTATGATGTTATCGCAGGCGGCGGGGCCAAGCAAATGGCCGAGATTGTCATGAAAGGGCCGGGGGGGCGTAACTTTACGGCCTCGATCGCACAGGCCGTTGTTGACGAAGGTGAAGGCCGTGTGCGGACGCGCGGGGTTGTTCATGATTTGACTGCTGAGCGTGAGATGCGCAAAGCTCTTAAGTTGTCGGAGGACCGCTTCCAACGTTTCTTTGAAGAAGCGCCTTTGGGGATAGCTCTTATTAACCCTTCTCACGTTATTGAAGATTGCAATCAGGCTTTAGCGTCGATGATGGATAGCGCTATCGAAAATGTCGAGGGTGTTTCTTTGACGGATATGATTCGCGAAGAGGATCGTGCTTCGGTTCTGACCGCATTGAAGGAGGCCGAGAAAGGCAAACAGATCAGCGCGCCGGTCGAAGTTATGCTGGCGGGGAAGGGGGCTCTTGTTCCTGCTCAGCTTTTTGCGCGGAGAATGGAGGCCGGCGAAAACACCGTTTTGCACTTTATTAATCTGACGGAGCAAAAAGCGCTGGAGGAACAATTTGCACAGTCTCAAAAAATGCAGGCTGTAGGCCAGCTCGCGGGCGGGATTGCCCACGACTTCAACAATCTACTGACCGCGATTATCGGTTTTTGTGACTTGCTTTTGTTGCGGCACAAAGCGGGAGATCCGTCTTTTGGCGATATTATGCAGATTAAGCAAAACTCTAACCGTGCGGCGAACCTTGTCAGGCAGCTTCTTGCCTTTTCGCGTCAGCAAACACTGCGGCCCAAGGTGCAGGATGTGACCGATATTCTAACAGAAGTCTCGCATCTGATTCGCCGTTTGATCGGGGCGAATATTGAGCTGGAGCTTGTTCACGGTCATGACCTCGGCCTTGTGAAGGTTGATACGGGGCAGATGGAGCAAGTGTTGGTTAACCTGGCCGTTAATGCGCGTGATGCGATGGAAGAAGGCGGGCGCCTGACCATTGAAACGGGACCCTTTAACAACAAGAAACCCATAAAATGCGGTGAGGATAAAATGCCTGCCGGGCACTGGGTGGCTGTGAAAATCAGTGATACCGGGTGCGGTATGGACAGGGCGCTGATGGAACGCATTTTTGAGCCGTTCTTTACCACTAAGAAGGTTGGACAGGGTACGGGGCTGGGGCTGGCGACCGTTCACGGGATTATCCGGCAGACCGGCGGTTACCTTAATGTGGAGAGCAAAAAGAACGAGGGAACGGTCTTCACAATTTATCTGCCTTGTGTATCCGGGGAAGAAATGGAGGCGGAAGCTCATGCTATCGCTGAGGAAACGCCGCGTGATCTGACGGGGACGGCGCGGATATTGTTGGTTGAGGATGAGGATGCTGTGCGGACTTTCGGGGCGCGGGCGCTGGCGAATAAGGGATACGAAGTTGTTGAGGCGAATTGCGGTGAAAACGCCATAGAGGTCATGGCCGCCGCCGAAGACAAGCATATCGACTTGATGGTGACCGATGTCATTATGCCGGGAATGGACGGGCCTACGGTTGCGAAAAAAATGCGCGAGGACGATCCCAAGCTGAAGATTATTTTTATCTCTGGTTATACGGAAGAAAAACTCAAAGATCATATGGGGGAGAATATCTGGTTCCTGCAAAAACCTTTTACCCTCAAACAGCTAGCGGCCAAAGTTAAAGAGGCGCTGGAGGAGTAATTCCCTTGCTTCTAGAGGAATGTTGTCCTATAATAGGCGCCACGCAAAACGACAGCGATAAACGCAAAAGCTAATAGCCCCCACCCCCTCCCATAAAAATTACGAACAAAGTGATGAACTCTAAAAATCATTTAAAATCAAAGTGATATGTAACACGCCCCGCCATATATTCTCTTTTTGTTCTTTTTTGCTTTACAGTGGGAACAAAATATGTACGATAGGGCTTAGGACAAACAACCTGATTCCTTCACCGTTTGCTTGAACCGTTAGGGAATCTATGCCACAAGGGGAGTACACCGTTATGTCAGTCACACCATTTAAAAAGGATTCGGAAGCTATGAGCCAGTCTTCAGGGGAAAAACAAAAAGCATTGGATGCGGCGCTGTCGCAAATTGAGCGGGCGTTTGGTAAAGGCTCGGTTATGAAGCTGAGCGGGGATCAGCAAAATCCCATGAATGTAGAGGCGATTTCCACGGGCTCGATCGGGCTGGATATCGGGTTGGGGATTGGCGGTGTGCCGCGGGGACGGATTGTTGAGGTTTACGGGCCGGAAAGCTCCGGGAAAACGACCTTGGCGCTTCACATTATTGCCGAGGCGCAAAAAACCGGTGGGACGTGTGCGATTGTTGATGCGGAGCACGCGCTTGATCCCTCTTACGCCAAAAAGCTTGGCGTAAATGTGGAAGAGCTCTTGATCTCTCAGCCGGATGCGGGGGAGCAGGCATTGGAGATTGCTGACACGTTAGTGCGCTCCGGGGCGTTGGATGTGTTGGTTATCGACTCTGTGGCGGCACTGGTGCCGCGGGCGGAGCTGGAGGGCGATATGGGGGACTCCCACGTCGGGTTGCAGGCACGCCTTATGTCACAGGCTTTGCGGAAATTGACGGGCTCTATTTCCAAGTCCCGTACGGTGGTGATTTTTATCAACCAGATTCGTATGAAAATTGGTGTTATGTTTGGTTCACCCGAAACGACGACCGGGGGGAATGCTTTGAAATTCTATTCTTCCGTTCGCATGGATATCCGCCGTATTGGTGCGATTAAGGACAAGGACGAGGTGATCGGTAACCAAACCCGCGTTAAAGTCGTGAAGAACAAAATGGCCCCGCCGTTCCGTCAGGTTGAATTCGATATCATGTACGGCGAAGGGATTTCCAAGCTGGGCGAGTTGCTGGACCTTGGTGTCGCGGGGAACCTTGTCGAAAAATCCGGCGCATGGTTTTCCTATGATGGGCAGCGCATCGGGCAGGGGCGTGAGAATTCTAAAAAGTTTCTCAAAGAAAATCCCGATGTGGCGAACAAGCTGGAGGGACAGATTCGCGCCAATGCGGGCCTGATTGCGGAGGACATGCTTACCGGCCCGGAAAATGCGGAGGAAGCCGCTGAGGCTGAAGCACCCGCCGCGCCGGAAGAGACGAAAAAAGCCAGTTAATTAGCAATGGTTACGGGGAGGTTAGCTGTCCATGTCTTTTCAGGTTTTCGCGCATGGCTTGTTTGGCGATTTCCTGTAATTCTTGCACCTGTTGATGGTTGATGGTGATGAAAGCGTCCCATTCGGAAATGATTTCGATTCCGGAAG
Source organism: Alphaproteobacteria bacterium (assembly GCA_050297015.1). Taxonomy (GTDB): domain Bacteria; phylum Pseudomonadota; class Alphaproteobacteria; order Micavibrionales; family Micavibrionaceae; genus JACKJA01. Next base: position 1,080 of record JBNKRZ010000020.1, on the reverse strand, counting down.
GTTCTTTTGGTGTATAGAGCTGGGCGCTGTGAAGTAAAAGTAATTGAGGGGCAATTTCTGTGTTCTCCGTCTTTTCTGAAGGAGAGGGGGAGAACGTAAGGCTTAGAAGTCGTTCGGATTGTCTTTTGGCATTATTACTGAAGCTGTTCTGTAGAGAGCGGCCGTCTTCATTGATTATGCGGTAAAGCGTTGTCGTGAACGTAGCATCATCATTTGTTTCTGTTTTTGTATCAAAAATAAGGTTGTCACTGACAATTTCTGCGCTTCCTATGGACGATATTTGAGAGAGGCACACACTGACTTCCACTCTAAGGGCTGGCCAAGGATGTAAATCAGATAGGAGAACGAGGATAGGTTTTTGTTGCATTGTGTTCATGATGTTTGTTTTATCCCTTATCTCTCATAATCCGCGCTTTTTGACGGCCCCAATCGCGGCTTTTTTCGGTCTCGCGTTTATCGTGCTGTTTCTTACCTTTGGCCAAGGCGACTTCCAGCTTGGCTTTGCCGTGTTCGTTGAAGTATAGCCGGGTCGGCACGATGGTGTAGCCTTCACGGCTGATCGCGCCGAGTAATTTTCCAACCTCTCGCCGGTGGAGGAGGAGCTTGCGCGGGCGGCGCGGTTCGTGTTGCAGGTGCGCGCCCGCCGGGCCGTATTCCGGGATATGCGCGCCGTACAGATAAATTTCCCCATGACGATCCGGGCCGACATAGCTTTCATTGAGGGAGCATTGCCCCTGCCGCAGGGATTTGACCTCCGTGCCGGTCAGCATAACCCCGGCCTCGAATTTATCCTCCAGCGCGTAGTCAAACCGCGCCCGGCGGTTTTCCGCCACCGTCGCATTCGTTGATATCAACCCGGATTTTTTGTCTTTCTTCTTAGCCATGACAGTTCTTTTACAGCGAAGAGGCGCAGAAACGAAAGGATTTTGTTAGATTTCTCTTTCTTTTTCTTTTTACTTTTACATAATCCGGAGGTGAGGTGAGGTGAGGTGAGGTGAGGTGAGGTGAGGTGAGGTGAGGTGAGGTGAGGTGAGGTGAGGTGAGGTGAGGTGAGGTGAGGTGAGGTGAGGTGAGGTGAGG
>JBNKRZ010000019.1:0-10889 GCA_050297015.1 Alphaproteobacteria bacterium | reverse complement strand
TATAAAAAAATCAATGATTTCCTAAGTAATCTCTAATATTTAACTTATTACCAAATAGAACTTTGCAAAAAAACAACTTCGTTTTTGTGTTTATTTGCATGCAAATAGTAAAGTATAGAAATAATTATTACTTCATATTGATGGGTGTATTTAAATAGTTTTTTAGTATTAAAGGGCTTGGGCTATGAAGATGCAACTTTATTTCTCAATACAGCTCAAGAAAATAAAATAATTTCTTTTAGCTGACTTCAACGGGAGTATCTGCCCCCTCGATTCCCCATTCGGCCCATGAACCGTCATAGACGGCAACATCGCTTTTGCCGCAAAGGTGAAACGCAAAAGCCACGATGCAGGCTGTAACACCGCTGCCGCAGGTACAGATAACATTTTGACGTGAGAGATTATTCGCTCCCAATAACGGCGCGCAAGCCTCAGGAGGTAAAAAGCGCCCCGTATCGGCATCAAACAAACTGCCCGCAGGAATACAAAAGCTGCCGGGAATGTGCCCCAGGCGCAGACCGGGGCGTGGCTCCGGCATTGTGCCGTCAAAGCGCTCCCGTGGACGGGCGTCGATAAGGACTGCGTTTTTACTTGTAATGTTTGCTTCCACCTCATAACGGTTCTTTACTAAGTCTGAACGAAGAGCGGAAATGAATTGAGATACGGACGCGGAGGAGGGCGCTTGCGTACTCACGGGATAGCCTTCCTTTTCCCAAAGCGGCAGCCCGCCATCAAGAATGCAAACCTGGTCGTGCCCGAAAACGCGGAACATCCACCATGCCCGCGCGCAGGCGTAAGGAATTCCGCCATTGTGATAAAGAACAACCAGATCGTCGTTCGCTACGCCCAGCGCCGTCATCGCGGCCGCAAAGCCCTCCGCTGAAGGCAGCATGTGCGGTAGATCCGTGTTCTGGTCGGCGATGCCGTCTATATCGAAAAAACCGGCATCTCCAATGCGCTTTTCTTGGTAAGCGGCGTGAACGTCAATGCCGCTGGCGGGCAAGGCAAATGAAGCATCCAAAAGCCGCAGCGGCGTTTCTTTGCTTTCCATCAATGCGGAAAGCGCGGCGGGAGAGATTAAACTGGGGAAAAGGTTATCGGTCACGAAACGAGCCTCCGAGAAAAATAAGTGTCATTTTTTGATACGCGGAGGATGAAGGATAATCAAGAGAAGAAAAGGAAAAATCAGGGCCTCTCGGCTCTGGCCGCATCAAAGAGCGGTGTAAATACAGGTTCTATATGCATTGCCCCGTACGGATTAAGGTGGTTCTTATCCCTGTAGAGAAACTTGTCGTTGGCTATCATGTGGCATATGGATGTATCACACAGAATGTCTTCAGGTTTCAAAATATGTATTTTGTTTCCTCGTACATTCTCAAAACTATCGAGTACAAATTGGTTATAGTTTTGATGTTCTGAAGAGGAGGCAACTTCCAAAACCCTCATATCAGCCCCGGTCATACGAATTCTGAGTGCATCAAGCGGAGCATATTTTTGTTCAGGAGCCTGCTGAAGCACCCATACGCCCTGTGCGGTTTCCAGAAAAAAATCGAGGGTTGATTTAAAATTACGCAAAAAAACCTCTTGTGCTTCGAGGGGCGTTTGCGGATTCAATTCTTGATCTTTTATAAAGAAATGCTCACCCGGTCTTTGATCTTTGGGGCCGAAAACACTTTCCGTCCAGCGACCGACTAGCAAAATATGTTCGGGCTTGTTCTCTTCGATATAACCTTTGACAAAGCGCTGGACTTCCGAGCAAAGCCCTTTCTTGCTTTTGTGATAGACGTTGAATACAGGAAGACAGCGCCCATGGGCAATGATAGCGCTTTTTATACCATAATCACGGCTTAGCTTTTCGATGACCGGCATTATGGAGTCCGCGTGACTGTCCCCCCAAACCAGAAGGGACAATGCCTCTTTTTCTGCATTCCCCATGATGCAAGCGCCTGTTTTTTCCAAGTCCTCGATTGTTTTAGAAAAACATTCGTCCTGCCGCGCATGTTTATCTTTTAGCATTTTAGTGTATTTAAGCGCGTCTTGGGGAATACGCTGAGGATAGCCATTAAAGAAGCTTATTGAAGCGCCTCCGACAGCAAGAATTATCAAAGAGCCAATCCCTGCTACAAATAGCTTTGACCGCGAGGAGAGGAAGGTTTTGCGACGAATAGGCATCTCAACATAGCAATAAGAAAAAACAGAGATTAAAAAGCTCAACAGAATGAGACATATTTTCTCTATTTCAGAAATATTGTTAAAGGACACGTAAAAAGCAAAAACGAAAATGGGCCAATGCCAAAGATAAAGAGAATAAGATATTTTCCCTATCCATACGAAGGGACGACTGCTTAGTATGCGCGCGGCGAACGTTTGTGCATTTTGCGCACTCAATATGAACAGCATGGTTCCCGCTACGGCCGGTAATGCGGCACCCCCCGGGAAAGAAAATGTTTCATCCATAAAAAGGAAGGAAACAATTATCATTAACAGTCCAAGAAAGCTTAAAAATTCTTTGAAAAGAGGGCTTAACGAACAGCCGCGTAGCGCAAATCTTGATAAGAGGGCGCCCGCCATAAGCTCCCACGCGCGTGAGAAAAAGAGATAAAAATTGGCACTGGCATACGTGGCATTACCAAATAATTTATCCGGCACAAAAGGTAGGGAAAACAATTTATCTTCGCTCTGCGCTCCCCAAAAAAGCGCTAGAGAAAAAGAGATAAAAAAAACAAAAAGCAGGGTAGGGAATATATGTGCTTTTTGAGAATAACGTTTTCCCAAATAAAAAAGAGTAATAAGCAAGATAGGAAATATTACATAGAACTGCTCTTCAACAGCTAGTGACCAAGTATGCAACAAAGGTTTTATATCTGCGGGCGCATCGAAATATCCCTCCTGCCGCATAAAATAAAGGTTTGAAACAAAAAAAGCAGTCGCCAGTAAAGATTCACCGACATTGATATAATCATAAGGCGGCATAACAAAGGCAAAAACAATTACACTTACCGCCATCATGAAACTCAGCGCGGGAATGATACGCCTGATGCGGCGCTCGTAAAAATTTATAAGGCTAAAAGAATCTGTCTCTAATGCCTTTAGAAGGATAGAGGTAATCAAGTACCCAGATATAACGAAGAAAATATCAACGCCAATAAATCCACCGGGGAAGAAAGAATAGTGCGCATGAAAAAAGATGACCGCTAAAACGGCAATGGCGCGCAACCCATCAATTTCCGGCCTGTATTTAAAGTGCTCATCATTCATTCTGAGATTGGAGTTTATGAGATTTTCTTGGAAAAAGATAGTGGCTCCCCGGGCCGGATTCGAACCAGCGACCAAGTGATTAACAGTCACCTGCTCTACCACTGAGCTACCGGGGAACACTGCACTGCGCTCAGACAGTGGGCTGTTTTTTATACTGCCAGCCACACAGTGTCAACAGCTTTGATGGAGGCACGGACCGGATTCGAACCGGTGTACAAGGATTTGCAGTCCTCTGCATAGCCTCTCTGCCACCGCGCCATTCAAGCTTCGACAAAGTAAGGCCTATTCAATAAAGGATTAGAACGCATATTTCCACCTTTTTCTTTTTCCTTTTGAAGCTGTGGATAAACTCTGGCCAAAGAATGATTTTTCCGCTAAAAATAAGGGGCTGAAGCATTTTTTCTTATCCCGCTTCTTTTTTATTTATCAAAGTTCAAAGAGATTTTTTATGAACCGGAACACCCAAGCCCGTAAACACATGATTGAATCCCAGCTTCTTACGAACGGGATTAGCGATCCTGCTGTAATCAACGTTTTTGAAACGACCCCGCGGGAGGATTTTCTGCCTGCGGATTTCTTCGGACATGCCTACACGGATCGCACCATAACAATAGACCATGGGGAAGGGCGCTTTGCGCTTTCTCCTCTTATGACGGGGCTTCTTATACAGGCGCTCGCTTTAAAGCCCGATGACGTTGTGCTTAATCTCGCGGATGAGACGGGCTATACGACGGCTCTTATGGCACCGCTTTGCTCAACGGTGGTGGCCGTTCCCTCCCGCACGGCAGCCCTGAAGCAGGCTCAAGATAAATGGCACGATTCCGGTCTGTGCAATATAACGGTTGTGGCCGGCAATATTGCAGACGGTTTTGCAAAGCAAGCGCCTTATGATGCGATTTTGCTGAACGGCGCTCTCCCGGAAGAGCCTGATTCGCTTTTGAAGCAGCTATCTAAAGGGGGCCGCCTTGCGTGCGTTATAACACCGCCGGACGCCCCCACAGGGGCGGTGATGGTTTTTGAAAAGATCGGAGATCGTGAATATGAGCGGCGTATTGTCCATGATGCAAGCGTCCCCTATATTCCTTCATTTAAGCCGGGGGTGTGTTTTGCGCTTTAATCCTATTCTTCTTTCCGCAGCGCTTTTGACGTGTGCTTGTTTCTCTCTGCTGCCCGTTACAAAAGCGCTGGCTCAAGATTCTGTCCCCGAACAAGCAAATCACAATGTCCAAAAGCTGGAGGATATGCTCCATGATTCTTATATGTACAACACGGAGCTGCGCGCGGCACGGGCTGAATTTCTCTCCGTTCGTGAAAATCTTTCTATCGCGCGTAGTCATTGGCAGCCCTCTCTCGACGCTTCAGCCTCTGTGACGAATCAAAAACAAGACGGCAGCTATTTTTCCTCCTCATCGACGGAAGGGACAGAAAAGAATATCGGCCTTACTTTGACGCAGCCTGTCTTCCGCGGTGGGCGGACACTTGCCGAGACAGGGCAAGCCCGTGACATTATCGCAGCGCAAGACGCTTTTTTGGCGGATAAGGCGCAAGATATTTTGCTGGATGCCACAACGGTGTATATGGATGTATTGCGCGACCGGACTCTTTATAAGCTGGGCGCAAATAACACTCAAGTTATCGCCCGGCAGCTCGAAGCGACAACCCAGCGTTTTGAAGTGGGGGAGCTAACCAAGACCGATGTCGCACAAGCGGAAGCTCGTTTAGCCAAAGCACGTGCCGATCAAATAAAAGCGCGGGCGGACATGAAAGCCTCTCAAGCGCGCTATGAAAAAATTATCGGACAGACGCCGGCGGAGCTAAGTTATCCGCTTATAAGTTTTCCTTTTCCGGAAACACTTGATGAAACCATCGCGCAGGCCGAAGAAAATAATCCGCAGCTTCGCGCTCTTGAATATATTCATAAAGCTTCCGAGAAAGATATAAAAACAGCTTTCGGCACTTTGCTGCCAGAGGTCACGTTTACGGCGGACTGGGCTCGCACTTATGATCCCGTGCAAGGAAGCCTTGACGAATCGACGGCGCGCACCGTTGCTTTGAGCGCAAAAATACCTCTTTACCAAGGAGGGAAAGATCGCGCACTACTGCGACAATCTCTCCACACATCTAATCAACGATTTATTGAAACGCTGGAAATGCGGCGAATCATACGCCAAACAGTGATTACCAACTGGGAAGCGTTAGAGGCTGCAAAAGCGGAGATTGCCTCCCGTGAATTACAGGTCAAGGCTGCACAGCTTGCACAGGAAGGCGTGCACGAAGAGGCTGATCTGGGTGGGCGTACGATCCTTGATTCTCTTGATGCCGATCAGGAATTAATGGATTCACAAGCGGCCTTGGTTGCGGCGCGCCGGGACGAGGTTGTCGCATCATTTTCCTTAGCCCATATTCTGGGCTTTCTTGCGCCGGAAATTTTGGGCTTTGAGCCTGTTGCTTTTTAATGCCGTAGAAAAATCTTGGGGATGGATTGAGGATTGATGGGCATAACCGTTAATCGGGCTTTGACAAGCCTTGCGCAATATACGAAACTTCCCCAATTAATATAGTCGTTTAAGATTGTTTTCCGACAAGGCGACTGGAGCGTAAGCGTAGGAATTCTACGGTAGCGACAGATAACGATGGCGGAAGCAAAAATTAAATGGCTATGATGTGTTGAATTCAAACTCTTTTTGCTTATGTCTGACGAAAATGCACAAGAACCGTCGATCGAGGAAATCCTTACCTCCATTCGTCAAATCATATCGGATGATGACGAGGAAGCCTCGAATTCTGTAGAAGCTGAGCCTGAGCCTACTCCAGAGCCAGAACCTGAGCCTGAGCCTGAGCCTACTCCAGAACCGGAGGAAGAGGTTATAGAATTGACAGATGTTGTTCCTGATGAACCTGCTGAAGAATCCCCCTTTCCGGAGGAAGACGACGAAGAAGAGATCGAAATCGACTTGACGGAGGCGGAACCTATGCCGGAACCTATGCCTGAGGAAGATGAAATTCTTGAACCGCTCGCGGAAGGTGAGTCAATTCTGACGGATAATGCTGCCGGGGCCACGCTGGAGGGGTTTGCCCGTTTGGCCACCAATATTGCCCTACAGCGCAGCGGCCAAGGTGTAACGCTCGAAGATATTGTGAAGGATATGTTGCGGCCGATGCTGAAAGAATGGCTGGACGCACACTTGCCTGAGCTGATCGAGCGGTTGGTTGCTGAGGAGCTGGAGCGCATCTCCCGTCAAGCCAGAGATTAACTTTCACTACAGATAACGTTATTTCCTGCTTCTTCTTTGTCGTTTCGGGGCTATCTTTTGTTATCCCCGCGCCCCTTGTCATTCTGAGTTTCTCCCTTGTCATTCCGAGCGTAGTCGAGGAATCTTTGTAAAACGACAGCGGGGAAGATCCCTCCGTGCGCTGCGCTTGGTCGGGATGACGACAGAAAAACCGTTCACGCCAAGTGCACAAAGTCCCGCAAAGAACGCATAAGAAGAATGAAAAAACTTTGCGGCCTATCCGTTCCATCGTGTGGATCGCCCTATAATCCGCTGCCGCAGATTCGGGCGATGACGGGGGGAGAAATTCGAATCATTTTATATGACAGGGTGATAAAAAAGGCCGCCCCTATGGGCAGCCCTTTGAATTTCAGTATCCGGCTGTTTAGCCTTATTCTTTATCTTCGCTTGCGGCACCGCCGGACAAGAAAGAACCATAACGGTTTTCGAATTTGGACAACTGGCCTTTTTCGACAACGCGGTGTGCACCGCCCGTGTAAGCCGGGTGGGACTTGCTGTCAACGTCCAGTTTCAAAACATCGCCTTCCGCGCCGTATGTGCTGCGGGTTTTGTATTCCGTTCCATCGGTCATCACAACGGTGATTTCGTGGTAATCGGGGTGAATATCTGCTTGCATCGGTCTAATCTCCTCTTGATCGAGAGGGCTTTTTAGCTGTATTAAAGCCGGAATGCAAGGAAATTTTGAGACAAAACGCCAAAATCTTGAAACCCGGATAAAGCTTATCAAAGCCGTTCGCGCCTTTTTCGACGGGCAAGGCTTTTATGAAGTGGAAACACCGGCGCTGCAAGTCATGCCCGGCGCGGAAGTTCACCTTCATGCTTTTGAAACGACTCTGCTTAATCCGCATCAGGACCGCCGGGAAACGCGCTACCTCCAGACCAGTCCGGAATTCGCGATGAAAAAGTTGCTGGTCGCGGGAAGTGAGAAAATCTACCAGATCTGCCATTGTTTCCGGAATGCCGAGGGTTCGCCCCAGCACGCCCCTGAATTCACTATGATCGAATGGTACCGGGCGCATGATGATTATAAGAGCATCATGGATGACTGCTTCGGCTTGCTGCGGGAAGTGGCTATGATCTGTGAAATCCCCGCATTCCGCTATAAAGACATGAGCGCCGACCCGTTTAATGAATGGGAAATCATAAGCGTTTGTGAAGCGTTTGAGAAATATGCCGGCCTGGATTTGCTTTCCCTGCTTGATAACCGCGAAGTGTTGGAGGCCAAAGTGCGTGCGCTTTCTCTCCATACCGCCCCCGATGATACATGGGATGATCTGTTCATGCGAATCATGGGCGAGGTGATCGAGCCGCAACTGGGGCAGGGGCAGCCGACCATTATCTATGACTACCCCATATCGCTGGCCGCGCTAGCCCGCCCAAAGCCGGAAGACCCACGTTTTGCCGAACGGTTTGAGCTATACGTGTGCGGAATGGAGCTTGCCAATGCGTTTGGGGAGCTAACCGACGCGGCCGAGCAGCGCCGCCGTCTGGAGGCCGATATGGCGCTTAAAGAGCAGATCTACGGCGCAACATGGCCGATTGATGAAGAATTCCTTTCCGCCCTCGAACAGGGCATGCCCGAAAGCGGCGGCATCGCGCTGGGCATAGACCGGCTTGTTATGTTGGCCTGCGGCGCGGAGGATATCAGGGATGTGTTGTGGAGCGCCTAAGCTTAAGCCGCTTCACCGTGACAACCGCATCCGCCGCCGCAACAGCCGCCTGAGGCTGCCAACGATTTCCCGGCGCTGCCCAGATCGGCGATCGCTTCATCGAGGCGGGCTACCAGCTCCTCTTCCCCTTTACGCAGCCAAACACGCGGATCATAGAGCTTCTTGTACGGCTTGTCGGTATCCGGGTCGATCTGGTATTGGAACGCCTTTTCGTTTTCCAGTACATGCTTGCCAACGCCGTGGGCAAAGGCAAATTGCGTGTCGGTGTCGATATTCATCTTGAACACACCGTAGGAAATGGCCTCCGCGATTTTTTCCTTTTCGGAACCGGAGCCACCGTGGAATACAAGGTCCAGCGGATTAGCATCCGTGCCGCATTCGGCCTGCACCAGCTCTTGCGCGTTTTTGAGAATTTCCGGGGTCAGTTTCACATTGCCGGGTTTGTAAACGCCGTGGACGTTGCCAAAGCTTGCTGCAAGACTGAAATGCCCGATTTCCGCCAGCTCTTTCCACGCGCGCAAGCAATCCTCCGGCTGGGTATAGAGGCTAGGGTTGTCGATATTATCTTCGCTGCCGATGCCGTCTTCCTCACCGCCCGTGCAGCCCAGCTCGATCTCAAGGCTCATGCCCAGCGGCGCCATGCGTTTCAGGAGCTTAGCAGATTGTTCGAGGTTATAATCAATATCTTCCTCGGACAGATCGAGCATATGAGAAGTAAAGAGCGGGAAGCCCGTGGCCTCGAATTGCGCCTCACTATAGGAAACAAGCGCCTCCACCCACGGGATCAGGGGTTTGTTGGCGTGATCCGTGTGCAGCACCGCGCAAATACCGTAATGACGGGCGAGGAAATGGACATGCTGGGCACAAGCCACAGCACCCAAAACTTTCGCCTTAAAGGAATCCTCAATGCCTTTCCCGGCATAGAATTGCGCGCCGCCATTGGAAAGCTGGATAATCACGTCGGACTTGTTCTTGGCCGCCGCTTCCATTACAGCGTTAACGGAATCCGTTCCCACCACGTTAACCGCGGGCAGGGCATAGCCGCCATCTTTACAGGCTTTAACAAGGGTTTTGTAATCTTCGCCGGTCACAACACCGGGGGTCAGAGAGGTCATGGTTTTGATCCTTTTTCTTTTACAATCTTCCCGTTCACACAAAGGACGCTATAAAAAGCAAAGAACGTAAAGATTATTTTTCTTTAGCGTTCTTGGCGTTACCTTTGCGCTCTTCGCGTGAACGATGATTTTTTAAGCTGCCGCTGCTGCGCTGTTATAGCCCACCGCATGCATTTTCGCACCGGTATCGAGCATCCGGTTGGAAAAGCCCCATTCATTGTCGTACCAGCTCATAATCCGCACCAGCGTACCGTCGATCACCTTTGTGCCTTCCATGGAGAAAATAGAGGACAGCTTGTTGTGGTTGAAATCGCCGGATACAAGCGGCTCATCATAGTGACCGAGCACACCGTCCAGATCGCCGCCGGCGAATTCGGCAACCGCGGCGTTGACTTCTTCCACCGTGGTCGGGCGGGAGGCTACGAATTTCAAATCAACAACAGAGACGTTCGGGGTGGGAACGCGAATGGATACGCCATCCAGCTTACCATTCAACTCCGGCAAGACTTTTCCCACGGCCTTGGCCGCACCCGTAGAGGTCGGGATCATGTTGGTGGCTGCCGCGCGTGCGCGGTGGAGGTCTTTGTGCATCGTATCGACAATGCGCTGATCCCCGGTGTAGGAGTGGATCGTCGTCATAAATCCGCTCTCAAGGCCGATCTTGCTGTGCAGCGCATGAACGACAGGCGCCAGACAGTTCGTCGTGCAAGAGGCGTTAGAGACAATTTTGTGTTCCGCCGTTAGTTGGTCGGAGTTCACGCCGTACACAACCGTCAAATCTTCATCCGTTGCCGGGGCGGAAATCAAAACTTTTTTCGCGCCCGCCGTCAAATGTTTGGAGGCCGCATCGCGCGCGGTGAAAATGCCCGTGCATTCGTAAGCGATGTCGATGTTCATCTCACCCCACGGCAGTTCAGCCGGGTCGCGCACCTGCACGACTTTGACGCGCTTGCCGTTCACGATCAGCGTATCATCACCTTCCGTCTCAACCGTAAAGGGAGAGGGGCCGTGCGTGCTGTCATATTTTAAAAGGTGCGCATTGGTTTTGATGTCGGCGAGGTCGTTGATCGCGACAATTTCAATATCGTCACGGCCGGATTCAACCCAAGCCCGGAACACCAGACGGCCAATCCGCCCAAACCCGTTAATCGCTACGCGTGCAGTCATAATTTAAAATCTCCTCTATCTATCAAGCGCTTTCGTAAGCATTGAAATTAAATCGTCGTTTGAATAGCTATAAACCTTGTCTGTGATAATGTGAATAGCCTGTGATGGCGTTTTGTCAACCCGGTAAAATGCAATAACCGGAACGCCAAAGGCCTCGGCCCAGCCGAGTTCTATCCCCAGCCCCGTTGAAGGGTAGGATACTTCGGCCAGGAACAGGGCGGCATTTTTGATGATCTCTTTTGTATTTTCCGGCGCATAGTTACCGTCATGTGGGAAATGAAAATCATAAGCCTGGAACAACACCGACCCTTTTAAAGGTTCATAGAGTTCCCTTTCAAAATCGAACGCGGTGGAATGACCGACATAGATTTTCATTTTTGATCTCG
>JBNKRZ010000018.1:0-50154 GCA_050297015.1 Alphaproteobacteria bacterium | reverse complement strand
GATACCGGGATGGGAATTTCCGAAGACAAGCTGGATGAGGCTTTAGAGCCCTTTAGTCAGGTTAATAAACCCGTTATTTCCAGCGGTTTGCAAGGCACGGGGTTGGGGTTGCCGCTTTCTAAAGCAATGGCTGAATTACATGGGGGGACTTTGGCGCTTGAATCTAAAGTGGGGGAAGGAACGAGTGTTACGATTACGCTCCCCGCGGAACGTGTTGCAAAACCGTTGAAAGAATAGAGCTATATCTTGTCTGAGCGTTTGAATGGCGTTACTCTTTCCCAAGAAAATAAGATAATCATATAACAAAAATAATGAAGCGAGAGACATATGAGTAAACTGGAAGAGCGCTGTTCCGCTGCCGGACTTAAAATGACAGGCCCGCGCAAAACGATCCTGAAAGTTCTGAGCGAGGCAGAGGATCACCCTTCTGTTGAAACGGTTTACGATCGTGCGAAAAAACGCGATTCATCGGTGAGTATGGCGACGGTCTACCGCACGATGAATATGCTGGATGAGCTGGGCCTTGTCGTGCGTCATGAATTCGGGGAACACTATGCGCGCTACGAATTGAACACGGAGCATCATGACCATCTGATTGATCTGGAAACGGGGAATATTCTGGAGTTTCATAATGATGAGCTGGAAGCGTTGAAAGAGAAAATTTCCAAAGAGATGGGATATGATCTCGTCGATCACCGGCTTGAACTCTATGCTCGAAAACGCAAGTAAACGGCGCTAACGGCGATGGCTGATGACCGCCTTCCGACATATCTTTTCCTTGATGCGCAATTGCGTCCTTTGAACGGGCGCGGGATATTCTATTACATCCATCAGAAGGGAGAGCGTAATTCCGGACTCGTCTTGCTTAAGCTCAACGGATTGGCGGGGCAATGCCGCTTGCTCCAGCAAGAGCGCGATTGGGATACGGATGAAATGGGTTGGATTAATGCACTGGCGCAGGATGTAGTTGCGGAAAGTGATGCGGATGTCTATATTGCCCGCGCGGTGGAACGCGACCCCGATTTGTGGGTGATCGAAGTCGAAGACCGCGATATGAATAACCCGTTTGAGGGAAAAGAGATTTGAGCAATAATCTACAGACACAGATATCCAACCGCCGCACATTCGCGATTATTTCGCACCCTGATGCGGGGAAAACGACTCTGACGGAAAAGCTTTTGCTGTTCGGGGGTGCGATCCAGATGGCCGGGATGGTCAAGGCCCGCGGAGAACGCCGCCGCGCGCGTTCCGACTGGATGAAGGTGGAGCAAGAGCGTGGGATTTCTGTCGCCTCCGCCGTGATGACGTTCGAGAATAACGGCAAGACGTACAACTTGCTCGACACGCCGGGGCACGAGGATTTCTCCGAAGACACGTACAGGACGCTTACGGCCGTGGATAGTGCCGTGATGGTGATCGACTGCGCCAAGGGGATTGAAGCGCAGACCCGCAAATTGTTCGAGGTGTGCCGCCTGCGTGATATGCCGATTATCACCTTCATCAACAAGATGGACCGCGACGGACAAGACCCGTTTGATTTGCTTGATGAGATCGAACAAAAGCTCGCGCTTGATGTGACGCCCGCCAGTTGGCCCATCGGTATGGGGCGGGAATTCAAGGGTTGCTATGACTTGTTGGCCGACCAGTTGATCCTGTTTGAACGCTCCAAAGGGGAGGAAATCGCCCAAGGCGTGCAGTGTGCCGGGCTTGATGATTCGAAGCTGGATGAGCTTTTACCCGCGCATCTGGTTGAAAAACTGCGCGAGGAGGTCGAGATGGTGCGCGGTCTGTGCAAGCCGTTCGATCGTCAGTCTTATCTGGAGGGGCATTTGACCCCTGTTTATTTTGGCTCCGCGGTCAATAACTTTGGTGTGAATGAATTGCTGCAAGGGGTGGGGAACTTCGCGCCGCCGCCGCAGCCGCAAACAACCGAAGAGCGCGTAATCAAACCGGATGAGGGCAAAGTCACAGCCTTCATCTTTAAAATTCAGGCGAACATGGACCCGAAACACCGCGACCGCATTGCTTTTACGCGGATTTGTAGTGGGAAATTTAAAAAGGGTATGAAGCTTAAGCATGTGCGCTCCGGCAAGGTTCTCACCATGCACAACCCGCAAATGTTCCTCGCGCAGGATCGTGAGACGGCGGAGGAAGCCTACCCCGGTGATATTCTGGGCCTGCCCAATCACGGAAGTTTGCGGATCGGTGATGCGCTGGTCGAGGCGAATGAGGTGCTGCACTTTACCGGCATCCCGTCCTTCGCGCCGGAGTATTTGCAACGCTGCCGCGCAGACGACCCGATGAAGGCCAAACATCTGGAGGCCGCTTTAACGCAGCTCGCGGAAGAGGGCGCAGCGCGGGTCTTTAAACCGCTGATGGACTCCGGTTTTATCGTGGGTGTGGTCGGGCCGCTGCAATTCGATGTGCTGGCCGACCGAATCAGGACGGAATATGAAATCCCGGTAAAGTTTGAGCAAACGGCGCTTTATACGGCGCGCTGGTTATCCTCCGACGATCATAAAGTGCTGAAAAGCTTTGTGGATACAAACAGAAGCGCGATTGGCTATGACCATGATGGCGATCCTGTGTTCCTCGCGCGGAATGCCTGGCACCTTCAGGATGCCGAAGATAAGCAGAAAGACATTCGCTTTACCGCGACGAAGTGAGATTAGCCGGGTACGTAATCTACGGCAGGCGCTTTTAAGGGCGGTAACTCCTGAGTTCTTTGTTCGTTGTCTTTTGGTGGCACTTCAGGGGAGCGCAAGGTCGTAATGTAATCACTATCTGCAAGTCGCTGGAGTTCTTCGCAAAAGGTCTCGTTGCACGCTGTCGCTAAGGCAGCAGCTCTCGTTGCTTCTTTTAGGCGTTGTAATTGCTCATCCGCGGAAGCAAAAAACTCTTTTCTTGTTGTCATGGCCTTCACCTTTTGTCTTGCCCGTTTAAATTTGCCGTAACATATACATCCTTACGGTTATGGTCAAATTTTGATCTCTAAAGCTTTATATAGGGTTAATTTTTGGGAAAAACGAGAGCTTACTCTTGAAAAACCATTCCAGACGTGACATTTAATGCGTACCTCTGTTGTACGGATTTGTTTTTGTCATTCTGAACGAAGTGAAGAATCTGTGGGTGGGTAATGAAAGATCCTTCGCTAACGCTCAGGATGACAGTCATAAGGAATAAGAAAGCTATGATTAAGCTGTCGAAACTGACCGATTATGCCATTCTGATTTTGTATGAAATGGCCAAGGATAACGGCGCGCGCGCTTCTGCGGCGGCGTTGTCGACGCGTACGCATCTGCCTGAACCGACGGTGGCCAAGCTTTTGAAGCTCTTGAACAAGCAGGGGGTTATAACATCGACCCGTGGTGTGAATGGCGGGTATCTCCTTGAAAAAGCGCCGGAGGATATTCCCATCACGGAAGTCATTATGGCGATCGAGGGACCGGTGGCGATCACGACGTGCGTTGATGAGCATCCCGGCGAGAACTGTGCGATGGAGCAATTATGCCCGCTGAAAAACGGATGGCAGGCTGTGAATGACGTGATTGCCGAAGCTTTGGAGCGCGTGACGCTGGCGGATATGGTGCGGGGGTGCGCGTGACCCGGAACGCCGATACTTTGGAGCATCTTAAAAAGCTGGGCCAGTATGAGGCCGGGTTTGTCACGGATATTGAATCCGATAAGGCGCCCAAGGGGCTGAATGAAGAGATTATCCGTTTTATCAGCGCCAAGAAAAATGAGCCGGACTGGCTGTTAGAGTGGCGGCTTAAGGCCTATGAGCGCTGGCTGAAAATGCCGGAGCCGCGCTGGACGGGCCTCGACTACCCGGATATTGATTATCAGGATTACTATTACTATTCCGCGCCAAAATCGCTGGAGGAACGCCCGAAGTCGCTTGATGAGGTTGATCCGAAGCTATTGGAGACGTACGAGAAACTCGGCATTCCGGTCAAGGAGCAGGAGGTTCTCGCGGGCGTTGCGGTCGATATGGTGTTTGATAGCGTGTCGGTCGGCACGACGTTCAAGGAAACGCTGGCCGAGGCCGGGGTGATTTTCTGCCCGATCAGCGAAGCTGTCGAGAAACATCCCGAACTGGTGAAGAAATATCTCGGCTCTGTCGTCCCGTACGCCGATAACAAGCATGCCTGCCTGAATAGTGCCGTGTTTACCGACGGATCGTTCGTGTACGTGCCGCCGGGGGTGCGCTGCCCGATGGAGCTTTCGACCTATTTTCGCATTAATGAGCTGAATACCGGGCAGTTTGAACGCACAATGATTATCGCCGATAAGGGGGCGTACGTCTCCTATCTGGAGGGGTGTACCGCGCCGATGCGCGATGAACGGCAGCTCCATGCTGCTGTGGTCGAGTTGGTCGCTCATGAAGATGCGGAGATCAAGTATTCGACGGTCCAGAATTGGTACCCCGGCGATGAAGAGGGCAAGGGCGGGATTTACAATTTTGTGACCAAGCGGGGGCTGTGCGAGGGCGCGCGCTCTAAAATCTCATGGACGCAGGTTGAGACGGGGAGTGCGATCACGTGGAAATACCCGTCTTGCGTTTTGAAGGGTGCGGAAAGTCAGGGGGAATTTTACTCCGTCGCGATTACCAATAACCGCCAGCAAGCTGATACCGGCACCAAAATGATCCATATCGGACGGAACACCAAGAGCCGGATTATCTCCAAAGGGATCAGCGCCGGGCGCTCCGACCAGACGTACAGGGGGCTGGTGAAAATGATGCCCGCGGCGGACGGGGCGCGGAACTATACCCAGTGCGATAGCCTGCTGATCGGTAAGGAATGCGGTGCGCATACGGTCCCCTATATCGAGAGCAAAAACCCCAAGGCGCAGTGCGAGCACGAAGCGACGACTTCACGAATCAGCGATGACCAGCTCTTTTATTGCCGTCAACGCGGGATCGGCGAGGAAGAAGCTGTGGCGCTGATCGTGGGGGGCTTTTGCCGCGAAGTTATGCAGCACTTGCCTATGGAATTCGCCGTCGAGGCGCAAAAACTGGTCGGGATTAGTCTGGAGGGGAGTGTGGGTTAACCGATGACGTCATTGCCCGAATTCATGAAATGAATTCTAGGGCAATCCAGACGATGTGAATTATTGGACAGGAAAAAGAAACGTGATGATAAAAATTAACAACTTGCACACCGCCATTAACGGCACCGAAATCCTTAAGGGCATTGACCTCGAAATCAATGCGGGGGAGGTGCATGCCATTATGGGGCCGAACGGGGCGGGGAAATCAACGCTTTCCTATACGCTGGCGGGGCGTGACGGGTATGAGGTCACCAAGGGCGACGTGACTCTCGATGGTCAGGATCTGATGGCTTTAGCGCCGGAGGAACGCGCGGCGGCGGGGTTGTTCCTGGCGTTCCAGTACCCGGTTGAAATTCCCGGTGTGACCCTGAACCAGTTTCTCAAAACCGCCCTGAACGCCCAGCGCAAGGCCCGCGGGGAGCCGGAAATGGATGCTCTCGACCTGCTGAAACTCTTTAAAGCGAAACAGAAAGAGCTGGGCGTATCGGATGACATGCTCAAACGTGCGGTCAATGTCGGTTTTTCCGGCGGGGAAAAGAAGCGCGCCGAAGTCCTGCAAATGGCTTTGCTAGAGCCGAAATTCGCGATTTTGGACGAAACGGACAGCGGCCTTGATATCGACGCGTTGAAGGTCGTGGCCGAGGGCGTGAATGCCCTGCGCAGCCCTGATCGCTCCTTCCTTGTGATTACGCACTATCAGCGCCTTCTCGATTACATCAAACCCGATGTGGTGCATGTGCTTGCGGATGGGAAGATCGTTAAAACCGGCGGCCCGGAACTGGCCCTCGAACTGGAAGAAAAAGGTTATGCGGACTTCGTTGAAAATGCAGCATAGCGGGCGCAACCTTCTGGCCGGGCATGAGGCATTTCTCGCCGATAATTCTGCCCCGGACTGGCTGCAAGCTCTGCGCCGTAAGGGGGCAGAGCGTTTTGCTGCGCATGGCCTGCCAACGCCTAGGGAAGAATATTGGCAATACACGAATTTGCCGCCGCTGGTGGACGGTTTTGGCGAAACCCTCGGCAGCTCTGATGTGATTTATGATGATCCGCATGGGTTGATCCAGAAGCTCTCCGACGTTTATGAAAACGGTGCGCCGCAATGGCTGCAAGACGTACAGACGGAAATGCCTGTTCCCGAAAATCCGCTGTGGGATTTGTGTAACGCCTATGTACGTGATGGGTTGATGATCGACGTACAGGCCGGGAGAAAGTACGATACGCCGCTGCATATCTCCATTATTGGTCACGGTGATACGTTCTTCGTACCACGTACCGCGTTCCGGCTCGCCGAAGGGGCAGAGCTGACGATTGTGGAGCATCATAAAGGCGAAGAGGCGGGGCGTTATTGGAACAATCGTCTGACCCAGATTATCGTTGAGCGCGGGGCGAAGCTGCGCCATATACGCATTCAGGAAAACGCGGCCGAGGCCGTTTACACCCAAAACACCCATGTGCGTGTGCTGGGTGGCGGCTCGTACGAAGCGTTTAACTTTGTGACGGGGGCGGCGCTTTCCCGCCAGCAATTGCAGATCGAGCTGATGGAGCCGGAGGCGCATGCGAAGTTTTCCGCGCTTCACTTGCTGCGCGGCAAGCAGGTTGCTGACCAGAGCGTGACGATCAATCATGACGCGCCGGACTGTGCGTCTGAACAATTTGTGCGCTCCGTCGTGGATGGGCAGGCGCGTTCGGTGTTCCAAGGGAAGGTTCATGTGGCCAAAGGGGCGGATGGCACGGACGCACGCCAGCTTTCCAATGCGCTGCTTATGAGTGAGACGGCGGAAATGGACACCAAGCCGGAGCTGAAAATCTATGCCGATGATGTGAAATGCTCACACGGCGCGACGACCGGGCAGCTTGACGAAGAAGCACTGTTTTATGCGCGCTCCCGCGGTATCCCGGAGGGGCAGGCGCGGGCGCTATTGATCGGGGCATTTATCGGTGAAGTGCTGGAAAGCCTTTCGCCGGAATGTTTGAAAAATGAAATTCTTGAAAAGGGGCAAGCATGGCTGAGTTGAGAGTGGCAGAGCAGGGCGCAAATATCTGGCGCGATGATTTTCCGATCCTGCGGCAGGAAATGAACGGGAAGCCTCTGGCCTATCTGGATAGTGCGGCCAGCGCCCAGAAACCGCAGATCGTTATAGATACGATACGCGATGTCACGGAAACTTATTATTCCAATATTCACAGAGGGTTGTATAACTTTTCTCAAGTGTCCACTTATGAATTTGAGCGCGCGCGCAAAAAGGTCGCCGGGTTTTTAGGCGCGGAGAATGAGAATGAAATCGTCTTTACCCGCAATGCGACGGAGGCGATTAATCTTGTGGCGCAAAGCTGGGCGCGCACGAACCTGAGTGCGGGAGATGAGATAATTCTCAGTGAAATGGAGCATCACGCCAATATTGTGCCGTGGCAATTGCTGCGCGATCAAATTGGTATCGCCATCAAGGTTATACCGGTTTTGGATGATGGTTCTTTGGATCTGGAGGGGTATAAATCCCTGTTGTCTGACAAGACTAAACTGGTGGCTGTGACGCATGTTTCAAATGCGCTTGGGACGGTTAATAATGTTAAAGAAATCAGTGAAATAGCGAAAAGTTTTAATCCTAAAATTAAAGTCCTAGTGGATGGTTCGCAGGGCATTGTTCATCGCGCCGTTGATGTGAGTGCTCTGGCTTGTGATTTCTATGTGATGACCGGGCACAAACTTTACGGCCCGACTGGGATCGGGGCGCTGTGGGCGCGTTATGAGCTGTTAGAGGCTATGCCCCCCTATCAAGGCGGGGGTGATATGATTGAAACCGTAACCTTTGATGAAACGATTTATAAAGTGCCTCCCGCGCGCTTTGAGGCCGGAACGCCCGCTTTTGTTGAGGCGATCGGTCTGGGTGCGGCGATAGATTACGTGCAGACGATCGGCATGGATGCGATTGAGGCGCATGAAGCGGCTTTGTATGTCTATGCGCTGGCGGCGCTGGAAAATATCGGTGGTCTGAATTTTTACGGCAATGCACCGGATAAGGCAGGGATACTTTCTTTTACCGCCGATTGGGCGCATATCAGCGATATCGCCATGATCCTCGATCAATGTGGCGTGGCGGTGCGTAGTGGCCATCATTGCTGTATGCCCCTGATGCAGCGTTTCGGCGTTGACGGGACGATCCGCGCATCGCTGGGGCTGTATTCCAACGAAGCGGATATTGACGCACTGGCGGGGGCGCTGGCCAAGGCGAAAGAGATGCTGGCATGAGTGATAAGACGATGAACAACGAAGAGAAAATCACGGACACTCCCGTCTATGATGAGCTGTCCGAGCCGCCGCTTTTAACGGCGCCGAAGGACCATCCCATGTGGCCCAAGATTGTGGCGGGGCTGCGTGAGGTGTACGACCCGGAAATTCCGGTCAATATGTACGAACTGGGGCTGATCTATAAGGTTGAGATTACCGACCGCGAAGATGGCGGGGTTAATGTCGATATCGAAATGTCTCTGACCTCGCCGGGGTGCCCGGTCGCGCACGAAATCCCCGGTATGGTGCAAGATGCGCTCTTCCCCATCGAGGGGATTGAGGTCTGCGGCGTGGAGCTGGTTTGGGATCCGCCGTGGGATCCGTCCATGATGGCGGAGACGGCCAAGATGGAACTCAACATGTTCATGTAAAAACTTCCCGTTTTTATATGGTTGGGATTTTCTCAAGTGCCAGCTCTATTAACGTTTCCGCATCAACACCGTCCTTATGAGCTTCCGTGCTTAAAACTTGCCGCCAGTGTTTGCCGCCGGGCACGCCGTGGAACAAATTCACCATATGGCGTGTGATGGATTTAACAGGCGTGCCGTATTGTTCCCCTTGTTCGATGATGTAAGGCACCATGGCGCGGGCAATTTCTGTGCGGGGCGGGGATTTGTAATTGAAGAATTCTTTCTCAAGGTCGGCAAGAGACCAGGGATTCTGGTATGCTTCCCGGCCAATCATAACGCCATCAAAGGTTTTAAGGTGTGCTTGTGTGTCTTCCAGCGTTTTTATCCCGCCGTTAAGGGTGATCGTTAAATCCGGGTGCCGGGCTTTGATCTCCTGCACGATATCATAGCGCAGTGGCGGCACTTCACGGTTTTCCTTGGGGCTTAGACCTTGCAGCCACGCCTTGCGCGCATGAATGATAAAATCCTTACATCCCGCTTTAGAAACATCTTCTATAAACTTGTTTAAAAAGGAAAACTCTTCGCTTTCATCAATCCCGATCCGGCATTTGACGGTGACGGGCTTATCGGTGACGGCCTTCATGGCGGCGATACAATTCGCGACCGTTTCCGGTTCCTTCATCAGGCAGGCGCCAAAGCTGCCGTTTTGCACCCGGTCGGAGGGACAGCCGCAATTAAGATTGATCTCATCATAGCCGTACGCGGTATCGGCGATTTTTGTGCATTCCGCCAGCGCGGTGGGGTCGCTTCCACCCAGCTGTAAAACCAGCGGATGTTCGGTGTTGTTAAAACGCAAGTGTCGATCTTTATCCCCAAACAAGATTGCCCCCGTCGTGACCATCTCCGTGTAGAGCCACACATGCGGCGCGATCAGGCGCAGGAAATAGCGACAGTGCCGGTCGGTCCAGTCCAGCATGGGCGCGATAGCGATGTGGGGTAAATTTCTATCCATTGTATTTATTATTAACGTGCCATCTTTTTTCTCATAACAAAGCGCGCTATAATGTCCATAAAGTAACCCACCTTGTCCAGTTTCCCATGCGTTTATTTATCTTTGTTTTACTGCTATCGCTGTTTTCTTGTCTTGCGTTTCCTGTCGTCACGCAGGCGCAGGACGCGCGTACACCGTCTTTCCGCTCAACGGATTTGCCCTTGCCGCGTTTTGTGTCGCTGAATTCCGACAAGGTTTATCTGCGGGCGGGGCCGGGACTGCGCTATCCTGTGAAGTGGGTGTATGAGCGCAAAACGCTGCCCGTTGAAATCACGCAGGAATTTGAATCCTGGCGCAAAATTAAGGATCATGAAGGTGAAGAGGGATGGATACATACCTCTTTATTGTCCGGGGAGCGCTATATTTTGATTCTTTCCGAAGAAATTGTTCCGGCCTACGCCGATCCGTCGACGGATTCGCGCATGGTTATGCGCACAGAACCGTATGTTGTGGCGCACCTCGATAAGTGCGGTGAGACGTTTTGCCGCATCGAAAAAGACGGATATCGCGGCTGGATCGAAAAAAAGTTTCTATGGGGCATTTACCCCGATGGCGAATTAGACTAACCTAGTGTTTATGGGTGGTTCGCCACCTTATCCACAAAACGGTCCACAGCCGTTTCCTACCTTATATTTGAACCCCATTTACTCTTTTTTGAGTTGCTCAATAGATGTCGATTTTAAATGATAAGGCCGATTTTTCGGCCCATGCCTATCGGAGTCTCATGGCGCGTACGTCTCTTAATGGAGAAGAGACAGACGGTATGCGTCTTTTGATGCTTCTGTCCGGCATTATGGTTGAGACGTTGTTGTTGTTCGATGAACCCGAAGTCGGGCTGGATACGACCATTCAGCGTTTGGGCGATGCTCTGGGGTGTGATCCTTGTGAAGGGCCGCTGGGCGAAAATGTTCTGCCGCCGTCTTATATCCTCGATTATGAAACCGAGCAGGGGCGCGGTATGGCACGTGAGCTCTTTGAAGATTGGCTCGATTGTGCGTATGAATTCCACGATATTATCCTGAATTTGACTCATAATTTGCTTATGAAACTGGAGCAGGAAGGGCAAGCCCGCGAGGAAACATTCCGTTTGTATGTTGAATGCTCGATGCGCTGTCTGGCGTACGAAATCTCCGCGCAGGAATTATGTGACCTTGTGATAGAACAAAAAATTGCGCGTGAAGGTTGGTCTTTGGCGGAAAGTGTTAGCGGCTTGAGCGCCGTTGCCGGGCGCTGTTTGGCTTTGTCGCAGAATGCTTGTCAGCTTTTTGCTATTCCCTCGCTACCGGATAAGCTGGATCAGGTGGCCTATGTTATGACGCAGGAGGCAACACGGCTGGGCATTCCCGCCGGGTCCGACTGGCGTTTCGGGTTGGCGGCTAATGATTGCGTTTTTAGTGCGCCTTTTGATTTAATTCACTCTCTTGAACCCGGTTGCCGGGAGTTTTTCAAGGTCATGCGGATGACGAATCTGATTGATCAGGCAGTAGCCTGTGCAAAAGCGGCCGGCAGGATGCTGGCCGTCGCCGCAAGCGGAGAGGAACCCGACCTTGAGCCTGTCATTGCTAAACCGCTTGCTATGGCGGCGATGACGGATACTTATCGGACAGTTTGTGGAGAGGGTGCGGTTCTGTCTTGCTAACCCGTTTTTATCGTCGTATAACGGGGCCATGCAACTACAGAAAGCCGATATATCTATGACTTTTGAACCTAAATCCAGCTATAACTACGATGAAATTATGGCCTGCGCGCGCGGGGAATTGTTTGGACCCGGTAATGCGCAATTGCCCGCTCCACCAATGCTGATGATCGACCGTATCACGAATGTTGACGCCGCGGGTGGGGAACATGGCAAGGGTGTAATTGAAGCCGAATTTGATATCAATCCGGACCTTTGGTTTTACCAATGTCACTTTCTGGGCGATCCCGTGATGCCCGGTTGTCTGGGGCTTGATGCGCTGTGGCAGCTTACAGGCTTTTTTCTGGGCTGGACCGGGGCACAAGGTGCCGGGCGTGCTCTGGGTGTTGGGGAAGTGAAGCTCACAGAGATGGTTACGCCTGAAGTAAAACAGCTTAAATATGTTGTTGATTTCAAGCGCGTGATTAACCGCAGACTCGTGATGGGTATTGCGGATGGTAAGGTTTATGCCGATGGCAAGTTGGCCTATGACGTATCCGGCATGAAAGTCGGCCTGTTTGATAATTCAGCAAAGGAATAAGGCATGAGACGCGTTGTTGTCACCGGGATGGGCATTGTGTCCTGTATCGGGAATAATGTATCCGAAGTTTTGGATTCTCTGAAAACGGGGAAATCCGGGATCACTTTTTCCCCGAAATATGCGGAAATGGGCTTCCGCAGCCAAGTTCACGGCAAACCGGATATTGATCCTTCGGAACATATTGAGAAAAAATTCTACCGCTTTATGGGGGATGCTGCGGCTTATACCTATATCGCGATGGAGCAGGCCATTGCCGATGCGGGGCTTGAGGAAAAAGATGTCGTGAATGAGCGCACGGGCGTGATTGTCGGCTCCGGCGGTCCTTCAACGCGGGCGCAAGTGCTGGCCGCCGATATTACGCGGGAGAAAAGCCCCAAACGTGTGGGGCCGTTTGCTGTGCCGAAATGCATGTGCTCGACGACCTCGGCTAATATGGCGACAGCCTTCCAGATCAAAGGTGTGAACTATACGATTTCTTCAGCTTGCAGCACGTCCGCGCACTGCATTGGTGATGCGGCGGATCAAATCCGTTTCGGGCGGCAAGACGTGATGTTTGCCGGTGGCGGGGAGGAACTCGATTGGACGCTGTCCGTTCTGTTCGATGCGATGGGCGCGATGTCCTCTAAATATAATGATACGCCGGAAAAAGCGGCGCGGGCTTATGATGCCAATCGTGACGGATTTGTGATTGCCGGGGGCGGCGGTATTTTGGTTCTGGAAGAGTTGGAGCATGCAAAGGCGCGCGGCGCTAAAATCTACGCTGAGGTCACGGGCTATGGCGCGACCTCTGACGGGGCTGACATGGTGGCACCGAGCGGCGAGGGCGCGGTGCGCTGCATGAAGCAGGCGCTTTCCACGGTTAAAACGCCTGTGACCTATATTAACAGCCACGGGACTTCGACGCCGGTCGGTGATATTACGGAATTGAATGCTGTTCGCGAAGTGTTTGCCTGCGATGATAAAGACTTGCCGTATATCAGTGCGACGAAATCCATGACGGGACACTCGCTGGGGGCGACTGGTGTGCAGGAGGCAATTTACAGCCTCCTCATGATGGAGCACAGCTTTGTGGCGCCGAGCATTAATGTGGAAACCCCGGATGAAAAAGTGGGAGATGCTCCCGTTGCTACGGCGCGGATTGATGATGTTAACCACCAAACGGTGATTTCGAACTCATTTGGGTTCGGCGGCACGAATTGTACGCTCGCGATGAGCAAGTTTGAAGAGTAATGAAAAAATGACAGAAGCAAAATCAAATATCATGAAGGGCAAGCGCGGGCTTGTCATGGGCGTCGCGAACGACAAATCGATTGCTTGGGGCATGGCGCGGACGCTGCACGAACATGGCGCGGAGCTGGCTTTTACTTATCAGGGGGATGCGTTTGAAAAGCGCGTGCGGCCGCTGGCTGAGGGAATAGGCAGTGACTTCCTGATCGAATGCGATGTGGCAGACGAAGATAATCTCGATACCGTATTTGCCGAAATCGAACAAAAATGGGGCAAGATGGATTTCCTGATCCACGCGATTGCCTTTTCGGATAAGGAAGAGCTTAAGGGGCGCTATGTTGACACATCCCTCGGCAATTTCCTGAATTCCATGCATATTTCCTGCTATTCCTTTACCTCTATCATGCGCCGGGCGGCGCCGTTGATGAAGGACGGTGGGAGCGCTGTGACGCTGTCTTACTACGGCGCGGAAAAAGCTATGCCGAATTACAACGTTATGGGCGTGGCGAAAGCGGCGCTGGAGGCATCCGTGCGCTATCTCGCGGCTGATCTGGGACCGGATGGAATCCGTGTGAATGCGATTTCCGCCGGGCCGATGAAAACGCTGGCCGGTTCCGCGATCGGCAGTGCCCGCACAACGTACAAATACTGCAATGCGACCTCACCGCTTCGTCGTCCGGTGGAGCTTGACGAACTCGGCGGGGCGGGGCTTTATCTGCTCTCCGACCTCGGCGGGGCCGTAACGGGTGAGGTACACTATGTCGATGGCGGCTTTAACGCCGTCGGTATGCCTATGCCTGACACTTTAAAAGAGCTGGCTGGTTAAGAGCGGCGCTGTCCGTTTCTTCCTGAATGGCGCTATATGTAGCAGCTTCTCTATTGCGCTTTAATGTTTCCGGGTCGAGAGAGATGAGCAGTTGTCCGGGCGCGATTTCATCATGGAAGGCTTGCGCTTGTTCTTTATTGGCAAAGCCTAGATAAAGCAAATGCTCTGGCTCTTTTTTGTTTTCGATATAGCTCACCGTGAAAGCATCACGGCCTTTGGTATTTTTGAAGCCCCACGCCCAGAAGGCCGCTGTTTCCTCCGGTGAGAGTGTTGAGGCTTTAAAGAGAATAAAGTGGCGTTGCCCGCGTTTTATTGAGTCCAGAAGATGATTGGTGAAATAGCCTGTATTCATCATCTCATTAAAAAGATTGGAAATGCCACCTTGAGGAAGTTTTCCAACGATCCGTTCAACGTCATCTACAAAATCAAAACCCATATTGTCTAATCACCCTCAATTATTTTTTTATGACAATCTATAGTGTGTGACCGGAAAAGTCAAAATTACTTTTTGCGGTAGAGTTCGACCTGCGGCACGCTGCCGTCTTTGAACACATCCGGTTTGGATAGGACGATACGGCAGGCTTTGACCAGAGGCAGGGAAAGGCAAAACCGCGCCAGCTCATCGGCCAGCGTTTCCAAGAGTTCCGTATGCGGTTTGTCCGGCCAGTTTTTCATGATATAGGCATGAACAACGCTATAATCTATGCAATCGTTCAAATCCGTCGTTGCGCCGGGATCGTCGCCGTATAAAGTTACTTCAACGCCGACGCGCTGTTTGGCTTCCTTTTCCCAGTCACAAACTCCGACGAACATCGTGACGGTCAGGTTGCTCAGGCGCACGGTGTAGGGAAAGGTGGTCATAGAAATTTTTAATGTACGGTTAGAAGGTTTTCTTCAATCACGTCGGGTACGTCGCTCACGATCGTGTCTACGCCGGCGGCTTGCAGATGCCGCGCGCGATGACCGTCATTAATGGTGTAAACGGCGATAGCTTTATCATAGTCGATAATGCTTTCGATGGTTTCACGCGTGGCGAGTTGATCGCTGATATTGACGGTAGAGCACTCAAGGTAATCAACAAGCTCGCGCCAATTTTCCGGCATTTGGCCGTCTGTGTCATGGCCGTGCAAGAGTAGGCCGCGATACCAGTCGCCCGCCATGTCCCGCGCCGTTTCCAAGGATACGTGCTGGAAGCTGGAAATCAGAAGATTCTCATGGTCGTCCCAGATTTGTGACAGGCAATCGAGCGCGACTTCCGCCGTTTCCTTTTCTCGTCCGGGGCAGGGCTTAATCTCCAGATTGAGGCCCAGATTGTGTCGCAGCAAAACCTCGACGGCTTCCTCCAGCGTCGGGATTTGTATGCCTGTAAAGCTTTCCGCGTACCAGCTTCCGGCTTCGAGTTGCTTGATGTCTTCGTAGTCGGTTTCGGCAACAAGCCCGGAGCCGTTGGTCGTGCGCTCCAGCGTCTCATCATGGAAAATGATCGGCACGCCGTCGCGTGTGAGCTTCACATCCATCTCAATCCACTTAACGCCCATATCGGCGGCGGTAGCGAGGCTTTCCAGAGTGTTTTCAGGGGCGTATCCGCACACGCCCCTGTGACCGATTATTTTAGGGAGTTTTAAGGACAAAGCCTTAAGCCTCTTTCTTTTTGGATTCCTGAGCGATCTCTTCGCCGGTTTCCTGATCCACACGTTTCATGGACAGTTTAACTTTGCCGCGATCATCCGTGCCGATCAGCAGGACTTTCACCTCATCGCCTTCTTTGACAACATCGGTGGTTTTTTCCACGCGATGATCCGCCAGTTCAGAGATATGAACCAGACCGTCTTTCTTGCCCATGAAGTTAACGAACGCACCGAAGTCCATGGTTTTGACAACCGTACCGTTGTAAATCTTCCCAACTTCCGGCTCTTCGGTCAGACCCTTGATGATGCCAACCGCTTGGTCGATGGAGTCATGATCCGTGCCGGCGACTTTAACCGTACCGTCATCTTCGATGTCGATCTTACAGCCTGTCGTCTCAACGATTTCGCGGATTACTTTACCACCCGTACCGATCACATCGCGGATCTTGTCGGTCGGAATATTCAGCGTTACGATCTGCGGCGCGGTGTCTTTCACATCCGAGCGGGATTCGGTGATGGCTTTAGCCATCTCACCGAGGATATGCATACGCCCGCCTTTGGCTTGCTCCAGAGCGATCTTCATGATTTCTTCCGTGATGGAGGTAATCTTGATGTCCATCTGCAGGGACGTAATCCCTTCGTCCGTACCGGCGACTTTAAAGTCCATATCGCCGAGATGGTCTTCATCACCAAGGATGTCGGAGAGAACGGCGAACTCTTCGCCTTCCTTGATGAGGCCCATAGCGATCCCGGAAACCGGACGTGCCAGAGGAACACCCGCATCCATCAGCGCCAGAGAGCTACCGCAAACGGTGGCCATGGAGGACGAACCGTTGGATTCCGTGATTTCGGAAACGTTCCGTACGGTGTAGGGGAACTTCTCTGCATCCGGCATTAGCGGGTTAACCGCACGCCACGCGAGCTTCCCGTGACCGATTTCACGGCGTCCCGGCGGACCCATGCGGCCACACTCACCAACGGAGTAAGGCGGGAAGTTATAGTGCAGCATAAAGCGCTGTTTGTATTCACCTTCCAGCGCATCCATGATTTGTTCATCTTGTCCGGTGCCTAGAGTCGTAACGACCAAAGCCTGCGTTTCACCACGGGTGAACAGGGCCGAGCCGTGCGCACGCGGCAGAATACCTACTTCCGCGACGATCGGACGAACCGTTGATGTATCACGGCCGTCGATGCGTTTCCCGGTTTTCAGGATATTGCCGCGGACAACGTCGGCTTCCAGATGTTTGAATTCGGCGGCAATCATTTCTTTGGTGATTCCGGATTCTTCATTTAGGAACGCTTCAACAGCTTCGGCCTTGATGGCGTCTTTAGCGGCGTAGCGTTCCATCTTGTCCGTGTTTTCATAGGCCTTGCGTACGCTGTCTTCATATTTGGCTTTCATGTCATCAGCCAGTTTTTGGACAGCCGGATCGGCTTCTGGGATATCCCACGGCTCTTTGGCGCACATTTCGGCCAGTTCGATAATCGCGCCGATCACAGGTTGGAAGCCTTTCCAGCCATGCATAACCGCGCTGAGCATAACGTCTTCCGGCAATTCTTGTGCTTCGGATTCAACCATCAGAACACCTTCGGTCGTACCAGCAACCACGAGGTCCAGTTCAGAGCCTTCCATGTCTTGCAGCGTCGGGTTCAGGAGGAATTCACCATCCTTGTACCCTACGCGGGCACCGGCGATCGGGCCCATGAACGGAATGCCGGAGATCGTTAGAGCGGCGGAACAGCCAATCATAGCCACGATATCGGGATCGTTTTCCATGTCGTGGGAAACGACTGTCGCGACAACCTGCACTTCGTTCAGGAAGCCATCCGGGAACAGCGGGCGGATCGGACGGTCGATCAGGCGGCTGGTCAGTGTTTCTTTTTCAGAAGGGCGCGCTTCACGTTTGAAAAAGCCCCCGGGGATTTTCCCCGCTGCGTAAGCTTTTTCCTGATAGTGAACGGCCAGCGGAAAGAAGTCTTGGCCTTCCTTCATTGATTTTGCACCAACAACGGTACACAGAACGGACGTGCCGCCGAGGCTCGCCATAACGGCACCATCGGCTTGACGGGCGACTTTCCCGGTTTCGAGAACCAGTTGACGACCGGCGAATTCAATTTCTTTACGATAAACGTTAAACATAGTTTTTAGTTTCCTTAAGTTTACAAATATGTGTTTTGTCATTCCGAGCAAAGCGAAGAATCTTATCATAACGACCAAGACTCTCCGGCTTTACAGCCGCAGAATGACACTCTTAAATGACGTTTCAATAGGGATTGAGAAAATCTGCGATGGACAATGAAAAGCGGCGTCTTGGAAATTCGTCGCTCTTGACAGTCAACCGTAGATCACTTGCAAGCCATCCTTGATCGGTCAAGGGATAGATGACACGGTTTGCCCTGAAAGTCAAAGTTTTTTGCGATGTCTTACCATGGTGACAGGCGTAAGCTCTTTTTGTATAGTGAAAAGGGCATATTAGGGAAGGGGCGTTATTTTGATTTTATTTATGAAGAAGCTTTCACATCTGCGGCGCGACCAACGCGGTGCCAGCTTTGTTGAGTATGGCTTGCTGGCGGGCGGGATTGGTCTGGCCGTGACGGCGGCTGTTGTGGCTATGGGGGATGATTTGGCCTCGATCTGGGATACGTTGGGCACATATATGCTTGAACTACTGGGAAACGGATAGCCAGCTTTTTCCTTTAATTTTTTACATCATCATTTAAAAAGGTTTTTATCACTATGTCGAATTATCTGGTTTTGCTGCGTCACGGGCAATCGCAATGGAATTTGGAAAACCGTTTTACCGGCTTCCACGATGTTGATCTGACGGCAAAGGGGGAGGACGAAGCGCGCGATGCCGGAAAGCGTCTTGCCAAGGCCGGGATTAAATTCGATCACGTCTTTTCCAGCACGCAAACTCGCGCCAACCGGACGGCGGAAATTGCATTGAGTGAGGCCGGGCAGGGTGATTTGTTTGCTGAAATGGTTCGTCACGACGATCTGCGGGAGCGCGATTACGGGGATTTAACGGGCCTCAACAAAGACGAGACCCGCGCGAAATATGGTGACGAGCAAGTTCATATCTGGCGGCGGTCTTACGATACGCGCCCGCCGGGGGGAGAGTGCCTTCAGGATGTCGTGGAAAACCGTGTGCGCCCGTATTATGAAGCCCATATCAAGCCGCTGCTGGCGCAGGGGGAGAATATCCTGATCGCGGCGCATGGGAATTCTCTGCGGGCTATGTTGATTATTCTGGGTGTTGAAACGCCGGAGACAATCAATCAGGCCGAAATGGAAACCGGTGTGCCGGTCGTATTCGAAATGGAGAACGGAGAGATCCTCTCTAAATCCTTCCTGAAAGATGCGGCATAAAAAAAGCGCCCCTTATAGAAGAGCCGCCTTTTTGGAGGAGGTTTAATTCGCTTATTTCGGCTCTTGGCGAAGCTTCCGACTGGTGTTGCGCATGCTCTTGCCTGTGTTTTCTACTTTTTCGCCGAGTTGCCCATAGGCATACAAAAGACCATTTCTGGCAGATTTCCATGCTGTGCCAAGGTAACTGTCTTCACCATTGGCGCCTTTGTGTACGCCCCAAGCTTCCGCGCCTAATAAGAGGCCTGAACCTAAGACGAGGCTTGCAGCGCTTAGCGCGATTCTTTTCTTTGTGATACCGCGAAAGATGTTGCGCGTTTTTTCCGTGAGGCTTGTTTTACTTTGTGCGTCTGTTGCGTGAAATTCCTGCATATTTTTAAACCCTCTGTTTTTTAGTGTTTTTAAATTCTGACAAAGGTTTTATCAGAAAAGCAGGGTTGCTGTCAAATTTTACATATTGCGAATTTGAGAACAAAAAGAAAGGCAACCGCAGCTGCCTTTCTTGGGAATTCTATATTAACGACGGATACCGAGGCGCTTGATGAGGTCTTGGTAACGGGCCTCTTCTTTGCCTTTCAGGTAGTCCAGAAGTTTACGGCGCTTGGCAACCATGGCCAACAAACCGCGACGGCTGTGCACGTCTTTGTGGTTGGCTTGCATGTGCGTGGACAGATTGTTGATCCGTTCGGTCAGGATCGCAACCTGTACTTCCGGTGAACCGGTATCGCCTTTTTTGGTTTCGTATTCTCCGATAAGCTCTTGCTTACGCTGGGCTGTAATCGACATCGGGCATCTCCTTTCATATTGTTGTCATTCTGAGGCGTAGCCGAAGAATCTTTAAACAGCTTTCCCCAGAGATCCTTCGCTAACGCTCAGGATGACAATGGTGGTTACAAGTTAAAAACACGAAGAGGGCTGATTTCCGGTCCCTGTACGAGGATCAGCGCGAGCGCCTTTCCTTTGTACGTCGCAAGAACGTCGGTGTCTTCTCTTATATCTATTCCGGCTTGCGTTAAACGCTCTATATCCGGTTTAGAAAAGAAGGTAATCTTCTGTCCTTGTTTCAGCCGGGCAGCTTCCTGATCGTTTACGGCCAGCGCCGGGATGTCGTCCAGCGCGGTCTGAACAGGAAGCACAACCTCTTCAGGCGGCGCACTATGGAGCAATTCCTCCAGTTTTTCAAGAGAAATCGCATTTTCCACGCTAAACGGGCCGACGACTGTGCGGCGCAAAAGTGAGATATAGCCGCATGTTCCCAATTTCTCGGCCATATCGCGGGCGAGGGAGCGGATATAGGTACCTTTCCCGCATAGGCAGCGGAAAGCGGCTGTATCATCCGTGGTTTCGGTCAATTCCAGTTCCTCGATATAAACCGGGCGCGGCTTTAATTCGACCTCCTGCCCGTCGCGGGCGAGGTCGTAGGCCCGTTCTCCATTGATCTTTATGGCGGAAAATTTAGGCGGCAGTTGCTCAATCTCCCCGATGAAGTCCGGCAAGATCGCGGTAATTTGATCCGGGGCAGGGCGTACATCAGATGTCGCAATAATATCGCCCTCGGCATCATCGGTATCGCGGGATTCGCCCCACGTGACAGTGAATTCATAGATCTTAAGAGCATCCTGGCAATAAGGAACCGTCTTGGTGGCCTCGCCCAGCGCGATGGGTAAAATGCCTGTCGCCAGCGGGTCAAGTGTTCCGGCATGCCCGACTTTCTGTGCGTTTGTAAGGCGGCGCACTTTCCCGACCGCCTGCGTGGATGTCATATCCAGCGGTTTGTCGAGATTAATCCAGCCGTTAACGGGGTTGCCTTTTTTACGTCGTGCCATGTCAGATCAAAAAATATTAAATTGCATTTTGAGAGGAAGAGAAAAGTACACTTTCATCAGCATAATTCCAACACTCTTTTAGTCCGCAAAGATGTTGCGACAAAATACCGAATTTTCTTCCAATATCTTGTAACTCTTTGCTTTCCCATTTTTCTTCTTTCCATCCTTGAGCGTTGGGTAGAATGCTGCGGATATCCTGTATGGTTTGTTTTAATTCTGCGGCTTGTGGGCTGGATAGATAGGAGGCCAGTGTTGTTTTCCCGTCAGCCAGATAAGAATGTTGAATATATTTTGTATAGTAATCAGTGGGCGCTAGACCTTTATCAATGGCCCTTTTAACAGAAGCCAAGCATAAAATAAAATAGGAATCCAAAGGCATAACCGTCTCGTCACAGGTAAAAGTCCCGGAATCAGGTTGCAGCTCGTGTGCGTGCTTCATAAATAAACGGGACGGTGCTGGCGTCGTTGCCATAAGGGCAAAAATTTCTGCGTTGCTTTGATCTTCAAGAGGAACAATGTGCCAGTCGTAGTGCCTTTCGCGCATGGCAAGATTATTAAGTTCACAGACAGGAATATCGTAAGCGACCCCAATTAAGGAGGCCTCAGGATCATCCACAGCTTCTGCCGTTGCGACGGCAATGTTTCTTTTACTATTGCTTGGTCTTATGTCTTGAGGGGTAAGGCCGAAACGCCTGATGTAACCATGGACGCTGGCATGACGAAAATTTTTCAGGTGAGGGGTCGTATAGCGGGCGGAAGCTTCAGAAATAAGGGAACCGTATCCAAAAACGGTCGCATGCCCGCCGTTATCAGAAACCTGCCGGTGCATTCTATCAAGTTTTGCCGGGGTCATGATAAACGTCTCATCAAACTACTGATATTCTATTTTATTTAGAATACTCTCAATCCGCTGTGCTTCTTCGAAACTATCATCCTCAACGAATTTAACGCGCGGGGTGAATTTCAGGTTTGTCACGCGGTTGATTTCTTTTTGAAAAGTCTGATGTTCGGCGTTCAGAGCTTCGAGCAATTCATCCATGTGCTCACCGCCCAGTGCCATAACGTAAGCGCGTGCCTGTTTCAGGTCCGGGGTAGGGCGCACTTCCGTGACCGTGATGTTATGGCTTTCATTCATCAGGATTTCGATATCGAAATGCCCACGGCGCAGCACGTCGGAAATGACGTGGCGTAATTCTTCCCCTACGCGCAATTGCCGTTGTGACGGCCCGGAACCGCTGTGATGTTTGTTTTTCATGGAAACCTCAGAAAATCTAGTCCAGTGTCCGGGCTTCTTCGACAGTTTGGAAGCATTCAATCATGTCGCCTTCCTTGATGTCGTCGTAATTTTCAAACGCCATACCGCATTCCATGCCCTCTTTCACCTCTTTGACTTCATCCTTGAAGCGTTTGAGGGTTTTGAGTGTGCCTTCATGGATTACCACATCATCACGCAGCAAGCGTACACCGCAGGCCCGTTTGACCTCGCCGCGGGTAACCATACAGCCGGCAACGTTCCCGACTTTGGTGACGCGGAAGACCTGACGGATCTCGGCTTGCCCCAGATATTCTTCACGGATGGTCGGCGAGAGCATACCGCTCAGCATCGCTTTTGCATCGTCAATGACGTTATAGATGATGTTGTAGTAACGAATATCGACACCGTCTTGCTCAGCCATTTGGCGTGCTTGCGCGTTGGCTCGCACGTTAAAGCCGACAATCAGAGCGCCGGAAGCCTTGGCCAAAATCACATCGGATTCGGTAATCCCGCCCACACCGGTATGGAGAATGCGCACCTTAAGCTCTTCGTTTTCCTCGACCAGTTTTTGCAAGGAACCGGAAATGGCCTCGACAGAGCCGTGAACATCGGCCTTGATAATGACGGAGAGCGCTTCTTTTTTGCTTTCCACATCGTGAGCCAGCAATTCTTCAAAGCTTGCGCCGCTGCCCAATTGAAGGGCGTTGGCGGCTTCGCGTCTTTTGCGTTGACGGTATTCGCTCACCTCACGGGCGCGGGCTTCGCTGTCCACAACGGTCAGGCGGTCGCCGGATTGCGGCGCACCGTTCAAGCCCAAAACCTCAACGGGTTGGCCGGGAACGGCTTCCGTAACGTTTTGGCCGTGATCGTCGATCAAGGCGCGGACGCGCCCCCATTCGGCCCCGACAACATAAATGTCACCGATTTTCAATGTGCCGCTTTGGATCAAAACCGTAGCGACATTCCCGCGGCCTTGCTCCATTTTGGCTTCGACAACCGTACCGGCGGCGTCACGGTTCGGGTTGGATTTAACCTCCAGCATCTCAGCCTGCAACAGGATAGCCTCTTCCAGTTTGTCGAGATTTAGTTTTTGTTTGGCAGAAACTTCGACGCACAAGACATCACCGCTCATATCTTCGACGATGACTTCGTGTTGGAGGAGATCGGTTTTAACCTTCATCGGGTCGGCATCGGGCAGGTCAACCTTGTTGATCGCCACAACCAAAGGCACGCCCGCCGCTTTCGCGTGGCTGATGGCCTCAATCGTTTGCGGCATCAGGCTGTCATTGGCAGCAACGACGAGCACGACAATATCCGTAACATTTGCACCACGTGCCCGCATTTCCGTAAAGGCTGCGTGTCCCGGTGTGTCAAGGAAGGTAATTTTATCGCCGCTTTTCATGGTGACCTGATAGGCACCGATATGCTGCGTAATACCGCCGGCCTCGCCAGATACGACATCCGTGGTACGCAAGGCGTCGAGCAGGGAAGTCTTCCCATGGTCGACGTGCCCCATAACGGTGACAACCGGCGGCCGGTCGCAAAGGTCTTCTTCGCGGTCTTCCGTGCCTTCCAGACCTTCTTCGATGTCGGCATCCGTTACCCGTTTGACTTTATGGCCGAATTCCTCGATCAAAAGCTCGGCCGTGTCGGCGTCAATCGTCTGGTTGATTGTGGCCATCACACCCATTTTCATGAGGGTCTTGATGACATCGCCACTGCGTTCGGCCATACGGTTGGCAAGTTCTTGCACCGTAATCGCTTCAGGCAGGACAACTTCATGGATAATCTTTTTGGGTGGCTCGTTTGCACCCAACATCGCCAGACGGGCTTTTTCACGGGCGCGTTTTTGTGCGGCAACCGACATACCGCGGTCGCGGTTGTAATCTTCATTAAGAACTTGCGTGACGGTCAGCTTTCCGCCCCGGCGGCGATCGCCTCCACGGGGGTTACGAGCTTGCTGTTTCTTCATGCGCTCGCGATAGCTTTCTTCTTCTTTTTCATCAGCGGCGTGAATATCTTTTTTGGTGCGGAAAGCGGTTTCTTCGGTGCGGCGTTGCTCTTCGGCCTGGCGTTGCTCTTCGGCTTCGGCGCGTTGACGGTCTTCTTCTTCCTGAATGCTGCGCAATTCTTCCAATTCTTTGAGGCGTTGCTCTTCTTTTTTGGAAAGCGGTGTTGCGTCCTCTTTTTTCTCTTTTGCTTCTTTGGCCTTTTCGGCTTTCTCGGCTTGTTCCTGAAGGGCTTTACGCTCGGCTTCTTCTTGTGCACGTTGAAGGACTTTAGCGCGGCGGGCCATTTCCTGTTCGGTCAGATGAGATGAATCATCCCCGGTGGCGGCTTCCGTTGACGTGGCAGCAGGTGTTTCCGTTTTTGTTGCAGGGGCTGCCCGGCGGCGGCGCACCTCAACGGCAACGGCCTTGGGGCCTGAGCTTCCCGCGCTTTGACGAGCGGCTGTGCCACTGGCCGAACCACCTTTCAGGCTCAAGGTCCCTTTGCCAAGGCTCAGGGTTTTCTTCTCTGTCGCTTTACTTTCGTCAGAGTTGTTGTTTTTCTCTTCTTTTTCTTTTGTCTCGCTCATGGACAATCCTTTTACAGCGTTTTATCCCTGAGCGCTAAGTTCAGGGAGTCTTTATTTTCCCGGGTTAAGCAGCATTTTCTTCTGCTTTTTCCGGGGTGGATCCTTCACTTTCATCGTTGCTTGCGGCTTCCTCTTGCGAGTCTTCCTCAGCAAACCAGTGTTCACGGGCCTTCATGATGATGGCATTGGCTTCGCTTTCTCTCATGGCGCTTTCGCCAACGATTTCAACCAGTTCATCACCGGCCAGATCGGCAAGGTCATCCAACGTTTTGATTTCGTTTTCGCCCAGCTTGATAATCATAGCGGGGGCTAATCCTTCGAATGCCATCAAATCGTCGGCAATCCCCAGTTCTTTGCGCTTTTCCTGAAGCTCTTGTTCCTTCAGGTCCAGCCATGCATTGGCCCGGTTTTGCAGCTCCATGGAGACTTCTTCTTCAAAGCCTTCAATCTGGTTGAGTTCTTCAATCGGCGTTTCAGCGATTTCCTCAATCCGGGTAAAGCCTTCGGCGACCAAGAGATGCGCGATGACTTCATCCACGTCCAAAGCCTCCATAAACAGGGCAGAGCGCGTGGTGAATTCTTCGGTGCGGCGTTGCGATTCTTCTTCCTCGGTCAGGATATCAATTTCCCATCCGCTCAGGATAGAGGCCAGACGTACGTTTTGCCCGCGGCGGCCGATAGCCAAGCTAAGCTGTTCTTCCGGTACGACAACTTCCATACGGTTTTTCTCTTCATCGAGAACAACCTTGGAGACTTCCGCCGGCTGCAAAGCGCTAACCGTGAAGCTCGCAATATCTTCCGTCCAGGGAATAATGTCGATTTTCTCGCCTTGCAGCTCATTGACAACGGTTTGAACGCGGCTACCGCGCATCCCGACGCAAGCGCCAACCGGGTCGATGGAACCATCGCGGGAAATAACGGCGATTTTGGCACGGCTGCCGGGGTCGCGCGCCACATTTTTAATTTCGATCACCCCATCATAAATTTCAGGAACCTCTTGCGTGAAGAGAAGTTTCATAAATTCCGGGCGTGTCCGGGACAGGAAAATCTGTGGGCCGCGCTGTTCTTCGCGCACATCATAGATAAAGGCGCGCACACGATCACCGTTTTTCAGGTGCTCACGCGGCAGACATTCATCACGGCGGAGCAGAGCTTCCGCGCGGCCGCCAATATCGACGGTTGCATTGCCGTATTCCACACGTTTGATAACGCCGTTGATGATCTCGCCAGTGCGGTCTTTGAACTCTTCGTACTGACGGGCACGTTCGGCTTCACGAACTTTTTGCACGATGACCTGTTTCGCGGTCTGCGCAGCAATACGGCCAAAGTCCAGAGGCGGTAGTTCGTCGATCAGGAATTCTCCGATTTCGGCATCTTTTTTGATGCGTTGCGCCTCGGCCAGTGTCGATTGTTTGGCTTCGTCTTCGATTTCCTCGACCACTTCGCGGTAGCGCTTCAATTCAATTTCACCGGATTTACGGTCGATGTGAGCGCGAATATCATGGTCATGACCGTACTTTGAGCGCCCGGCTTTCTGAATAGCCTCTTCCATGGCCTCCAGAACGATATCCTTATCAATGGCTTTATCGCGGGCAACCGCATCAGCAACTTGCAGAAGTTCCATTTTGTTTTCCTCTTTTGTCTTCTTCTTTACTGTTCAGTTCAGTTTAGTTCGTTCTTATCAAAAACGGGTCAGGCTTTCGCCTTTTTTGTCCGGTTCAAAAGCTCGTCCGACATAACCAGCTTTGCTTTATGCACCGAAATGTAAGGCAAGGCAACCTTTCCTTGGTCCGTATCTAAAAGAATTTCTCCATTCTCAATCCCTTGTATCCGGCCGCGGAAACGCTTTTGTCCCTCCAGCGGCGGGTCGATTTCGATCTTGGCCTCCAGCCCGGCAAAATCCTCGTAATCTGTTTCGCGCACCAGCGGACGATCAATGCCGGGGGAACTGATTTCCAGCATATAGCGGGAGTCAATCGGGTCTTCGACATCGAGCAGGGCCGATATTTCCCGGCTTAGTTTGGCGCAATCATCAACCCCCAGATTATGCGTGTCCGGATGTTCCGCCATAACACGCAGAATTTGCCCGTGGCTTTCACTCAGCAAGCGGGCGCAGACGAGCTGCAAGCCCTGTTCTTCGATCGCAGGGGTGATAATGTCCGTAATTTTTTGTTCCAGCGGTGTTAATTTCATCAATTTTTCCAACAAAAAAGGCGGGCCTCTTTTTATTGAGCCCACCCTGTTCAATATCAGGATTTTGAAAGGAATATAGGGACGATCCGCGCAAAAGGCAAGTAAAAAATGAGGGGAGGGAAAGCCGCGCAGATTGTAGCAATGTTTTACAGGCGGCGAAACAGCAAATAGGTCTGCTTTCGTCCGGCGGCGATTCCTTTGGTCTCGTAGCGGGTCGGCAGCCATCCTTTCGGCGGGGTTTGCCAGTCGGAGGCGCTCTCCGCCGTCCATTCAAAGGCCGGGTGGCGGCTGGCTTGCGTGACCATCCATTCGGAGAGATCATCAACATCCGTTGTCATGGTCAGTAAGCCGCCGGGTTTCAGGATTCGCGCGAACTTGTCCAGATTGTCCTGAGATATAATCCGGCGTTTGTAATGCCGTTTCTTCGGCCAGGGATCAGGGTTCAAGACGTAGATTTCATCAAGGCTGTTATCGCTCAGGCTGTCGGCGACGATAATGGCATCCTCCATCCAGACGCGGACGTGGTCGTGTTTTTCGTCTTTTATCTCTTTCAGAAAAGCGGCCATGCCGTTGATAAAAGGCTCACAAGCAATAAAGCCGTCGCCGGGCCGCGCGCGCATCATGTCGGCAACATGCTCGCCATTGCCAAAGCCGATTTCCAGCACCATCCGGGCGCGGGGGCTGTCAAACAGGGATGCAGTATCCAGATTGCCTTTTTCCGTGAGGCATTCCTCCGGGATTTCCAAAGCAGGCAATAACGTATCAATAACATCTTGCCGCGTTTTATTGAGCGGACGCCCCATTCGGCGGCCGTACAGGCGACGGTTTTGTTGGTCGGCGCTCATCAAAGGCTAGCCAAGCTCTTTTTGCAGGGCATCGACCATATCCGTTTTTTCCCAACTGAAGTGGCCTTCATCGGTCGGCGTGCGGCCAAAGTGCCCGTAGGCAGCGGTTTTGGCGTAAATCGCCCGGCGCAGTTGCAAGCGCTCGATAATGCCGCGCGGAGAAAAGTCCATAACTTTGTCCAGCGCCGCGACCAGTGCGTTTTCCGGCACCGTGCCCGTTCCGTGCGTGTTGACGTACAAGGACAGAGGCTTGCTAACCCCGATGGCGTAGGAAAGCTGGATCGTGCAGCGCTCGGCATAGCCCGCAGCTACGATGTTTTTGGCGGCATAACGCGCGGCATAGGCGGCGCTACGGTCGACTTTACTGGGGTCTTTCCCGGAAAACGCCCCGCCACCGTGCGGGCAGGAGCCACCATAGGTGTCGACAATAATCTTTCGCCCCGTCAGGCCCGCATCACCAACCGGTCCGCCAATCACGAATCGGCCCGTCGGGTTGACGTAGAATTCCTCTTCCGGGCACATCCAGCCTTCCGGCAGGACTTTGAGCACATGCGGACGCACCATTTCGCGTACATCGTTTTGGGAGGCACTTTCATCGTGTTGCGTGGAAACAACGATAGAGGTTGCGCGTACGGGCTGGCCGTCACGATATTCTAGTGTTACTTGCGATTTTGAATCCGGGCCGAGCAGGGGCAGGGCGCCGCTGTGACGGGCCTCGGCCAGCGATCGCAAAATATCGTGAGAATACTGGATAGCCGCCGGCATCAGGACATCCGTTTCTTTGCAGGCATAGCCGAACATGATCCCCTGGTCGCCCGCGCCTTCATCCTTTTCGTCCCCAGCATCGACGCCTTGCGCGATATCAGCGGACTGGCTGTGGACGCGGATATCCATCTCCACATTTTTCCAGTGGAAGTCGTCTTGCTCATAGCCGATTTTCTTGATGGTATCGCGCGCGATTTTTTCCATAATATCATGAGTTATGTTTTCCGGGCCGCGGGCCTCGCCAACGATCCCGACATAATTGGTTGTTGTTACGGTCTCAATCGCTGCACGGCAATTCGCGTCGGAACCCATATAGCAATCAACGATAGCATCGGATATCTGGTCACAGATTTTATCAGGGTGCCCTTCGGAAACGGATTCACTGGTAAAAAGGAAATCTTTGAGAGAATTGCGGGTCATTGAAATATATACCTTCTGTTCAGACTATTCAGAGAATTATTCAAAGTGGGGAAGGATAATCCGAACATATCCAATGTGCAAGATGCGACGTAAAAAT
Source organism: Alphaproteobacteria bacterium (assembly GCA_050297015.1). Lineage (GTDB taxonomy): Bacteria > Pseudomonadota > Alphaproteobacteria > Micavibrionales > Micavibrionaceae > JACKJA01. The sequence goes on along the minus strand of JBNKRZ010000018.1, from coordinate 21,172 downwards.
AAATGAAATCGCCTATGTAGTCATTTATTTTTGTTTCCGCCACATTTTCGCGCACGCACGATGTGCTTCGCGCTATGGGGTTGCCTGTCGCTACCGTAGAATTCCTACGCCTACGCTCCAGCTGGCCTTGTCGAAAAACAATCTTAAACGCCTTATAGCTTGGGAAAAGGGGCGGCTTAGTGCCCGCTTTTTATTATCTCGGCCATTGATTTTATGGTTTTTAAAAAGTCTTTGCGGGTCTCATTATTTGTAACTGAATAGTAAATGCGGAGAAGATCTGCGGTTTCTTTGCTATCTGTGATGCCCTCATTCATGATGGGTTCTTGTTCGTTATCGCTCAGGGGCGTGTAATTAGGGATGCATGCGTCCTGTTCAGAGAATTTTTCAAAGAAGTAAGAAACTTGCACATCCAAAATTCTACTGAACTGGTACAGGCGGCTGGCGCTAACCCGGTTTGTTCCCCGTTCGTATTTTTGAATTTGCTGGAAAGTAATGCCCACGGCATCGGCCAGTTTTTCCTGACTTAATCCCAACAGGGAACGGCGCATACGTAGGCGTGTCCCCACATGTGCATCTACAGGGTCCGGGCTGCGTGCGCCGCTTTTTGTTATTCTTCCAGCGCGCGCGTAGCGTCCTGTTTTTTTATCTGAAGTTTTAACCATCTCTCATCCTTAAGGTCGCAATACTTTTTGCTATTGCTCGTGTTTCACTTTTCTTTGCCGTTGTTTTTTAGCAAAGAAATACACATGCATGCAAATAATGTATTTTACAACTGACTAAAAGTATTACATGAGCATTCTATATAACTTTTTTGGTGTGTTTTTTTGTTTTCTTGTTAAAAAAATGAAAAAATAACCCTGCTATCAACGTTAATAATAACATTATATAGGGAATGTATCGGGAAAATTTCATAAAAAAAGTTTTCCTGTATTCTTTCCCGGGTAATGATACGTTCTGGCTTTGGGCTTCTAAAAGGGGCAGGCGTGCAATAAATCGTCCTTTAGAATCTATGACGGCAGAAATTCCGGTGTTTGCGGATCGTACGAGAGGTGTGCCCGTTTCTATGGTTCTAAAGCGCGCTTGGCTTAAATGTTGGTAAGGGCCGGCGCTATCACCGTACCAACCGTCATTTGTGGCATTAACACTCCATGCGGCTGTTTTCTCTGTTACTCGTGTAAAGCTGTTGGGGAAAATGACCTCATAACAAATCAGGGGAATGATGGGAGGAATACCGGGGATATCTATGATCTTTTCTTTGGTGTTCCTGCTGAAGCCTGTAAAGGCGGCAACGGGCTTTAAAGGGATGAATTTCTGAAAGGGGATATATTCACCAAAGGGAACAAGATGGTCTTTGTTATATGTGGCAAGAGGATTCAGATCGCTGTCATAGAGAATCATGCTGTTATAATAATGTGATGTTCTTTGTTCGGTATCTCTTTCCTGACGCAGAATGCCTGTCAGTAAATAAACTTTATTTTTGTAAGCTCCCAACATTTGCCGCAGGGCCGTTCGCGCGCTTTCGTTTTCCATCAAATAGTGTGAGATGGCGGTTTCCGGCCAGATGATAATTGTTGTGTTTAATTCATTTTCCATTTTATCCGGTAAGGAAAGCCTTATGAGTGTATCCAGATTTTCTCCGGCTTTGTCGGGTGCCCACTTGTCTTTTTGTGCGATATTGGGTTGAACCAGACGTATGTTGATCTCCTCCCGTGGCGGGATGGTGGGTTCGGCTAGTCGTGCGGCGCCATAGCTATAGGAAAAGACGAAGCTGGCGATAGCCGCCATAAGCAATAACGTTTTTCCCGTTTGGGATGTTTTCCCTGCCAACAGAAAGCCCGGCAAAGCGATCCAGAAAACAGTTAAAAGCGTCAGGCCGTCAATACCGCTGAGTGCTGCGACCTGTGCGACGGGGAGTAGCGCATCCCATGTATAGCCGTATAGATTCCAAGGGAAGCCTGTGAAAAGGTGTCCGCGCGCCGCTTCGGCAAGAGAGGTGAGTGTGATGAAATAAAAAAAGCCTGAAAGGTGCGACAATGAATTTGTGAATCTTAAGGGCCACATGGCGGCGGCGCTAAAGAAAGCTAGCAAAAAAGGCAGCCCCGCAACGGCCAGCGGCCATGCCCATGCATAACCGTTTCCTTCAACGAGAAGAGCATTGCCGATCCATGATAGACCAAACAGGTGATAACCGAACGCAAAAAACCAACCATAGAAAAAAAACTCTTTTCCTGTCCGGGCGACGGTTAAAAGGATGTAAAACAGGCTCATACCCACGAACAGGAGCGGGTATAGATGCCATGGCGGCATGGCCAGGACGCTTATACTGCCTGCAAAAAGAGCTGTGATAGCCCTGACAAGGAAGGGGGCGGCCGTCAGCTTTTGCAGCAGGATATTTTTTAAGGTTTGTAAGCTCATAACTTTTAGAGCTTTAATCCTTATTGGTATCCGGGGGCAAGGGGATATTGCGAATTAATAAGCGATAGACCCGGCGCGGGTCGGCTTCGAGAACTTCAAAGCGCATGCCGGTATCGTGATTGATAATCTCTCCGCGGGCCGGAACGCGCCCCGCAATGCTAAAGACAAGCCCCCCCAGCGTATCAATATCTTCGCGTTCTTCCTCATCAAGAATGCGGCCATATTTTTCTTCAAATTCTTCGATATCAAAGCGGGCATCGGCCAGAACGGAGCCATCTTCTTTTTCTTCCAGAACAGGGTGATCCTCATGATCGTGCTCGTCTTCGATTTCGCCGACGATGGCCTCTATGAGATCGCCGATTGTTGCCAGCCCGTCGATGCCGCCGAACTCATCAACAACCAGAGCCATGTGGCGGCGTTCCTGTTTCATCATGAGCAGAAGATCCAAAACCGGCATCGCTGGAGAGAGTATCGGAACGGGGCGCACAAGTTTTTTTATCTGAACGTCTTCTTTTGCCGCCATGCAGGCCAGAATATCTTTGATATGGATGGCACCGATAATATCGTCCAGATTTTCCTTATAGACGGGCAAGCGGCTAAATTGGTGTTCGGCGAGGAGTGCCAGCAAATCTTCTTCGGATGCATCAAAGGCGATTGCTTTAATATCGGCGCGCGGGATCATGACATTTGTTACTGTCATATCACGCAGCTTGAGGATATTTCCGATTAAAAGCCGTTCATGCAGGTCTGTTGCATTTTCTTCCTCTTTGTTTTCCTCGATATATTCTTCCAGCGCTTCCCGCAGAGATGTGTCATGCTTGTTTTTTATCAGGCCGGAAATCCACGAAATTATGTCTCCGCCATTTTCGTTTTCCGCTCCATTTTTTTTAGGGGGGACGGGATCATCAGTTTTATGCGTCATCTTATTTATTTGCCGTCATGATTGTTGATAGGGGTTGGCGATGTTTAACTGTGCGAGAATTTTTGTTTCCAGCGCTTCCATTTCCTGCGCATCATCTTCTTCTATATGATCGTAGCCCAGCAAATGCAAGATGCCATGCGTTAGTAAGTGTGCAAAGTGGTCGTGGAAATTTTTATTCTGTTCGATGGCTTCCCGCTGGATTGTTTCATAGGCCAGCACAATATCGCCCAGGGGGAATGCAGGGGCGTAGCCCATAGTCAGGTCCGCCGTTTCATCGTCAAGCGTTGCGAAGGAAAGCACGTTGGTGGGGGTGTCCTTTCCGCGATAATCACGATTGAGTGTTTGCACTTCGTCATCATCACTCAAAACAATGCACAGCTCAAACAAGGAGGCATTTGTTCCCTCCGGTTGAGGAATATGGGTTTCGATATGCGGAAGCAACGCTGTCAGGATTTCAGCGGGATTGATATCCTCATCATTCCAGCAGGAAGCATTCACAAGCACTTCATAACTGTAAGAACCGGTCATGGGGGAGGCGGGCTGCGTATCTGTCATCGGTAGCGAACCTTACGTACCCCGGTATTTGTTGTAGGCTTGAATGATTTTGGAAACCAGAGCGCTGCGTACCACGTCTTTGTGAGAGAATGAGACAAAAGCAATATCGTCGGTTTCTTTCAAGATGTGTTGCGCATCTATCAGGCCGGAGCTTTCGTTCGGGGCTAAATCGGTTTGTGTGGGGTCACCCGTCACAAGCATGCGGGAGCCTTCACCCAGCCGCGTTAAGAACATCATCATTTGCATGTTGGAGGTGTTTTGCGCTTCGTCCAAAATAACAAACGCGTTGCTGAGTGTGCGGCCTCGCATAAAGGCCAGCGGCGCAATTTCAATTTCTTCCGTTGCCAGTTTTTTCTGGAGCTTTTCGACGGCCATGGTGTCATGGAGAGAATCATAAAGCGGACGCATATACGGGTCCATTTTCTCTTTCATCTCACCGGGTAAAAAGCCAAGGCGTTCCCCGGCTTCCAGCGCCGGACGGGTCAGAATAATGCGTTCGACCTCTCCGGCCTCCAGCATTTCCACAGCCATGGCAATCGCTAAATAAGTCTTTCCTGTTCCCGCAGGGCCGATCCCAAAGGTGAGTTTATTGTCCCGTATAGCCTGTATATAACAAGCCTGCATAGGGGAGCGCGGGCGGATAGTCTTTTTCTTTGTGATGATTTGTACTTCGCTGTCTACAAAGTTTTTGAGTACCTTTTGGGTGTCTTTTTGCACGCTTTCTTTCTCCTCGTTCAGGAATCGTAATATTGAATCGACGCTTCCGGAATCTATATCGTGCCCCTTTTCAATGCGCTGCCACAGAGCTTCTAAAACTTGTCGTGCTTGCTCGGCTTTGTCGGGGGTGCCGTTAATGGAAACCTCGTTCCCACGGCTGCAAAGCTGTACATCCAGCGCTTTTTCTATGGTGCGGAGGTGCGTATTCTGTTCGCCAAACAAAACCGGAAGGAGCCGATTGTCTTCAAAGGCGATTCGTTCTTGAATGGTTGGTGTTGTTATAGCGATCCTCGCAAACTAATTAACCATGCTTAATTGTCTCATATTTAAGCGCTTTTGGCAATTGTTTCACTTGTTGCGATGCACCCGCGCAGGGCGCTTTTGGAGGCTGCCGAGATGTTTACATCAACGATATGCCCGATCAGGCGTTCGTTGCCTTCGGTGTGGACAGACTGGTTGTGAGGGCTGCGGCCGTGCAGTTGTCCCGGCTCCCTGCCTTTGCGCTCGAACAGGACGGGAACCGTCGTGCCGATAAACGGCTCGTTGAAATTCTGCCCTTGTTCATTGAGGAGGTCTTGCAGTGCTTGCAAACGCTCATCCATAATTTCCGGGCGGATCAGCTTTTTCATGCTGGCGGCGGGCGTGCCGGGGCGGGCGGAGAATTTGAATGAATAGGCCGAAGCGTATCTGGCCTTGCGAACCAAATCCATTGTGTCTTCAAAATCTTTATCCGTCTCACCGGGGAAGCCCACGATAAAATCGCCGGACAGCGCAATGTCGGGGCGCAATTTACGGAGCTTTTCAATTGTCTCCAAATAGCTTTCTGCCGTGTGTTTGCGGTTCATCGCTTTCAGGACTTTGTTCGCGCCGCTTTGTACGGGCAGGTGCATATAGGGCATCAGTTTTTCAATAGAACCGTGCGCTTCCAGCAATTCATCCTGCATATCGCCGGGGTGAGAGGTCATATAGCGAATGCGCTCGATCCCCTCGATCTTTGCGACGGCCTCAATAATGCGGGGCAGGGTCCATGTGCTGCCGTCTGTATGCTCCCCGTGATAGGCATTAACGTTCTGCCCTAAAAGCGTGATTTCCTTTGCACCTGAATCTCTTATGCGCTTTGCTTCATCTAATATCTGAGAGACGGGGCGGGAAATTTCCGCGCCGCGTGTGTAAGGCACCACACAGTACGTGCAGAATTTATCGCAGCCTTCTTGCACCGACAGAAAGGCCGCCGGACCTGTGGGGCGGTTTTCACCGGGCAGAGCGTCGAATTTGTCTTCTGTGGCCAGCTCCGTGTTAATCACGCGCTCTCCTGTGGCTTTGATGACCATCTCCGGCAGCTCGTGATAGGTTTGCGGACCGAACACCATATCAACATATGGTGCGCGCTCCATAATGAATGCGCCTTCGGCCTGTGCGACGCAACCGCCAACGGCCATTAGCATTCTACCGCCGCGCTCTTCCTTGGCGTCTTTGTGCTCCCGCAAGCGTCCCAGTTGAGAAAAAACCTTGTCGGTTGCCTTTTCCCGGATATGGCAGGTGTTGAGGATCACCATATCGGCGTCCTCCGGCGTATCGACGGTTTTATAGCCCAAAGGCGCCAGAACGTCAGCCATGCGCTGGCTGTCATAGACGTTCATTTGACAGCCCCAAGTCTTGATGAAGAGTTTTTTGTCTTTCACAATATTTGCTTCCTTTTTGTCATTCTGAGGCAAAGCCGAAGAATCTTAAGGGGGTTGGGTTCAAGATCCTTCGCTAACGCTCAGGATGACAAGCGTTAAATTTCTGTGCTATAAACCACAAATAATCCGTACAAATCAAGCTTTGAGAAAGATTGCTTATGCAGAAAACTCTTTTGGCGCTGGGCGCGATGCTGCCTTCCGAGATGGAAGAACTGGATAAACACTTCAATGTTATCAAGCTCTGGAAAGAAAATGATCCGGAAAGCGTGCTTCAGAAACACAAGGATGAAATACGGGCTATTCTGTCCCGTTATGATGGTAAGGGCGTTTCACGTCGTCTGATTGAGTCTTTGCCCCATCTGGAAATTATCGCGCAGTACGGCGTTGGGGTGAATAACGTAGATTTGACAGCTGCCGCCGAATATGGCGTAGCTGTAACCAATACACCGGATGTTGTGACGGCAGACACGGCAGATACGGCACTGGCGCTGCTTTTATCTTTGGCGCGCCGCACGTGCGAGGCCGATATGTTTGTCCGCTGCGGTAAATGGCAAGAAAAATGCAAATTTCCGATGGGGGTGGCCTTGTCGGGGAAGACCGTGGGGGTTGTCGGGCTGGGCCGGATCGGGCAAGCTGTGGCTGCACGTTGTAGCGCTTTTGATATGGATGTCCTCTATACGGGGCCGCGGGAAAAAGAAGACCAACCATATACATACTGCAAGAATTTACAGACGATGGCCGATTTGTGCGACTTTTTAATCCTGACGTGCATCGGTGGTGCGGAGACGGAAAAAATTGTGGACTACAAAGTTTTGGAGGCTTTAGGTTCGCAAGGATATTTGATAAATGTATCCCGCGGTTCCGTCGTCAATGAAGAAGACCTTTTGGCAGCTTTGTACAACAAAGCGATTGCCGGGGCGGGGATGGACGTGTATGAAAACGAGCCTCATGTTCCCGAAGCTCTGTTTTCGATGGATAATGTGGTTTTGTTACCACATATCGGTGGCGACACTTTTGAAACAAAAACGGCTATGGGGCGTCTGGTTTTGGACAATCTTTTGGCTTGTTTTAACGGGGAACCTCTAAAAACACAGGTAACATCATAATGACGATGATAAAACGAATAGCTTTTTCTCTCTTCTGCGCACTGCTTTGTGTGCCGGCACTAACGAAGGCGGGGGAAGCTTCCGGCACGGGATCGTGTTACACTATGGCCGAGGCCGAGGCTGAGCAAGCTATCCGTATTCACAGTGAATTGATGGTGATTGGTTTAAACTGTCAGGCCATGAAAACCCGCAGCGGCAAAAATTTGTACCTGCAATTCCGTGAGTTTACCTCCGACCATGCCGGGCTGTTTTCTTCCTACGAAGATCAGCTTTTAAGTTACTATCAACGGACAGGCGATCACAATCCGGAAGCAACGCTGAATACGCTGCGCACGGCGCTGGCCAACAAGATTTCAACGGATGCCGCTAAAATGCGCCCGGATGTTTTCTGTAACCGCTATGCCGTCCGTATTCCCAAGGTGGCTCACATGGATGAGGAAACATTGCGGCGCTGGGCTTCGACCTTTCATCCCTCTCACCCTGTCTCTCGTCCGATTTGCGAGCCTTGATAAGAGAAGGGGAAGCGCTCTCTAATTTGTAATAGCTGTTTCGCTTTTTATTTGCGCAAGGCACGAGAAGCGAATCATAGCGGGCCTATGTAAGCGACGAGTAACGATGAGCAAATGAAAATGGAAACAGCTAGAAATGAATGTTGATGAGACTATAGACCGTTTTATGGCGCCTCTATCTGATGGCGTTGCTTCTGTGATTTTCTATACCGTTCCGGTGCTGGGGCAGGATATCAAACTGATCCTTGTTTGGCTTGTGGCGGCATCTCTGTTCTTTACGGTTTATCTGGGGTTTATCAATATCCGATGTTTTTCTCATGCTATCAATATTTTAAGAGGAAAATATGATAAACCGGGTGAAGATGGTAACATTAACCGTTTTCAGGCCTTAACAACCTCTCTGTCCGGGACTGTGGGGCTGGGGAATATTGCTGGCGTGGCCGTAGCCATTTCTCTGGGCGGGCCGGGCGCGGCTTTCTGGATGGTTTTGATGGGGCTGTTCGGCATGAGCACCAAGATGGTAGAAGTCATGCTGGGGGTTAAATACCGCCGCCAGATAACGCTTCCTGACGGTAAGATCAGGATTTCCGGTGGGCCGATGTATTATCTCCGCGATGCTTTTAATAACCGCAACATCCCGTATGTCGGTAATTTTATGGCTCTGTTTTTTGCGGCGGCGTGTGTGTTGGGAACCTTTGGCGCGGCCAGCTTGTTCCAAACCAATCAAGCCTATCAGCAGCTTTTGAACGTGACGGGCGGAGAGGCAAGCTATTTCGCCGATAAGGGCTGGCTGTTTGGGCTGTTTATGGTGCTGGTTGTGGGACTGGTGATTATTGGCGGTATTAAATCTATCGCTCGCGTTGCTTCCCGCATCGTGCCCCTGATGGGGGGCTTGTATTTGTTGGCGGGGTTGCTTGTGATCGCTATGAATGCGGCGGCCCTACCTGGCGCACTTGCGACGATTTTTCATGGCGCTTTTTCCTTTCAAGCCGGGGGCGGCGCCTTTATGGGGGCGCTTTTGATGGGCGTACAACGGGCCTCCTTTTCCAATGAAGCGGGGCTGGGGTCTGCGGCGATTGCGCATGCCTCTGTTAAAACGGATGAGCCTGTCTCACAAGGTCTGGTCGGAATGCTGGGGCCGTTCATAGATACGGTCATTATTTGCATGGTCACGGCGCTTGTGATTGTTATTACGCATTCCTACAACGGTGACGGTGCGATCGAAGGGGTGGAGCTAACCTCCCGTGCCTTTGCGCAAAGTATCTCTTGGTTCCCGTATGTTCTAGCGCTAACGGTATTTCTGTTTGCCTATTCGACGATTATCAGCTGGTCTTATTACGGGGAGAAAGGCTTTACGTTTCTTTTCGGACAGTCACTCGCTAGTGAAATTGTTTTTAAAGCGCTCTTTTGTGTTTTTATTGTGATTGGCGCTTCCGCCGAGCTTTCCAGTGTCATCCAGTTTACGGATTCCATGGTATTCGCTATGGCGATCCCCAACATCATTGCGCTTTACTTACTGGCTCCGGAAGTGAAAGCCGATGTACGGCGCTATCTTGAGAAAGTAAAACAAGTATCGTAGTGCTGAAAGATACTCAATAATTCCATAACTGTGGAAGAAAAAGTCTTTTTGCGAATCGCCTCTTGCTCTTTATCTCTCATCGTGTGTAAATAGCGCAAATCCCTATATATCAGTTTATTAACAGATAAACTTCAAGTGCCGTTAAGGAGAGTGACGCCATGAAAATTGCGCCGGTTGTACCGCAGGACAAAGACGAAGACAAAGAAGTCAAAACAGATTTTCGTGACGCACAGGAAACCCGGAAAATACCAGAGCTTTCCGCTCGAAAAGAAAAAGCGGTGCGGAAGTCTGGAAATCTCCCGAACCTGAAAATTTCTGCGGCACCGATGGCACAAGGTAACACGGACGCCAAAAAAGAAGAATCCGGTCTTCAAGTTCGGGCAACCCGTGCGCCGGATAGTGAAATACAAGCCGATAGCATGGCGCACATACCTTTGGCGGCGGAGGCCCCTCACGATTTTGATGATGAGCCGGTTTTGGTTTTGGGAACAGGGCAGGGCGCGATTCTTAAGCCTTCTCTTGCGGGGCGTGTGGCGACCTATGCAGGTGTATTCTTTAGCATTTTCTGGGTTGGTTTTTCTCTTGTCTATACGGTCGGCATCTATACGGGCGCGGAAGCAACGCCTTTGACCCCGGCGGATATGGGCGGGCTTTTGGCTGGTGCCCTCGCACCGGTGGCGCTTTTTTGGTACATATTCGGCCATTTTCAACGCAAGAACGAAGTGGCGCTTTATGCGCAAGCGCTCCGTGATGAGTTGCAATCCATAATTTTCCCCTCGGAGGAACGTACCCAACGCGTTCACAAAGATATAGAAGAGCTTTGTCAGCAATCGGCGGAACTGGCGACATCTTCCAAATCTGTGATTAAAGCTATTGCACAGGCCCGCCGCTCTTTGCGTGCGGAAATTCGTGAATTTGTAACACTGTCCAAAAAGACAGAATTCCATGTTGACCGCTTGGCTGAGAATGTCCACGAACGCACGGAAAAGCTTTTGGCTATGACCGGTGAAGTCGAGCAGCGCACGAACATTATTGCTGAAAAAGTGCAGGACGGTGCGGAAGCCTGGGATGACGCAACATTGCAAATTCTTGAGCGTGCCGCGGAAATGGAAGCCTCTATGGGGCGTGGGGCCGATAAAATATTGGATGCGGCTGAAAAGGCGGGTGAGAAGACAAAAGAAATGGACCGCTATTTCGATGAAAGCTTTGATAATCTGAACGAAGCCGTTGACCGCGTAACGGCGCGCTTGAAAGATGTTGGTGGTGAATTTGATAATCACTCGGCAATGCTTTCGGATGCGGCCGAACAAGTTTCCACAGAAGCCGGGCGCTTGGCGCAAACGATTGAGGGGCAGATAGAAGGCTTAAAAGATGTGGCCGATCAAACACTTTCCGTGCTTGAAAAATCGACGGATGCGATCACGGGGCACAAAGACGCTCTCGATCAGGGCGCGGAAGAAATTGCACGACAGGCAGATAAACTCTCCGGTGCGATCGACACAAGCCTTGAGAAGCTCGACCGGACGGCGGATGTGATCGAGAGCAAAACAGAAAGCTTGGAAAATCGGCTTTCTACGCAATCCGAACAGCTAAAAGAAACCGTTTCCGGTCTAGGCCATCATGCCGACCAAATCGAGGAATCCGGAAAAGCGGCCGCACACAAGCTTAGCGAGGCGATGGCTGTGGCGCTCTCCGGTTCTGAAGCGATTACGTCAGCGGCACGGCGCGCGGTTGAATCGGTTGAAAAATCCATGACGGCGGCGAAAAATCAGGCCGATACATTGATGGCCGATACGGACGAGCGTCTGACCCGCATGGATGAAACCGGCGCGGCGCATGCCGAAAAGATGAATAATATTCTGACGCTTTTGGAAACAAGCCGTACGCAGATTGAGGAAGCCTCCGGGCTTGCCGATAAACAGGTTGAGGCTCTTTCCGCGGCGGTCGAAGCGCAAAGTGAGACGATCAATCTTTCAGGCGTAAGGTTGGTTGAGCGCATTCAGGCCGTTCAGTCGACTCTGGAAACGCCCTTGCGTGAGATCAATCTTGTCGTGAAGGATGTTGATGCGCGTCACGAACAAATCGCGGAAACACTGGCACGGCGCGTAACGGAGCTGAATGATTCAAGTGATAAAGCAAAAGAAAGCGCAGAGCATATCCGCTCGATCCTGCGGGGGCAGGCACAGGAGATTTCAACCATCACGGGGGAAATCGGCGGGCACGCCCGGACGATTAATGAGCAGTTGGGCGCGCAGGCAGGGCTCCTCGATAAGGAAGTGCGTCAGTCTCTGGAAAGTATCGAAAGTGTCCGTAAGGCACTTGAAGATCAGGCGCAGAATTTATCCTCTCTCTCTGAAGGGGCTGTTGGTGATATTTCCGGGCTGGAGAACGCGATAGCGGCACGCTGTGAGGAAATCTCACAAAGCGCTGTGCTGGCGGTTGAAGGTATGACGGCGCTGGATAAAACGATCGAAGAAAAAACGCAAAGCCTGAAAACCAATGCCGCTCAGGCAACTGGCGCCGTTGAGGGCGTAATGACGGCGCTTGAAAAAACGGCCGATGGTTTTGAGCCTTTGTTCGATGATGCTCTCCAGCGCAGTGAAAAAGTTCAGGTGCGCTTTGCAGAGTTGCAAGACAACTTTACACACTCCAGCAAGAATAATCTGGAGCGTCTGGAGCAAATCGGCATCATGTTTGACGATCGTCTCGTCGCCTTGCAGAAAGGTGCGGATGAAGCGGCTGAAATTCTCAAATCGTCCAGCGATCACATGCAATGCCGCGTAGAAGACATTGAGCAGGCCGCCCTTTCCGCCAATGATAAGATGCGCGATATTCAAAGTGCGCTGGCGGATCAGTCTTCGGATATTCACTTGATGACGGATGAATCGCTTCTCAAAATCGAAAATGTTCAGAAAATCATTAATGAGCAATTCCATGAATTGTCTGAATCCGTCGGGCAGGCTGTTACCCGAATCGCGGACGTGGGCCAAGTCTTGGAACGTACGGCGGGTAAAGTCGAAGGTACGATGGATTCTGTGGGGGCGCGTTTTGAATCTTTGGGGGATACTGCCCGGATGCAGGTAAATTCACTGGATGAGGCTGCTCAGAATAGTGTCAATCAAACCGAAGCTATGGTCCAACAGGTTAAAGCCGAAGGCGATGCCTTGCTGCATAACGCCCGCGAAAGTTTGCTGGAATTGAAAAAAGCCGGAGATACATTCGCCTTACGGGCGCGGGAAGTGCACGAACAGATGAATGCCAGCCTGAAAACGACGCAAAACTATACCGATGAATTGCGTTCGCAATCCCGTTTGGTTGCTGATAGCTCTGTTGCCGCTGTGGAGGACATCGTGGGGGCCGCCGCCGGTCTTTCCGGCAAAATGGATGATATCAAAACCGCTTCGCATGATGTTATTCTTGATATCGGGCGTGCGCGGGATAATCTGACGGAAGAAAGCGAACGCCTTGTTTCCGTATCTCTGGCCGCGGTCAAGGCGGCGGATGAATCCGCAACGACCTTTAGCCGTCAATCAAACGGCCTGTTCAAGGCAGTCGAGGATGCTGCGCGCCATACGCAAAAAATCCGCGATCAGGAAAATCGGGCGCAACGTGAAGCCTTCATGGTTTCCGCTAAATTTATTGTTGAAAGCCTGCATTCCTTGTCCGTTGACTTTACGCGCTTGCTGGAGGGGGCCGTTCCTGAAAAAACGTGGAAAGCTTTCCAGAAGGGAGATGTTAGCGCCTTTACACGCCGGTTGGCACAGGTTTCTGCTGATGCGCCGGTTATCGAAAGAGTGCGTGAAAAATTTGCAGGAGACAGCGAATTCCGTACCTACGTACAGCGCTTTTTGCGTCAATTCGAGGAGCTGTTTACGCAAGCCGTTGAAAGCGATCACAGCGATCTTTTGTCCTCAACCTTTGTGTCAAGTGATATAGGGAAGCTCTATGAGCTGCTTTGTACGGCATCCGGACGCACCCCAAAGACAAAAAGGGATGAAGGCAAGAAAGCCGCCTGATCTCACGATCCTTGCCTTTAAAAAGAAATGCGCGCCGCCCCCTTGATTGCGGACGGCGTTGGCATCATAATCTTTTATTAACGGTCTATGCCGTATCCTGTTCTTTTGTTGCCTTATTAATCACTTACAGAGGTTCTCTCGCATGGGCAAAACTAAATTCTGTCAAGGGCTTTCCGACATATCCGATAGCTATTCAGGCTTTATCATCGACCAATGGGGCGTGCTTCATAACGGTGAAAAGCTCTATGACGGGGTGCTGGATACACTGCAACAGCTCAAAGAGCGGCAAAAATTTGTTGTCATTCTTTCCAATTCCGGAAAACGGGCGGAGGAAAATGCTGTCCGTCTGAAAAAGATGGGAATAGCGCCCTCACTTTACGACCGCATTGTAACCTCCGGTGAAATGACATGGCAGGGCTTAAAAGATCAGGATGAAGGTTTTTTCAAAGGCATGGGGCGTAAGTGCTTTCTGATAAGCCGTGAAAATGACACATCAATTGTGGACGGCCTTGATATTGAGTTGGTTGACGATATAGACAGCGCTGAATTTTTGTTGATTAGCGGCTCTGACGCGCCGGAAAAAACGCTAGTGGATTATTATGAACCATTGTTGCGCCATGCGGTACGGCGGCGCTTAAAAGCGATTTGCGCCAATCCGGATAGCCGCAGATTGGTGGGCGCGGCTCAGTATTTCGGTCCCGGCTTGATCGCCCGCCGGTATCAGGATTTCGGCGGTGTCGTCCATTATATCGGCAAACCGCACCAACCGATTTTCCAACATTGCGTAAAGATCATGCAGGAAAAAGACATCTATCCCGGTCAAACGGTGATGATCGGGGATACGATGGCTCATGATATCGTCGGTGCCTCTGGAATCGGTATAGACACATGCCTGATTAAGAACGGTCTGCATTACGGCGCTTTCCGGAATTGTAAAACCCCTTATGATGTCGATAAGACTCTGAATATCCTGACGTTGCAATATAACAACGTGCGGCCGACTTATCTTGTTGATCGCTTAAAATGGGGCAATCCACTTCCCGACCGGAAGCACAAAAAGCGCAAATAGGCGCGGGGGACTAAGGATTATCCTGCAACAGGATTTTCATCGCGGCCTCTATTTCCGGCATCGCAGCTTCGACGGCGGCTTCTCCTGCGGCGATCATTTCTTCACCGCGTTCAAATTCCAATGAGCCAATATGCCCGATTTGCGGCTTGAGATGAATGTCGGGCGGATCGCCTGCCAGCCGGGCGCGAGTCACGCGGTCTTGCAAAATATTCAATGCCGAGACCATCACACCGAAAAGACTGGGGCTGTTGGGATCGCGGGTAAATAAACGTCCCATTAATCCCGGTTTCTTGTCAGGAAAAATATCAAATCCGGCGATAGTTTGGTATTTGTCCCCTGGCCGGACGGCTTTGCCGATCATGTCACTGTTAAGATCCACGGCAATTGTAAAGCGCGCGCCCAAAGCCTGACAGACAGAAACAGGGACAGGGTTGACCAGTGCCCCATCAACCAAAAAACGATTATTAACTTCAACGGGCGGAAAAACGCCGGGCAGGGCAAAGGAAGCTTGCATCGCGCGGATAAAGTCTCCCTTCCGCAGCCAGACCTCATGCCCGGTGGCCAGATCGGATGCAATCGCGACGAAGGGATAGGGAATATCTTCGATTTCCATACCTTTGAAATATTTGTTTAAAAGGCGCTGAAGGCGCTTCCCTCCGATCATTCCGGCGCTCCGTACGCGAAAATCCAGATAGGAAAAGACTTTGCGGCGGTCCAAAGAAAGCGCCCATTCTTCTAACTCGTCGAGCTGGCCGGCCAAATAGCAGCCCCCAACCAGTGCACCGACCGATGTGCCGGCCACCATAGAGGGTTTAATCCCGTGGCGCTCCAGCGCCTTCAGGACACCAATATGCGCAAAGCCGCGTGCCATACCGCTGCCGAGAGCTAAACCGATAGGGGGGCGCGTGTTTTCCATGTTATCCTTTTGTTTTTTCGTCATAGTCCTTGCGTCAACCTCTCTTTATAGAGTAACACAAAGCGATGAGTTCGCGTACTAAAACACTTGATGCACAGCACAAACGTACAAGCCTTACGCTCGCCGGGCGCCTGTTCCGGGAGTATATGATTCCCTATATGGGGCGCATGATGTTAGCGCTGTTTTTTATGTTGCTGGCGGCGGCTATGACGGCGGGCTTTGCCAAGCTTTTGGAACCTGTCGTTGACAATGTTTTGGTGGAAACGCGCCGTCACTTGATTGTGCCCATGGCGGGGGCTGTTTTTCTCTGCTTCTTTATTCGCGGGCTATCGACCTATATTCATACGGTGATTATGAACAAGGTCACACAGGCGCTTGTTGCCGATATTCAGCGTGAATTGTTCAGGCGTTTTCTTTCTCTCGACCTTGCTTTCTTTCACGAAAACCCCAGCGGCCAGCTTGTTTCCCGTGTGATGAGCGATGTGGAAGTTGTGCGTATGGCTGTGGCCGGGACATTTATGGGGCTGGGCAAGAATTTTCTCACGCTTGCTTTCCTTGTCGCGCTGATGTTCCATCAGGACTGGCGCTTGTCCCTGATCGCATTTTTGTTTTTTCCCTTTGCTGCTGGGTTTGTGGCTTATATCGGCCGCCGCCTGCGTAAGCTATCCGGTAATCTACAGGAAAACAAAGCGCAGCTTTCCGCCGTGATGACCCAGATTTTTCAAGGCATTCGTCAGGTTAAAGCCTATGGTATGGAGGATTTTGAAAACAACCGGGCGGGGCGCTCCATTGATGAGGTAAAAGACCTCAACATAAAAAGCGTCCGTGTGGGAACGCTATCTACGCCCTTTAATGAGACGGTTATCGGTCTGGCGGTGATGGGGGTTGTTATCTATGGCGGGATGCAGGTTTTAAATCAAACGCTAACGACGGGCTCCCTTCTTTCTTTTATTGCCGCTTTTGCGCTGGCTTATGAACCGATGAAAAAGCTGGCAACGCTGAACAACACCCTACAAATGGGTTTTGGTGCGGCCGACCGGGTGTTTGATATGCTAGACCGCGTCCCGGTGATTCAAGAGGCGCCGGACGCCAAAGAACTTAAGACTCAAAAGCCGGAAATCACATTCGATCGGGTTTCTTTTCAATATGAGGATGAAGGCGAGCAAGCGCTCAAAGAGATAAATCTCACCATTCCTTCCGGTAAAGTAACGGCTTTAGTCGGCCCCTCCGGCGGAGGTAAGACGACCATCCTCAACATGATTTTACGCTTTTATGATCCGACAGCGGGGCAGATCAATATCGACGGGCAGGATATCCGGACTCTCACCCTTTCTTCTTTGCGCGGGCATTGCGCTCTGGTGTCACAGGACATCACTATATTTGACGACAGCGTAAGAGCGAACATTGCCTACGGTAATCAAAATGCCACAGATGAAGAGATCGAAGCGGCAGCCAAAGCCGCTGCGGCTGATGATTTTATCCGTGAGCTGCCCGATGGGTATGACACGCGGCTGGGTGAACAGGGCACAAAGCTTTCTGGCGGTCAGCGTCAGCGCATCGCGATTGCCCGCGCCGTTTTAAAAGATGCGCCTATATTGCTGTTGGATGAGGCGACGTCCGCGCTGGATAACGAATCCGAACGCGCGATACAGGAAACTCTTTCCGCGCTGCAAAAGGGACGCACGACCCTTGTGATTGCGCATCGCCTCTCCACGGTTCAAAATGCCGATCAAATCGTTGTGCTTGATAAGGGCGCGCTCGCGGAGCAGGGGCGGCACGAAGACCTTCTCAAGAAAAAGGGGATTTATGCCCGCATGTATGAACTAGGGCTGAACGCTTAGAAAACGCTAAAAATGATGAAACATATACGTAATTTTCTTTTGGGATGCTTGTTTGTTTATGTCGCATTGGTGAGCTATTTATACACGGCGCAGCGTAGCTTTATGTACCATCCCTCTAAAGAGAATGTTGATCTTTCATCTTTCAACCTTCCGGCGATGAGGACCGTTCAAATAAAAACAACAGACGGTCTTAACTTAGAAGGTTGGTATCAGCCATCTGCAACAAATGAGGCCCCGACAATCCTGATGTTCCATGGTAATGCGGGCCATCTAGGGAATCGTGCCGGAAAGGCGAAACGGTTTTTAAATCAAGGATATGGCGTCCTTTTGGCTGAATATAGAGGGTACGGGAACAATTCCGGGAAACCGACGGAGCAGGGCCTTTATAACGACGCGCGTGCTTATACCGACTGGTTGATAAATAAAGCGAACACCCCGGAGAACATGATCGTGCTTTATGGCGAATCGTTAGGGACCGGTATCGCCGTGCAAATGGCTGTGGAATATCCGGATGCAAAGGCTTTGATTTTAGAAGCCCCCTATACAAGCTTTGCCGATGTTGCACAGGTTCGTTATCCGTTTGTTCCGGTCAGGTCGCTTATAAAGGATCGCTACGACAGCCTTTCCAAAATATCCGGTCTTTCCATGCCTTTGCTGGTTGTGCACGGTGAAAAAGATCAGGTAATAGATATTCACTTTGCGAAGACTCTTTTTGCTGAGGCCCATGAGCCCAAGCTTATGCATGTTATCGCGCATGGCGGGCACAGTAATTTGTATGAGTATGGAGCGGCAGAAAAGGTTCTTGCATTTTTAAAGGGAGCGCAGGACAATGGCGCGAACGAACACTTTTGAGTACCAGTCCAGGAAAAAGTAAAAATGGCCATAAAAGACTCCATCATGACAAAAGCCGTGACCCTCTCACCCGATCAAACGGTTGATGAGGCCTTGACCCTGTTCGAAAAGAAAAAAATCCGGAGCGCACCGGTTGTCGAATCGGATGGCCGTCTGGTGGGGTATTTCAGCTTACGCCATTTGATGAAAGCTCTCTTACCGATTTCTGTTACGGTGGGAGAGGGCGTTAATGTGCCGTTGGGCATGGCGCCGGGGCTGGATAAACGCTTGGTGACGCTGAAGCCTCAATCTGTTTCTACCTTGATGGAACGTGATATTACAACCGTAACGCCTGACCAAAAGCGTTGGGAGGTTATCAAACACCTTACGGAGAATCCGCGCCCGTTGCCCGTCGTCGATGAACAGGGGAAATTTTTGGGTCTGGTTACGGAAATGAGCGCCCTTGAAAACCTGGAAAACGTTGAAGACTAACGTATTCATTAGCGCCCTCTAATTTTTTTGTTTTTGGCATTGCATCATTTTTGAAAAGGGAGCATAGTGCGGCGCCATAAGGACCGGGTTATGTTTTTTACGGTTTTTCCGGTCTTTGCATTCATAAAGAAAAGAGGGAAAAATGCCTTGTAGCGACGCAATGGTTACAGAAGTCATCTCCGCCCGTCCCGATCAGACGGTTGCCGATGCGCTAGCCTTGTTCGACAAGCACGGGATACGATCTGTACCTGTTGTCGATGAAAAAAATCAAGTGATTGGTCTTTTTAATTTTAGTCATCTTTTGCACAGTATTTTGCCGGTTCCTGTTACGCTGAGTAGCGGTTTCGGACGTTTGAAGAATATGGATATTTCTTTGGATCACTTGAACGGCGCATCGCCTTGGGTGGCTAAACGTTTGAACATTATGCTGCCTAAAACCTTAAAAGAGGTCATGATTAAAGATCCGCGCACCGTACGTCCCGACACACCCTTGCGTGAAGGTGTACGCCTGTTGGTGAAATACGGCAGCCCCCTTCCGGTAGTAAAAAGTGAAACGGACAAAACGTTGGTGGGACTTATTTCCTCACAAGGTACGGTATCGGCCTTGATGGGAATTGCTTCGCATCTGGAGCAGGGCAAAGAGGTGAATGAGTAGGGTGTGAACTCTCCTTCCCTTACAGAAAAATAAAGAGCCGTCACAACACAGAGCCGCAAGGCGGAGCAAACACGGCTGTAACAAAAAAATCTGAAGGATTTAAACAAAATGAGTGAAGAGTTGGTTTTTGATATGCCGATGTTGGTGTCGGCTATTATATTGGTTTTGACGTTTGGCGGTGTCTTTACGGAGCACCTCCACCACATTCACCGGGCAAAGGTCGCTATGATGGGGGCTGCCGCTATGGTGATTTCCGGGCAAATCTTTGGCTTCTACAACCCGGAGGGGGCACTGGAAGCCGTTGACTGGAACGTTGTTATTCTCCTCGGTGCGATGATGAGCATTATCTCAGTCATGATCCCGACCGGCGGTTTCCAAGCGCTGGCGTATTGGATTGCACGGGTAAGCCGCGGGCAGCTTTTTGTCCTTATGGCGATGCTCGCGGCGGCGATTTCCGTGATTTCCATGCTGCTGGATAACGTGACGACCGTGGTTATTTTTGCGCCCTTGATTATCCTGATCGCGCAAGCCTTGTGCGTAAACCCCATTCCGTATCTGATGGCGGCGGCTATGCTGGCTAATATCGGTGGGGTGGCGACACTGGTTGGTGATCCGTCGGCGCTAATGATCGGTTCTTCCGCCGGGATCGACTTTAACACCTTCTTCCTGCATATGGGGCCGGTTGTTGCCGCTGTGTGGATAACGGTGCTTTTCTTTCTGCGGGTTGTTTTCAGAAAGCGTCTGGCTGTGCGTCCGACGCCGCCGCAATTCACCAGTGGAGACATGATTAAAGACAAGAAAACATGGTATTCTGCACTGTCTATCTTGTTTGTTATGATCTTTCTTTTTCTGTTCCACCACAAACTTCACTGGGAACCGTGGGTGGTCTCCGTCCTTGGTTTGACCATGATGCTTCTCGTGAATCCGAAGATCAGCCCCGATAAATATATTTCAGAGATTGAGCTGTCTTTGTTGTTGTTCTTTGTATCTCTGTTTGTTGTGATCGGCGGTGTGGAGCATAGCGGCTTTCTGACCTATGTCAGCATGTTTATCTTGCCGTTTGTTGAAAATGACATGCTAACGGCTTGTATCCTGCTTATCTGGGTTGCCGGGATTCTATCAGCCTTGATCGACAACATTCCGTTTGCGGCAGCGATGATTCCTGTGATTGCCGGTCTGGAGACACATGGCGCGGATGTCACGCCGCTTTGGTGGGCTTTGGCGATCGGTGCGGGGATGGGCGGTAACGGCTCTCACATTGGGGCGTCGGCCAATATCTTTGTCTACACATTGACAGAGAAACTGGCAGAGCGGGAAAGCAAAGCCAGTCTGGCGATTACGCCGGGGTTGTGGTTTAAAGCAGGAACGCCGGCTATGTTGCTTTCGCTACTCGTGGCAAGCATCATCATGGCCGCTTTCTTCCCATACTACAGCGAGCCCTTTGAACGCACGGTTGCGTCGCACACCGAAGAGGTTGCCGCCGTTACGGAAGATAATGCGCTGGAGCACATAGAGCTGTCCCAGACTCACTAAAACGCTTCCCGTTATTCCAATTTGAAGAGGGCCGTGCTATTTTTGCTGCGGCCCTTTTTCTTTGTGAGGGCACCTTTTAGATACTGTAGTCACATGTTATGCATATTTCTGTTCGTTTTTCAGATAAAAGGATCAAGTTTTTGGTCCGCAGGACATGCCAAAGCATATTCAAGGAGCAAAAACGATGATAACTTTATCTGAAAAATGAACCCGAAGGGCGCGGCATCTTTTTGCGTCTGTTCGCTCAAAATGCTTAACCGTAGCTATGGCTATGCTCTGCGCATTTTTCGCGCACATTCATCAAAAACCTGCTTGCGCAGAAATGTACATAACA
>JBNKRZ010000017.1:0-39437 GCA_050297015.1 Alphaproteobacteria bacterium | reverse complement strand
GCGAACAGACGCAAAAAGATGCCGCGCCCTTCGGGTTCGTTTTTCAGATAAAGTTATCATCGTTTTTGCTCCTTGAATATGCTTTGGCATGTCCTGCGGACCAAAAACTTGATCCTTTTATCTGAAAAACGAACAGAAATATGCATAACATGTGACTACAGTATCTAAAAAAGCTTTGCAGGAAATGCTTATATCATGTATTCAGTCGAAAGCTTTTTTCGATGCTGCTTCATAATCATATAAACGGATGGGTGGCTGAGTGGTTGAAAGCACCGGTCTTGAAAACCGGCATGGGTGCAAGCCCATCGTGGGTTCGAATCCCACCCCATCCGCCATATTTTTCTCTATTTTCAAATTATGCCTTTTCGTCGCCGTGCCTTGTCTTTTGAAGGGGAGGTATGATAAAATTGAATGGTAAACGGGTGTGTGGGGATTAAAGCAGTATGGATAAGGTGGAATCTGAGGAACTAGACTTTTCTGAGGATATGACTGATGACGATCTTCGTTTGCTGGATGCGGATGAGGTAATGCTGCATGCGTGTGAACATTATCTGAAACATCATGACGTTGTGTTTAAGAAGCTCCTTCATACGCAGGAAGCGACGCTTCAGAGTCTTCAAGAAATAAAAGATCTTTGTAAAAAGCTTGATGAACGCACCAGAAGTGAAGAGATTGCGCGTGTCAAAAAATATGACGATATGTGGGGGCAAATTATAGGGTTGTTCCGTGATGCAGGGGTTTCCGAAGAAGAGCTTGGGAAGATAGAGACTGTTCTTTCTTCTATCCCGGAATCAATTGATAAGTTTTACCGCGTATTGTTGGAAAAGGATATCGCGCTTTTGGCTTTGATGGCTGAACTGGAATCGGACCATTATAAGCGGGCACTTTCTATTGTTCGAAAGGTGCAATCACGCCCCGATCCGTTGTCGGGACTTCCGGCTTCTGAATATGATGTCAATCATGCTGCCCCAGAGAGAAATGAGGTTATATCGCCCCGTGCGTACAAGATATTCCATGAAATGCCGGCGCACGCGACACGCCATTAGAGAGCATTAAGCCGTTTGGTCGAGGTAGTGCTCTTGGTTGTTTTCCAGTGCGGCGCTTAATAAATCCCGAATGATTTGTGACAGACTCGGCGGGACACGGTCTTCACTGCTCAGGATGCTCTGCATTTCACTCAGGAAGTCGTTAAATCCTTGCGTCAAAGAACGAAAGTCATTTAACAAGTCTTCCGGTGCTGATGGCGCACTGGCCAGAGACAAACTTTGTTCGCTATAGGCGATTTGCACATAATCAAATTGAATATCTATATTTTGTTCGAGCGTGATTTGGCGACCATCCGATGTTTCGTAAGTGGCAATGCTGTTGAAGCGCGCGGTTAGGCTGAAAGCTTGCACGTCGAGTTGCTGTTGGCTGATTTGTAGTGTGTTTTGCGAACGGTCGACGCCAAGCTCCCGACTCAGAGATTGAAGTGCTTTCCCTGTTTGTTCGGCGCGCCTTATTAGGTGATCGGTCTGTTTCGGTGTGCCCTCTTCCAGCAGATCATTGAGAAAATCAATTTGTTCTTTAATCTGTTTTAATTGTTCTTCGATGCGGTCCTGGTTTATATCGCGCTGATTTTTGCCGGATTTAAAAAGCGCATCAAAAGATTCTTTTTCTCTTTCTCTGTGTAGTATTTCCCGCGCCTCACCAGAAAGGTCCAGATGATCTGAATCGTCCCCGGACTTTTCCTCTAAAGAGCGGGATGAGTGTTTATCATAAAAATAGCGGTTAGAGAAAGCGCTTTGCCCTTGGCCTAAGGCTTCCTGTGCTCCCGTTAGAAGAGCCTGTATTTCTGCTCCTGCAAACATATCATTTCTTCCTGAAACACGTGTGGAGTTCTTTCCTGATTCCCACGCTAAACGCAATAATCAAAGATAGCAGCAATAAATAGATTAATATCCACAGCTTCCTGATTAAGGCTTGTTTATATTTTTTTTGCAGAAAATACGTATATTTTCTTGACAGAAACGGGGCTTTGCGTATATTTCGGGGCTTCGTGAATCAGAACATATAAAGAATGGTTAGCAAAATGTTTGCAGTAATTCGTACCGGCGGTAAGCAATACAAAGTCGCCAAAGATGATAAAATTGAAGTAGAAAAACTGGAAGGCAAGGAAGGCGCCGCTGTTGATGTGGAAGTTCTTTATGCTGAAGGGGGCAAGAAAGCCAGTGTTAAGGCCAAGATCCTTGAACATGTGCGCGGCCCGAAAGTAACGATCTTCAAAAAGAAACGCCGTCAAAACTATCGCCGGACCAAAGGTCACCGTCAGGACTTGACGTTGATTGAGATTACCGACGTTAAAGCGGCTTAATTTCTAAGAATTTGTAGGAGAATAAAAAATGGCACATAAAAAAGCAGGTGGTAGTTCCAATAACGGTCGTGATTCGGCTGGCCGCCGTCTCGGCGTGAAAATTTATGGCGGGCAATATGCTGCTGCCGGTAACATCATCATTCGCCAGCGTGGCACGAAGTTCCATCCCGGCCACAATGTAGGCATGGGTAAAGATCACACGATCTTCGCTCTGGTTGAAGGCGCTGTGAAATTTGCTATGGGCCGTGATGGGCGCCAGACGGTAAACATTATTCCGGCCGCTAACGACGCTATGGCGAAAGCGGCTGAGTAAGTTTAGCGTGTAAGCGTATAGAATTTATGGAGGGGGAGGTTTGACCTCCCCTTTTATTTTGAGTGAAAACAGATGAAATTCCTCGATCAGGCAAAAATCTATCTTGAAAGCGGACATGGCGGTCCCGGTTGCGTGAGCTTCCGGCGCGAAAAATATGTCGAGTTTGGTGGGCCTGACGGTGGTAACGGCGGCAAGGGCGGCGATGTCATATTTGAATGCATTGATACGCTCAACACCTTGATTGATTTTCGCTATCAACAGCACTTCCGTGCGCGCCCCGGTGAAGGTGGGGCGGGCCGTAATAAAACCGGTGCGGGCGGTGATGATTGTGTCATTAAGGTTCCTGTGGGAACGCAAATCCTCGACGAGGATAAAGAGACGATTCTTTTCGACATGATGGAGACCGGACAGAAAATCACTTTTCTTAAAGGTGGCGATGGCGGTTTTGGGAATACCCATTATAAAAGCGCTACCAATCAGGCACCGCGCAAGGCTCTTCCCGGCTGGGAGGGGCAGGAACGTGCCGTATGGTTGCGCTTGAAGCTGATTGCCGATGTCGGGCTTGTGGGGCTTCCCAATGCCGGAAAATCGACTTTTCTGGCGGCTTGTACCCGTGCGCATCCCAAAATTGCCGATTATCCTTTTACGACCCTTCACCCGAATCTGGGGGTGGTTAGAATTGACGGCGGGCATGAATTCGTACTGGCCGATATTCCGGGCTTGATCGAAGGTGCACATGAGGGGCAAGGGTTGGGGGATCGCTTCCTCGGCCATGTGGAGCGGACAAGTGTTCTTCTGCATGTGATCGATTCCACACAGAACGATATTGTCGAGGCTTATAACGTGATCCGCAACGAACTGGCTGAATATGGTTCTGGCCTTGCTGAAAAACCTGAAATTATCGCGCTGAACAAATGCGATGCGCTGGGGCCGGAATTGGCCGCCGATCAGGCGCAAACGCTGGAAAAAGCGATAGGGAAAAAGGTGTATCAAATCTCTGGCGTGTCTGGTGAGGGCGTGAAGGACGTGGTATATGAATTGGACAGAGTTATCCAATCAACAAAAGTCACGGACGAGTCCTTCGATGAAAACCGATACGCCACAAACGATCTATCTTAAAGACTATCAAGAACCTGCTTACACCGCGCAGCATATTGATCTCGATTTTAATATTTCCGAAGAGCGCACGCTTGTAACGGCGAAGACGCAATTTAAAAAGACCCGTGCGGGTGATGAAACGCTGGTTCTGAACGGTGAGCATATGGTGCTCAAAGCCGTATCTCTCGACGGTAAAATTCTAGAAAATGATAAAGATTATACGCTTGATGAAACAAGCCTTACGATTCTAGCGCCCTCTTTCGACGAATTTACACTTGAGGTAGCAACGGAGATTAATCCTGCGGCCAATACGGCGCTGGAGGGGCTGTACAAGTCGGGGGGGGCGTACTGTACGCAGTGTGAGGCCGAAGGCTTTCGCCGGATCACCTATGCGCTCGACCGTCCGGATGTGATGCAAACTTTTAAAGTGCGGATTGAGGCGGATAAAAAAGACTGCCCCGTTTTGCTGTCCAATGGAAATTTGATAGAGGATGGTGATGTGGACGGTGAGCGTCATTTTGCCGTTTGGCACGATCCTTTCCCAAAGCCCTGTTATCTCTTTGCGCTTGTCGCCGGGGATCTTGTGCATATTGAAGATACGTTTAGAACGTGCAAGGGGCGTGATGTCGTTTTGCGCATTTACGTGCGTGATGGTGATGAAACGCAGTGCGGGCATGCGATGACGTCTCTTAAAAAATCCATGAAGTGGGATGAAGATGTCTATGGCCGTGTCTATGAATATGACGGTTTCAACATTGTCGCCGTTAGCGACTTTAATATGGGGGCCATGGAGAATACGTCGCTGAATATCTTTAACACGGCCCTTGTTCTCGCCCATCCGGAAACGGCGACGGATCATGATTTTATGCGTGTTGAAGGGGTCGTGGCCCACGAATATTTTCACAACTGGACGGGCAATCGGATTACTTGTCGCGATTGGTTCCAGCTCTCTTTGAAGGAAGGCTTGACCGTTTTCCGGGATCAGGAATTTTCGAGTGATATGAATTCCCGCGGGGTGCAGCGCATTGATGATGTGACGCATTTGCGCCGTATGCAATTCCCTGAAGATGCGGGGCCCCTCGCCCACCCTGTGCGCCCGGACCAGTTTATTACGATCAATAACTTCTATACCATGACGGTTTACGAAAAGGGCGCAGAAGTCATCCGGATGCAGCATACGCTTCTCGGTCCTGAAACCTATCGTAAGGCGACAGACCTTTATTTTGACCGCCATGACGGGCAAGCTGTGACCTGCGAGGATTTTGTTCAATGTATGGCTGATGCCTCTGGCCGTGATATGGGGCAATTCTTTCGCTGGTACACGCAAGCGGGTACGCCGGAAATCAAAGCCTCCGGGCGTTATGATGAGGAAAGCAAAACCTATACGCTAAGCCTTTCGCAATCTCTTGCGCCGACACCGGGGCAAAAAGAGAAGCAGCCGATGCTTATCCCTGTGCGTGTGGGGCTGCTGGGGCCTAACGGTGACGACATGGCCGAAGAGCTTTTGGAGCTGAGTGAAGAAAAGCAGGATTTTGTTTTTGAAAATATCCCTTCTCAGCCTGTCCCCTCTATTTTGCGCGGTTTTTCCGCGCCGGTGAAGTTGACGACCGATATTAACGAGGCGGGGCTGCGCTTTTTGATGGTCCATGACAATGATGGTTTTAACCGCTGGGAGGCCGGGCAGACTTATGCGCTGCGTGTGCTGAATCGTTTGATTGATGCGCAGGACGGCGGCGTGGAATATAATGATGTGCCCGCCGATTTCCTTGACGTTTATGGCGCTTTACTCGATCAGGCTTTGATGCCCGGCGTTGATAAGGCGCTGCTGGCACGCTCTTTGACTTTGCCGGATGTTGCTTTCATCGGCCAGCACCGAGAACAGGTTGATCCGACGGCTATTTATGCTGTGCGGGAAAAGGTCATAGAAGCCATCGCGCGCAAGCATGGCGAACAGCTGCGCAAAGTGTATGATACGAACCGGACGGTCGATCCCTTCCAAAATGATTTTGAGGCTATCGCCCGGCGCAGCTTGCAAAACTGTGTTTTGCGTTATCTGAACGATCCCGCTTTGCTTAAGCTTCAGTACGACCAGGCGAATAATATGACGGATCGTGCGGCGGCCTTAGCGGCTTTAGCGGATATGAACGTACCGGCGCGTGAAGAAGCCTTTGCCGATTTCTATGAGCGTTTTAAAACCTATCCGCTTGTCGTGGATAAATGGTTTGCGATGCAGGCTGCAGCGGTGCGCGCCGATACGATCCATGATGTTCGCAAACTTAAAGCTCATCCCGATTTCACTATGACCAATCCGAACCGGGTGCGTTCGCTTTATGCGGCCTTCGCGATGAATAATCCGGTGTCTTTCCATGACGGGAGCGGTTCCGGCTATGATTTCTTGACCGAGGCTGTGATTGAACTGAATGCGATAAATCCGCAGATTGCCGCCCGGATGCTAACGCCATTCAAAGAGTGGCGGCGCTATACGCCTGACCGGCGAGCGAAGATGAAGGCCTGTTTGGAACGTATAGCGGCGATTCCAGATATTACCTCGGATGTATATGAGATTGTCTCTAAAAGCCTAGAGGGATAAAGCCTTATGATTCTCGCCCATATGGAACAAGGCTCTGACGAATGGCATGCGGCGCGCTGCGGCGTGGTGACGGCCTCAAACTTCAAGGCCGTTCTCACGGGTGGACGTGGCAAGACGCGCGCGAATTACATGCGGCGTCTTTATGAGGAAATTAAAACCGGGCGCCCAGCTCCCCCCTCTTTTCAGAGTGCTGCTATGGTGCGCGGTTGTGATTTGGAGCCTCATGCCCGCCGTGCTTATGAAGCGCACAGCGGTGAAGATGTGCGCGAGGTCGGGATTGTTTATCTCAATGACGAGAAGCGTGTGGCGGCTTCTCCCGATGGGTTGGTGAGTGCCGATGGCGGGTTGGAGATCAAATGTCCCCTGCCCCATAACCATGAAAAATATATGCATGAGGGGCGTATTCCGTCGCAATATGTGCCGCAGGTACAGGGTAATCTGTGGGTAACGGGTCGCGACTGGTGGGATTTTGTATCTTATGCTCCGGAATTCCCCTCAGACCGTCGCATGATGGTCCGGCGTGTCTACCGGGATGAGGCTTACATTTCCCTTTTAGCGGAATCCGTTTTCCGCTTTGTTGATGAGCTCGACCAGATGGTCCGGGAGGTTTATTGATATGACACAGAGGTTTATTGATATGACACATACGCAAATTCTTATCTTGTCCGCCATTGGCATTTATTTTGCTGTGATGATAATTATCGGCCTGCTTGCCAGTCGGAAGCAGAGCCATGAAGGTTTCGTGATTGGTAGCCGCGATGTGGGCTATATCCCGACGATTGGCTCCCTCGCGACAAGCTTTCGCGATGGGATGGGCATTTTATTCTGGTTCGGATTTGGAGCGACGACAGGTTATGGCGGGCTATGGCTGATTGTTGGGGCGATTGCCGGGCTAGTCGTTTATACGATTATCGGTCCTCGTGTTCGTGATATTGCCAAACGTCATGATTACGTAACAATTGGGGAAATGATCCGGGCGCAGGTCGGTGTTGTTACGGAACGGACAACAGCGTTGATTATTATTGTGTTTGCCTTGCTCTACAGCGCGATGCAGCTTTACGTTTCAGGCAACTTATTTGCCGTTGTTCTGGGACTGGATGCCTGGGTTGGTGTCTGGGGTGTGGCTCTTGTTGTCGGATTTTACCTGTTTTTCGGGGGATATAGTACCGTTGTTAAAACCGATGCGATTCAGTTTTTCCTGATTATATCTCTTATCCTGATCCCCTTATTCTTTGTTCCTGCCCGCGAAGATGTTACGAATTTTTCTAGTGTCTTCTCTTTGCCGGCGGATTTATCGTGGGCGTTGGCCCTCATAGGCTTTTGTTTTCCTTTAAGTTCAGCGGACACGTGGCAGCGTGTTTTCTCTGCCCGCAATGATAACGTTATTCGCTATAGTTTTCCGCTGGCGGGGGTGATGCTCGGCATTATGACGCTTAGTCTTATTTTTCTCGGCATGGCGGCTAAGCCTTATCTGGGGGATAATATCTCGACCGATAACGCCTTTTTCCTGATCTTTGAAGGCAACTACATTGCGCCGTGGTTGTTGGCTTTCATTGCTGTTGTGACCATGGCGATCTGCATGTCTACGCTGGATACGATGTCTTATTTGGGGGCTGCAACGATTGCCAAAAACTTTATGCCGCCACGCATCACGGAAAAACGTGAGCAATATGTTTTAACTTCGCGGATTATTATGCTTGTTACCTTGGTAGGGATGGCGATCGTGGCGATGACTATCACCGATGTCATTCAGTTTCTCTTCGATACGGCGAGCCTGTTATTCATACTTACGCCGGTTTATGTGGCGGTGGCCTTTGGCCTGCCTCATCACAAGCATCGTCGGACCGATGTCATGATGACGCTGGCTACAGTTATCAGTGCGCTTTTCTATCTGTTTTTGTTTGTGAATGAGTATTTTGATAAATATGCCCTGACAATGCTGGCTCCTGTAGCCCTGAATATCGTTCTGGTTGGCGCTGTTCTCATAATAGACAAGGCAAAGCATGCCCGATCATAAACTTACCTGCGGGATTGATGAAGCCGGGCGCGGGCCTCTGGCTGGGCCCGTTGTGGCAGCGTGTGTTATGATCCCCGATGAAGTGCGTGGCCATGACTTCTGGGGCATTGTAACGGACAGCAAAAAGCTGAGCGCCAAAAAGCGCGAATATTTATTCCCACTCATTCGGCAACATTGTCGCTATGGGATTGCTGAAGCTTCGGCGCAGGAAATTGACGATCTTAACATCCATCATGCAACGCTGTTGGCGATGAAACGGGCCTATTTCAAATGCTGTCATTCTGAGCGAAGCGAAGAATCTAATCAGGCCGTCCACAACAGATCCTTCGCTAGCGCTCAGGATGACAAAATAAAAGCCCTGATCGACGGCAAGTTCTGTCCTGCCCTGCCGTGCGAGGCAGAGGCTGTCGTGGGCGGTGACGGCAAGGTGTTGGAAATTTCCGCGGCATCGATTTTGGCTAAAGTCACGCGGGACAGGCTTATGGTGCAGCTGCATGAAGAGCATCCCCATTTCGGCTGGGATCATAATGCCGGGTATGGCACGGCAGAGCATATGAATGCTTTGGCCGAACATGGCCCGACGGATCACCATCGCCAGTCTTTTGCCCCGATCAGGCAATACAAGATGGCCGTCTGAAATTTTCTTGATTCGAAAAAGACTCTAAAAACAGAGTCTTAGCAATAACTTAAGCCCATAACACATTGACTCCGTTATCTGAATCCTCATTTTTTGCTTGACGCGGAGTCGCGTATGACTCATGATTCGGCCTTCTTGAATCCGATAGGAGGTAAAATGTCGAGTCAAAAAAGATCTATATCCACAGTCAAAAATACAATTCTCCAGGGCGAATGCGTTGAACAAATGCAAAGCCTGCCGAGTGAGAGCGTGGATTTGGTGTTTGCCGACCCGCCCTATAACCTTCAGCTTGGTGGCGACTTACACCGCCCGAACAACTCCAAGGTTGATGCTGTGGATGATGCGTGGGATCAGTTTTCCAGCATGAAAGCCTATGACGATTTTACCCGTGAGTGGTTGTCCGCTGCGCGCGATACGCTGAAGCCCGACGGCTCGATCTGGGTCATTGGTTCCTACCACAACATTTTCCGGGTTGGCGCAATTTTACAGGATTTAGGGTATTGGATACTCAACGACGTAATCTGGCGCAAAAGCAATCCGATGCCGAATTTTCGTGGTCGCCGCTTTACCAATGCGCATGAAACGCTGATCTGGGCGGCGAAGTCGGAAAAATCGAAATACCGCTTTAACTATGATTCTATGAAGGCGTTGAACGAAGATTTGCAAATGCGTAGCGACTGGTACATTCCACTCTGTACGGGGGCAGAACGCTTGAAAGATGATGAGGGGCTAAAAGCACATCCGACGCAAAAGCCGGAAGCCTTGCTCTATCGCGTTTTAATGTCATCGACCAATCCTGGTGATTTGGTGATGGATCCTTTCTTTGGGACGGGAACGACGGGCGCTGTTGCCAAAAAGCTGGGGCGTGATTTTATCGGGATTGAGCGTGAGGACAGCTATATTAAGGTGGCACAAAAACGCCTTGATGGGATTAAGAAGCTGGGGAGTAATGAAATCCTTCATACGCCCTCCAAGCGCGAGCAGCCCCGTGTGCCGTTTGGTACTTTGATCGAAAACGGCATGTTGAAGCCGGGGACCGTCCTGCGGGATAGCAAGGGGCGTTATGAGGCAAAAATTGGCGCTGACGGTAATTTGATCGCAGAAGAATGCCGGGGTTCTATTCACAAGGTTGGCGCCACATTACAGGGGGCTCCCTCCTGTAACGGGTGGACATTTTGGCATTATCAGGATGGCCGGACAGCTGTGCCGATTGATAATCTACGTCAAAAGATACGGGATAATGCTCCCGTAATAACAGCTGGAAATACTGTTCAATAGATGGTTAACCCTAACAGCTTATCTGCGGATTTTTTTGCGGACCTGTTTTTTGTAAAGTAATAGCTCTTTGTCTGGATCAGCATAAATTTCGTAAGAATCTATTTCTCCGGACAGGATGGCGCGGTTTTCACCTTGCCTATCTTTTGCTGTGCCGAGATTACCCATAATAGAAATGTTTACATTCATATAGGCTTCACGTGTATATAACTTTTTTTTCTGGCGGGGCGCATACGATTCGAAGCGTTTATCAACGATGGCAAGGTATTGCTTTGCAAGAGAAGGGGGAATTGAAATGTTTCTTATAGAGAACGGAACCATTGTATTGAGCTGGATATTCAGGGGATATCCTTCCATTTTTGAGGCCGGGCGGCCACAGACGTTTAGATCACGGTTCATGTCGATCGAGAAGCGCGTTCGTGCGTCAATAACGTTTTCCTCATCAAGGTCAAAAACTTCTGTTACAGTGTTGTAGTCTCCCAGCGTTATAGGGATCATGGTTTGAATTCGTGTTGGAAATGTTGTTATGTTTTTTAAAATATGGTTTCGCGCGGATTCCCGTATGGTTTTCCATTCAAAATCATTAAGAATATATTCTTCATATAGCTCGCAATTGTTAATCATTAGATAGTTGTCAATCATTTCATCATCATTGATATCTAATCGCGCAACGGCCCAGTAAAGTTGGGATAGGTTTTTATAGTTCGGGTCAACGTATATTAATTCATGCAGATTGCCTTTTTTAACGGAGGGGTCCGTAGCTTCTTCGGCTAAAGTGATATGGGCAGCGCTTCCCGTAAGAAGTAAAAAGGATAGAAACAGGAAAAGCTTTTGTTTTAAAATCATAGGAAATCTCCGAAGGTCCTAAATTCACAATCACGAAGTTACGAAAATGTAAGCTTCTTTCAAATGTATTATAGCATAATTGTTACGATTTTTTTAAAAACTGTGGGAAATTGTTCTTTTTTCTCTTGGGGGCGTTCTTCCCAAAAGTAAGAAGAAGGAAGAGTTTTTGTGGGATTGTTGAGGTGTATAGCAATCGGTTCCAGCGTTAGATCGAAATGCGTAAAGCTATGATGAATCAGGGGGACGCTGTTTTTTTTGCATTGATTATCCGGCTTGGTAATGAACGTGGGAGGCACGCATTCTCGCTTGTTTAATTCCCAGCTAGAGGTTGGAAGGCCGAGCGTCCCGGCAAGCATCCCTTGCTCTGGTCGGCGTTCGCAGAGAATATCTCCCTTCTCATCAGTGATCCAATATACAAAACCGTATTTTTGCGGCTTGGCTTTTTTGGGCGCGCGGGCGGGCAGTGTTTCGGCAATGTCCAGTTCTCTGGATTGGCAGGATTCATGCAGAGGACATAGGGTGCAGCGCGGTTTCTTCGCAATGCATATCCCTGCCCCGATATCCATTAAAGCTTGCGCAAAGTCACCGGGGCGATCTGTTCGGTTTTGGCAAAGCGTATCACAATGGCGGCGTATCTCTTTTTTTCCGGCGGGCAGAGGTTTCTTTATGGCAAAGTGACGCGCTGTAACGCGCTCAATATTGCCATCAATGACGGTCGCGGGCTTGTCAAAAGCAATAGCCGTAATGGCGGATGCTGTATAATCGCCGATACCCGGTAGTTTTTTAAGCTCTTTAATGTCTTGAGGAAAGCGCCCAGCCCGCTCTTTTGAAATGATCTGAGCGCATTTGTGAAGGTTGCGGGCGCGGCTGTAATAGCCCAGGCCGGCCCAGACATTCATGATATCTTCTTGTTGTGCGTTTGCCAGATCATGAATGGTCGGCCACCGTTCAACAAATCTCAGAAAATAGGGAATAACCGCATTGACGACGGTTTGCTGGAGCATTACTTCCGAAAGCCAAACGTGATAAGGCTCCGGCTCGTGCTTCGGTAAGGCGCGCCATGGTAGTGTGCGTCGGTTAATATCGTACCAGTCGAGAACTTGTTTGCGAAACTTGTCTGTTTTTACTGAACCTGTCATAGTGTTTTTCATGAGTTTACGTTCCTTGTCACAAACCGTTCCGCAAGTCACGCAGCAGGTCTGTGCCCGCAAATATATCATGTTGGGCAGGCTTGTCACCCAGTGGACGGAAATTATGGGCGAAGATCTGGCGCATAAGACGCAGCCTGTCAAACTGCGCTATATGAAGAAAAGGGATAAGCAAAAAGGGCCGGCAACGGCGACTTTGGATATTTCCTCTTCTTCTGCGGAGGCAACCGTTCTTCATTACCGCAAAGATTTGATTTTGGAGCGTATCAACCAGATTTTCGGAGAGCGCTGGGTCACCGCAATTCGCTTTGTGCCCGAAGTTTCTAATAAGTCTGCCCCTGTGCGCCGGAAGCGCTCGGCTTCACTTTCTATGCAGAATAAAAAATATTTAGCGGAAATGCTTGAAAATATTGGTGATCCGGATATATATGAACGCCTTGAGAGCATGGGGCAATCCCTGATCCAAGACCAGAAATCGTAAATACTCATTAAAGGAAAAGGCCATGAAAGTAACGGCTATTACTCTCCGTGCGGGTAATGTGATCGAATATAACGGCAAATTATGCGTTGTCGTTAAAAATGATATTATCCAGCCCGGTAAAGGCGCTTCGGTAGCGCAGGTGGAAATGCGCGACCTGCGGACCGGTAACAAGGATAATGTTCGTTTTCGTACGCAGGAAACGGTCGAACGTGCCCGTCTTGAGCAGGAAGACTATCAATTCCTTTATGAGGATGAGGCGGGTTTTAACTTCATGCATACTGAAAATTATGAGCAAATCGCCGTCTCTAAAGACATTATCGGCGATCCGGCGGTTTTCTTACAGGAAGGCATGATCTGTGTGATCGAAACATTCGAGGGTGAGCCCTTGCGTGTTGAGTTGCCGGATAGTGTTACGCTGGAAGTCACAGAAGCTGAACCGGTTATCAAGGGGCAGACGGCGACAACTTCGTACAAGCCTGCTATTCTTGAGAACGGCGCGAAGGTCATGGTGCCACCGCACATAAGCACCGGTACGCGGATTGTTGTGAAAACCGAAGATGGTGTTTACGTCGAACGGGCAAAGGATTAATAAAAGATGGCGCTTTCCCCTCAAATAAACATTATTTTGCGTGCAGTCGAAAAGGCCGGGCGTTCCCTCGTTCGCGACTTTGGTGAAGTTGAAAATCTGCAGGTTTCCCGCAAGGGGCCGGGTGATTTTGTTTCGGCCGCGGATCGACGCTCCGAAGATATTTTGTATTATGAACTATCTAAAGCCCGCCCCGATTATGGTTTCCTGATGGAAGAAAGTGGTGATACCAAAGGGCCGAAGGATTATGAGTACCGCTATATTATTGATCCTTTAGACGGAACGACTAACTTTTTGCACGGTATTCCGCACTGGTGTATTTCTGTGGCTCTGGAGCGCCGGGGTGAAGTTATCGCCGGAGTGGTTTTTGATCCTGTTAAAGATGAAGTTTTTCGCGCTGAAAAAGGTACCGGGGCGTTTATGCGCAATACGCGCTTGCGGGCCTCCGGGCGGCGGGAGATTTCAAATGCTTTGATCGGCATTAATCGTCCTCATCACAGGACGCAGGAATATCAGGCGGCGTTTTCCTCTGCTTGCAATACGCTCAGTTTGAAGGCAGCATCTTTGCGTGAATTTGGGGCTGCGGCTCTTGATTTGGCTTATATTGCGGCCGGGCGATTGGATGGTTATTGGCAGCGCGGCCTTAAGCCTTGGGATGTTGCGGCTGGCGCGCTTCTCATTAAAGAGGCTGGTGGTATGATTAAAGATATTGATAACAAGGGCAATCCTGTTGAAACTGGAAATGTGATTGCTTCTAACGCTAATATTTTCACAGATCTGAATAAATTGATCTCAGGCAAATAAAACGCCCTGATGAATGTGGTCGGGAATATGAATCGTCAATTGAGATATTGCGGCCTTTTTTTTGTACTCGTTTTAATCTCGCCCTTTCATGTAAGGGCGCAGGCCCCTTCTTCTGATTCTGCGCCATCGGTTCAGATAGATACCAGCGTGCTTGATGAGCTAAACCGTCATTATGGCGACGATGAAGATATTACACCTGTTCAGGACCCGGTTTTGACAGCGCCCTCTCTAAAAAAGGATCAAGAGCGTACTGTGCGCCCTCTTTTAACTGTACCGGAGCCGCCTAAAGCAAAAAACTTTCCTGTGCAGGTGAAAGTGCGGAGCGAAACTATGGCGCCGGGCTATATGCCGCCAAAAACTGAAGAAGGCGCGCCAGCCTCCTCCGAAGATGACAAACCTTTAGAGGTAACATCTACGTCCTCTGCGCCCCCCTTGCCGTTGCATAAGCCGATAGCGTCCGGTCATGCATGGATGGACCATCCGCCCCTTCCTCTCTCGCGTCCGCCGGAAGCTGTGCGCAAAGTTTCGCCCGCTTATGCACAGGCTTTGAAACGTCAGGCGCTTGCCGCTTTGAAACAGGAAAAAACGTCGGTGCCCCCTGCTCCTTCGCGGGCTACCTCAAAAAAGATAACATCATCATCATTGATGGCGGGGCGTGTTGATGGGCCAGCGATGCCCGCTTTACCTAAAGATCCCGTCGAGAAAAAGCCTTTGCCTCAAGGGCAGAAGCGTGTTGTTCAGCCGGATAAAGAAACGTTTTTGCAGAAAGTCGAGACGGTTTCTGCGCAAATTGGAGAGGATGCGGCTCCGCCTTCTTTTGATGGCGGTGATATTGGTGATTTCAAAAAAATCACCTTGCCGTTTCTTGCCGGGGACGCGAGCCCAACGGCGGAAGGGTTTGAGCGCATTCGAAAAGATATTCTTGCTCCTCTGCGCAATAACCGGGCGTGGCGCCTTCAGATTAAGGCTTTTGCCATGCCGGATGACAAAGGCGCCAGCAGCGCCCGGCGGCTTTCTTTGTCTCGTGCTTTGGGGATTCGTGAATTTTTGCTAGCCAACGGGGTTGATGCGCCACGCATGGACGTGCGGGCGCTAGGGCAGGAAACATCTTATCAGCCCGTCGATCGTGTCGAGCTTATTTTACTTCCTTCAAAATAATGAAATAATTCTTATTTTGTGTGGATAAAAACTCTTAGAAAGCGCGGTTTTCTTGACTTTTTGACGCTTTTCCTTGATCTTTGCCGCTTACCCCTGTAAAGAAAATTTATATTGTTTATGACAAGGATAGCGTAATGAAACCGAAGAAACAAACCAAGGTTTGGCCCGTTTTGATGTTCGCCGTGGGCGTGGCGCTTTTTGCCTTTGCCGGTTGGTCTTTACGGACGCAAGCCGATACGCGCAAAAGCGAATATCGGGAAAAAGTTGAAACGGCTAAAGACGCGCTCCAAGAAAAATCTGTTCAAACCGCAGAGGTTCAGACTCAGGCTCCGGTTGATGTGCCTTCTCCTGTTGACCTTTCCCCTGTTATCTCGGATGAACTTGATCTTGGAAAAATTATGGCGCCGCGCTCTTTGGGAAATCCGGATGCGCCGGTTCGCATTGATGAGTACGCGTCTTTAACTTGTAGCCATTGCGCGCACTTTCATGAAACGGCTTTCCCGCAGTTTAAAGAAGAATTGATTGATACCGGGAAGGTCTATTTTACGTTTCACAATTTCCCTCTCAATGATCCGGCGCTTCAGGGGGCTATTGTCTCGCTGTGTTTGCCGGAACAATATTATTTCCGTTTTCTTTCTTTTCTCTTTTCCAGCTACAAGACATGGGCCTTTGAAGGTGATTATGTTCAGAATTTGAAGCAAAATGCAAAGCTGGCGGGCGGTACGGAGGAGCGTTTGCAAGCTTGTCTGGATAATGACAAGATCACGACCATGATCGGAGAAGCCATGGCGGAGGCCGGAAAAGCCTATAAAATTGACGGCACGCCCAGCTTTGTTATCAATAATGGTGAGGATGTCATTGTAGGGCCGCGGCCTTTTGCGTTCTTTGATGAGCTTGTAGCACGCAAACTCTCTGAGCGGAGTGATACGCCCGAATGATTCAGTTTGCCAAGTTACGCTTAAACGGATTTAAATCCTTCGTGGAACGGACCGAGATGGAAATCGGTCCGGGGCTTACGGGGGTTGTCGGGCCGAATGGTTGCGGCAAATCTAATCTGGTTGAAGCGTTGCGTTGGTCGATGGGGGAAAGTTCCTCCAAACGGATGCGGGGTGGCTCCGGCAGTATGGAAGATGTGATCTTTGCCGGAACGGGCAATCGTCCGGCGCGGAACATGGCAGAAGTCTCTGTGCTCTTGGATAACAGTGCGCGGACGGCACCTGTACCTCACAATAACCTCGATGAGATAGAAGTTGTCCGCCGGATTGAGCGTGATCGCGGTTCTTCCTACCGGATTAACGGCAAGAACGCGCGGGCGCGCGATGTGCAGCTTTTATATGCTGATATTTTGAGCGGTGCGAATTCCCCCTATCTCGTTTCCCAAGGCAGAATTACAACGATGATTCAGGCCAAACCTTTGGAGCGCCGGATGCTGCTGGAGGAAGCGGCGGGGATTTCCGGTCTTTACGCGCGTCGGCATGAAGCTGAACTCCGCTTGCGGGCGACGGATAACAATCTCAAACGGCTGGAAGACATTGTGGGTTCAATGGAAACCCGTCTGGCTGATCTTAAAAAACAAGCGCGGCAAGCGGCACGTTACCGCACTTTAAGCGCGCAAATTCGCCAGCTGGAAGTCATGATTGCTTGTATGGAATGGCGGGCTTCTCATGAAAAACTTAAAGAGGTCGAACGTAAGTTCGCTGAAATTGAAAGTGTGGTTGCCGAACATATGACGGTTGTGACGCAGCTGACCAAAACACAAACAACACAATCCAAAGATCTGCCTGACTTGCGACAGCAGGAAGCGGAAATGTCTGCCGCCTTGCAAGCGCAAAAGCTGGCTTTACAGCGCTTAGAGGATGAAGAGCAGCGCTTGGAAAATCAAATTCACGATACAAAAGCGCAGCTCTCCCAGTTGCAGACCGACCGGGCGCATGAGAAGGAAACCTTGGCAGAAAACTCTCATGTTCTTGAACGGATGGACAAAGAAGAAGCTTCTCTGAGCGCAAGGCAGGAGCGCGAAGAACAAGAGTTTGAACAATACGCGGCGGCCAAGGATGAACAACAAAATAGCGTTGCGGAAAAAGAAAGTACTTATACGACCTTGATGGAGGAAGCCGCCGCCGACCGTGCCCGTAAGCAAGCTTTGGAGCAAAAGCTTGTGCAGGATGAGGCGCGTCTTGCGCAAATCAATGAGCGCTTTTCTACAGTGCAAGAACGGCTTGCGGAAAAGAAAGCGGATCAGAAGAAAAACAGCCCGGTAGAAGCGCTACGTGAGTCTATTGCGGCTGGAGAAAAAGAGGCTGAAAGGCTGCAAAAAGAAATTGATCGCGCGGAAGAGGCATTGAAAGCGGCACGTACAGCCAAAGAGGATGCGCGCGAATCTTTGCAAGCGGCGGTTAAGAATAAGGATAAATTGTCATCTGAAATCAGCGCATTGGACTCTATTGTTAATATAGATTCTGAAGATGGATTTAAGCCGGTTTTGGATGACATTCAAACCGATGAGGGGTTTGAAACGGCGCTTTCCCGTGCGCTGGGGGATACGTTGATGGCCTCGATGGACGACGGTGCGCCGGTGATGTGGCTGTCCGGTCGTTCCGATTCTCTAACCCTTCCGACGCTCCCCCGTGGTGTGCAGGCCTTAGAACCGCATGTGAAGGCCCCTGCTCCCTTGTGCCGGGCGCTTAGTCAAATTGGGATCGTTGAGGATGAAGTACAGGCGGATACTCTCTGGGAGCAGCTAGCGCCGGGGCAATCTTTAGTTTCTCGCGCGGGGGCATATTGGCGCTGGGACGGCCTCCATATAACGGCGGAAGCTGCTGACCGTCACGCGCTTCAGTTGAAGCAGAAAAATCGTCTGGCCGAGTTGCAAAAACAGGCCCCTGCCCTTGAGAAAGAGTGCGCTCAGGCTGAAACGGCTCTGGAGAATGCGCAATCCAAAGAAGAGAATACGCAAGCACAACGGACAGAGCTGCAGGAATCTTTGCGGGCATTAGAGCAAGATACCCGCCAGCAACGCCGTGAATTAAATGAATCTATTGAGGCGCAAGCCGCCCAGCAAGCCGAACTCGCTAAGCTGGAGGAGGCTTTAAGTATCGCTGCGCTGGATCTTGACGCCCTCAAGGAGACTATTGCCGAGAGCAAAAAGAACCTCAAAGCTTTCGATCAAGCGAAAATGGACGAACAGCAAGAATCTATTGAAACCGCGCGCACGGTTTTAAATCAGGAGCGCGAAAAGTTACAGGAAGCGCTTTTGGCTTTTGATGTTAGCCAGCAAGAGCAAAACCGCCGGAAAGCACGTTTGCAGGCCATCGGTGATGAGCGCGTGAATTTGCAAAACCGCTGTATTCGGGCGCGGGAACGCCTCAAGGACTTCGATACGCGCGAAACGCAATTGGCGGGTAAACTGGCCGGCTTGCAGAAGCGTCCCGCTGGAATCAAGGAGGAAAGTGAAAAGCTGCTGACCCGGATTACGACGCAGGAATCCGAAAAGGCCAAGGTCTCTGATAAATTAGCCCTGATCGAAGGGGAACTGGCAGAAACCACGCGTGCCTTGAAGGAGGCTGAAAATGCATTAGGAACGGCCCGTGAATCCCGTGCTCATGCCCAAGCGACGGCAGCCGAACGCCAGCGGCATCTTGAAGAGATCAAAAATCACGTTGAAGAACATTTTGGTATGAGCCCGGAAGCGCTGCATGCTGAAGCGGCGCTCGATCCTGAAAATTTGCCTGACCTTGATGATTTGAGAGCGCGTAAAGAGAAGGATGTACGCAGCCGCGATATGATCGGGCCTGTTAATCTGCGGGCGGACACGGAAGCTGATGAGCTGGAAAAAGAACTAACAACGATTTTGAACGAGCGCAATGACCTGATGGAGGCCATTGAAGAGCTGCGTGGCGGCATTAACAAGCTCAATAAGGAAGCGCGTGAGCGTTTGCAAACGGCATTCGATCATGTGAACGCTCATTTCCGCGAGATGTTTACCCGTCTGTTTGACGGAGGGAATGCTCATTTGGCGCTGATTGAATCGGATGATCCGCTGGAGGCCGGTCTTGAAATTTATGCGCAGCCGCCGGGAAAAG
The DNA here is from genome assembly GCA_050297015.1 of Alphaproteobacteria bacterium. Taxonomy (GTDB): domain Bacteria; phylum Pseudomonadota; class Alphaproteobacteria; order Micavibrionales; family Micavibrionaceae; genus JACKJA01. The sequence goes on along the minus strand of JBNKRZ010000017.1, from coordinate 20,049 downwards.
CGCTGCAATCTCTCTCTTTGCTGTCCGGTGGTGAGCAGACACTAACGGCCATTGCTTTGATTTTTGCGATGTTCCTGACGAACCCCGCCCCGATCTGTGTGCTCGATGAGGTTGATGCGCCGCTGGATGACGCCAACGTGGACCGGGTTTGCGATTTGCTGGAGGAGTTCGCCGATCGTGGAGAGACGCGCTTTATCCTGATTACCCACCACCGTTTGACGATGGCGCGGATGGATCGCCTCTATGGTGTCACGATGAGCGAAAAAGGTGTCTCACAGCTCGTCTCTGTTGATCTGAATCAACAGTTCGACTTCCTCGAAGCGGCTTAAGGCTTTGCTGCCGGTTTCACTTGGACTTGGTTAGAGCGAAAGCCATATCGTTCCGTATAATGATCTTTGTGGTGAATGCTAACTATGACGGTGCCCGTGTCATCTTTGACGCCGTGGGTCGGTGGAGTGTAGCGCTTGAATGTTCCCGTCAATTCTCCCATATGGGGGCAGAAACATGTTAGCCGTGTTTCACCGGGAATCCATTCATCAACGTTAAGGGAATCAGTCATTTCACACCTCTATTAATCAGTTTGTTTTTATTATTGATGGTTTTCATATTTATCACATTATTCTCTTCTTTTGCAAATTCCTCCTACCGCTTTGCGCGAAAAAACCTTAAAATTGCCCGCAATCAGTAGAGAGAAAAGTTATGTCTGACGATTTGAAAGACCTTGATGAAAAAATTCGCGCTTTCCGAACGCAGGAACGCAAAGAGGACGTGCGGGAAAGTAAGGAACAAGACGACGCGGAGAGCATGAATATGGGCGTACGCGCCGGGGCGGAGTTGATTGCCTCGATTGTGGCGGGAATCCTGATTGGGTTGGGGCTGGATTCTCTTTTTCATACGGAGCCGCTCTTTGTTTTGCTTTTCTTTTTCGGAGGAATTTTAACGGGGTTTTGGAATATTTACCGCCTGACGCAAAATTTTGACTCTTCTGTGGGGTTTTCGCGGTTGCAAAATGATTCAAAAAACGTTAAAAGAGCGCCAGAAAATGATAATAACCCCGGATAACAGACAGGTATTTCACTTTGGCCAGCCCTATCGAAATTGATCCGATTCACCAATTTGCAATTACCCCTTTGGTTTCTCTTACGCCTGGCGGGGTTGATATTTCTTTTACGAATTCATCACTCTGGATGTTGATTGGTGCTGTTTTGTCGGCGGGGTTCTTGGCGGTTGCTACAAATCGCAAGGCGCTTGTGCCGGGGCGGATGCAGGTTATCTCTGAAATGCTTTATGAGTTTGTCGCCGGGATGATTCGTGAGAATATCGGCACGGCCGGTCGCCAGTATTTCCCCTTGATCTTTACACTGTTCATGGTGGTTTTGATGGGGAATTTGTTGGGGATGGTTCCTTTTTCCTTCACGTACACCAGTCACATTGCCGTGACATTGGCTCTGGCTTTGGTGATCTTTTGTATCGTCGTTGTTTTGGGCTTGGTGCGTCACGGGTTTAAATTCTTTTCCCTGTTCGTGCCGCCGGGGGTTCCTTTCTTGCTCTTTCCGCTGATTATTCCGATTGAGCTTCTTTCATTTTTGATCCGTCCTCTTACCCTTTCCGTTCGTTTGTTTATCAACATGATGGTGGGACACCTTTTGCTGAAGGTTGTTGCGGGCTTTAGTGTTATGTTTTTTGCAGCTTTCGGGCTGGGCGGCCTCTTTCTCGGCGCGTTCCCTGCTCTGTTTAATGTGATTATGATCGCGTTTGAGTTTATGATTGCCCTGCTGCATGCCTATGTTTTTACGGTTCTGTCTTGTATTTATTTGAAAGATACGGTTGATCTTCATCACTAAATGTGCAGGATGGCCCCGGAAAAGTAATTTTGTAATTTTTGTACGTTCAACAAACTAAAAAAGAGGACATCAAGAAATGGAACTTGAAGCTGCAAAACTGATCGCCGGAGCGATTGCTCTTTTGCCGATTTTGGGAGTTGGTATTGGTCTGGGACTGATCTTTTCTTCTTGGAATGAAGCTATTGGTCGTAACCCGAATGCCTATGAAACGTTGGAGAAGAAATTCTTCCTGATGTTTGCTTTGACGGAAGCTTTGGCTATTTTTGCTTTGGGTATTTCCATCATTATCCTTTTGGGTATTTTCTAAGAAAAGGTCTGTAAGCGGGATGCGAAGCGCTATCAAATATATGGCTGCTGCTGCTTTTTGTACTGTTGCTTTCGGTGCGCAAGCGGCTTTTGCCGAGCACGCGGCAGCGCCTCACGGTGATGCTGCGCATGCTTCTGGAGGAATGCCGCAATTTGATATCGCAACCTTCCCGTCACAGATTTTCTGGTTGGCTGTTACATTTATCGTAATGTACGCTTTTTTCTCTGCCCGGGTATTACCGGACATCTCTGGCGTTCTTGAAAACCGCCGCAATCATATCCAAAGCGATCTTGATACGGCTGAGCGGTTAAAGGCGGAAGCTGAAGACGCACAACAGACTTACGAAAAAAGTCTTTCCGAAGCCCGAAGTGCCGCGACCAAAACGATGGTTTCTACGCACGAAAAGATTAAGGTAGCGGCTGAAAAGAAGAATGTGGCTTTCCAAGAGAAATCTTTGCAAGAAATCTCAGCCATGGAAAACCGGATAGCCAATACCCGCGATGACTTATTGGCGGAGATGAATACGATTGTCGCGGAAGTTTCCAGTGAAGCTGCTGCACGTATTGTCGGGATTAAGCCTAATGTTAAGCAGGCGAGCAAAGTTGTTGAAGCCCTGACGAAGAAAAAGGCGGCTTGATATGGAATTTTTACTTGATCCTGCGGTCTGGGTTTTTATTTCTTTTCTTATCTTTGCGAAAATTGCGTTTCGTTTTGGGCGTGCCGCGTTGATAGATAAGCTGGATTCACGTATCGCTGAGATACGGAAGGAAATTGAAACGGTTGAATCTCTGCGTGTTGAGGCTCAGGAGCTTTTGGCGCAGTATCAGCGCAAGCAGCGGGATGCCAGCAAAGAAGCGGATGCCATTATCGAAACGGCAGAAAAACATGCGGCAGCTATTAAGAAAAAAGCAGAGACTGAGCTTGATGAGCTTATGAGTCGCCGTGAAAGACAGCTTGAAGAGCGTTTACATCGTATGGAGCAAGTGGCTCGTCGAGATATACAGACTTACGCCGCGGCGTTAACGGCGAAAGCGACGGCTGAGATTATTGCTGAAAAAATGGATAAAAAGGATAAGGCGCGTCTGGTGGATGAGGCTATATCGGAACTTCCTTCCCAATTCCATTAAAGCTTATCCGTTCTTTTTTTACCGTTTCAGGTTTATACTGATCCACCATGGATGCAGCCCTATACAACATTCCCTCCATTAATTCTCATACGGCATTGCTTATATGCGATGTGCAAAAGGGTTTTGTGCAGGATAGTATGGCGCACTTGCCCGATGCGGCGCGCCACTTGCAAAAGCTTTATCCTTGCGTGATCGCGACACGGTTCTACAATGAGCCCGGATCCCCCTTTCGCCGATGGAGTAAATGGGGCCGTTTCGCGAAAGAATCCGATGATTTTTCTCTAGCATTTGAGCCACTGGAGTCTACTCATGTTCTCGACAAGGCAGGGTATAGCTGTGTTACTCCCGCCTTTCTATCTTTGTTGGATAAATACCACATAGATACAGTGCACATTATGGGGGCTGATACGAATATGTGTGTGTTTATCACGGCTTCTGATTTATTTCAGGGGGGGCGTTTCAGGCCCGTGGTGTTGCTTCCTTATTGTGCCTCACACAGTGGTGCAGAGTACCACGAGGCAGCGATTAAACTTTTGGAAAAATCCGTCGGGGCGGCGCAACTGTGGCAAGGGGGAGAAACATGATCCCTGTTCCTCCTCATGTGCATGAAACGCAACGTTGGGCCGGACGCCGGATCGGGCTGTTGGGGGGGAGTTTTAATCCGCCGCATGAGGGGCATTTACACGTGGCTCATGTGGCGCAGCATATGATGAAGCTTGATGCTGTATGGTGGCTTTTAACGCCGCAGAATCCTCTAAAAACAAGTTCTGAGCTAGAGACGTACGAAAAGCGGCTGGAGCTTTGTCAAAATATGATTGCGCCCTACCCATCCTTTCTCGTTAGTGATTGGGAGTATCGGCATGCTATTAACCGTTCTTATGACACGATTAAAAGCCTGCGCACCGCGTTTTCGCAAACCGATTTCGTTTGGCTTACGGGGACGGATAACGCGCAGAGTTTCCATCGTTGGTACCGCTGGAAAGACATTCTTTCTATGATCGCAACGGCCCATATAGCGCGTCCTCCGGCGCATAGCTTGATTGAAAACTCTCCGTTGCGGATGTGTGCGACGCAAGAGCACATCGTCCTTGAGAGGGCTGCTAAAGTGCCCTTAAAGCCGCGAAAAAGTTATTGGATCATGCAAAAAAAGATGATTGATATTTCATCAACGGAGATAAGAAAGTTCATTAATAACAAATAGTTGTTTTATTTTGTTAATGTATCAATTTATGGGGAAGGCTGCTTTGTGTTGCACCCGCTTTTTAAAAGGCGTAAAATAAAGGGTATGAGGATAGCTTATCGCTTGACGAGTATAGGAAGGGGGCATGTTGGCGTTGTATAGGCGTCTTGTACATATGCTCTGTAATCAACTGGAAACGCAAAAATGTAGCGCTTCGGCAGTGGTCTGTCGCAGCGTTTTTTGTTATGAGAGTTTTGCGCGTCCCTAACAGGTAAGGAGAGAACACCATTCCAAAAACTTCACAATCAGGTTCATCTATGACTTCTGATGATCTCAGGCATCTGATCGAGCAATCGCTGGATGCCGATAAAGCTGTTGATATAGAAACCATTGATTTGCGCAATCAAAGCGCTTTGGCGGACTACATAATCGTTGCCTCCGGTACGTCGAGCCGTCAGGTTGCGGCTCTTGCCTCCCGGCTTCATGACCGCTTGAAAGAATCGGGAGTATCCGGTGTTCGCATCGAGGGTAAGGAGCAAAGCAACTGGGTTGTTGTTGATGCGGGCGATATCATCGTTCATGTTTTCCGTCCGGAAGTGCGGGAATTCTATAATCTTGAAAAAATGTGGCGCATGCCTCAGGTAGCGACGGCTCTACCCCCTGCTACGTCTTCCACGCAGCGGCCCGCTGTCTAAATACTGACGGGGCCAGGCTCGCCTTGCTTCTACAGGTTTCACCTTGTAGACTCATCTTTATGATTCATGTCGATATTATTGCTGTGGGACGCATGAAAAACGGCCCTCTTCTTGAGTTGTGGAAAGCGTATGCCGCGCGTATGCGGTGGAAGTTGACGCTGCATGAGCTTGACGGAGGAAAGTCTATGGACGAAGAAAAAGCCATTCGTAGCAAGCGCGATCCTTCTGCCTTTTTGTTTATTATGGATGAGCGTGGGAAATCCCTTCCCAGCACGGCCTTTGCAAAAAAAATTGAAGAGCAGACAAATATAGGTCAATCCCGTTTTCAATTTATCATTGGCGGTGCGGACGGCCTGTCTGATTCTTTGCGGAAAGAGGCGAATTTTCTGTTATCTTTTGGGGCACAGACATGGCCCCATATGCTGGCCCGTATTATGCTGATCGAGCAATTATACCGGGCTCAGCAGATTGTTGCGGGCCACCCTTATCATAGAGAATAAAACAAACAATGCGTTCCGCTTTTCTGTTTCTTATTATCTTTTTATTGCTTATGTGCGAGCCCTTACTTCTTTCGGCTCAGGCTGCACCGCCGATCCCCGAACGAAAGGCCGTTAGTACGGAGCGTTTACAAGAAGAGCTTGCCGCTCAGAAAAAAGAGGAAGCCGCGCTTAAGCAAAATTTAAAGACGGCCCAGACCCGTCTTGAGAAGGAGCGGGCCGCTTTGGTTCGCGTGGGTGAGAACATACAACAGACAGAGAAGAAATTAATTTCTTTAGAGCGTCGCATCGTAATCCTGACGCAGGATGAGAAGAATGCACAAAAAGAACTGGAGGCAAAATATGGTGATGTTTCGAACATGGTTCTGGCTTTGACGCGTATGCGGCGGACACCATCCGAAGCCCTGCTCGCCCGTCCGCAAGCCCCGCTCCAGACTGCGCAAAGCGCTCTGTTGCTGGAGGGGACTTTGCCCGCAGTTAGTAAACAAGCTGATGATTTGTCGGCAGATTTGGAGCGTTTGTCTGCTATTCGCGAAGAGCTTGAAAGCGATCAGAAAAAAGCACGGCTTGCCAAGGATAAGCTGAAAGAGGAAAAAACAGCGATGAGTGCTATGGTTGCGGAGCGGCGGCAGCACTATAAAGCAACGGAAAAGGATTACCAACGGACACGTGCCCGCGTGAAACGTTTGGCTCAGGAAGCAAAAAACCTGCAGGAATTGATGGCACGTTTAGCTGAGGAAGAAGAGCAAAAGCGAAAGGCGCGTACTGCTGGTTTTCAAGCCGGAAAACGGGATGTTCGTCAATTGCCGCCGCCAGGGAAAACACGTCTTCCTGTGAGCGGCATGCTGCAGGTGGCCTATGGTCAGCGCGATGAAATCGGTGCCCGCAGTCAGGGGATTCGCATTCTGGCCCGTTCAGAGGCTCTTGTAACGGCGCCGATGGGGGGCGCGATTTTATTTGCCGGCGCTTTTAAAAACTATCGCAACATGGTGATTATCGAGCATCAACAGGGCTATCACAGCTTAATTGCGGGGTTGGATGATGTGCAGGTAGACGTAGGAGAAAAAGTTCGCGCGGGAGAACCTTTGGGACAATTACCTTCATCCTCTTCTCTTGGCGGGCAACCCACGCTATATTATGAATTACGTTATAAGGGGGAGTCAGTTGACCCCGCCAATAAGTTCCCGGAATTGAAAAACTAGGGTCGGGACTCATTAATTTTGTACAATTCTGTTAAACATGAAAAGACAAGGAAAAATTATATGTTGATGGCGCGCACGTTCTGCAAACTTCCCTTTGCGGCTCTCTTTATATTTTTTAGCATTGTTGCAATACCGGCCTATGCCGATGAAGAGCAGCGCATGGCCGGAACTGTTCCTGTGGCGGAAGCCCCGCAGCCGGATGAAGAGGATGTCTATCGTCAGCTCAACCTCTTTGGAGAGGTCTTTGAGCGCGTGCGGGCCTATTACGTTGATGAAACCGTGGATGAAGATCTGATTGAGAGTGCTATTAATGGCATGCTGGTAAATCTGGATCCTCACTCGGCGTATCTTGATGAGGATGGTTTTACCGAAATGAAAGTCCAGACCCGTGGAGAATTCGGCGGTCTGGGAATCGAAGTCACTATGGAGAATGGCCTCGTCAAGGTTGTCTCCCCGATTGACGATACCCCGGCTTTTCGTGCGGGTGTTCAGGCGGGTGATTTTATCACGCATCTTGATGACCAGCCGGTTTTAGGGCTAACGCTAAGCGAGGCAGTCGATAAAATGCGTGGGCGGGTCGGGACAGCGATTGATTTAACGATACGCCGTCCGGACGTGCAGGAACCGGTTGAGGTGACAATTGTCCGCGATGTCATAAAAATCAGTGCCGTGCGTCATAAAGTTCTTGATGGCCAGATTGGTTATATCCGTGTGACAACCTTTAATCAGAATACGGATACGGGCGTTGAAAAGGCTATCAAGGAATTTAAAGAAGAGCTTGGTGAAGATTTAAAAGGCTATATCCTTGATTTGCGCAATAATCCCGGCGGCTTGCTGGATCAAGCTATAGCGGTAGCCGATATTTTCCTTGATAAGGGGGAAATCGTTTCAACACGTGGACGTAATGCTTCTGACACAAAACGCGATAATGCGACACCAGGTGATTTGACGGATGGTGCGCCCTTGATTCTTTTGATTAATGGTGGTTCGGCGTCAGCATCGGAGATCGTTGCAGGCGCACTTAAGGACCATCGCCGGGGGATTGTTATGGGCACAACATCCTTTGGGAAGGGGTCTGTGCAAACGGTTATTCCCCTGCCTGGTCATGGTGCGATGCGTTTGACGACGGCGCGCTATTACACACCGTCCGGGCACTCCATTCAGGCCAAAGGGATTGAACCGGATATTGTGGTGGAGTTGGCCAAAATTGAGCAATTCGATGTAAAACAATACCGGGAATCTGATTTGCGCGGCGCTTTAGAAAATCCGGAAGCGCATACCAAGGATGCATCGGAAGAAAATGAGGCTGAAAAGAGCGCGACCCCGGCAGATGAAAACGCTGAAGAAAGTGAAGAAATCAAGGATTACCAATTGCTTCGGGCTATGGATTTGATCCGCGGTATTTCTCTTTATGATGATCGTCTTGAACAGAGGAAATACACGGATATAGCTGATACTGATACTGTGCCCGTGCCTGAAGTAGAAGAGGAAGGCCAATAGGAATAATCGTATGAAAGCTCTTTTTCTACAGTGGCTCCATGATCCGACAGCGCGTAAAGCGTTTGTGCAGGGCATGGCTGTTGTAGGCGGGCTTTATATCCTGCTTTTCCTTTGGGTCTTTATGCGGGGCGATGCGACAATTATTCACCAGAATGATCGCTTGCCCTCGCAAACGACCGTGATTGAAAGGGCCAATGCTTTTGCCGCGCGCCAACATTTGCCCTTGCATACCCCACCGGGAGCTGTGAAGCCTCAAGATCATTCGCCTTTACCGAATCCCGGTCCGGGGCTTTACCGGGATTTGCCCGGCGGGCATCTGCCGATTTTCCGGGCAAAGGACAATATGAGCGTCTTTAAGGCGTATAAGCGCCCTTTCGTGCCACAGGGAACAAAAAAGCCTCAGATTGCCCTTGCCATTATGGGATTGGGTCTATCAAATCGTGCGACGGAATCGGCCATAGAGTCCCTTCCCCCTGAGATATCATTGATTATGTCGCCCTACGCCAAAGAGTTACCGGCATGGATTGAGCGGGCTCGTGAATCGGGGCATGAAGTTTGGCTTTCCTTGCCGCTGGAAACGAATAATTATCCCTCGGACGATCCGGGGCCACACACGGCTTTGATCGGGGTTGCGGAACAATTTAACCTGAAAAAGCTGGAATGGGTTATGGGCCGTGCGGAAGGCTATGTTGGTTTTGTTACGCCCCCTCTTCCGCGTTTGGTGAATGCTCCTGTTGATTTACGTCCCCTCTTAAGTGATGTCTATAAGCGTGGGTTGGGCTTTGTTGATACGGCGGAGCCTCCTTCTATTGTCGCGGAAAGCATGGCTCACGGGATGCATGCGCCTTATGCCAGCGTCGATGTGTGGGTTGACGATATCCCAACACCGGAAGATATCAGCCTTGCCTTTGCAAAGCTTAAAATGTTGGCACGGGAAAATGGCAAAGCGACCGGGATTATACGTCCCCTGCCTTTGAGCTATCAGGAAACGCTGCGTTGGGTTGGGGCGCTTCAGAAAGAGGGCTTTGTTCTCGCTCCTCTATCGGCACAAACGGGGCATATTGAGTAATGCAGCAGAATCAAACTCTCCCTTATCGCCCCTGTGTGGGCATTGCGCTTTTCAATGATAAGGGGCAAGTCTTTGTCGGCGAGAGGATTGATAAGCCCGGTGCATGGCAAATGCCTCAAGGAGGAATCGACCCGGATGAACCGTTTGAGGATGCTCTTTTTCGGGAAATGGAAGAAGAGATCGGCACGAAGAAAGCCGATATCATTCGTGTCCACGATGAACCGCTGCGCTACGATTTTCCTGATTATCTGGCAACCCGTTTGTATAATGGTAAGTATCGCGGTCAGGAACAAATATGGGCGGCCTTACGTTTTACCGGCACGGATGAGGATATCACTCTGGATGCGCACACTATGCCGGAGTTTCGCGCATGGCAGTGGGTTGATCTGTCCCGGATTGAGGCGCTAATCGTTCCCTTTAAACGCGATATATACGCGCAGGTCGTGCGGGCCTTTTCAGATATCTTTTAACGCTATGGGTTAATCGGTGACCAGGCCGGGTCCGAGCCATCCCCCGGCGTGGGTAATAGGCGTTCGTTATAGCCGGTCAAGTCGATCGTATAAATACGGGCCGATTTGTTGCGTCCGCGTGTTTCTTTAAAAAAGGACAAAACGCGCCCATTTGGTGACCATGTCGGCCCCTCGGCATGCCAAGCGCTGGTAATGAGGCGTTCGCCGGAACCGTCCGGGCGGATAACGCCGATATAGAATTGCCCTTGATACATACGGGTAAAGGCGATCAAGTCCCCGCGTGGCGACCATACCGGGTTACCGTAGCGCCCATTGCCAAAGGTTATGCGATGCTGGTTAGTGCCGTCGGCATTCATAACATAGAGCTGTTGCGAGCCGCCACGGTCCGATTCAAACACGATCTGTTTGCTGTCCGGCGCATAGCTGGGGCTAGTGTCGATGGCTGGGTGGCTGGTGAGCTGGCGTACTTTTTTGTTCTTGATATCCATGGTGAAGATATCGGAATTGCCGTTCTTTGACTGGCTCATAATGACTTTGTTCCCGTCCGGCGAGAAACGCGGCGCGAAGGTCATGCCCGGAAAGTCACCAAGCAGTTTTTGTTTACCGGAATCGATGTCATAGAGATAAACCCGCGGCTTGTTACGGTAGTAAGACAGATAGGTGATAAGCTGCTGATTCGGTGAGAAACGCGGGGTTAGCACCATATATTTCCCGTCTGTCAGATAGTGATGGTTCGCGCCGTCCTGATCCATAATGGCCAGGCGTTTGATGCGGGCGTTTGGCGGCCCGCTCTCCGCGATATAAACAACCCGTGTGTCGAAATAGCCATCTTCCCCGGTGATGCGCTTGTATATCTCATCAGAGATAATATGCGCGATACGGCGCCAATTTTGCGGTGTTGTGGTATAGGCCATGCCGATCAACTGGCGCTGCCCGAAAACATCCCAGAGACGAAATTCAACTTTGGTTTGGCCGCTGGCTGTTTTCGTTACGCTGCCCGTAACGAGTCCTTGTGCATTCAAAGCGCGCCATTCCCCAAAGCGCGGCCCGTCCTTTGCCATGGATTCCGGCGTTTGTATAAAGGCTTTATTGCTTATCGCCTTGAACAGGCCGGAGCTTTCGAGGTTTTCTCTAATGACTATAGGCATACGCTGGGCGACTTTGTCATCCGCCCCCGGCTCCGCGTAGAAAGAGCTTATTGCGATCGGTAGCGGTTCCAGAGAGCCTTGCGTTACATTCACATTAATTTCCGCATGGGCAGGAAAAACAAATGCGGTAAAGATCAGAGAAAAGGCAATGGTAAGAAAGGTAAAATTTTTCATCACAACATATCGCTCGGGTCAAAGTTAACGGTAATCACATCCCACTGGTCGTATTTATCGGGTGGTAAATCGAGCGGGCTACAGCGCGGATTGTAAAGCGCGCCCAAGGCACTATCGGCGGCAGCCCGAAAATAACTGTCGGCATTATAGCGCAATTGATTGACAATGCGAGCCTCACGTATCGTCCGGTCCGGATTCATAAACAGTTTGATTTCCACCACCAGATTCTCGGCATAGCGTGCCCCGGCCAACAAGTTCCAGCACTGCGCCAACTGACGGCGCAGGGCGTCTCGTTCGCTCATCGTCATGCGCTGGGAAAAGCTGGCCAATGGAGAGGGGGTTTCCCCGGCCTCTTGTGCATTAGAGGGCGCCTCCGCCGTCTCCGGCTCATTACTCGCGAGATTGCGTAAGAGCGATTGAAACTCTTCCGGCGGCTCTTCCGTGGAGGCTGTTGGTGCTTTTTTCTCCGGCGGCTTGGGCTTTGTTTGTGGCTTTTTCGGCGGCGGCGGGGTCTTTGTGGCTTTCGGGTAAATTACCTCATCCGGCGCTTTAGGGGCAATAGGCTTGGGCGGCGTTTTGGCCGTGACCTGTGGCGCGACTGTTTTTATGGGAGTCTTTTCTTCCGGTTTTTTCTTAGGCGCTTTGTGTTCGGATTCGCTCTTGGTCGGGGTTTTGTCCGTTTGGGTAATGTCGGCGATATCGAGAATTTCGATCGGCATCGGCGTGTCATAAAGCGGCAAGTCCGACTTGATATAGGGTAACCCCACAATAGCAATAACAATGAGCGATCCATGAAATAGCACCGACGCTATCACGGGTAATTTCCCCGGCGCCCCCAGTGCATTTTCCGTTTCCATTGTCATGCTTACAGACATAGCGTCTATTTATCTAGTCGGTTCAGAGAGCAAGGCAACCTTACGGAAGCCTGCTTTATTGAGTGCACCCAGCGTGGCCATGACTTCACCGTAAGCCAAGCCTTGATCGGCGCGAATGAATATGCGGCGTTCGGGATCGTTGTTAGTCATGGCAGAGAGGAGATTTATTAGCCGCCCTTCCTTGACTTCCGTCTCACCTATAAAGATTTGCCCGCTTTTGGTCAGGGAAATTTCAAGTGGCGTATTGTCCTCATCAGCGATTGCTTTAGCGGCGGAATGCGGCAAGTCAACCTTTACCCCGGCCGTCAGGAGCGGCGCGGTAATCATAAACACAACCAACAAAACCAACATCACATCAACAAAGGGCGTGACGTTGATTTCACTCATCTGGCGATAAGCGCGGCTACGGCGGTGCGCCGTCCCTCCTCTGCCTGAGCTTTGTAATCCTGCGCCCATGATCTATGCCGCTTTCTTGCCGGTTTTAACGCCGCCCTGTGAATCAAGGTGCCGCGATAAAATCGCCGAAAAATCGCTGGTAAAACCGTCGAGACGGTCGGCATAGCGATCCAGCCCGTTGGTGAAAATGTTATAGGCCACAACGGCCGGAATGGCGGCGACTAGTCCCAAGGCTGTCGCAAAGAGCGCTTCAGCGATCCCCGGCGCTACGACATCCAGTGAGGTGTTATGGGTGCCTGCAATGGCGGTGAAGCTGTTCATAATCCCCCATACGGTGCCGAACAGACCAATAAAGGTTGCTGTTGAACCGACGGAGGCCAGAAACGTCATCCCGCGCTCCAGCACGTTCATTTCCCGATTGATCGTGGCGGCCATGGCGCGCTCGACTCTTTGGCGCAGACTGGCTTGCATACTCTCCGAGGAAGGCAAACCTTGGGAAACACCTGTTTGCCATTCCTCCATGCCGGCGCAAAAGGTTTTCAAAAGCGGGTCCATTTTGCCCTTACGGACGCGTTGATAGAGTTTATCGAGCGACTCACCGGACCAAAAAGAATCGTCGAACTTTTGGGCGCGTTTATTCAGATTTCTGAGCGTGGCGCGTTTTTCAAAAATGATGGCCCAGCACCATACAGAGGCAAACATCAAAATCATAATCACGATTTTGACAATCAGATCAGCTTGCAAGAATAAGCCGATCATACTCATATCGCCGGAAAAACTATCGCCCGCGGCGACAACATCAACATCTCTATCCATTTTCTACTATTCCGTTCCCTAAATAAGGTTCCATCGCCGCTTTTACGTTTGCAGGCATGCGTACTGGTTTAGCATTTTCATCAACACAAACCAAGACAGTATCCTGATAAAAGGCCGGTTCGCCGCCGCCGTTCCTGAAAATTTCCTGCCGCATAGTAAAGCTGGTGTTTTTCATGCCTGTAACAACGGTGCGGACGGTTAGTTCGTCTTCCAGATAGCAAGGCTTCATATAGTGCGCGTCGATGTGCCGCACAACGAAAATAACCCCGGTTTCCTGACGCAGGGAGGCATTCGTATAGCCCAGTGCGTGCAAAAACTCCGTTCGTCCGCGTTCGCAAAATTGCAGGTAATTGGCATGATAGACGACACCCCCGGCATCGGTGTCCTCATAATAGGCGCGAAAGGTAATCTCGTGTTTCATTCGTCCAGCATATCCATCTGTGGTGTTGGGCGGGCGGGAAGGCCGAGATATTTATACGCTTTTTCCGTCAGCATCCGTCCGCGTGGGGTGCGTTGCAGGAGGCCCTGTTGTAGCAGGTATGGTTCAATGACATCCTCGATCACATCACGTTGCTCGGAGAGGACAGCGGCCATCGTGTCTATCCCGACCGGACCGCCCTGATAATTCTCGGCGATGGAGGAAAGATAGCGGCGGTCCATCGCATCCAGTCCCGCGCCATCGACATCAAGACGCCGAAGCGCGGCATCGGCCGCCTCGGCAGAAATTTCAGCATTACCGTGAGCATGGGCGAAGTCGCGGACCCGGCGGGTCAGACGCCCGGCGATACGCGGTGTTCCGCGGCTGCGGCGGGCGATTTCATGGGCGCCCTTTTCCGTCAGGTTCATGTTTAGCAGCCCGGCGCTACGCTGCACGATCAGAGTCAGTTCCGCCGGCTCATAGAATTCAAGCCGTAGAGGAATGCCGAAACGATCACGCAGCGGTCCGGTCAAAAGGCCGGAGCGCGTCGTTGCCCCCACCAGCGTAAAGGGCGGCAGGTCGATCTGGACTGAGCGGGCGGCTGGCCCCTCCCCGATAATCAGGTCGAGCTTGAAGTCCTCCATCGCCGGATAGAGAATTTCCTCCACGGCCGGATTTAGGCGGTGAATTTCGTCGATAAACAGCACGTCATGCGGTTGGAGGTTTGTGAGGATTGCGGCAAGGTCACCCGCTTTGGCAATCACCGGGCCGGAGGTCGCACGGAAACCGACGCCGAGTTCTTTGGCCACGATTTGCGCCAGCGTGGTTTTCCCCAGTCCCGGCGGACCGAAGAGCAGTACATGATCCATCGCGTCACCGCGGGATTTAGCCGCCGCCACAAAAATTTGTAAATTCTCACAAACTGGGCGCTGCCCTGTAAAATCGGCCAGTCTTTGCGGGCGTAACGCCCCTTCCGCATCGCCGTCAGTCTCCAGGCGTTCGCGGTCCAGTTCGGGATTTTTTTGCAGGGCTTCTGTCATGGCGTACAGTTTATCCGCTTAGTTCCTGCAAAGCCAAGCGAATTAAGGTTTGCAGGTCGTCATTATCGTTGGCTTTTTGTTTGGCTTGCAAAACGGCTTGATAGGCATCGCTCCGTCCATAGCCGAGGTTAACTAGCGCGGAAACAGCATCGTTATCAACATTCGGAGCGGCATTATCCGCAGGAGCGTCAGGTTGCGCGGCGCGTGTACTTTTGGCTGGGGCCGGGCTTAAATCGATCTTGGTGGCTTTATCTTTCAGTTCTGTCAAAATCCGCATAGCAAGCTTTGGGCCCACACCATCGGCGCGGGTCAGCGCGGTTTTATCCCCGGCGGCAATCGCAAACCCCAGTTGATCGGGCGGCGAAATGCTTAAGATGGCGAGCGCAGCCTTAGCCCCGACACCCTGTACAGAGGTCAGTAGGCGGAACCATTCCTGTTCGGCAGCTTCACGAAAACCGTAGAGGTTAAATGCATCTTCCCGTACGATCGTTTCAATCAGCAACGATAACGGATCGCCCGCCTGCCCGGCCTGCGCGAGTGTGCGGCCGCTGGCATGGACCAGATACCCGACCCCATTTACATCGAGGATCAATGTGTTTTGCGAAACGCTGTCGAGTATACCTGATAACTTTGCGATCATGCGCTCACCCTAGCATGAGTCGCGGCGTGATGCGCATGGCAAATTGCCACCGCCAGCGCATCGGCCTCATCTTCACTGACCGCGCCGGAGGCCGGGAGAAGCGTGCGGATCATCATGCCCATCTGGTCTTTGGTGGCATGGCCGCTGCCGACGATGGATTTTTTTATAAGATTGGTGGCATATTCATGGACAATCAACCCCGTACGTGCCGGCGCCAGCAAGCATACCCCCCGCGCCTGCCCCAGCTTTAAGGTCGATCGCGGATTTTTGTTCACAAAAGTTTCCTCCACAGCCGCCGCATCCGGTTGCCAATCGCGCAAAACTTTAGCCAGTCCGTCATCGAGCTGCGCCAGCCGGGCACTTAAAGGTAAATCTTTCGTGGTCTTAATCAGGCCGGATGCGACAAACGTAAGACGAGAGCCGAGGCTTTCAATCACGCCCCACCCTGTTTTCTGCAAGCCCGGATCTATTCCTAATATGAGCATAAAAAACCTGTCGTTCTGAGCGAAGCGAAGAATCTTTTTAGATCCTTCGGTACGCTTCGCTCCCTCAGGATGACAATTATTTACATTGAAGAAACAATGACAAGAATCAGGATAACAGAAAACTGGAACATAACAAGAACAATTTTACTCGTATCAGGCGCTCATCAATTTTTCCATGATTTCGTCGCTCACGTCGAAGTTGGTCGTGACATTTTGGACATCATCGTTATCTTCCAGCGCGTCAATCAGCTTGAGAACGGATGAGGCCTGATCTTCGTTAACCTCAGCCATTGTA
Source organism: Alphaproteobacteria bacterium (assembly GCA_050297015.1). GTDB lineage: Bacteria > Pseudomonadota > Alphaproteobacteria > Micavibrionales > Micavibrionaceae > JACKJA01. Next base: position 3,871 of record JBNKRZ010000017.1, on the reverse strand, counting down.
TTGGCACGCCACGCAAGGCCGGAGCGTTCCGGTTCATCGAACTTGGCAACCAGAGCCTCCCGCACGGTGGCAAAATCGCCTGGATCGCAAATAATTTCATGACCGTCTTCACCGCTCTCACAATCGTTGGCTCCGGCCTCTACGGCAGCTTCAAACATTGTGTCAGCATCGGCCTTATCGGCGGGATAAACGATTTCCCCTACCCGGTCGAACATAAAGCCTACAGAGCCATTCTCACCAAGGTTTCCGCCATATTTGGTAAAGATAGAGCGTACATCACCCGCCGTGCGGTTTTTGTTATCGGTCAGAGCATCGACAATCACAGCCACGCCGCCGGGGCCGTAACCTTCATAGCGCATTTCGACGTAATCTTCGCCTTCACCGCCTCCGGCACCTTTGGCTACCGCGTTTTCAATATTATTCTTGGGCATGGACTGGCCGCGCGCCGTAGCAATCGCAAGACGCAAGCGCGGGTTCATGTCCGGGTCACCGCCGCCAATCTTCGCCGCCACAGTGATTTCCCGCGCGAGCTTGGAGAAAATTTTAGCGCGCTTTTTGTCCTGAGCGCCTTTACGGTGTTGGATATTTGCCCATTTGGAATGACCGGCCATAATACTTTTCCTGTTTTTTATTTTTACAAAAAGCCACTAAACGCGGCGGATGTTAAAGGATTTTGAGGGCGCAAGCAAGCCACCACGCGTCTTCCGTTAAGGTACTATGTTTGAAAAGGTCTAAATTGCTACGTTTATTTCAATCAGAAAACCGTTATAATGGAAAGATAGGTAAGGTAACAAGAATAGTTGTTCAAGGATTATGGCATATCAGCTATACAGAGTAACGGCGCTGGTTGTAGAAGACAACCAACCGATGATGGAGATTGCCAAGTCTCTTCTCGAGACCTTTGGAATCGGGCGCGTTATAACAGCTCAGGATGGCGAAGAAGGCTTTGAAGCTTACAAAAGATACAATCCGGATTTGATTTTGGCTGACTGGATGATGCAGCCCATGGACGGGATCGCTTTTACGCGCCATATTCGCAGCGATACAAGCGCGCCCAATCCTTATGTCCCTATTATTTTAATGACAGGATTCAGTGAAAAGCGCCGTGTTATTGAGGCGCGCGATGCCGGTGTGACGGAATTTCTTGTTAAACCCTTTACAGCCCGCGATCTTTACCGGCGTATAGTTCAGGTCATAGAACGGCCGCGGCAATTCGTGCGTTCCGGTGATTTCTTTGGACCGGACAGGCGCCGTAAGGCAAAAGACGGACAGGAATATGGTGGCCCTCTTCGGCGCGGCAGTGACCTTTCCGAATCTGCTGCCCGTAAGAAAATCGAGGAGCAAAAGAAAAAAGCGAGTGCGACGCTTTCCGAGATTCGTGAACAAGCGGGTTTAAACAAAGGCGATCGGTTTGATATCAACCCCGAAGATATAGAACTGCGTTAGGTAAGTGAAGTATGACGAATGACCCCACATATATGGACCGCAAAATTCGCCGCAAGGCAGAATTTATTGTGCCGCCGAACATCCTGAAGGAAAAGGTCGGATCAGGCGGACTAACGGATGATATCATCGAAAAGGCACAATCGCTTTTGGAAACGCATGCCGTTGAATTTCAACCGCTGGCCGATATCTATCTGGACAAAATGCAAGCCAATCTCGCCAAAGCGCAAAGCCCTCAAAGCGCCATCAGTGATGAGGAGGTGTTTGCCTCCCTTCTCTATCCGGCGATGCAGCTCAAGGCCAATGGTGGCATGTTTCATTATCCGCTTGTCACAAAAGTAGCGAACCATTTGATCCGCTTTCTCGAAGTTATCGAAAAGCCGGATAACGATGTTTTGGATATTGTTAATGCTTTTCAATCCACGATTCGCGCTATCGTTCACGGCGGAATCAAAGGCGATGCGGGACAGCAAGGCGACGAGCTTTTGCAGGCCTTGATTGATGCCTGTACGCGCTATTTCGACCGTCATCCGGAGGGCGCTTTAGCCGCCGGGCAGCAGGAAGATCACAGCGATCAATTTTGAAATCATGGGAGCGCCGGCAAGCTTTCCTGCAACAAACCGCCAACACGGATAGGCGCGATCTTTAAGGCCTTACCCGTTGTATCATCCGTTTCTATGACAGTGCCGCAAACCGTCCCTTCCCCATCGGCGGGCGAAAAACGCTCCATCCGCATCTTTCGGGTAAAACGCCGGATGGGTTCTTCCTTTTTCATGCCGATGACGCTGTCGTAATCGCCGCACATCCCGGTATCGGTTTGATAGGCCGTGCCTCCGGCGAAGATATGAGCATCAGCCGTTGGAATATGACTGTGCGTTCCCACAACGACAGAAACTTTGCCATCAAGATGTTTCCCCAGCGCCATCTTTTCGCTGGTCAATTCAGCATGAAAATCAACAAAAATTGCATTAACGGTTTTTCCCAGAGCATAGCGCGCGACAAGTTCTTCCGTCATGGCAAAGGGATCATCCATAGGGTCCATATAGGCGCGGCCCATCGCATTGATAATCAGGATTTTCCGTCCGTCCGGGAGGGTATGAGTGTAATCGCCCCTGCCCGGCGTGCCTTTGGGGAAATTCAAAGGCCGAAGCAATTTTTCATCGCCGTCTATGTAAGGCAGGATTTCTTTCTGGTCCCAGATATGATTACCCGTCGTGATGCAATCAACGCCTTGTTCATAGAAAGCCCTGCAGACCTTTGGGGTAATACCGCAGCCATGCGCAGCGTTTTCACCGTTTACAATCGTCATGTCAATCGCATAACGCTCTTTTAAGTCCGGCAAATGTTTTTCAACCGCGTCACGGCCACTCCGCCCCATGACATCGCCCAAAAATAAAATCCGCATTGAAAAACTCTCTTTCTAAGCTGTGTAGCGGTGTGCGTGATGGGGGGTAATGACCCAGTCCATCGCCTCGTCGTGATCCTCAGCAGGCAGATTAAACAAAACTGCCTGTTTGGCATAGCCCAGCCCGACGGTTACAACATGTTTTCCCTTGGCACGCAAGGCGGTAATCGTGGCATCATAGTGCCCCCGCCCATAGCCCAGCCGGTGCCCGCGGCGATCAAAAGCCAAAAACGGCACACAGATAATGTCCGGCTCCACCCAGCAATCGGGTTCTTCGGTTTGCGGCTGCATAATGCCGAACGGTCCTTCGATCAGAGGAATGGTGTCGTCCCAGCGCGCAAATTTCAGCGGCCGTTCGTCCTTTTGAATGATAGGCAAGGCGCAGGTAAACCCGTCGGCCAAAAGCTTTTCCAGCAAACCATGAGAGCTGAACTCCCGCCCCTTGGGCCAGTATAGGGCAATGATCTGGCTCCTCTCAGGCTTCAGAGCATCGTAGAACAGCTCAATGATATCGTCGGGCTCTTCACTCGCCGGGTCGATCATATCCCGCACGCGCTTGGCTTCTTTCCGCATCATATCTTTTTCGTTCATGTAACTATATGTTTTTATTTGCGTTTTAGAGTTAGTCAGTTTGTTTGTCATTTTTTAACAGGGGGGTGGGGGGCTCCCCTTTCCCGCTGCCCTATCCATTTAAGAGCAAGATGCAGTCTAACACAAAGAGGATTGTTTTCCTATAAGAAATGGAAGGTGCCGCGGCGGCCGTGTACGATCTCAGTATCCACCAGTGACCCTGCAAAAACAGGTGGGCGCCGTAATAACCGTTCCGCGCGGCAAAACACTCAGTTCGGTCAGGGACAGCTCCCTGGCGATAGATTATCGGTCTCGGGAATAAAGGCGTATCACGCACCCCGCAGCGGAGGATTGTGTAGCATGAAAGTCTGTGGATTACAAAGTTTCCTTTTTCTTTCATCCTGGGCTGCAGGCGAAAGATCTTTTTAGATTCTTCGCTTCGCTCAGAATGAC
>JBNKRZ010000016.1:0-20618 GCA_050297015.1 Alphaproteobacteria bacterium | reverse complement strand
TTCCATTTTTCTTCCTCACCGAGAAGATCGCAAACAACAATATCCCGCAGGCCTTTTTTCTCCAGCCCCGCAACCAGATTGGAACCGACAAACCCCGCACCACCCGTAACAATAATCATAATAAAACGCTTTCCCCATCATGAAACACAAAGAGACTCACAAGCATGTTTTAGCAAAACTTTGGATATCTACAAAACTTTTTATCGAGTCTCTTGCAGGCCCGGCTGACTCCTGCTACTGACTCCCAACTATGGAAGAACGCACAAAAATTACGGACGACCTCGGGGCCATGGCGTCAGGAATGATGAGTCTGTTTGGCGGCCTGCGCCAACAAGTGAAGGAAGAAATTTCCTCTCACATTGACAATACCGCGCAGCATTTTGACCTCGTCCCCCGTGCGGATTTCGAAGATTTGCAAGCGATGGTAACCAAACTGCGCACGCAACAGGAAGAAATGGAAAAACGTCTGGCGGCCCTGGAAAACACGCCAGCACAAAAATAAACGAAAACGGTACGACCTCATGAGCGAAAGCATGGAAATATTCGAGGATGTAAGCAATCCTCTGGACGGCCTTGAAGATATGCTTCACGGACGGGAATGGTCCTTCACACGTGCGCACGAAGACGAAATTTTTGTACAAATTTCCGGACGCCAATGCCAATACCGCATGACCTTCGTCTGGCAAGAAGACCACAACGCCATGCAGTTTTTCTGCGAATACGACATGTCCCTTCCCGACAAACGGCAACCTATGACCGCCAAAGCGTTGCAAGCCATCAACGAACGTCTGTGGCTAGGGCATTTCGATATCATGGAAGATACACACACACCGTGCTTCCGTCACACGAGTCTGTTCCGCGGATCGACGCACAGCTCCGGCGCGGATCACATCAAGGACCTGATCGAAATCGCCCTAAACGAATGCGAGCGTTACGACACGGTATTCCTTTTACTTGCTAACTCTCTCTACCTCGATGAAAACCTTCTCGAACTCGCCCTTTGCGAGAACGAAGGACGGGCCTGAGCGCCATGTCTAACCGGCCGCATATAGCATTGATCGGCTGCGGTAAAATGGGAAGAGCTCTCTTACGCGGCTGGCTAGGCAGCAATATCACCGGTCACATTCTTGTCCTCGACCCACAAGGTCTGCCGGAGGAATTTGCCGCGCGCCCGGAAATAACAGCCCTTCAAAAAGCCGAAGATATGGCGGCACAAAATATAACACCGGACATCATCGTCCTTGCCGTTAAGCCGCAAATCATGGAAGCCGTTTGCCTTTCGATCAAAGAGCACATCGCCCCCGACACACTCATTATCTCAATTGCCGCCGGACAAACACTTGCGCGCTTCAAGAACTATTTTGGCGAAGAGCACCCTGTTGTGCGTGCCATGCCCAACACACCTGCCGCCATTGGAAAAGGCATGAGTGTCGCCACTGTCAGCGCTACCGTCAACGCCGTACAGAAAGAGCAAGCCCACGCCCTGCTTGCCGTAACAGGAGAGGTTGAGTGGATAGAAGACGAAACTTTACTCGATCCGGTGACAGCCCTTTCGGGAAGCGGTCCGGCCTATGTCTTTTTGCTGATTGAAACGCTGGCGGAAGCGGGAGAAAAAGCCGGCTTGGCGCCCGAAATGGCGATGCGTTTAGCACGCCAAACCGTTATCGGGAGCGCCGCCCTCGCTGCACATGAAAGCGCCGTTCCGGTCAATATTTTACGAGAAAATGTAACAAGCCCCGGCGGTACAACAGCCGCAGCCCTTGAAGTCTTAAGGGATGGCCGCCTGCAAAATATCTTCGACGAAGCCTTGGCCGCGGCCGCGGCGCGCAGCCGCGCGCTCGCGCAATAATATATTAAGTCGCTCTGATTACTTGCCCTTGGTGCCCAAACCAATATCCTTGGCTAGTTCACTGCGCTTTTTCGCATAGTTCGGAGCCACCATCGGGTAATCCGCCGGCAAATTCCAGCGCTCCCGGTATTCCTCCGGCGTCATGTCATAAGCTGTTTTTAGGTGCCGTTTAAGCATTTTCAGCTTTTTGCCATCTTCCAGACACACGATATAATCCGGTGTAACCGAACGTTTAACACTTACCGCCGGCTGCGCACGGTTGCCTGTCTGCGCACTTTCGCCGCCCAGGGAAGACAAACTTTTATAAACACTCTGGATTAAAGAGGGTATTTCCTCCGCCGCCATTTGCGCATTCGATAAATGTGCTGCCACAATATTCGTCGTCAGAGCCAATATTTCGTGATTTTTATCGTTCATAAATCCCTCTAAAATCAATCATTTATAACACTGCCATCAATAAAAGAAATAATAACTATATTTTTTACTTTCATTCGATGAAAAATATACTAACAAGATAAAAAATAAAAAACAAATCGTACAAATTGCCACACTAAAGATTCGCGCCGCTAAGCGCTTTTTATTTTTCTTTGCTTGCGTTTGGGTTGACTGACATCAGCGCCCCGCAAATATAGGGGGGTCGGTCTGTACTGTTCCACATCAGCAGCGGATAAACGCTCTCCGCCCAAACGAGCCATAACCAGTGGATGGGGCAGATCATAACCCTCTATAAACGTCACGGCGGTGGCATCCTCCACCATAGACAAAAAACGCGCGGCCCCGTCACCAATCAAAATTACGCCGCCCTCAACATCAGAGATAAAAGCGCGCATATCCTCTGCCGCCAACGCCGCAGGATCCGATAAAGGCTGCTCTTTGGAATCAAAAAATTGAACATAGAAATCGGAGCGTTTCGTTTCTATCGCGACACAAAGACATGCCGCGCCGTTCAGAGTATTTTTATCAAAAAATGAGGCCGCCAAAACCTCCAGCGTTGTCACACCAATCACCGGGCAAGACAAAGCCAGCCCCAAAGCCCGCGCCGTCGAAAGCCCCATACGCAGCCCCGTAAAAGCCCCAGGCCCCACCGTTGTCACAATCGCATCAAGAGCGGAAAACGAAATGCCAACCTGCGCCAAGACACCTTGCGCCATCGGGAGCAATGCTTCAGCCTGACCGCGTGCCATAGGAGAACATTCCGCTGCATGCGTATCTTTCTCCGTATCAAGGAAAGCCACGCCGCACCCTTGCATTGCCGTATCCAGAGCCAGAATTTTACTCAAAATAGAATGCCCCTTTGCATAGTAATATAGTCGTTTCAGTTAAGAATTACACAGAGTCGAAAGTGACCGGCTTTTTGAGAAAACGGCTTCATTTGCAGACCTGTGTAATTCTTAACTGAAACGACTATAATGTATTTTTTCCATTCCCATAGCACGATTGCACTGGTCTTTTGAAGAGGAATGATTATATTCGGCTCATCATGGTGCGCGCAAACAACATAAAACATTTTCATTCATGCTACCTTTTAACAGCGGCGCTCATTCTTGTCAGCCTTCTCAATACAGCCCACGCGCAAAGCGGAAAAAGCATTCCTCAAGACCGCAGCAGCGCCGTAATCTTTTCTTACCAACGGGTCGGCGAAGATCAAAACCCCGATACCAGCATCCGCACGGCACAGTTCGAAGCGCAAATTCGCGAGCTGCTTTCCGGCCCTTACCACATTGCGCCCTTACCGGAGATCATTGCCGCGCTCAAAAGTGGATCTCCCTTACCGCCCCACACCGTCGCGCTCACCTTTAACGGCGCTTATAAATCAATCATGATGCACGCGGTGCCGCTTCTTCTCGAACATGATATCCCCTTTACTTTATTTATCCCGACGGACCACCTGGACTCACAAACACCGGACATTATCGACTGGGAAACGCTCAAACGTCTGAAGCGAAACAAACGTGTAACCATCGGCCTGCACCCCGCGCGCTATGAACGCCTCATGGGCGAAAGTGAATCCGAAATTCGCCGTCAGATCAACAAGGCGCGCACGCGCTACCGGGATGTTTTGGAGGAGGAACCAGAATTTTTCGCCTACCCCTTTGGAGAATACAGCGCCACATACAAGACCATTATCAAAGAACAAGGCTTCAAAGCCGCTTTCGGACAACAATCGGGACTGGCCTATAGCGGCGCGGATTGTCTGGCTCTGCCGCGTTTTTCCATGACCGAGCACTATGCCGGGCTGGAACGCTTTCGCCTGACGGCTCATGCCCTGCCCCTACCCGCACAAGACATCACACCGAAAGACCCTTATCTTTCCAGCAACAATCCCGCTATCGGCTTTACGCTAAGCCCTGCGCTGGCGGAAACTCTGGATAAAATGTCATGTTTTGTTTCCGGACAAGAGCCGCCAGAAATCGTTTTCGCAGGCCGCAACCGTGTTGAATTACGGATTGAAAAACCGTTCGAAGATTCACGTATACGGATTAACTGTACCATGCCCGGCCCGGCGCCGGACCCGGACGAAGAAAACGAAACGCCTCGTTGGCGCTGGCTAGGGCTACTTTTGAGCCTGCCGCAGGATATTATTCGTTAACGGCGCGCACTTCCTGCACTTCGGGGATAAGCTGCCGCAGCACCCGTTCCACCCCCATTTTCAGAGTCATGTGCGCCGCCGGACAGCCCGCACACGCCCCCTGCATTTGCAGAAACACAATGCCATTTTGGAAGCTTTCAAAAACGATATCTCCGCCATCCCGCGCTACAGCCGGACGAATGCGGGTTTCGAGAATTTCTTTAATCTGCACAACGATGGCACTGTCCTCTTCGGCCACAACCGGAGCCTCTTTCCCCTCTTCAATTACAGGACGGCCCGTCGTTAAAAACTCCATCAGGACAGCCATAATCTGGGGTTTAAGCTCGTCCCATTTGCCCCGCCCGCCGCGCGTCACGGAAATAAAATCAGCGCCCAGAAAAACCCCTGCCACACCGTCCAGCGCAAACAAGGCCCGTGCCAGCGGCGAGAAAGCGGCTTTATCGACACTACGAAAAGCCGCCGTTTTTCCATCGCTCATCACCGCCTGACCGGGCAAAAATTTAATCACATCGGGGTTTGGTGTTGTTTCTGTCTGTATAAACATTGGGCTTCCCTGAACGGCATTGTGTTAGAAAATAGCGTCGATTTTCTGGGCATCAAGATGCCCCGGCACAACCACGACCGGCACACGCAGCCGTGAAAGCCCCTTGCCCGTAAAGTAAGAGACCAGCGGTCCCGGTCCGCCTGCGCTTACACCGCCGCCGAGAATCAGCATTTTAATGGCGGTCTCTTCGTTAATCAAATCAATCAACACGTCGGAGCTCTTCCCCTCTGCAATACACAGAGCCGGTATCTGGCCGTTAATATCATTGACGCGCTTGGCCATATTCCAAAGAAATTTCTCAGCTTCCTCGCGCAATTCCTTGCGCATCATCTCCTCGACATTGCTCCAATGCTGGAAATCGTCAACATGGATCATATGCAAGATCAAAAGATGCCCGCGGTTCATTTCCGCCATGCGCGCCGCATAACGCAAAGCAAGCAAGCCTTCCTCGCTCTCACTGGCCAACGCAAGGTACAAACCGCCGTCACCGCGCCGCCCGCACGGGGACGGATCTTTGGCCTCCTCAATATCCATATATTCAAGTGTATCAGACATTTACAATTGTCCTTTCTACTCTTTTCGGAGGGAATAATAAGCCATCCCGCCACTCATCACAGCCAGCATAACGGCCATCAAACCATAAACCACTTCGTGCTGATAGGCAAAACGACGCACACGCGCGCCCATTCCTACCTGCGCCACACGCAGACTTATATCCCGGCGGTCAAGCAACACGCCATCTTTGAACAAAAATGTTTCAATCGTGTAATCCCCCGTCGGCACATCACGGGGCAGATAAAAATTGGTGCGGAAGAAATCGTCATTAAGAAAATAGATATCCCGTGAATCGAGAGGAAAATGCCCCTGTCCCTGCTTGTTGCGGATTAAAGCTTCCTTAAAGCGCTGAACGGTATCCTGCTTTTCCCGGCCCTTATTTTTGAAATCCAGTGTCTCCAGCCCGACCCCCATCTGCTTGAGCAGCGCCGGATCGGCCAGCCGCCGTTCTCCTGTACTCAACGCCAGATCATAGTAAGACGGCACATCGCGAAAGGTCACGGACTCCGTATTCATCCAAACACCGAAAAGCTGAGATTTTCGCCGGACGACCATATCCTTGTCCGGTCCTTTCAAGACAATCGCCAGATCGCCGTCTTTTTTCTTCATCCCGAACAAGACCAACCGCGCACCGTTAAACCCCGTAGTGATATCCACATGATCCTCGGCCAGATCAATACTCAGTAAAGTCGGTTCATTTTGCGCCCGGGCATATGAGGGTAAAAGCATCAAAGTCAGCACAAACATAATGGCGAAGGCGTTTTTCATCAGCGCATCACCGTTGTGTAGAGATCAATCGGCTCGATAAACAAAACGCCCATCAGCTCGAAACTGACAAACAGCAAAAGCGCTGCCAGCGCAAGCCGGGCATAAACACCACTAATCATACGGGCGGCCCGCACGCCGAATTGCGCTCCGATCACACCGCCGACAATCAACAAAGCCGCCAGCACCAGATCGACCGTATGGTTCGTCACCGCATGCATCACCGTGGCAAAAACGGTCGTAAACATAATCTGAAACAGGGATGTCCCCGCGACCAAAATCGTCGGCATTCCCAGAATATAAATCATCGCCGGCACAAGCAAAAAGCCGCCGCCAATCCCCATAATCGCCACCAGCAAACCACCAAGAAAGCCAATCCCCACGGGAATCAAAACACTGATATACAAGCGCGAGCGCTCAAAGCGCATCTTATAAGGCAAGGAGCGAAAAAAAGCGTTGTGCTGTAAAAGCGCCCCTCCTTCACCGCTCCTTTTTTTCACAAGGGCATTGACACTTTCCCACAACATCATCAGGCCCATTGAGCCAAGCAACACAACGTAAAGGAGGGAAATCACAAAGTCGATCTGCCCCATATGCTGGAGTAAACGGAAGATAAACACACCAATGACGGAGCCGACAACACTGCCCGCCAGCATCACTCCGCCCATTTTAAAATCAACATTACCGCGTTTCCAATGCGCCAAAACACCGGAGACACTCGCCGCAACAAGCTGGTTGGATTGTGTTCCCACGGCCACGCCAGGCGGCAACCCCATAAAAATAAGGAAAGGCGTTGTCAGAAATCCACCGCCCACGCCAAACACGCCGGATAAAAATCCGACCACCGTCCCAAGAAGTAAAATCATTTCCGCAGGGACCGTCATTTCTGCGATAGGCAAATAAACCTGCATAAAAAGACCCGCCAAGTGTCACTTAATGGGTCTATTTAATGCCTAAACTAAGAAGAGAATGCAAGGATTGCCTAATATATAATATCGAATTTATTTTCCGGCGCGGAAAAAACCAGACCGTGACTGCCACCGATCGCACTGATACGGTAACCGCGTTTAAATTCATGGCGAATTTTCGGCGTATCGACCGACCCGGCAATACTCAGGAACAAGTCCTCCCACTGCGCGAAAGCATCGGCATGGGAAGAGCATTCCAGCACATAAACCTGATTGTAAGCAAAGGATACAAAGGCCATAGCCTTGCGCGGCATAATCACTTTCCCCGGCGCACTCACTTCGTAAGAAACGCTCATAAAGCTACCGTGAGCGCGCCCTAATCCCGTTTCATCGAAAAAGCGCAAAACTTTCAAATTCTCATAGCTGGCATCCCAGTAAGTATCCCAGAAATTGCGGCTATAATCTGTTTTTTGAACATCAGAATCGAAAAAGCGCGGATAAATCGTATGGCGTCCATCTTCACGGGCGCGCACCCGGCACGTCGCATCACCGCGTCCCGACGGTGCCCGGATCGTTAAAAGATCATCCGGCTGATGATTATTCACACGCATCCACGTATCGGGGTACGTCAAGGTCACCCCCGTCCCCGGATCACGCCACAGCGCATAATCAGCACGGCTTTCTCCGGCGAACCCGGTTACAAAAATCAACGATAACAAAGCAAATAAAGAAGCGAAACGCATGGCGAGAGAACCCTTTCAGTCAAGTCCTTAAGTTCTATTGTGCCATGATCTCAGCAAAATGCCAACAACTGGTTAACGCCCGGCCCAAAAACCCATAATATCCATCGTCTCTTTCAGGACAGGCTCAGCGATGCCGGAGGCTTTTTCCGCCCCGGCGGCAAGGATACGGTCGATTTCCGTTCTATCGGCCAAAAGCTCATTCATCCGCGCCGTAATGGGGGAAAGCTGCGCCACAGCCAGCTCCGCCAACATCGGTTTGAATTCAGAGAACTGCTTACCCGCGAATTGCTCCAGAACATCCGCCCGGCTGATATCTGCCAGCGCTGCGTAAATCGTCACGAGGTTCAGTGCCTCCGGCCGCCCTTCGAGGGATTCAATCGTCTCGCCAATGGCTTCCGGGTCCGTTTTCGCTTTGCGGATTTTCTTGGCGATCGTATCGGCATCATCGGTCAGATTGATCCGGCTCAAATCACTTTCCGCGGATTTCGACATTTTCGCCGTTCCATCGCGCAGAGACATAATTCGCGTTGCTTCCCCCAAAATCAGGGGATCCGGCTGCACAAAGAAATCTCGATCGTAACGTGTATTAAAGGTCGCCGCGATATCCCGCGCCAGCTCCAAATGCTGTTTTTGATCTTCACCAACCGGCACGTGCGTCGCCTTGTAAATCAGGATATCCGCCGCCATCAAAACAGGATAGGAAAAAAGCCCCAGTCCGGCACGTTCCTTGTGCTTACCGGCTTTGTCCTTGAACTGGGTCATACGCTCCAGCTTGCCCATCTGAGTCATCGTCGCCAAAAGCCACATGAGCTGGGAATGGGCGGCAACGGCCGACTGCGGGAAAATCGTGCATTTTTGCGGATCGACCCCCGCCGCGATATAAGCCGCGGCGATCTCGCGTGTACTATCGGTCAAGGCCGCCGCGTCATAGGGCTGCGTGATCGCATGCAAATCCACAACGCAAAACAGGCATTCATAATCCTGATGTTGTAAGTCCACCCAATTACGCAGCGCCCCCAGATAGTTCCCCAAGTGCAGCTGATTCGTCGGTTGCATACCGGATAGAATTCGTTTGGTTGTCATACTCAACCTCTCCTCATAAGTCTTTTAATGTCTTGAAATTTGATTACGCCGGTTAAGGTCACGGCCAGACCATAAATGATAATTGCCCCACCGATCAGGGCCACCAGCGCCAAAATTTGTGTTGCCATTGCGGCATTTTCGGGAAAGTAAACATGGAAAACTTGCGCCTTCATCACAATTAAATAGACGCTCATCAAAGCGCATGCGCCGAGAATTTTCAAGAGATTTATCACAAGGCGCCTGTCCAGCTTTGCCTCCACCCGGCCCCGCAGGAAAAAGGCCAGCAAGCCGATCTGTATCCAGCCTGCCGCCGCCGTTGAGGCCGCAATTCCGATCACGCCGAGCTTCAAAACAAAGGCCAGATAAAGGCTCGCGGCGATATTGGCCAGCGTTGCCGCCACGGCGATCTTGACCGGGGTGGCGGTATCCTGCCGCGCCCAGTACGCCGTTGAGAACACCTTCACCGCCACATAAGCGGGCAGCCCCACCGCATAAGCCGTCAAGACCATCACCGTCATAATGCTGTCATGCTTGCTGAAGGAGCCATGCTCGAACAGTGTTACGATAATCGGCAAGGAAGCAAAAAACAGGCCCGTAGCCGCCGGAAGGCCCAACAAAAAACACATCTCCAGCGCCCGGTTAAACAGAGTGCGCGCCTCTTCCTTATTATCCGCCGCCATTACCTTGGATAGCATCGGCAGCAAGGCCGTGCCCACCGCGATCCCGATCGTGCCCAGCGGCAGCTGGTTCAGGCGGTCGGCATAATAAAGATAAGAAATCGAACCCGTCGGCAGCATCGAACCGATCACCAAATCGGCGAACAGGTTAATCTGCATCACGCCCGCGCCGATCACCCCCGGCCCCATCAGCTTAAAGAGCTTTTTCGTTTTCACATCGAAATGCGGCCGTATCCATTTAATTTTCACTCCCGCGCGCTTGGCACTCACCCAGAGCAAGCCGAACTGAATAAACCCGGCGGCCAGAACGCCATAGCTCAGCGCATGTCCCGCCGTCTCAAAAAGCCCGCTCGAAAGCAGCGCGATAATCAGGCACAAATTGAAAAAGACCGGCGCAGCGGCAAAGGGCGCGAACCGCTCATGCGTATTCAAAACCCCGCCGAGCAGCGCCGTCAAAGACATCATAAGCAAATAAGGAAACGTCAGCCGCGATAATTCCACCGCAAGCGGAAAGCGCGTCTCATCACCGATGAAGCCCGGCGCAATCCCATAGATCACAAACGGCATCGCCGCAATCGCCAGTACCGTGAACAGCCCGATAAGGACAATCATCATGGAAAAGGCATTGCTGGCAAATGCGTCGGCTTTGTCCGCCCCTTCCGTCTCCAGCGCACCGGAATAAAGGGGGACAAAAGACACGGAAAACGCCCCCTCCGCCGTTACACGACGAAAAAAATTAGGCAGCTTCAGCGCCACGAAAAAGGCGTCAGCCACCGGCCCCGCGCCCAGAATAGCCGCCGTCATAATATCCCGCAAAAATCCGGCAATCCGCGAAAGCCCCGTCAGCCCCGCCACCGTCGCCATGGCTTTAAAAAGAGTCATGGGAGTTATGTATCAGGAAATAATGCAAGTTAGAAGAGCTAAGCTACTTCTCCAACGCGGGTGCTTGCGGTTTAATAACCAACGATCCATTATTATTCGCAGCTTTAAGCTGATTGCCTTCGGATATCGCATCGGCAACTTTCTCTCCTGCAAAATAAACAGAAGCCGCAATAAGGAATGCCCCCGCCAACCGGGAGAACCAACCACTATGGGAGATTTCGCCCTTAATTTCCGACAATCGGCTGTTTACCATTTTCGCATTAACGAGAACACTATCGGCAAGTTTTTGAGTAGCATTCTCTACCCCTTTGAGAGCCTGCTGCGTTTGAATATGAGCCTCTAAAAGAGCATCATTATTTTTGATCTCCGCCGTCTGCATTTTAAGTTCATCATAGCGTCTCATATAGCCATCAACCTGCGGATCAAAAGCTTTGCTTACTCTTTCACGAATCGCGGGCGTAAGACCTTTGGCAATGAACGTGATAATATTCGGTCTGGGGTCAGATCTGGGGTCAGAACTTTCAATATCTCTGTATGAGCCTTTTTTCAAAAGATTATCGGCTTTGTCTTCATTGGTTTCTAAGGAAAAATCATCAGAGGTATAGGCTGTGTCCTCCTCATAAATAGCGATCAACAAATCTCTCAGCGTACCTATTTCCGCGACATTTTCCGCAGCATTCTCCGTATTCATAATAACAACCTTTCTAATAATACCCCTTAAACATAAAATCCCACGCACTCTATATAGAGCTTATGACAAATGCAAGAAAATTTCTTAATGACCTTGCCGCTTTGGGCCGTTATAAATACCCCCATGAAACAAAATCCTGAAAGCGAATGGTTCGGCACCGAAGCCGTCAGTCCGGAGGAAAAAACCGCGAAAGTCCGCGGTGTCTTTGATTCCGTGGCCGATAAATACGACCTCATGAACGATGTCATGTCCGGCGGTGTTCATCGTTTGTGGAAGGACCGCTTTGTGCGCATGATTCGCCCGCGTGCGGGTCAATCCTTTCTGGATGTCGCCGGGGGCACCGGGGATATTG
This sequence comes from Alphaproteobacteria bacterium, assembly GCA_050297015.1. Taxonomy (GTDB): domain Bacteria; phylum Pseudomonadota; class Alphaproteobacteria; order Micavibrionales; family Micavibrionaceae; genus JACKJA01. Next base: position 8,979 of record JBNKRZ010000016.1, on the reverse strand, counting down.
CCTTCCGCATTCGCAAGAAAGCCGGACCGGAGGCCAATATCACCCTGTGCGATCTGGACGAACAAATGCTCCGCGTGGGGCGCAACCGCGCGATTGACAAAGGCTGGCTCAACGATTTCACATGGATTACCGGGAATGCGGAGGCTCTGCCCGTACCGGACGCTTCGCAAGATGTCGTTACGATTTCCTTTGGTCTACGCAATGTGACACGAATCGACAATGCTTTGCGCGAATTCTACCGTGTTCTGAAACCCGGCGGGCGCTTTTTCTGCCTTGAGTTTTCACACATCGACAAACCACTGGCCGGGCTTTATGACGCCTACTCCTACGCTTTTATCCCGCGCATGGGGCAAATCATCACGCAAGACCGCGACAGTTATCAATACCTTGTCGAGAGCATTCGCAAAATGCCGACGCAGGAGGAACTCGTCGAACGCACCCAAAAAGCCGGGTTTGACAAAGCGTCTTACCAAAACCTGTCCTTTGGAATCGCGGCCATACACACAGGATTTAAAGCCTGAACAACATAATATTTGACAGCCGCAAATTTTATAGGTTCTATAGCGGCAGTATTACAGATTAACTAACGAAAGAAGGGAATAAACCCATGAGTATCTTGAAAAACGTAACGCCGGCCGTTGTTGTTATGGTTGCTGGCTTAGCTGGTGCCTACATGGTTTACGATAACTATTTCAGTACCGATGCCTCCGCGCGTCAGGCAAGCCGTATCGAACCGGCCACCGGAACGATGGACACAGCGGCAACGGCTCTGGAAGGTGCTATGCAAGCCGCTGACAGCTTTGTCGAAACATCTACCGAAACAATGGACACTGCAGCACAAACGATCGAGGCCGCCGCTGAAGACATTCAAGGCATGGCCGAAGACATGGCCGATCTGGCGACCGCTTCCGGTGATGAAGCAGAAAACGAAGTCGATGCCATGATGGAACACGCCGAAGACGCTGCCGATGAAGCTATGGACGCCGTTGAAGAAACAGCTGAAGATGCTGCTGAAGAAGCAACAGAGGAAGCCATGGACGCCGTTGAAGAAATGGCTGACGAAGCCGAAGCCGAAGCTATGGATGCTGCTGCCGAAGAAATGATGGCACATTAATTAAATCCTTGCGCTTAACGCTATAGAATTGCAAAAATCAGCCTTACACGAAAGCAAGGCTGATTTTTTTATGGGGAAACCGACGATGAACGGAAAATCCGTCCTTTTGATTATTTCCGGCGGGATTGCCGCCTATAAGGCTTTGGAGCTGATCCGCCTATTCAAAAAGGCGGAGGCACGCGTGCGCTGCATCATCACCAAAGGGGGGCAGCAATTCGTCACCCCCTTAAGCGTCAGCGCCCTTTGCGGCGAAGAGGCGCTCACCGAAGACAGCTATAAAATGGATCATATCAGCCTGACCCGCGAAGCCGACATGGTTATCCTCGCCCCGGCTAGCGCCAACATGCTGGCCAAAATGGCGCAGGGATTGGCCGATGATCTGGCGTCCACCACTCTGCTCGCCACGGATTCCCAGACGCCTGTCTTCGTCGCTCCCGCCATGAACCCGGCCATGTGGGAGCACCCAGCCACGCAAGACAATGTCACGACCTTGAAAAAGCGCGGTATTACCTTTATCGGCCCTGTGGCCGGAGACGCAGCCTGCGGGGAAAACGGTGTAGGCCGCATGAGCGAACCGGAAGAGATTTTCAACATCCTTGCAAGCGGCGCAAAAAACAACAAACCTCTGGCCGGAAAATCCGCCCTTGTCACCGCCGGGCCGACTTACGAACCGCTCGACCCGGTGCGCTTTATCGGCAACCGTTCATCGGGCAAGCAAGGCTATGCCATTGCCGCCGCACTGGCCAAAGCGGGCGCACAAGTCACGCTCGTCTCCGGCCCCGTTTCAAAGGATATAAAAGGTGAATCCCTCAACACTGAATCCCTCAACACTAAAGACCCTTCCTTTCCAGTATCTAATTATGTAAAATTAATAACCGTTGAAACCGCCGAAGAAATGCTGGCCGCTTGTCAAAAGGCCCTACCCGTCGACATCGCCGTGTGCGCGGCGGCTGTAGCGGATTACGCGCCGTGTCGTGTTGAAAACCAAAAAATAAAAAAAGACGGGAGCAACGCTCTACATACAATTGAATTAAAAGAAAATCCCGACATTCTTAAAACGCTATCTCAACAAAGTCCCAAACGCCCGGCACTTGTCATTGGTTTTGCCGCTGAAACAGAAAACCTTTTGGAAAATGCACGCGCCAAGCGCCTTAAAAAAGGATGTGACTGGCTCCTCGCTAATGATGTCGGCCGCGAAAACATCTTTGGCGCGGAAGAGAATCATGTTTATTTAATGAGCGCTGCGGACACTGAAGAATGGCCGAAAGCCTCCAAACAGGCCATCGCCCAAAAACTGGTCCGGGCTATTAAAGATTTTATGGACGAGGATAAAAATGACCGATCCGATCGCAATCGAACTGACGCCGCATGAACATGCTGTGGGGCTGAACCTGCCCGCTTATGCTACCTCGCAATCCGCAGGCATGGATCTGACCGCCGCGCTGGAGGAAGCCATTGAGCTGGACGCCGGGGAACGTGCCCTAATCCCGACAGGGCTTTCTATAGCCCTGCCGCCCGGTTATGAAGCACAAGTACGCCCCCGATCAGGTCTTGCACTGAAACACGGCGTGACGGTTTTGAACACCCCCGGCACGATTGATGCCGACTATCGCGGCGAGATTGGCGTCATCTTGGTTAATCACGGGCAAGAGCCCTTCACCGTTGAGCGCGGCATGCGCATCGCCCAGATGGTTATAGCCCGCCACGAAACGGTTAGTTGGAGCGTTGTCGATACCCTCAATGAAACTGAACGCGGCGAAGGCGGCTTTGGTTCCACGGGGAAAGAATAAATGCCGCAAATACAAGCTTTCGTTTTTGATATCGGGATGGTCCTGCATGAATGGAGTCCCTATAACCTCTATAGAAAACTTTTACCCTCCGACGAAGCGATAGAAAAATTTCTGACGGACATAGCCCATGACGAATGGAACAGGCGTTTGGATACCGGGCTGGATTGGGCCGAAGAAGTTGAGCGAAAAGCCGGACAACACCCGGAATACGCGCCCTTGATCCGGGCCTATCACGAACGCTGGGAAGAAATGGCGGCGGAAGCCATCGAAGGCAGCGTCGCGATCATGAGTGCTCTAAAAGAAAAGGAATATCCCGTCTATGCCCTGACCAATTACAGTCAATGCAAATTGGATATTGCCCGTGAAAAATACCCATTCCTCAAAGAATTCGACGGCATGGTTGTATCCAGCGACGAAGGGGTTCTCAAGCCCGACCCGCAAATCTATAAAATTTTGCTGGAGCGCTATAACCTGGCCCCGGAGAACACATTTTTCACCGATGACCGCGAAGATAACGTAACCGGCGCACGGGCACTAGGAATTCAAGCATTCCTTTTCACATCCCCCGAACAGCTGCGCGCGGACATCGAAAGTCTGGATATCCCCCTGTAATCACGCCTTTCCGTGAAGTTTTACTTTCCCTTGCCGGGGCAAGTATCGTATGACTCTCCTCTATGGGAAACACAGCGGCCCTCGATAAACAGGAGCGTTTTCGCTTTGGTTCTGTGCTAGGCAGCCAAGGCGAGGAACGCGGAGCGTATAAATCAATACGTGAGCATTCCGAGACCGCAGGATAACAACGCACAGGGCCAAATGGGAAACGCTCTTAAGACCACCGACGACTATCTGGCGGAAGGCCACACGCCCATGATGGCACAGTACTTGGCCACCAAGGCACAACACCCGGATTGCCTTTTGTTCTACCGCATGGGCGATTTTTACGAGCTGTTTTTTGACGATGCCCTCACAGCCGCCGAGGCGCTCGACATCACGCTCACCAAGCGCGGGAAAAGCGGCGGGGATGATATCCCGATGTGCGGCGTGCCCTTCCATGCCTATGAACCCTACCTTGCGCGCCTTATCAAGGCCGGTTTTAAAGTCGCGATTTGCGAGCAAAAAGAAACGCCGGAGCAAGCCAAAGCCCGCGCCAAAGCCGAAGGTCTGCCCGCCGCCAAAGCGATGCTCCGCCGCGAAGTGATCCGCATCGTCACGCAAGGCACGCTCACGGAAGAAAACCTGCTCAACGCGCGGGAAAGCAACTACCTTGCGGCCTTGACGGAGGTCGGCGGACAGTATGGTTTATCGTGGCTGGAGCTTTCGACCGGGGAATTCAACGTCCAGCCTTTGCCCGCCACGACCATCGCCGCGGCGCTGGAACGGATCGGGGCGAGCGAAATCCTGATCCCTGATTCCTTCACAAAAAAGCCGGAGATTTACAGCCAACTGGCCCCGGCGCAAGAGCGCCTGACGCTACAGCCCTCTTCCCTGTTCGACAGCCAGAATGCGCAAAAGCGCCTTGAGAAAATCTTCGGCGTTGGCACGCTGGAGAGTTTTGGCGGTTTTTCCCGCGCGGAAGTCGCCGCAGCCGGCGCGCTGCTTGATTATGTCGAGCGCACACAAGTCGGCCAGCTCCCCTATCTGTCCCGCCCGCGCCAGATCGTTTCCGGGGCTGTGATGGAGATCGACGCCGCCACACGCCGCAACCTCGAACTCACACGCACGCTAGCGGGGGAGCGCAAAGGCTCTCTCCTCGCCTGCATCGACCGGACGGTGACCGGCCCCGGCGCCCGCGCTTTGCACGCCCGGCTGGCCGCGCCCTTAACCGCCATTACCGCCATCGAGGCATATCTGGATGAAATTGAAAGCCTTGTGGGCGATAGCCGCCTGCGGGAGGCTTTACGCGACCTCCTCAAGCAAACGCCGGATATGGAGCGGGCGCTGGCACGCTTAAGCGTTGGCCGTGGAGGGCCGCGCGATCTGGGCGCTCTGCGTGAAGGGCTGGCACAAACAGAGACGCTGCGCGCCTTACTTCTTTCGACGGAGGCCGGGCAGCATGCCCTCTCCCCGGTTTCTCAAGCCCTGCACCAATCCCCGCCAACACAAAGCTTCGCCGATCATCTGAAATCCGCGCTGAAGGACGAACTTCCGGCGCTAGAGCGGGACGGCGGCTTCATCCGGGAAGGATACGCCCCCGAGCTTGACAAATTCCGCACGCTGCAAAGCGAAAGCAAACGCCTGATCGCGGCGCTGCAAACCAAATACCAGCAAGCCACCGGCGTTGATGCACTCAAAATAAAATTCAACAATGTGCTGGGCTATTTTATCGAAGTCCCCTCCCGCCACGGTGATAAGCTAATGGTCAAAGACGGTGAGAGCGACAATCCGTTCATCCACCGCCAGACAATGGCCAGCGCCGTACGCTTTACCACCGCCGAGCTAGCCGAACTTGAGCGCGACATGAGCCAGGCCGAAAGCCGCGCCTTGGCGATTGAAACGGACCTCTTCGCGCACATGGTCGGAGAAACGGCATCTCTGTCTGCGGAAATAGGTGCCCACGCCCGCGCGCTGGCGGCACTGGACGTTGCTGCGGGGCTGGCCCAGCTTGCCGTTGAGCAAGACTATACACGCCCCACCGTTCTTGATAACGGCACGGATTTTGCCATTACCGGCGGCCGTCATCCGGTCGTTGAGCAGGCTCTCAAAAAAGACGGCGGAGAAGCCTTCATCCCCAATGATTGCGACCTAAGCACTGCCCAATCACTATGGCTTCTCACGGGGCCGAACATGGCCGGGAAATCAACGTTCCTGCGCCAGAACGCCCTTATCACCATCATGGCGCAAGCCGGGTGTTTTATTCCGGCGCAGCAAGCACGCATCGGCATTGTCGATAAAGTGTTCAGCCGCGTCGGCGCCTCGGACGATCTGGCCCGCGGCCGGTCCACCTTTATGGTGGAAATGGTCGAGACCGCAGCCATTTTAAACCAAGCGACTGACCGCTCTCTCGTGATCCTTGATGAAATCGGGCGCGGAACCGCAACATTTGACGGCCTGTCCATCGCATGGGCCTGTGTCGAGCATTTGCACGAAGTTAATCGCTGCCGTTCCCTGTTCGCCACGCATTATCACGAGCTCACCACGCTGCACACGAAACTGCCGCGCCTGTCGTGCCATTCCATGCAAGTCAAAGAATGGAAGGGTGAAATCATATTCCTGCACAGTGTCGGTGCGGGGGCGGCGGAAAGCTCCTACGGTATTCACGTGGCACAGCTCGCGGGTCTACCCACGGCCGTTATTACCCGCGCGCAAGAGGTCTTAAACCAGCTTGAAAAGGGCGAGCAATCCGGCAATCTCGCCCGCCTGTCCGAAGATTTACCCCTGTTCAGCGCCGCCGCCGATCAGCCTCAGGAAAGCTATGAAGCCTCACCCGCGCTGGAAAAACTGGACACGATCAATCCGGATAATCTATCCCCGCGCGAAGCTCTCGATGCGCTTTATGAATTGAAATCGCTAACGAACCCTGATAAGTAAAACGCCTTTACAAGGAACGAATAACGACGCCCAAAAGTTAAATTAAGCGACGAGAGGAGAAGTGGCAGAGTGGTTGAATGCGCTGCTCTCGAAAAGCAGTAAGGGTTTACGCCCTTCGGGGGTTCGAATCCCCCCTTCTCCGCCATTGCACCCCTTCGCCGAATCGGAAATACTAAGCGCTATTCATATAGTTGTTTTGCTTTATCTTTGCACAAGGCATAAGAAGCGAAACGTAGTAAACCTACGTGAGCGACGAATAACGATGTGTAAAGATAAATGAAAATAACTATACACGACAAACAGGATGCCTTTTCTTATGACAGACCGGCTTGCCTTTGCCCTCCTTCTTTTTCTCGCGCTCCCGCTTTTAAGCGCCTGCGGGACGAACACGCCGAAAGAGGAAAAGGAGTGTAGTATTCTCCTCCCCATGCCGGAAGTCGCCGCCGCCAACGATCCGGGCAACAGCCTGTTCATGGAGGCACTAGAAGGCTATATCCGCAGCAAAGAAGGCCCCGCCTATTCCCGCTATGAATTTACACGCATTGATCTGGATGGCGACGGACGGCGCGAAGGGCTGGCACTTATCACCAGCCCCCACAGACATTGGTGCTCGGCCAATGGCTGCCCGCTCGCCATATTCAAAGCGCATGATGACGGCTTTTCCCTGATAGCGGAGACCTCCCCCGTGCGCGGTCCACTCACGATCAGCATCAAGAAAACGAACGGCTGGCGGGATATTATCGCCCGCGTGTCGGGGCGGGAGTATCTGGAGAGCAAAACCGTTGCGCTGCGCTATGATGGGCAAACATACCCGCGCCATCCGGCGTTTGAACCGGCCTATAACGAGAACCCCGCCGGCACGATTATTTTCCCGTAAAGATAAGCGTCAATCACCAAAACGACGAAAAATCGTTTCGAAAACACCTTTCAAGCCGCTGCGTTTAGCAAAATGTATATCTTCTTCGATCCACTGGCGGTGCTCATCCTCCAGCTCCAGCCCCAGCTCATCCTCCTCGACCATGGCATCAATATCGGCATTTTTAAAACGCAGGCGCCCCAATTCAACCAGGATGTTCTGTTCAGCTTCATCGAAATCATTATCGGCCCACAGGATCATCCGCGCAAAATAGAAAAACTGGGAGACATCCTCCGGGTCCGAAATAGAGGCAAACATCTCCGGGATATTTTGCGGGTGTTTTATGTCACCACGCAGAATTTCCTTTTGCGCCTCAGAAAAAGCAACCCGCCCCAGCGTTTGGGCCATAAAATCTTTTTCTTCCTCCGTCACCACATGATCGGCATGGGCCAGCGCAAAAATCGTACGCCACATCGCAAAACGGCTTTCGGAAACACCGGGATTCTCTTTATCTGTCATCGCTTATTCTCTCGTAAAAAACCAAACCCTTACGCTTCTGATTGTCGCGGAGATTGTAACCAAGAACAAGCGGTTTTTGTTGAAAATCACAGACCACACTTTTGCAATAAAAGAGCATTTTGTTTTTGATGAAGCCCCATACGCGCTTTATAGCTTAGGGGGGTTTCGCGGCTACCAAACGAAGAATCTACAAAGTTCCTGATCTTCGAAGGGAGCTTTGATCCCTTCGGATAGACTCCCATAGAACGTTGAATAATGAATCCTTGAGCTGCATGCTCTACGGCATCGGCCGTTGCCGTAACAATTTCTTTGGCAACTTCCCAATTACTTGCAAATGGAGGGTTAGCCTCCCGGTTAAAGCGCGGCGACAAATCACCGAGCAACATAACAGCCTTCAGCAAACTTTCCGCCGCTTTGGAATTATGAACATATTCGGGAGAATTCAAACTATCAGCATGAAAACGGTACGCCAAATAGGCTTGTGCCGCCCCGTAGGCTTTCCGTGCCTTGTCTTTGGATGAAGAGGAATAATCCGTTTCCTGCCACGGCTTGATGTCATTAAAGATTTGAATCGGGACATCAGCTATATCTCCCGGATATTCCATGACTTGCAACAAATCAACAACGTCATCAACCCATGCCACCGCCAAATCGTTCCAATCTTCTTCGGAGATATCAATTTTCCGAATTAATCTCGCTTCCCGAGCTACTGCAATTTCGAATGTTTCTTTAAGCTCTCCTTGCGCCTCGGCCACATAATTTGTTTCATAAAACCAATTCACAAAATACTCCGGCTTCACAAGATGAAGCCCCCAATAATGCGGTCGCAATTCACCTTCTACAGGCCCATGCCAGTCACCGGGCTTGCCATCTTTGGGTAAATCCCATACCAACGGCGTCAAGCCATCTTCCGAAAAAGCATGTTTTGAACCAGCCTTGTCTGTTAAAAATTTTATGTAGTGATTAGAACCCAAAGACATATCGTCCACTTACTCTTCAACCCAGTAATACACTCCGGTAAAGGTGTGAAAGCTCTCCCAAAAATCATTAGGAATGGCGTGTGCTTTATCGGCAAACATCCGCCCCAAATGCCAGACCGTACGGATACATTCCCGTCCATCCTGCTCGTCAAGGCCATAACGCCCGCACCAACTGGTCATGGATTTATGCTC
>JBNKRZ010000015.1:0-57346 GCA_050297015.1 Alphaproteobacteria bacterium | reverse complement strand
AGGGATGAAGGGATGAAGGGATGAAGGGATGAAGGGATGAAGGGATGAAGGGATGAAGCGCCCGTCATTGCGAGGAGGTCTTTAGACCGACGCGGCAATCCAGAATTTCTCCATGGCCCTAGATTGCTTCGTCCGCTCCGCTCTCTCTCGCAATGACGATAAGAAGAGAAGGGATGTAGCGCCCGTCATTGCGAGCGCAGGCAAAGCAATCTAGGGGGACGATTAATACACTGATTTTGCGGGAAGCGAGAGGATTATCAGTGTTCATCCGTGTTTATCTGTGGTTAAAAAGAAGCTATGCCCGATTCTGTGAAAGACAATTTTGTGCATTTGCACCTGCACTCCGCCTATTCGCTGGCGGAGGGGGCGATCACGATCAAGGATTTGCTGGGGCTTTGCCAGAAATACAATATGCCTGCCGCCGCGATTACGGATACAGGGAACCTGTTCGGGGCTATGGAATTCGCGATTTATGCCGCCAAGGCCGGGGTGCAGCCGATTTTGGGAACGCAGATCAATATCGGGATCGAAGGCTATCAGCTTGTTTTGCTGGTTCAGACGGAGCAGGGCTACCGTAACCTCTGTAAGCTTATTAGTATCTCTTATCTTGAAACGCCGCCGGATGAAAAACCGCATATTGGCTGGGACGTGCTGGAGGAAAATGCCGAAGGACTGATTTGCCTGACGGGTGGTTTAAAAGGGCCGCTGGGGCAGTATTTGCTCCATAATCAGACCAAAGAGGCTGAAAATGCACTAAAAAGATTGAAACGCATATTCTGTCATTCTGAGGCGAAGCCGAAGAATCTTAAAGAGAAAGCCAATGAAAAAGATCCTTCGCCTGCTGCTCAGGGTGACAGTGTAGGAGGAGGGCGTCTTTACATCGAGCTGCAACGTCATGGCTGGCCGGAGGAAGATCGGATTGAAGGGGCATTGATTGATCTGGCGTACAAGCATGATGTGCCGCTGGTCGCGACGAATGACTGTTACTTCGCCGCTAAGAAAATGCACGAGGCGCATGATGCGCTGCTCTGTATTGCGGAGGGGCGCTATGTGACCGAGGAGGATCGCCGCAAGGTTACGCCGGAGCATTATTTCAAGAATGCTGCCGCGATGAGGGATTTGTTTAAAGATATCCCGGAAGCAATTGATAATACTCTTGTTATTGCACGGCGCTGTTCTTATCTCCTGAAGCCGATTGACCCGTTATTGCCTCCCTTTGACACGGGTGAGGGGCGCAATGAGACCGAAGAGCTACGTAAGCAAGCGCGAGACGGCCTGCAATGGCGGTTGGATAAATTTGTCTTTCCGGAGGCTCTTAAAGAAAAAGAGCTTTCCTTTCGGGATTCCCCTCCCCCTGGTCAGGGGGAGGGGGGTGATTTCGAATCCTATAAAGAAGAGATTGCCAAACCATATTTCGAACGGCTTGATTATGAGTTGGGCATTATTGAGGGCATGGGGTTCCCCGGCTATTTCCTGATCTGTTCGGATTTTATCAAGTGGTCCAAGGAGCACGACATTCCGGTTGGGCCGGGTCGTGGCTCTGGCGCGGGATCTGTCGTGGCGTGGGCCCTTCAGATTACCGACCTTGACCCGTTGGAGTTTGGTTTGCTGTTCGAGCGGTTTTTGAACCCGGAGCGGGTTTCCATGCCGGACTTTGATGTGGATTTTTGCCAGTCGCGCCGGGACGAGGTGATCCGCTATGTGCAGGGCAAATACGGCCACGATAACGTCGCGCAGATTATCACATTCGGTAAGCTGCAGGCGCGGGCTGTGGTGCGCGATGTGGGCCGGGTGCTGCAAATGCCGTACGGGCAGGTGGACCGGATTGCCAAGCTGATCCCGGCGAACCCGGCGAACCCTATCTCTCTGGCCGAAGCGCTGGAGCAGGAACCGGACCTCGCCAATGAGCGTATGCGGGATGAGACGACGGATAAGCTGATTACGATCGCTTTGCAGCTGGAGGGGCTGTTCCGCCATGCTTCGACCCACGCGGCGGGGCTGGTGATTGGCGACCGGGAGCTGCACAAGCTGCTCGCGCTGTATCGCGATCCGCGCTCCGACATGCCGGTGACGCAGTTCAACATGAAGTTCGTGGAGCAGTCGGGACTGGTCAAATTTGACTTCCTCGGCCTCAAAACCATGACGGTCATCAAAAAAGCGCTGGACCTTGTGGAGCAGGTGCACGGTGTCAAGATGGATCACCTTGACATACCGTTTGATGATGAGAAAACATACGAGCTTCTCACCAGTGGCCAGACGGTTGGCGTGTTCCAGCTTGAAAGTGCCGGAATGCGCGATGTGCTGCGCAAGATGAAGCCTAACCGGCTGGAGGATATTATCGCTTTGGTCGCGCTGTACCGACCGGGGCCGATGGATAACATCCCGCGCTATATCGACATCAAGGAAGGGCGCGAGGAGCCGGACTATATGCATCCGAAGCTCCAGCCTATTCTGGAAGAAACCTATGGGATCATGATCTATCAGGAGCAGGTCATGCAGGCCGCGCAGCTTTTGGCCGGCTATACGCTGGGCGGGGCGGACCTTTTGCGCCGGGCGATGGGGAAAAAGATCAAGGAAGAAATGGACAGACAGCGCGACATGTTTGTTAAAGGCTGTGCGGCGCATAACGACATTCCTTCTGAGCAGGCCAATGCCATTTTCGATCAGATCGCTAAATTTGCGGGCTATGGCTTTAACAAGTCGCACGCGGCCGCTTATGCGGTTATCGCGTACTGGACGGGCTGGCTGAAGGCGAATTATCCGGTAGAGTTTATGGCGGCCTCTATGACTCTGGATTTGGGCAATACGGACAAGCTGGCGGTGTTCAAACAGGATTTGGACCGGGCCGGGATTGATCTGTTGCTGCCGGATGTGAATTTGTCTTTACCGGAATTCAAGGTCGAGGAGGGCGCTGTGCGCTATGCGCTGGCGGCGCTGAAGGGCGTGGGCGAACATGCGATGGAGGAACTGATCGCCGAGCGTGATAAAGGTGGCCCGTATAAAGATTTGCAGGATTTTGCTAATAGGCTGGATAGCGGGACACTCAACCGCCGCCAACTGGAGCAGCTCGCCAGCGCCGGGGCATTTGAATGTCTGAACCCCAACCGGGCGCAGGTCAATGATTATGCGGAAGCGCTGCTCCGTTATGCCCAGAACCAGCGCGAAGAGCGCGAAAGCGGCCAGAACAGCTTATTTGGTGATGCGGGCGGCGGTGACGGTCTTGCGATGCCGCCTTTGCCGGATATGCATGATTGGGACCCGCTGGAACGGCTCAAGAAGGAATTCGACGCGGTGGGCTTTTACCTGTCGGCGCACCCGCTCGACACCAAGGCCGGGCAGCTCGAAGGTATGGGGATTGTCCCGATGGCGCGTGTTGAGGAAAAGCTTGCGCACCGGAGTAGCGCTCTGGTCGAAATGGCGGGGGTTCTTCTCAAGAAACAGGTCAAAGTCTCCGCCAAGGGGAACAAGTTTGCGTTCTTGCAACTCTCAGATTCAACGGGCGTTTATGAGGTAACGCTGTTCTCCGATACGCTGGCGCGGGTCAAAGATATGCTGGAGCCGGGGACGGGCTTGCTCTTGAAAGTCATGGTAGAACAGCGCGAAGAGCAACTGCGCTATACGGTGCAAATGATCCAGCCGCTCGACGAGGCGCTGGCAGGAAAGGTCAAAGAGGTTCATGTGACCCTCGACGATCCGGCACCCGTTCCGGTGATGAAAGAGCTGTTGGAGGCCGAGGGCGGCGGGCGCGTGCAGGTAAAAATTTTCACCGATGCCAAACCCGGCATACCTGTTGAGCTAACGTTGCCGGGCCGTTGGAATTTCTCCCCCGATATCCGCAATACGCTGATCCGCACCGCTGGGGTGAAAGAAGTGCGGGAATTATAGTCATTCCCCTTTAAGAATAGGACAGGTTTGCAAATGAAGCCGTTTATAACATGTGACTACAGTATCTAAATCGAGACGACTATATAATCCACTTTGCTTTCTGCGTGGAAAATCGCTATAACGGTTTCCTAATTTTATAACAGCGCGATAAAAAAAGAGGAACGGCGGGTATGACCGATCACATGGCGGCATGGAAGATTTCCGAAAAAGATTTCCCCGAAAGCGGAAGCGCGGCGGATAAGTTAGCTTTTTTTGTGCGTTATGCTGTGCTGGCGCCGTCACCTTATAACACCCAGCCTTGGCAATTTGTTATCAACGGCAACACACTTTCTTTGTATGCTGACCGCCGTTACGGCTTGGCGGTGACCGATCCGGACGACCGCGGACTGGAAATTGCTTGCGGTGCGGCTCTGTTTAGTTTGCGGCTGGCGATCCGGGCCTTTGGCTATACGGGGACGACGGAGCTGCTGCCCGACCCGGAAGATGAAGATTTGCTCGCGCGCGTAAAACTAGGCGATAAAACGGAGGCCGCGAAGGAAGCTGAAGATCAGTCTTTGTTTAAAGCCGTTACGAAACGCCATATGAACTGGGGTGCTTTTGCCGCGAAAGAGGTGCCGGAAACTATTTTGAAAGACTTGAAGGCCGCCGCCGCGCGTGAAGGGGCATGGCTTCATATTTGTACGCCGCATGAACGAACGGATATTGTGCGCATGGTCACGGAGGCAGACCATATTCAGACCAGTGATAAAAATTTCCGGCGGGAGCTGATGAGCTGGATTCACCCGTTGCGCGCGCAAAGTGGTGATGGAATACCGACGGATACGGCGCGCTATTCAAAAATTATGGGTTCCTTTTCGCCGCATTTGCTACGCCGTTTTGAAGGGGACCATAATAAAGCCGCCAATGACGATCAACTGGAGGAAGGATCTCCCGTGATTGCCGTTCTGGGCAGTAAGTCCGGCGGAACGCTTCAGCGCCTTCATGCCGGGCAAGCTTTGATGCATGTTTTGTTATGCGCCGAAGGGTTCGGGCTTTCTTCTTCTCCGCTCAATCAGCCGTGTGAAGTGCCGGAGCTACGTTTGCGCCTTCATGACGCACTGGAGCAACAGGGGCGCGCGCAGTATATTTTGCGCCTTGGGTATGGCGGGAAACCGACTTATGCACCGCGTCGTGCTTTGTCTGAGGTTTTGAAGTGTGAGGGAAAACCGCCTGTTGTTCTTGATGTGGGAGTGTCTTCCCGCGGGCAGGGCGGTGTTGTCGGCCGTTTCCGCAATATGTGGCGCGGTAAGTGAGTGCTAAATAAAAGCAAACAAATCCTTGCAATTCCTCTGAAAACCCTTTATATCAGCGCTCGACCTGTAATTTTGCAGGATTTCACATGCGGGATTTTTAAGGCTTATCCGGCCTTTTCCGGTCCGTTTTACGGCCCTTCCCGCAGAGGCATTAACTGGAAAAAGGAGAAAACATATGTCTATGCCCGAATTTACCATGCGCCAGCTTTTGGAAGCCGGTGTTCATTTTGGCCACAACGCTCAACGCTGGAACCCGAAAATGCGCCCCTTTATCTTTGGTGTGCGTAACGGTGTTCACATTATCGACTTGCAACAAACGGTGCCGATGATGGATAACGCTTTGAAAACGCTCCGTGATATTGCGGCTAAAGGTGGCCGGGTTCTGTTCGTCGGCACAAAACGTCAGGCGCAGGAAAAAGTCAAAGAAGCCGCAAAACGCTGTGGTCAGTACTACGTGAACCACCGTTGGCTCGGTGGCATGATGACCAACTGGCAAACGGTTTCAAAATCTATTGCCCGCTTGCATGAGCTGGATGGTATTCTGGGTGTTAGCACCGAAGGTTACACCAAGAAAGAAATCCTGATGATGACGCGTGAGCGCGACAAGCTGGAATCTTCTATTGGCGGGATCAAGGAAATGGGCGGTCTGCCGGATGCTTTGTTCATTATCGATACCAACAAGGAAGACCTGGCCGTTGCGGAAGCGCGCAATTTGGGTATTCCGGTGTTCGCGATTATCGACACGAACTCCAATCCGGACAATATCGACTTCCCGATTCCGGGGAACGACGATGCTTTCCGCGCAATTGAGCTGTATTGTGACTTGTTCTCCGGCGCGGTTTTGGATGGTTTGCAAGCTGAAATGGCGGCCAGCGGCGTTGATGCCGGTGCGGCAGCTAATCCGAAGGCTGAAGAGCTGCCGGCTGAAGAAGCTAAAGCTGGTTCTGAGACGGAAGCGGAAGAAAAGCCGAAGAAAAAAGCTTCAGCTTAAAGAGTATATTTCTTTGCTCCCCGTTTCAAACGGGGGGCGGGAAGATTGGATTTTAAATCAATAAGTTTCCTGTTCAGGCAGGAATGACACGACGAAATGAAGAGAGGACGACATGGCTGCAATTACGGCATCAATGGTAAAAGAACTGCGTGAGAAAACAGGCGCCGGCATGATGGATGCCAAAAAAGCGCTGGAGGAAGCCGGCGGCGATATTGACGCTGCGGTGGATGCTCTGCGCACCAAAGGTCTGGCCAAGGCCGAGAAAAAATCAAGCCGTACGGCGGCCGAAGGCCTTGTTGCCATGGCTGTTGACGGCAATAGCGGCGCGCTGGTTGAAGTGAACTCTGAGACGGACTTTGTGGCCCGTAACGAGCAATTCCAAAGCTTTGTAAAAGATGTTGCGGAAGTGGCGCTGAAAGAGGCTTGCGACATCGAAGCGCTGCAAGAGGCTCAATTCGGTAATGGCAAAAGCGTTAGAGAGACGTTGACCGAGAACATCGCGACGATCGGGGAGCACATGACCCTGCGCCGCACGGTAACGCTGAGCGTTAATCCGGGCGTTGTCACGGGTTACATCCACAACACGGTTGCGCCGAACATGGGGAAAATCGGTGTTTTGATCGCTTTGCAATCCGAAGGTGATGCGGACAAGCTGGAAGCTTTGGGTAAGCAGTTGGCCATGCATGTGGCGGCCGCGTTCCCGAAATATCTGAACCGCGATTCTGTTGATTCTGATGCGGCCGACCGTGAGCGTAACGTCTTGCGTGAACAGGCTTTGGCCGAAGGTAAACCCGCCGAGATCGTTGAAAAAATGATCGAGGGCCGGATGCGTAAATTCTATGAGGAAATTTGCTTGCTGGACCAAATCTTTGTGGTGGACGGCGAAACACGCATTTCCGACCTGTTGAAAAACGCCGCAGCCGATGTCGGCGCGCCGGTTGAACTGGTGGCTTACGAGCGCTTCCAATTGGGTGAAGGGATCGAAAAAGAAGAAACGGACTTTGCCGCAGAAGTGGCAGCAGCTGTGAACGGCTAACCGCTTTTCTTCCTTAGATTTTTGGGCAGCCGCGTTGCATTCCAGCGCGGCTGTCACTATATTGAGGCGGTTTGATTTCAAAAATGGAAAAAAGGGTGTATAAGGATGAGCGTGGCCGAACAGAAAATAACGGACAATGAGGTGCCGATGAGTGATGCAAAACCCCGCTATAAGCGCGTTCTTCTGAAAATGTCGGGGGAAGTCCTGATGGGGAAAAACGAGTTTGGCCTCGATCCGGAGACGGTCAATCGTGTGGCCCGCGATATTAAACAGGTCGTCGATATGGGCACGGAGGTTTGCGTTGTGGTCGGCGCGGGGAATATCTTCCGCGGCGTATCGGGCGCCGCCGCCGGGATGGACCGCACCACAGCCGATTATATGGGTATGCTGGGGATTGTGATTAACGCGCTGGCGCTGCAAAACGCGCTGGAGCAAATGGATGTCGACACTCGCGTGCAGTCGGCCATCCCTATGTCTGCGATCTGTGAGCCGTACATTCGCCGCCGCGCTTTCCGCCACATGGAAAAGGGGCGCGTGGTGATCTTTGCCGCCGGAACGGGGAATCCGTATTTCACTTCCGATACCTGCGCCGCGCTGCGGGCTTCTGAAATGGATTGTGATGCGCTGATGAATGGCACGAAAGTTGATGGGGTTTATACCGCCGACCCGGCTAAGGACCCGGATGCTACGCGTTATGAGGCGCTGACCTATATGGATGTCTTGACCAAGGATTTGAGGGTTATGGATGCCGCGGCCATTTCTCTGGCGCGCGAAAATGACATTCCGATCGTTGTCTTTTCGATCCGGGAGGAAGGTAACTTTGCGAAGGTGCTGACGGGAGAGGGAACCTCCACAACCGTAGCGAACAAATAAGAGGATACAAAAGGATAAAAGAAAATGGCTGATTTTAATGTTGCTGATTTACGCCGCCGTATGGAAGGGGCGATTGAAGTTTTAAAGGGCGAGTTTGCCGGACTGCGCACCGGGCGTGCCGCAGCCAGTATGCTGGAGCCTGTTCAGGTCGATGCATATGGCTCGAAAATGCCGCTGAACCAGGTCGCAACCGTAAACGCGCCGGAGCCGCGTATGCTCTCCGTTCAGGTTTGGGATGCCTCGATGGCTAAACCGGTGGAAAAGGCTATCCGTGAATCCGGGCTGGGTCTGAACCCGATGGCCGAAGGTTCTGTGATCCGTGTTCCGGTGCCGGAACTGAATGAAGAGCGCCGCACGGAGCTGACCAAAGTTGCCGGGAAATATGCCGAGGCTGCCCGCGTTTCCATCCGTAATGTGCGCCGTGACGGTATGGACGCCGTGAAAAAAGCCGAATATCCAGAGGACGAACAAAAACGCCATGAGGGCGAAGTCCAAAAGCTGACCGATGAAATCATCGCGCAAGTGGATAAGATGCTGGACGATAAAGAAAAAGATATTATGACGGTGTAATTCTCGAAAGTGGACATGACAGAAAACGAACAGAATATACCGCAGCATATTGCTCTTATTATGGACGGGAACGGGCGCTGGGCGCAGGCGCGTGGTTTGCCGCGCACGGTCGGGCACAAGCACGGGGTGGAAACGGTTAAGCGCGTTGTTGAAATGGCCGCCAGCCGGGGGGTGCGTTATTTGACGTTCTTTGGCTTTTCCTCGGAAAATTGGAATCGTCCGGCGGATGAAGTCAATGAGCTGATGCGCTTGCTGCGTATGTATTTGCGCTCCGAGACGGCTGACTTGCACCGGAGCAATGTGCGCCTGAAAGTCATTGGCGATCGGGAGTCCTTGTCCGCCGATATCGTAACGTTGATCGAACAAGCGGAAGAGCTGACAAAGGACAATGACAAGATTACGGTTGTGATGGCTCTGAATTATGGCGGGCGCCATGACATCATGCAGGCCGCTTCCCGCTGGGCGCAGATGTGTGCGGAAAAGGGAATTGAGCCGGATCAAGCGGCGGCGGAAGAATTTTTCCCCGGCTTTTTAATGACCGAAGGGTTACCCGACCCGGATCTTTTAATCCGCACGAGCGGGGAACAGCGGATGAGTAATTTTCTGCTGTGGGCTTGCGCGTACAGTGAATATTATTTTACCGACACGCTGTGGCCGGACTTTTCGCAGGCCGATATGGACGATGCCTTGGCAAATTACCAAAAACGTGAGCGCCGCTTTGGAGGCGTAGGGCTTTCCGAAAACGGACGGGGGTAGCGCGGCTGTGCAATTTTCAACCCTTCAAATTCGTATCCTTTCCAGCCTTGTGATGGGGCCGTTGGCGCTGGGGTTGATTGTATGGGGCGGCTGGCCGTTTGTGACCTTCATAATGCTTGCGGCGGCGATCGCCCTTTATGAGTGGCATGGGCTTGTTGCTTCCGGAAAATTCTATATACCGAGGTTTTTACTGGGGGTGGTTTATCTGAGCCTTTGTATATCCTCTTTTGTATTTTTACGCTTTGCTTTTGATGGCGGCCTGTGGTTTGCCGTTGCCGTGATTGTTTGCGTAGCGGCCAGCGATACGGCGGCTTATATCGCAGGCAAGACCATTGGTGGGGCAAAGATGGCTCCTGTCTTGAGCCCGAAGAAAACATGGGCGGGGCTGGCGGGCGCTTTGCTGGCTTGTGGTTTGGCCTTGATGGGGCTGGGGATTGCTCTTCCTTTATTTTCCGCGCCGCTGTGGGAAGTTTTTGTGGCAGGCTGTTTGATGGGCTTTGCCGGGCAGACGGGTGATTTATTCATTTCAAGCTTTAAGCGGCAGGCCGGCTTGAAAGATACGGGAAACTTAATTCCCGGCCATGGCGGGCTTTTGGACCGGATTGACTCTTTGCTGCTTGTTTCGCCGACCTTTTTGCTTGTGTTGGAGTTATGGCTGCGATGAAGACGATCAATATTCTGGGATCTACGGGCTCCGTTGGGTGTAGTACGGTTGATTTAATCGCCGCTCACCCGCAGGATTTCAACGTGCAAGTCGTGACCGCCAATAGCCGGGCCGAGGAACTGGCCGCGCAGGCCATTGCCTTGAAAGCGCAAAAGGCGATTGTGGCTGATGAGAGTGCCTATGAGGCTCTGAAAAGTGCTTTGGCCGGGACCGGGATCGAAACTGCCGCCGGGCGGGAGGCTTTGCTGGAGGGCGCCGCTGAGCCGGTAGATATAACAATGGCGGCTATCGTCGGTATGGCAGGTTTACTTCCGATTATGAAGGCCATTGAAAATAGCAAGGCTGTGGCGATTGCGAATAAGGAACCGCTGGTCGCGGCCGGGGCGCTGGTTATGGCTGAGGCTGAAAAGTGCGGGACAACCCTTTTGCCGGTTGATAGCGAGCATAACGCCATCTTTCAGGTCTTTGACCGCACTAATCGTGAGAGTATCGAACGGATTATCCTGACGGCTTCGGGCGGTCCTTTCCGTACATGGACGCTGGCGCAAATGGCCGCAGCAACGCCGGCGCAGGCGGTTTCTCATCCGAACTGGTCGATGGGCGCCAAGATATCCGTCGATAGCGCCAGCATGATGAATAAGGCGCTGGAGGTGATTGAGGCGCATTACTTGTTCGCGATGCTCCCGGAAAAGATTGATGTGCTGGTTCATCCGCAATCCGTGATCCATTCGATGGTCGAATATAATGACGGTTCCGTTCTGGCGCAGCTGGGCGCGCCGGATATGCGCACCCCGATTGCCCATGCGCTGGCTTATCCCGCCCGTATGAGCACGACGGGACAGCGCCTTGATTGGGCAAAGCTTAAAACGCTGGATTTTGAAGAGCTGGATGATTTGCGATTCCCCGCGGTGGGCATGGCTTATGAGAGCCTGAACAGCGGCGGCGCGGCTTGTGTGGCGCTGAATGCGGCTAATGAGGTTGCCGTTGCGGCTTTTCTGGCGGGGCGCTTGTCTTTTATGGGCATTACGCAGGCTATACGCGCCGTTCTGGATTATTGCGAAAAGCCCCTGTTGACGAATTTAGAAGAAATTATTGCATTTGACGCCACTGTACGAGACATTACGGAAGCCTATATTATCAAGAAGGCCGCTTAAGGCTGCGCCGAACACAGGAATACACAAACGAGGAATTTTATGCAGACATCTTCTATCTTCGACATGTTTCAGCTTATCGCCCAGAATATGTGGCTGTATGGCGGTGCGTTTGTTCTTGTCTTAAGTGTTCTGGTCGCGATCCATGAGTGGGGCCATTATATCGTAGCGCGTCTGTGCGGTGTTCAGATTGAAAGTTTTTCTATCGGGTTCGGCCCGGAGATTTTCGGTGTGACGGACAAAAACGGTACGCGCTGGAAGCTGTCTTTGGTGCCTTTGGGTGGTTACGTGAAAATGTTCGGTGATGTCGATCCCGCCTCAGCCGGGCATATCGAGGAAATCGAAGATAAGAAAACGAAAGAGAAGCGCCCGCTAACCGATGTGGAAAAGGCGCAGGCTTTCTATGCTAAGCCTGTGGGACAGCGCGCGGCGATTGCCTTTGCGGGACCGGCGATTAATTACATTTTTGCTGTGCTTGTTTTGGCCGTTCTTTACCTCTCTCACGGTCAACCCGTGACGGCGCCTTTGGCGACAGCCGTGATCGGTGGAAGCGCCGCGGCGGAAGCCACGTTCCAGCCGCATGACGAAGTGCTGGCTATCAACGGTGATAAGATACGCCGTTTTGAAGATATCCGCCGTAAGGTTTTAATCGCGCTGGACACGCCGATGACCTTTACCGTGCGGCGGGGTGATTCCGTGATTGATATTAGCGCGACACCCGAGCGTATCGAAGAGGAAGACCGTTTCGGCTTTAAGCAAACACGAGGTTTCTTAGGCTTGATCGGCCCCGGAAATGCGATTGATATCAGCTATATCACGCGGGTTGATGACCGCATGGTCGCGGATGTTGATGAGGCCCGCGCCGCGATTATGGATCGGCTGGGGCATAGTTTTGAAATCGAACTGGACTGGGGTGAGGAGGATGAAAATGATATATTCCTCATCAATCCGTTACCCGCTTTGAATGAGGCTCTCTCCGATGAGGAAAGCGCCGAGCGGAACTTGCTGGTTCTGGTAAATAATGAGGACGAATTTGTTGTCCGTCACGGCCCGGTCGGCGCCGTAGGCGCAGCCGTTTCCGAGACTATTTCTATTACGATGAGTACGCTGGAGGCTCTGGGGCAGATGTTCACAGGTACGCGGAGCGCAACGGAACTGGGCGGGTTGATCCGCATTGGCGCGATCGCCGGGGATATGGCGCAGGCCGGTTTTTGGGCGCTGATTACCTTTACGGCGCTGCTTTCGATTAATCTGGGCTTGATTAACCTGTTCCCGATTCCGATGCTTGATGGCGGTCATTTGCTGTTTTATGCGATTGAAGCGGCGAAAGGTTCTCCCATATCGGATGAGGTGCAGGAATACGCGTTCAGGTTAGGTCTGGCCATCCTTATTGGAATCATGTTATTTGCTAATGTGAATGATATTGTGCAGCTTATCCTCTAAGGGGGATTTAGTTGCGCATCTGCTTCTTTGCTGTATGATCGTACAGTCTTTTTACTTTATTATAACGTCTTAGGAATATGGCGGAATGATTATGGCTTTTAGAAAATCTGTTTTATCTGTTTTGTCTATAGGGTTTTTAGCACTGAGCGTCTTTGTTGTGAGTGCGCCTGCACCCGCGCAGGCACAGGCTTATGGCTCGACCGGGCAGACGATTTCCGAGATACGTATTATTGGGGCGGAGCGGATCGAACCGCAAACGATTTTGACTTATATGGATATGCAGGTTGGCGATCGCGCCACGCCGGAGCGTATGAATTATACGTTGAAAAGCTTGTTTGCGACGGGGTTGTTTGCTGACGTACGTTTGAATCAGCGCAATGGTGTTATGGAGGTTTATGTCCGGGAAAATCCGGTTGTGAACCAGATTGCGTTTGAGGGTAACGACAAGCTGGACGATGAAGAGCTTTTGACGGAAATCCAGATGCGCCCTCGCAACGTTTTTACCCGCACGAAAGTACAGACTGATGTGGGACGCCTTTATCAGATATACCGCCGCAACGGTCGTTTTTCCGTGAAAATCGAACCCAAGGTGATTGAGCTGGGCCAGAACCGGGTTAATCTGGTTTTTGAAATCGACGAAGGCGCCGTCACCAAGGTTGAGAGTATTCGTTTTGTCGGGAATAAGCGCTATGATGATGATAAATTGCGCAGTGAAATCAGTACCAAAGAGACGCGCTGGTACCGCTTTATTTCCAGTGATGATCGTTATGATCCGGACCGTCTGTCCTATGATAAGGAACTGCTGCGCCGTTTTTATCTCTCGCAAGGTTATGCTGATTTTCGTGTGGTTTCTGCTGTGGCGGAGCTATCGACGGATCGGGATAGCTTTTTCCTGACTTTTACCGTGGATGAAGGTGTGCGCTACAAGATTAATGATGTGACGTTGCGCTCGGCTATGGCGCATTTCGATCCCGATGTTTTGCGCCGCTATGTCACGGTGGAAGAGGGTGACTGGTATGATGCCGATGAGGTCACAGAAGCGGTCGACAATATGACTGACGCGATGGGCGATATGCAATACGCCTTTGTTTCCGTGCGTCCGGACGTACATCGCAACCGCGCGGCGCAGACGATTGATCTGAGCTTTGTGATTAATGAAAGCCCGCGTGTGTTTGTAGAGCGGGTTGATATTCACGGGAACGTCCGCACGCTGGATAAGGTTATCCGCCGTGAAATGGAATTGGTCGAAGGCGACCCGTTCAACCGTTCCAAACTGGCGGATTCAGAGCAAAATATCCGTAAACTCGCTTATTTTGAGGACGTAACGGTCACGCCGCGTCAGGGTAGCGCCCCCGATAAAACGGTTGTTGATGTCGATGTGACGGAGCAATCAACCGGGGAGCTTTCCATCGGTGCCGGTTTCTCAACGCAGGATGGTCCCTTGGCGGACTTGCGCATACGGGAGCGTAATTTCCTCGGAAAGGGACAGGATCTCCTTGCGGCGGCGACCATTGCCGGGGAACGTACGGAGTTTGATTTTTCCTTCACTGAGCCTTATTTCTTGGGGAGGGATTTCTCTGCTGGGGTCGATGCTTTCCACATTACCCGCGACTTGCAGGATGAAAGTTCGTTCAGCCAACGCCGGACGGGGGGTGGTGTACGCTTTGGTTATCCACTCTCGGATAATTGGCGCCAAACATTGCGCTATCGTTTGGAGCGTAATGAGATTACTGATGTGCAAAGCGATGCATCCCTGTTCATCAGACAGCAAAGCGGTGATCGTATGACCTCCGCGCTTTCTCAGCGCATAACCTATGATACGCGGGATAGTCTGTTGTATCCGACATCCGGGCTGTATGGCTGGTTCGATACTGAATTTGCGGGATTGGGTGGGGATGCGAGCTATGTTTCTGCCAAGCTGGGATCTTCATGGTACTATCCTTTGCAAGAATGGCTGACTTTGAATTTGATCGGTGAGGGTGGTGCTATCACGGGAGTCGGTGAAGATGTTGCGATTAATGAGCGCTATTTCCTCGGTGGTTCGACCTTGCGGGGCTTTCAGCGGGCCGGTGTAGGGCCGCGTGATAATGCCACGGGCGATGCCCTCGGTGGGAATATGTTCTATCGTGGGACGCTTGAAATGTCCTTCCCCGTTGGTTTCCCGGAAGAAATCGGGGTGAAAGGTCATGCCTTTACCGATGTGGGAAGTCTGTGGGAGGTTGATAGTGCTGGTATATCCACCGTCAGTTTGCTGGATGACAGTTCTTTGCGCGGGGCGGCCGGTGTTGGACTTTCGTGGCGCTCACCCATGGGACCGATCCGGGTTGATTTCTCCACGCCGTATCTGGAGGAAAGCTACGACGAGACGGAAGTCTTCCGCTTTAACTTCGGTACCCGTTTTTAGGGTGCAGAAGAACGAAACAAAATATTTAACCGTAATTTTTAGAAAGAGAGATTTATGTTTACAAAAAATCCTTTAGGGCACGGACGCCTTTTGCCTTTCTGGCTCTTGTTTTGTGTTTTGACTGTTGCCGCGATTGCCCCTGTGCAAGCAGCGACAGAGGTGGGGGTCGTTGATATGACTCGCATTATGAAAGAGGCTAAAGTCGCTCAGGATATGAGAGTGCAGCTGGAAAAACGTCAGAAAGCTTTTAATGAAGAGCTAACCAAGCAGGATGAAAGTCTGAAAAAAGAGCAGCAAGACTTACGTGCCAAGCAAGAAAGTATGAAGCCGGAAGAGTTTGAAGAGCGCCGTGCAGCCTTTGAAAAACGTGTTTTGGATTTGCGTCAGAATGCGCAGAAAAAAGGGCGCGCTCTGGAGGAGGCTTATGCGCAGGCGCTTTTAAAGGTTAAAAAAGAAGTCGTCACGATTGTTGATTCTGTTGCTAACGAAAAAGAATTTGGCTTGGTCTTTAGCGGTCAAAATGTTATTTGGGCACAAGAGTCTCATGACATTACCCAGTCCGTTCTCGACGAAATTAACAAGCGCTTGACGCATGTTGATATTGATAGCGCCCCGGCTAAATAATCCACATAGATAAGGTTGTGATGGATGGCTGATCTTCGTTTTTTTAAACGTGAAAATCCTTTGACGTTAGAGGCATTGGCGCAGCATTCCGGGGCTTCCTTGCTGCGCGGGGCGCCGGATTTGCGCTTTGAAGATGTAGCCCCCCTCGATCAGGCCGGGCCGCAACAGATTAGCTTTTTGGATAATATCCGCTATAAGGATCAGCTAAAGGCAACGAAGGCGGGGGCTATCGTTCTGGCCGCCGACTTTGTCGACGATGCCCCGGATGCGGCGGCTCTTCTTGTCTCTGAGACACCTTATAAGGCCTATGCTCTCGCGGCTCAGGCTTTCTACCCAGAGGAAACCGCCCCGCTGCCCTCTATTGCACCCCGTGCTGTGATTGATGATACGGCCACGATTGGGGAGGGTTGTTTGATTGAGCCGGGCGCTTATATTGGCCCTCATGTGGAAATCGGAAAGCATTGTCGGATCGGCGCCGGGGCGACGGTTACGCATACCCTGATGGGGGATTATGTGCGGGTTTATCCTGGTGCACGTATCGGGCAGGACGGCTTTGGTTTTGCCATTGACCCGGCGGGGCACGTGAAGGTGCCGCAGCTGGGCCGGGTGATTATCGGCGATCATGTTGAAATTGGCGCGAATACTTGCATCGACCGGGGCGCAGGACCGGACACAGAAATCGGGTCCGGAACGTGGATTGATAATTTGGTGCAAATCGGGCATAACGTAAAAATCGGTAAGGGCTGTGTTTTGGTGGCCCATTCCGGCGTAGCGGGCAGCGCCGTTCTTGAGGATTACGTCGTCGTGGCGGCGCAGTCTGGAATAGCGGGGCATTTGCGTGTCGGTATGGGGGCGAGAGTTGGCGCTCAATCCGGTGTTATGCGTGATGTGCCGGCGGGCGCGGAAGTCCTTGGTGCGCCGGCTATTCCTGTTCGGGATTTTATGCGTCAGGTCGCAACCTTGGGACGCTTGATAAAAAAGAGGTGAGAAACGATGAGCGATAAAAACGATTTACCAATGGACGTAACACGGATCATGGAGATGATTCCGCACCGCTACCCGATCTTGCTGGTGGACCGGATCGTTGAGTTTGTACCGGATGAGATGGCTGTGGGCCTTAAAAACGTAACCATGAACGAGCCGCAATTTATGGGGCACTTCCCCGGCGCGCCGATTATGCCGGGCGTGATGATAGTGGAATCTATGGCTCAAACAGCGGGGTGCATGGTCGTAAAAACGCTGGGACCGGAATCGGAAGGTAAGCTGGTTTATTTCATGACGATTGATAACGCCCGTTTTCGCCGCCCGGTGAAACCCGGCGATTCCATGTATATCCATGTGACAAAGCTGCAATCGCGGCGCAATGTCTGGAAATTCAAGGGTGAGGCCAAAGTCGATGGGCAACTTTGTGCTGAGGCGACGTTCAGCGCGATGATTATGGATGAAAAGGCCGGGTAAGCTTCCGCGTTTTTGTTACATCCCGCAATAAAGCGTGATTTGCTTTAAAGCCTTTCTATCTCTACGATCACAGGCGTAATGACAAAAGAAAACAATATCCATCCTACCGCGGTTGTTCACGAAAAAGCTGATATCGGTTCGGGCGTTAAAATTGGCCCTTACTGTGTTGTCGGGGCGCATGTTTGTTTGGGCAATGATGTTATTCTACATTCCCATGTGGTGGTTGACGGCCATACGAGCATCGGTGCGGGAACACAAATTTTTCCGTTTGCCTCGATCGGTACGGCGCCGCAGGATTTGAAATACCACGGCGAGCCTTCTCGTTTGCTGATCGGGGAAAATAATACCATCCGCGAACATGTGACGATGAATCCGGGCACAGAATCCGGTGCGATGGAAACGGTTGTCGGCGATAACGGCCTGTTCATGATGGCTTGTCATATCGCGCATGATTGCCGGATTGGTGATAATGTCATCATGGCCAATAATGCGACGCTCGGCGGGCATGTTCAGGTTGGTGATTTTGCAGTGATCGGCGGCCTTGCGGCGGTACACCAGTTTATCCGCATTGGCGAACACGCGATGATTGGCGGCATGTCGGGCGTTGAAAACGATGTAATCCCTTATGGCCGGGTCAAGGGGGAGCGTGCGCATTTGGCGGGGCTTAACCTTGTGGGGCTGGAGCGGCGCGGTTATTCCCGTGATCAGGTTAAAACCTTGCAAAAGGCGTTTAGTGCCTTGTTTGCGGAGGAAGGAACTATGGATCAGCGCATAGAGGACGTCTCCCGCAGCTTTGCCGATCAAGACGCCGTGCAGCATGTTGTTCAGTTCGCCCGTGAAAAAACGAGATTTCCGCTATGTCAGCCACCGAAGAAAAATCCCTCTCAAGCCGCGTAAGAAAGCTGGCTGTGATTGCCGGCGGCGGGGAAATGCCCGGCCGTCTTCTTTATGCTTGCGATGGTGCAGGGATTGAGGCTTTCGTAGTTGCCTTTGAGGGGCAGACCGATCCGGCTGTTCTCACGGCGCGCTCTCATATGCTGACGCGTTTGGGGGCGGCGGGGCAGATTATCGACACCTTAAAAAATCACGGCATTAAGGATATTGTTCTGATTGGCTCTATTCGCCGCCCTTCGTTGACGGAGCTGAAACCCGATATGCGTACGGCGCAATTTTTTGCCAAGCTTGGTCTGAAAGCGCTGGGCGATGATGGGCTGCTGCGGGCTTTGAAACAAGAGCTGGCGGCGGAAGGTTTTACCGTTCATGCGGTACAGGATTTTGTGAAAGACCTGTTGATGCCGGAAGGCGCGATTGGCCGATATAAACCCAAGAAGGGCGATCAAGTCGATATCGATCGGGGCATAGAAGTCTCTCAGGAATTGGGACGCTTTGATGTCGGGCAGTCTGTCGTGGTGCAAGAGGGGCTGGTGCTGGGGCTGGAAGCGATTGAGGGCACAGATAGTCTCATCCGCCGCTGTAAGGGCTATAAGAGAGGCGGGCGCGGCGGCGTTTTGGTCAAAACCTGCAAGCCGCAACAAGACCGTGCGCTTGACTTGCCGACGATCGGGCCGGATACGGTGCGCTTGTGCGCTGAGGCTGAATTGGCCGGGATCGTTGTACAGGCGGGCGCGGCGTTGTTGCTTGACCGGCAGGCTGTAGCGGAAATGGCCGATAAAAACAAAATGTTCGTTGTGGGAGTTCATCTATGATGAGTGATGCTGCTGTGACTTATCTTGATGGTCTAAGTGCCGGAGACAAAAGAAAAGGCAAATGAGTTTGAAGGTCTTCATAACCGCGGGAGAAGCGTCGGGCGATGCGCTGGGGGCAAGCCTCATGGCGGCACTGCGCGCGCAGGCGGGGCAGCCGATTGAATTCTACGGTGTGGGCGGGCCGTTGATGGCGGCGGAAGGGCTAGAGAGCTTGTTTCCTATGCATGATCTGTCCGTTATGGGCATTGCGGAGGTGCTTCCAAGATTAAAGCTTATTCTTAAGAGGATAAGACAATCGTCTGATTTTATTGTTAACAATAGTGTTGATATCGTCGTTACAATTGACGCGCCGGACTTTGCCTTCAGAGTCGCAAAACAGGTTCATGACGCGCAAATGACCCGCAGACCCAAAATGATCCATTATGTGGCGCCGACGGTTTGGGCATGGCGGCCGGAGCGCGCGGCCAAGGTTGCGCGGCTTTATGACGGGATTATGTGCCTGTTCCCATTCGAGCCACCGTACTTTCTAGCGGAGGATATGAGGGCGGCTTTTGTGGGGCATTCGTTGCTGGAAAGCGGCTATGACCGCGCCGATGGCGGGGCTTTTTGCGCGCGGCATGATCTGTTGGAGACAACGCAAACGCTGGGTGTTTTGTTTGGTTCCCGCGGTGGAGAGCTTAAACGCATGGGGCCTGTCTTTGTCGCCGTGATGAAACGCTTGCATGCTCATGACCCGGCCTTGCATTTTATTGTGCCGACTTTGCCGCATCTGGAGGCGCGGGTGCGGGATTTGATCGCGGGATTGCCCTGCACTGTGATAGCTGACCCAGCGGAAAAATGGCATGCTTTTGCCGCAATGGACCGGGCGCTCGCAACATCGGGTACTGTAGGGCTAGAGCTGGGTGTGGCCGGTGTGCCGCATGTGATTGCTTATCGCATGAACCGTCTGACGTACGAGATTGTCCGCCGTAAAATCACCGTGCAATATGCGCATCTTGTGAATTTGCTGCTCGATGAGCCGTGCGTGCCGGAATTTATCCAGAAGGATTGCACGCCGGATAGGCTGGAGGACGCTCTTGCGCTCCTCCAACCGGAAGCGCAAAAGGCCGCTTTTGCCAAGGCCCGTGCGCTTTTGGGCGGTGCAGAAAAAAGACCGCCTGCGGAACAGGCGGCCTCCTTTGTTTTGTCTCAGATATAATATTTACCGCTTGTCGATATCGACGTACGGGCGCGCCGCCGGACCGGTGTAGAGCTGGCGTGGACGTCCGATCCGCAATGACGGCTCTTCGATCATTTCTTTCCACTGGGAAATCCAGCCGATCGTCCGCCCGACAGCGAAGAGAACCGTAAACATATTTGTCGGGAAACCCATCGCATTCAGGATAATACCGGAATAGAAATCCACATTCGGGAACAGCTTGCGGGAAACAAAGTAGTCGTCTTCCAGCGCGATCCGCTCCAGCTCCATCGCCAGTTCAAGGCGCGGGTCTTTGACCCCCAACTCGTCCAAAACTTCGTGACAGGCCGGACGCAGGATATCCGCGCGCGGGTCGAAGTTTTTGTAAACGCGGTGACCGAAGCCCATCAGGCGGAACGGATCGTCTTTGTCTTTGGCCTTTTCGAGGTATTCGGGGATGTTATCTTTGTGCCCGATTTGATCCAGCATTTCGAGAACGGCTTGGTTCGCCCCGCCGTGCGCTGGCCCCCACAGGGACGTAATACCGGAAGAAATACAGGCAAACGGGTTAGCCTGCGATGAGCCCGCAAGGCGGACCGTAGATGTCGATGCGTTTTGTTCGTGGTCCGCGTGCAGGATCAAGATTTTATCCATAGCCCGCGCCAAAACCGGATTGACCTTATAAGGCTGCGCCGGAACCGCAAAACACATATGCAGGAAATTCTCGGCATAGTTCAGATCGTTTTGCGGATACTGAAACGGCTGGCCGATGGAATATTTATAACTCATCGCGGCCAGTGTCGGGATTTTTGAGAGCAAACGGTGCGCGGAAATCTCACGGTGTTGCGGATCCCAGATATCCAATGAGTCATGATAGAATGATGAGAGCGCCCCGACGGCCGCGCACATGATGGCCATGGGGTGTGCATCACGGCGGAAACCGCGGAAAAAGTACTGCATCTGGTCATGGACCATGGTGTGATATTTGACATGGCTTTCAAATTCGTTGAATTCGGTTTGCGTCGGCAAATCGCCGTAGAGCAAAAGATGCGCGACTTCAAGAAAGCGGCTTTTTTCCGCAAGGTCTTTGATGTCGTAACCGCGGTGCATCAGAATACCCTTTTCACCGTCGATGAATGTCAGCCGCGATTTACAGCTGGCCGTTGAGGTATAGCTGGGGTCGAAGGTGAAGTGGCCGCTTTCGGCATAAAGTTTGCGCACGTCAATGACATCCGGGCCGGTCGTGCCGGACATGACAGGCAGTTGCCAGCTTTCACCGGTTTCATCGTTGGTCAATGTAAATGTTTTTTGATCTGTTTTGTCGGACATTGTTTTGGTGCTCCCCCTCAAGGACTCTCCGGGACCGGAGAATATATAAAGATAAATAAAAAGAAACGACTCCGCGTGCAGCAGCAATAGGCTACTCCTGTTGCACTGCAAAATCAATCGTGCAGGAAATGATTGTAGGGCGTCTTTGTTACTAATTACTTAAGAACGGCGGCAATTCTCTCGAGGCACTCTTCCCGTCCTAAAACGGGCGCGGCATGAAAGATCGAAGGCGAAACGGTTGTCCCGGTCAGCGCCGCCCGTAGAGGCATGGCAACTTTACCCAGCTTGCCGTCTTTCATATCGTTGGCAACATTCTTACAGGCGGCTTCGACGCTTTCCGCTGTGAAGTCATCCGCCGCAGAGAAACGCTCTTGCAGGGCTTTGAGAACGGCTTTTGCCTCTTCATCCAGCATTTTTTGTGCCTTTTCATCATAGGCAAAAGGAACGGTTTTCGCGTAGAAAGCCCCTTCATCGGTGAGCTGTAGAAGGGTTTTGGCGCGGTCTTTGAGGTCGTCCATGCCGTCCATGAATCGTTGGTGCGCCGTTTCATTCCCTACGATGTCTATGTCGTGACGTTCGCGCAGAAGCGGCGTTATAAGCGCGATCAGGCGCTCGTTATCGGCTTCCTTGATATAGTGCGTGTTCAAGCTCTCCAGCTTCGCGAAGTCAAAGCGGGCGGCGGCTTGGTTGGCGTGTTCCAGGTTAAACCATTCAATGGCTTGCTGTGTGCTGATAATTTCATCATCGCCATGGCTCCAGCCCAGACGCAACAGGTAATTTCGCATAGCTTCGGGCAGATAGCCCATGTCGCGGTATTCCTCAACGCTTGCCGCGCCATGGCGTTTGGAAAGCTTTTTACCGTCCGGCCCCAGAATAAGCGGTAAATGCGCATAGTCCGGAATGGCCCAGCCGAGAGCGTTATAAATGATTTCCTGACGGAAAGTGTTGTTGAGATGATCATCACCCCGGATGACGTGCGTAACCCCCATATCATGGTCGTCTACCACAACGGACAGCATATAGGTCGGCGTGCCATCGGAGCGCAGAATGATGAAGTCATCCAGCTGTTCGTTATTGACTCTGACTTCACCCTGTACATGGTCTTGAATAATGGATTCACCGTCCAGCGGTGCTTTGATCCGGACGACGGGCTTTCCGCCTACGGGCGCATCACCCGGTCCTTTATCGCGCCAGCGGCGGTCGTAAAAGGTCGGTTTTCCCTCTTCGCGTGCCTTGGTGCGCATGTCTTCCAGCTCTTCCGGCGTGCAGTAGCAGTAATAAGCCTTGCCGTCCTCCACCAGCTTGTGAGCGATTTCGGCGTGGCGTGCGCGTTGTTCAAACTGGGAAACCGCTTCGCCGTCCCACTCCAGCCCCAGCCATTTCATGCCGTTCATGATAGCTAGAACGGCTTCCTCTGAATGGCGTGCGCGGTCCGTATCCTCAATCCGCAGCAGAAATTTTCCGCCATGGCGCTTGGCATACAGCCAGCTATAAAGGGCTGTGCGGGCGGTGCCGATGTGCATGTATCCGGTAGGCGAGGGGGCAATACGGGTGACGACGGTCATGGTTTTATCCTGTTTTCGGTTGTTTTTCGTTCTCTTTGATATAGAAAAATAAAGAACAAAACAATCCATGGCAGGATAAATCGTGCGTGTGCTTTTTTATACAGCGTTGCAGGCGCTTCACCGTGAGGGATGGCGTGCGCTTTCTTTGAGGGCTTTTCTCGAAGTGTTGCGCGATGACATTGCCGCACAAAAAGATGCTGTAATTCTGTGGCTGCCGGTGTTTTTGGCCATGGGGATCGGACTTTATTTTGCTTCGCCGTTTGAACCGCCCGTAGTGCTTGGCGGCGCTGTATGGCTGTTAAGCGCTGTGGTGTTCTTTTTCCTGTTTCCTGTCCGCCAAAACAGTGCGGCCTTGATGGGGGGCTGGCTGCTCTTGTGCTTTACGCTTTGTGTGGCGACGGGCTTTATGGCGGCGCAATTGCGCTTGCTGGCCGTGAAAGAGCCTTTGCTTGAAAAAGAGATAGGGCCGGTCATGGTTGAGGGGCGCGTGGCGGATATCGATCTTTTGGAGCCCGGCATGGGCAGCCGCATGGTTTTGGAAGACGTGGCCATAGAAAAACGATCACCGGATCAAACGCCCCATCGTGTACGGCTGAAGGTTCATGATGATAGAGGGCTTGCCGTCGGTACGCGCGTTCGCGTTCTGGCGCATTTAAATCCGCCCTCCGCCCCGGTTGCACCCGGCGCTTTTGATTTTCAGCGCTATGCTTATTTTCAAAAGATTGGCGCTTTCGGGTTTGCTTTTGAAGCACCGGAAGTTATCGGAGCGCCTGAGCGAAACGGTTTCTGGGCTGCTGTCGATCGTTTGCGCCAGAGCATAGCCGGGCGGATAGAGGCACATATGCCGTACCCGCAGGCCGCTTTTGCTATGGCGCTTATGACCGGGGAGCGCAGTGCTATCGCTGAAGATGATTGGGAAGCGATCCGTGCGGCGGGGCTGGCCCATATGCTGGCGATTTCGGGACTTCATATCGGCATTGTCGCGGGGATGATGTTTTTCTTCTCTCGTCTGGTTATGGCGGCCTGGCCGCGGCTGGCTCTGTATCATCCGATTAAAAAATATGCAGCCGTTTTTGCCTTTGCCGGTGCGCTTGTTTACACGATTTTAGCCGGAGCCAGCGTTTCGACGGTGCGGGCGCTCTTTATGACCGGGGTGGTTTTGTTTGCAATTATTGTTGACCGGATGCCTTTTTCCCTGCGTACGGTGGCGCTGGCGGCGCTTATTATTTTGTTGCTTAAACCTGAATCGCTATTCAGCGCCGGGTTTCAAATGTCTTTTGCGGCGGTGACAGCGCTTATCTTTTTCTATGAGACCGTTAAACCGTGGTGGTCGGGAATGTATCGGGGCGGTGCGTGGCCAAGGCGGACAGGTATGTATTTTGCCGGGGTGATCCTGACGACGCTGGTCGCGGGGAGCGCTGTCGCCCCCTTTAGCCTGTTTCATTTTCAGCAATATCCCATGTACGATATTCCGGCCAATATTCTTGCCGGGCCGTTGATGGCTTTTCTTATTATGCCGTCCGTATTGTTGACGTTCTTTACGATGCCGCTGGGGCTGGAGGGGCTGTCCCTCACGCCCTTGGATTGGGGGATTTCCGGGCTTCTCTATATTGCCCGTGATGTAGCGGCTTTGCCGAACGCGACATGGAATCCGCCCGGATGGCCGGCGAGCGCGCTGCTCTTTATCGTGTTGGGCGCTCTCTGGTTAATGCTGTGGAGGGGGCGTTTACGGTTCATGGGGGGAGCTTTCTTTGTTTTTAGTATGTTGGTAATTTTTAATTATAATCAACCTGATATTATAGTTTCTTCATCTTCTAAATTAATAGCGTTGCGCGATGATGATGCCCATATGCACCTTTCTTCGAAAGTCTATGATCGTTTCTCGGCGGAGAACTGGGCACGTCTGTATGGTGTGGCAGAGGAGGATATTCTTAAGTTTCCACGAGAAGGGCGAGAGGGTGCTTTCACCTGTGGCGAATTGGGGTGTCGGACTGTCGTGAAGGGGCGGCGTGTGGCCTTTTCCTTTCACCCCGACAGCCAGCCCGCCGATTGTGCATGGGCGCATGTCCTGATCGCACAAGATCCCGTGCGGGACCGGAAGTGCCGGGCAGGTATTGTCCTTGATGTTTATGATTTCTACCGCGACGGCGCACATGCTCTATGGCTGGAGGAGCGCACAGGAGGCTCTGTCCGTGTTGAAAGCGTAGCCTCTATGCGCGGGCAGCGGCCGTGGATTGTGTCGCACAGGCGTTAGAGCATTTTCCATTTGGCTGTGTACACATCTTTATTCTTCTTGTGCTTACGTATTTTTACCTAAAACCGCATCGTAAAACGTCACAGCGCGTTCAATGTTGTTCGTGCCGAGGGAAACGTGATTGAACATATTTTATCTCCTTAATGATAGGTCCGCATCAAACCGCTGAGCAGGCCCTGGATTTTGACGCGTTCGGGTTCCAAAACCCACGGTTCGTAATTGTCGTTTTCGGGTTCGAGGATTATGCGGTTACCCGCGCGGCGGAAGCGCTTGAGCGTGACTTCCGTATCATCGACCAGCGCCACGACAATTTGCCCCTGTTCGGCGCGTTCGGTGCGCTCGATAATGACGATATCCTTATCGTTGATTCCGGCATTAATCATAGAATCCCCCTCAACGCGCAGGGCGTAGCAAGCACCGGGGCCAAGTAGGCTAGGCGGGATTTCAATGGTGTCACCCTCATCCCGGATGGCTTCAATGGGGGAGCCCGCCGCAATTTTACCGTACAGGGGGATGGATTCAACGGCGTGCGCTACATTCATGGCACCATAGGCCGCGGTGGGGGCGGGGGCTTGTTGCTGCGCCGCTGTGTCGTTATTGGCCGGGGCATAGCCTTCAGGAAGGCGCTTGACCTCCAGCGCGCGCGCCCGGTGTGGCAAACGCTCAATATAGCCGCGTTCAACCAAGGCGCTGATAAGGCGGTGAATACCGGACTTTGATTTAAGGCCGAGCGCTTGTTTCATTTCCTCGAAAGAGGGCGCAACATCACCGGCCTGCATACGCTCATGAATAAGGATCAGCAAATCGCGCTGTTTCTGCGTCAACATCGTCAGGGTTCTCCTTGCCTTGTGAGGTACATTCGTATGATTGCGAACAAAATTATCACTATTTGTTCTACTTAGGTTCTTGTTTTGTGTCAAGAGCCTTGAAGTAATTTTTTGACGGCAACGGCGATATCGTCTTGTTTCATAAGGCTTTCACCAACCAAAAAGGCGTCATATCCGGCGGTATGCAGAGCCTTTAGGTCATCGTGGCTATGAATGCCGCTTTCGGCGACTTTGATGGCTGTGTCGGGAATGATTTTGAGTAAGTCAAATGCCGTGTCCAGAGACACTTCCAGCGTTTTCAGATTGCGGCTGTTAACCCCGATAATGTCGGCATTGAGGGCTATGGCGCGGGTTAACTCCTCTTCATCATGCACCTCGACCAGAACATCCATACATAATGCTTTGGCGATGTCGCAAAGCTCCGATGCCTGCGAATCGTTCAAAGCCGCCATAATCAGGAGAACGCAATCTGCCCCTAGCGCCCGTGATTCGAAAATCTGGTAAGGCGCGATCATGAAGTCTTTACGCAAAACAGGCAGGGATACGGCAGCCTTCACAGCTTTTAGATAATCATCATGCCCCTGAAAGTAAGGTTCGTCGGTCAAAACGGACAGGCATGCCGCCCCGGATTGTTCGTATATTTGCGCGATTTGCACGGGATCGAAATCGGCGCGGATGATTCCTTTGCTCGGTGACGCTTTCTTGACCTCGGCGATCAGGGCGGGAGAACCGTCCGTCTTTTTCTGCGTAAGAGCTCTTTTAAAACCGCACGGTAAGGGGATTTCTTCAATAATAGCTTTAAGGTCGGAAAGGGGCGTTTGCGCTTCTTTAACCCGTATATGCGCCCGCTTTTTGTCGCAAATTTGGTCGAGTACACTCATGATACGGCCTCATTGGTGAATGCGGTATAATCGGATAGCGTTTGCTGCGCCGTCCCGGAATCGATAGCTGCCGCGGCTTGTGCAACACCATCTTTGAGATCGCGGGCCGTGCTGTGAATAACAAGGACGGCGGCGGTGTTTGCTAGAACGATATCGCGGTAGGCTGACGGCGTACCGTCCAGCAAGGCTTTCAGGGCGGCTGCATTCTCCGTGGCATCGCCACCGATCAGCGCTTCTGTCTTGTGGGAGGGGAGACCAAAATCATCCGGTGAGAGTGTTTTTTCCGTTATGTGTCCCTTATCCAAAATTGCAACATCCGTCGGGCCTGTCACTGTTATTTCATCCAGTCCATCGCTACCGTGAACCAGCCATGCGCGCTGCGTCCCCAGACGTTTAAGCACTTCAGCCATTGGCACGAGATGGCGCTTGTCAAACACACCGATGAGTTGGAATTTCGTGCCTGCCGGGTTGGCCAGAGGGCCGAGCAGGTTGAAAATGGTGCGAAATCCCAGCGCCTTGCGGACGGGGACGACATGCTTCATGGCTTGGTGGTGTTGCGGGGCCATAAGGAACGCGAAGTTAAAGCGCGTTAAGGCTTCTTCAAGGTGCTCATGAGACGCACTTAAGTTAACCCCTAATGCTTCCAGAACGTCTGCCGCGCCTGATTTTGAGCTGGCCGCGCGGTTGCCGTGCTTGGCGACCGGAACGCCGCAAGCCGCCGCGACCAGCGCCACAGCCGTTGAAATGTTGTAGGTGCCTACGCCGTCGCCGCCCGTGCCGCAGCAATCAACGGCATCTGCCGGGGCTTTGATCGGAAAGGCTCTTTGACGCATAACGCGCGCCGCGCCGGTGATTTCATCTACCGTTTCCCCGCGCTGGGCAAGGCCCATAAGAAAAGCGCCGATTTGCCCGTCATGGGCCTCCCCGGACATAATGATATTCATCGCCGCGCTCATCTCTGTTTCACTCAAAGCGTTGTTATTACGAATTTGGGTGAGAGTTTCTTTCACGATAACGTCTCCACGAAGTTTTGGATCATCTCGTGACCATGTTCCGTTGCGATGCTTTCCGGATGAAACTGGATCCCGTGGATAGGGTGCGTTTTGTGCTGCAAGCCCATAATCAGGCCCTCATCGGTTTCCGCCGTAACCTCAAGTGTTTCGGGTAGGCTGTCCCGCTCGACGATGAGCGAGTGATAGCGCGCCCCTTTGAGCGGCGATGGCAGCCCCTTAAACAGGCTTTGGCCGCTATGTTTGATGGCCCAGCTTTTGCCGTGGACGGGCTCCGGCGCCCGGATGACCTTTCCGCCAAAGAGTTGCCCGATGCTCTGGTGGCCGAGGCATACGCCGAGCAGAGGGATGTTATTGTCAGCAGCGGCTTTAATCAGATCAAGACATATCCCCGCATGATCCGGGTCGGAAGGGCCGGGTGATATTACAATACCTTCCGGCTTCAGAGCCAAGACCTCATCAACCGTGATTTTATCATTGCGGTGTACGTCCACCTCATAGCCCAGATCACCAAAGTACTGGACGAGGTTCCATGTAAAGCTGTCGTAGTTGTCGATTAAAATAAGCATCGCATTGTTATGGCGCATACGGATTTTTTTTGCAATGTCATCCTGAACCGAAGGTGAAGGATCTCTTGTTATGATGAGATTCTTCGCTTACGCTCAGAATGAGAGAAATATTATTTTATGTGCTTGTTATGACAGATTACCGCCCCCCTCGTGAAACCCTGAGCTTTATATTGATTGCCGTTATCTTGATGGTGGTGATCCATTTTTTTATATTCCCGGATTATCAGGCCCGGCTGCATTCTCCCTTTGAAGAGGAGGAGGTGCTTGAAGCTGAGGATGTGCCACAGCTTTCTCCGGAAATTGAGCTTGAAACGCCGGAACTTCCGACTTTTGAGGATATCCCTCTTATAAGGGCCGAACCGGAATTGATTATTAAGACACCACCACCATCGCCACCGTTGTGGCAAGAAAATGCCGTATCGGTCGATGTGCCGGAAGAGACGCCAAAGATCGTTATTATCATTGATGATGTAGGTATGGACCGTCGCCATTCGGAAGAGGTGATCGGTTTGCCGTTTCCGCTGACGTTGGCGTTCTTGCCTTATGCGCCGGATGTGAAGTCTCTGGTGGAAGAGGCGCGCCGGACCGGGCACGAGATTATGGTTCACATGCCGATGGAGCCTATGAACCCCGATCTTGATACTGGGGGGATTGTGCTGCGCCATGACCAAAGCCCGGAAGAGTTTGCGCAAATGCTCGATGAAGGCTTGAGCGCTTTTGATGGCTATGTGGGCTTGAACAATCATATGGGCAGCCGCCTGACGCAGGATGAAGCGGCGATGGACCGCTTGATGGCAGAACTTAAAACGCGCGGTTTATTGTTTGTTGATTCACGCACGATTGCCTCGACCGTGGCGTTTGATGTGGCGGCGGAACACGGTGTGCCGCATGCGGAGCGCGATGTGTTCCTTGATCATGATGCCTCTTTGGAGGCTGTGCGTGCGAGCCTGCGGCGGCTGGAGCGGATTGCGATATCGCACGGGACAGCGATTGCGATTGGGCATCCAAGGGCTCATACGATTGAGGGCTTGCGTGAATGGCTGCCGATGTTGAAGGAAAAGGGGATTATGTTGGTGCCGGTCAGCAACGTTGTGGTTACGGATCCGGCTTCACCTCTAGCTTCGGAATAAAAAGTTTGCGCGGTCGATTTTTTTGTTATACATAACCATGAATTAGTTTTTATGTATAATTGTATTTGGAGGCTTTTATGCTCCCGCTTTTTGAAAGTTTTAAAAAGGCTGCCCTGGATTTTTGGTATGCGCCGACAAAAATCGAACAGCTGTTTCTGGGCGCCATTGATAGAGGTGATTTGGAAACCGTTGACGGTATGTTGAGGCACAACCTCGTGGACCCTAACACGCGCTACTGCGCCGACAAAAAAACGGCGTTACATATTTTGGCGGTAGATAAAAATATCCCGAATGCTTATGAGATGGCTGTTTCGTTGGTGCGCCGTGGGGCATCTTTAGATATCTCCGATCATAAAGGAAATACGCCTTTTCATTACGCTGTATGGGTTGAAAATGAAAAAATGTCGGCGTTTTTTATGAGGGAAGACGCTTCTCTGACTTATGCGCGGAATGACAAAGACGAAATGCCGCTTCACATGCTTTTTACGAATAAGTTGTTTTGTTCTGTTTCATCTGTGAAAATTCTGGAGCGTTTGATTGATGCTAGAGCGCCGCTCTCTGCCCAAACAAAAGATGGCCAAAGCCCGCTGGATTTGCTTTCCAAAATACATAAAACTCTGGGTAAAAGAGATAATGAGCTGCCAGAGGCATATGGCGATTTTTATGAGCGCATAGGCACAATGAAAGAAATTTTAGAAAACGCTATGAATTCCGCTGTTCGCGTTGTGCCGTCTGAACAGCGTCCTCCGCGGCTTTCAAAATAGCGCGGGCTTTGTTTTGGCACTCTTGATGTTCGCTTTCGGGGACGCTGTCGGCGACAATGCCGGCCCCGGCCTGTACGTATAATTTACCATCCTTGACTAAAGCCGTGCGCAAGGCGATGCAGGTGTCGATAGCGCCGTTGCCGTCGAGATAACCGATGCATCCGGCGTAAAAGCTGCGTTTGACGGGTTCCAACTCGTCGATAATCTCCATCGCGCGGATTTTTGGGGCGCCGGAGACCGTCCCCGCCGGAAAGCCGGAAAAGAGCGCATCGAGGGAATCGAGATCATCGCGCAAGTCACCCTCGACATTCGAGACGATATGCATGACGTGGGAGTAGGGCTCAATCACGAATTGTTCGGTGAGATTGACGGAGCCGATTTGGGAGACTTTACCTACATCATTACGGCCAAGGTCAATCAGCATTAAATGTTCGGCGCGTTCTTTGGGGTCGGCGAGCAGCTCTTCGGCCAGCGCCTTGTCTTCTTCTGGCGTTTTACCGCGCGGGCGCGTCCCGGCAATCGGGCGAACGGTGACCTTGTTATTCCGCACACGCACGAGAATTTCCGGGCTGGAGCCGACAATCGCAAAGCCGCCGAAATTCAGGTGAAACAGGAACGGCGACGGGTTGATCCGGCGCAAGGCGCGGTAAAGCTCGATTGACGGCAGATCGAAATCGCAGGAAAAACGCTGGCCGATGACGGCCTGGAATATGTCTCCAGCGCGGATGTATTCTTTGGTTTTTTCGACCATGGTGTAATAGTCCTCCGGTGCCATGTTGGATTTAACATCCAGTGGCAGGGAGAGCTTTGTTTCATGATCGAGTGTTGCGGCAGGGATCGGCGCGCGCAAGGCGAGTAGGGCATCTTCGATCCGGTGTGTTGCTTCATCATAGGCGGCGCGGGCTGTTTGGTTGCCGTTGTTTTTATGAGCACGGACGGGCGTTGCAACGCACATCATGTGCTTTACATTGTCGAAAATAACCATCAATGTCGGGCGGATCATCACGCTTTGCGGGATATTCAATTCATCCGGGTTGGAATCGGGGATATCCTCTACCAGACGGATCATGTCATAACCCATATAGCCGAACAGACCGGAGGCCGCCATCGGCGGCATGCCGGGTTCGATATGGTCGATGCGGCTCTCACGGACCAGTGCCTTTATCGTTTCCAGCGTATCGCCGTCTTTATATTCCCATGTGAGGTCGGGCTTCAGGCCGATCGCGGAGTAGCGCCCGATATTTTCGCCGCCCTCGACAGATTCCAGCAGAAAGCTGTAATCCTCACCGCTGCATAGCTTCAGGTAGGCTGAAACCGGGGTTTCAAGATCGGCAGCGATCCATTGCGATACAAGTTGCGAGCGGCCGGCATTAAAGCCGCTTTCAAAGGAATCAAAGGCGGGGGCGAGGGAAGGCATTAATAAGTATCACTTCCCGGCCCATACATGATATCAAGCAGCCGTTTATTGATGGAGACGTTTTGTCTTTGGCGCAAGGCGCGGATGTAGGATTCAAAAGTTTCATTTTGCATCTCGGCGGAGAGTGACGTTTGAATCGCTTTGATATCTTCTTCGTTCTCTGTCGATGGCGATGGCAGGTCAACAGCTGTGATCTGTGCGAGCATCAGGCCGCCTTCCGCAGGGATAACGATGAAATCATTTTGCGCCGTATCGAAGAGTTTGCTTCGGCCCTCCGCCGTAAAGGGGGGCGACACTTCCGCGCTTCGTTTGAGTGTGTAAGTCTCGATCTTACCGTTATGCGCCGTGGCGATATCGTTCATGCTTTTTTCGCCGTTCAGGATAGCCATAAGGGCCGCTTGTGCTTCCTGTTTGCCTATGACCTGTTGTTGATCCGAAACCCACAGATCGCGTAAGGCGGCTTTGACATCCTCAAAAGGCGTGTAGCTTTTGGGGACTATGGCATCAAGGCGCAATGTCATGTAGCTGCCATCGGCCATTTCCATGACGGGAGATGTTTCGCCCTCCATCATCTCATAGGCCGTTTCAAGAATATAGGGGCGGTCTTCTTCGTAATCCTTCAGGGCGTCTTTGTTCTCAGGGGTGGAGCCATCCTCCCGTAATGGGGCGAGTTTGACAATTTTGAGTCCCATTTCTTCGGCTATTTCCTCGATGGTTGCGCCGCCGGCCAAGGCATCGTCAATGTGGCCGGCTTGCTCGAACATCTCATCCGCCAGTTTGATCTGGCGCAAGGAGGTTGTCAGTTCGTCTTTGACTTCCGCGAGGGGGCGCACAGCGGGATCGCGGATATCTTTGACCCGCAGGATATGCCAGCCCAGCGCCGTTGAAATGGGGCCGACAACGGAAGATTCTTCTGCTGCGAAAACCGGGGCGGCAAATTCCTTCGGCAGTCCGGATTCCTCGAATTCTTCTTCACCGAGCCAGCCTTCCGTATTGCCCGTAACGGCTTTAACGGCTTCCTCCAGCGTGGCGCCATTTTTAACTTGGGTGCTGACTTCCTGTGCCTCGACTTCCGTGGACAGGAGCGCTTGTTGCAACAGGCGGCGTTCGGGCAGGGTGTAATCGCTTATGTTGTCTTCATAAGCCGCTTGCAGCTCCTCTTCGGACAGGCTGAAATCATCTTTCAGGTTTTTGTCGGAAAGGACAGCAAGGGTTATAGCGCGTGTTTCCGGGATGGCGTAGCGTTCTTTCCCCGCATCGTAAAACGGGCGCAACACGTCATCATTCGGCTCTTTATAGTCTGTGACTTTATCATAGGGCAGGAATATCCCTTTAACCGAGCGCTCTTCATTCACAAACTGGAAGATGTCTTCCGCGGTGCTTTGTGATTCGCTGGCCATTCCCAGAGCGATCGCATTGCGCAAAGCTGTGCTGCTTATTTCTGTGCGCAGCGTTTCGATGAATTCATTAGCGCTCATGTTTTGACTTTGTGCGATGCGCTGCAGGACTTCCTTTTTGCTCATGCCGTCCTGCAGAAAAGGCTCAATCAGTGTATGGATTTGCGTGCTTAAGGTTTTATCGCCGATCAGCAGTCCCGTATCTTGAACTGCTTTTTGCAAGAGAACGTTGGATATTTCGTTTTCAAGAATGCGGTCCATTAGCCCCAACTGATAAGCTGTGGAAATATCCATGCCTTGCCGTGCCAAAATGCGGCGGGCGGTGTTATCGAAGCGCTGTGCCGGGTAGTCCATACCGTCGATCCGGGCGACGTTGGTTGCGCCGGTTCCGCCACGGAAGAAGCCGCCGACATCCATCAGGACAAGCCCCCCTACGGCCAGAGCCATAAAGCCCAGCAGGATAAATTTCATAAAACCGGATTTAGCGCCTTGGCGCATGGCATTAAGCATCGTTCGTTTTTCACTTGTTCGTTGTTTGTATATTCGCTATTCAGGAGGCGACCATACGAAAAAACGAAAAGACGAACAACGAAAAAACGAAGCCATGAAAAAACTGATTGCCGGAAACTGGAAGATGAACGGAACAAAAGCGGAGGCAGATGCGCTAGCCCGTGGGATTGTTGAGGGTATCAAAAAGGATCCGGCGCTCTTGGAAAAATGTGATTTTCTGGTGTGTCCGCCGTTTGTGCATCTGGAAAAAGTAGCTTCTATCGTTGAGCGAGGGGCGGTGGCGCTGGGCGGGCAGGATTGCTCTAACAGCGCCGATGGGGCTTTTACCGGCGATATTTCTGCGGCGATGCTGGAGGATATCGGGTGCACTTATGTGATTCTCGGCCATTCCGAACGCCGCCAGTATCAGCAAGAGGCAAGCGCTCTGATCTCTGAAAAAGCGGCGTGGGCACATAACCAGAATTTAACGACGGTTATATGTATTGGCGAAACGGAATGTGAGCGCGAAGCTGGTGAAGAGGAAATTGTCGTTGGGCGGCAACTGGATGAGTCTTTGCCGTCCGTTGTGAATGCGAAAAACACGGTCATAGCTTATGAGCCGGTTTGGGCTATCGGCACTGGAAAGGTGGCCACGATTGACGATGTGCGGGCTATGCACGCTTTTATTCGTAATAAATTGAAGGAAACACTTGCGGATGCTGATGAAATCCGTATTTTGTACGGCGGTTCCGTTAAACCGGATAATGCCGGGGCATTGTTGGATGTTGAAAATGTGGATGGTGCATTGATTGGGGGCGCCTCCCTTAAAGCGGATAGTTTTTTAGGTATAGCGAAAGCGGTATAAAATATGGAATCAGTTGTTCTGGTTATACATTTGATTTTGGCGGTGGCTATTATCGGCCTTGTCTTGTTGCAACGCTCTGAGGGTGGCGGTCTTGGTATAGGCGGCGGCGGTGTCGGCGGCCTTATGTCTGCGCAGGGAACGGCCAATGCTTTGACCCGCGCGACGGCGATTGCGGCGGGCTTGTTTTTTACGACAAGTTTGATTTTGGGGATTTTGGCCGGTGGGCATCATCGCTCAGCTTCTCTTTTGGATACCCTGGATGAAAATGTTCCGGCGGTTGTGGAAACAATTGCGGAAGATGTAGAAGAAAAATCTGAATCCGTTAAAATGCCTCCTAAGGTTCCTGTCTCGGAGTAATCATGACCAGATACATATTCATTACCGGCGGCGTCGTTTCCTCATTAGGAAAGGGCCTCGGCTCCGCTGCGCTTGGCGCGTTATTGCAAGCCCGCGGCTATTCCGTGCGGCTGTGTAAGCTCGACCCGTATTTGAATGTTGACCCCGGCACGATGAGCCCGACCCAGCACGGGGAGGTGTACGTGACCGATGACGGGGCGGAGACCGACCTTGATCTCGGTCACTATGAGCGTTTTACCGGCCGCCCGGCTTCTCAGAGCGATAACGTCACGACGGGGCGGATTTATACCAACGTTTTGCAACGCGAGCGGCGCGGGGATTACCTTGGCGCGACGGTGCAGGTTATTCCGCATATTACGGATGAGATTAAAGATTTTATCCGCGAAAAAGACGGCACGGCTGATTTTATTTTGTGCGAGATCGGCGGCACGGTTGGCGATATTGAATCTCTGCCGTTCCTTGAAGCTATCCGCCAGTTTGGTAACGAAGTGGGGCGTGCCCGCGCGCTGTTCCTTCATGTGACGTTGCTGCCTTATATTCCGGCGGCGGGGGAACTGAAAACCAAGCCGACACAGCATTCGGTTAAGGAACTAATGAGTGTCGGGATTCGCCCGCGTATTCTGCTGTGCCGGGCCGACCGCCCGATTGCGGAGGAAGAGCTGCGCAAGATCGGCCTGTTCTGTAACATCGACGAAGACAACGTAATCCCGGCGCTGGATGTATCGACGATCTATGAAGTGCCGCTGAGTTACCACGCCGAGGGGCTGGATACGCAGGTCCTCGATTGTTTCGGGATGCTGGATGAATCCAAAGAGCCTGATTTGTCCGTGTGGCAGGAAA
Organism: Alphaproteobacteria bacterium; assembly: GCA_050297015.1. Lineage (GTDB taxonomy): Bacteria > Pseudomonadota > Alphaproteobacteria > Micavibrionales > Micavibrionaceae > JACKJA01. Next base: position 21,622 of record JBNKRZ010000015.1, on the reverse strand, counting down.
TCGTCCGCCGGATCAAGGAACCGGAGGGCAAGGTGCGGATCGCCGTGGTCGGCAAGTACACGGAGCTGCTTGATAGTTATAAATCCCTCGTTGAGGCACTGGTACATGGCGGAATTGCCAATAATGTGGAGGTGGAGATCAAGTTCGTTGAATCCTCCATTTTTGAGAGCGAAGATCCGGCCAGTTATCTACACGGCATACACGGCATCCTCGTGCCCGGCGGCTTTGGTGAGCGCGGGGCGGAGGGCAAGATTAAAGCCGCGACTTTTGCGCGGGAACGTAAGGTGCCGTATTTCGGGATTTGTTTCGGGATGCAGATGGCAGTGCTCGACGCGGCGCGGAACCTTATCGGCATCAAGGATGCGACCTCGACCGAGTTCGGGGAGAAGGGGACGCATTTGATTGGTCTGATGACTGAATGGGAAAAAGGCGGCAAGAAAGAAAAACGCGGCAAGGATGGCGATATGGGCGGAACGATGCGTCTGGGCGCTTATCCGGCGAAGCTTGCGGAAGGATCGCAAGTGGCGGAAATTTATGGACAGACGGATATCTCCGAGCGCCACCGTCACCGCTATGAGGTGAACGCCAATTACATTAAGAAGCTCGAAAAAGAAGGCTTGCGTTTCTCCGGGATGTCGCCGGACGGCCGCTTGCCGGAAATTGTCGAGAATGTGAATCACCCGTGGTTCATCGGTGTGCAGTTCCACCCGGAACTCAAATCAAAACCGTTCGACCCGCACCCGCTGTTCGTGTCCTTCATCAAGGCCGCGATGGAACAAAGCCGGTTGGTTTAGACGGATGTCCAAACTCTTTTTCATCGGTGATAGTATTACGGCGGGTTCGTGCGATGCCGTTGGCGGCGGCTGGGTTGCGCGCCTGAGTGCCGATATTTTTGTCGAAGGTGGTAAGGCTGAAGATGAGGGGCGTTGTTTCAGTTGCTTTCCGCTTAACCTCAGCGTACCCGGCAATACGGTCTCTCATTTGATTGATCGGCTCGAGGCGGAAGTTGGAAACCGTTTGACAGCATGGCAGCCGGACGGAGCGAGCCAGATTATGTTTGCCATCGGGACGAATGATTCACGATATGTGGTTGATGAACAGCGGCCTTTGTTTTCAGAAGAGCAATTTAAAGCAAATCTCGTTTCTTTAATCACTCTTGCCAAAGGGATGACCTCAAATATTTCGTTTCTGGGTTTATGCCCTATTGATGATGCGCTTTTGAATCCCGTTCCATGGCGGCCAAACATGGCTTACAAGAATGAGCGTGTCGGGCTTTTCGAGAGCATTATTCAAGATGTTTGCCGGGATAACGGGCTTGCGTTTTTGCAGATGTGGGAGGCCTTTATGGCGCAGGAGAACTGGAAAGATTTGTTTGTTGACGGTCTGCACCCCAACAGTGCCGGGCATGCTTTTATCGCGCAGCGGGTAAAAGAGTTTTTGTTTACCGATGACTTTTTTGCCTTTCATTCAGAGTAAGTAACCCTATATAAAGGGGACATGAAAATGAAAACCGTATCCGTAAAAAATATCGAAATCGCCAATGACAAGCCGTTTACGCTGATCGCCGGGCCGTGCCAGATGGAAAGCCGCGATCATGCTTTTATGATGTGCGAAACCCTGATGGGGATTGCGCAGCGTCTGGGGATAGGTCTGATTTACAAATCCTCCTTCGATAAGGCCAACCGGACATCTATTCATAGTAAGCGCGGGATCGGGCTGGAAGACGCCTTGCCGGTGTTCGAGGAACTGCGCGAACAATTCGATGTGCCGTGCATCACTGACGTGCATACGGAAGACCAATGTGCCGTTGTTGCCAAGTCCGTCGATGTGCTGCAAATCCCGGCGTTTCTGTGCCGCCAGACGGACTTGGTTGTGGCGGCCGCGAAAACGGGCTTGCCGATCAACGTGAAGAAGGGGCAGTTTCTCGCGCCGTGGGATATGAAGAACGTTGTGCAAAAGATTGCCGAGAGCGGTAACGAGAATATTATGCAGTGCGAGCGGGGCGTAAGCTTCGGTTATAATACGCTGGTCAACGATATGCGTAGCTTGCCGATTATGGCGCAAAACGGTTATCCGGTTGTGTACGATGTAACGCATTCTGTACAGCAGCCGGGCGGGCAGGGCACATCAACGGGCGGCGACCGCACGATGGTGCCGTATCTGGCGCGCGCGGGCCTGGCTACGGGCTGTGTCGGCGCTGTATTCATGGAGGTCCATGAAGACCCGGATAACGCGCCCAGTGACGGCCCGAACGCCGTTTATCTCGACCAGCTTGAAGAAATGCTGAAACCGATGATCGCGATTGACGCGATTGCCAAGGGGCTGTAGGCGCTCTTCCAGTAGACAAAATCCATTTTTCTGTAGTATAATGGAGAATGAGATGGTGCGCGGGAATGCGCGCCGTATGTAAGTAACTTGAGGATCAAGTGAATGGTAGACAGTGTCTCCTCAGTATTGACTCCCGAAGAAATGATTGCGAATGCTCAGTCGGCTGTCGCAAGTGGTAAGACGACCGCTAATATGAGTGCGGTTGAAAAGCTGTTGGCGGGGCGTGAAAGCGCTACGGATACTGTTGACTTGTCTCCTGTGGCAAAACTTATTCAAGCGCGCGCGGCCGCGGCTGAAGAGACATCAACCCCTTACACAGAACAGGACTGGTACGTTAAAGCCAAAGTTTCGAGTCTGCGGGCGCAAATTGCGCTCTATACCAATTTGCCTGGCTTGGATCCTAGTGGTGCGATCATGGAATCATTACAGGCTGAAGTGGTTGATCTCGCAACCAAGCAAGCCGATGCGATTGCGGCATTGCAGGCTGAATCGGATGAAAAAGAAGCGGCTCTTGCTGAGAAAAAGCGGCTGGCGGCTTTGGAGCCTAAGTCCACGGAAGAGCTTATCCAGCGGGCGCAAAATGACCTGAATGGTATTTCCAACGAAACGATTTCCGATGAGGCGCAGGCTTTACTTGATAGTCTGAAAGTCGATACGACGGCCTAAAGCTTCCCGGATTTTCTCTATAGCATCCCCCTACATGTCATGCTAAAACCTCTCTAGTTTATTTTTATATGAGAGGGACAATAGATATGACAGTCATCGTCGATATTCACGCCAGACAAATTCTCGATAGCCGCGGTAACCCAACGGTTGAGGTGGACGTGCAGCTTGAAAGCGGCGCGTTTGGTCGCGCGGCTGTGCCTTCCGGTGCCTCGACCGGGGCGTATGAGGCTGTGGAATTGCGTGATGGCGATGCGGATTACTATAACGGTAAAAGCGTCCGGCAAGCCGTCTCTTTCGTGAATGAAGAGATTTATGAGGCTCTGGTGGGGCTGGATGCCGAGCCACAGATCCATCTCGATACTCTTATGTGTGAGCTGGACGGGACGGAGAATAAAGGCAAGTTGGGTGCGAATGCTATTCTTGGTGTTTCTATGGCTGTGGCCAAAGCGATGGCGGATGAGCTGGATGTGCCGCTTTACCGCTATCTGGGTGGAACGCATGCTCATTTGCTGCCAACCCCGATGATGAATATCCTGAATGGCGGGGCTCATGCCGATAACCCGGTCGATATTCAGGAATTCATGATTATGCCGATCGGCGCACCGGACTTCGATGAAGCGCTGCGTTACGGCGCGGAAGTATTTCATGCCTTGAAAAAGCAGCTTTCTGCCGCTGGCCTGAACACGAATGTAGGGGATGAGGGCGGTTTTGCTCCGGCTGTGAAATCTTCTGACGAGGCGCTTGATTTCATTATGAAGGCGATTGAAGCGGCCGGATATAAGCCGGGGGTGGATATCGTGATTGCCTTGGATGCGGCCTCGACGGAATTTTTCAAGGATGGGAAATATCATCTGGAGGGTGAGGGGAGAGTTCTGTCATCAGCGGAAATGGTTTCCTATTACGAAGATCTCTGTGCCCGCTACCCGATTGTTTCGATCGAAGATGGTTTGGCCGAAGATGACTGGGAAGGCTGGGTTGCTTTGAATGCGGCGCTGGGTGACCGGGTGCAGTTGGTTGGTGACGATCTTTTTGTGACGAATGTAAAGCGTCTGGCCAAAGGGATTAAAATAGGCGCCGCAAATGCGATCCTCGTTAAGGTTAACCAAATCGGTTCCTTGAGTGAGACGATGGATGCTATTGAAATGGCAAAGCGGGCCGGATATGGCATTATCCTGTCGCACCGCTCTGGCGAGACGGAAGATTCAACGATTGCCGATATTGCTGTGGCGACCAATGCCGGGCAGATTAAAACGGGCTCTTTGTCCCGCTCCGACCGGATTGCCAAGTACAACCAGCTTTTGCGTATTGAGGAAGAGCTTGGGCCGCAGGCGCGTTATGCCGGGGACTCTGTCTTGCGTGGCGCTGCGCCGGGTGGTGAGCAGGCTGCAAAAAAAGACGCCGCTTGATCGCTGGAATTTGAAAGGGTAGCGATGAAGAAAACACCGGTATCAGCGAAAGTTTATATTTTTCTAGGGGTTTTTCTTATCGCTTTGCCGACCCTTTTGAATCTTTATAATGGGCATATGGGGCGCTTTTTGGTGTCTCGCCCTTCGATCGCCGAAGGCAAAATTAGCCCCTTTCAGAAAACGGTTGTTTATGTGTTTCGTCATAAGCTGTCTGGGGCGTTTGGTTTGATTGTTAATCGCCCGGTGGAAAAGGCTGAGCTTGAAAAGTATTTTCCCGGTCAGGTCTTTCGTGTTCCTGTTTATTACGGCGGCCCTGTTGAGTATCCGTCCCGCCTTTTCTTGGTGGGGGAAAGTCGTGAAACCGGGGAAGTGGAAATTTATCCCGATCCGTTTGGGGGTGATAAAACCCACATGGATATGGCCTATTTACAATCGCTTGACTGGTTCGATAATCAACGGATATTTGCGGGTTTTTCCGGTTGGATGCTCTGGCAGCTTAATCATGAAATTGCAAAAGGGAATTGGGATGTTGTGGATTATGATCCGTTATTGCTCTTTTCTGATGATGTGGAAAAACTGTGGGGCGAGGCTCGTAAGCGTGTGCTGGAAAGTAAGCCTGTAGAAAAAGATCAGCCTGTTTCTTAGGTTTGTGATCCTGGAAAAAGAGAATCATTAGAATCACTTAGCTGTGGATGTTTTGATTTTGTTCTCTTTTAACCCATTGACTCTATTTCATTTTTTCTCTTGACGAAGGTGATTCGGATGTGATTCTCTGAATCCTATGATTAAGCTTATTGAACAGCGCCACTTCCTTCGCCGTAACCTTCTGACTTTTCTAGGGTTCTCTTTGTCGATCTATTTCTCTTGGCATGTTGTGGCGGGGGAGCGTAGCTATTTGCGCTATCATTATCTGCAACAGGATGTGGCCAGTGTGTCTTCGGCCTATGAAGAGCTTAGTACGCAGCGCGAAACTTTAGAGGTCAGGGTGGTTAAATTGCGGCCGCACTCTATCGACCGTGATTTGCTGGAGGAGCGTGTTCATGCTGTTTTGGGATATGCCGGGACGGAAGATCATGTGATCCTCTATGGGGGCTAAGCCCTTCGTTTATTTACCGTAAATCAAAAAGTCTATAGAAATCAGCATGTTGCGGTGCAGCAAGCTGTAGTTTGCTCTGGTCATGGGGGCGAAAATGTTGTACCTCATTGGTCTGTGTTAATGATGATTGCCTGTTATAGGAGATGAAGCCGTGGCTGCTGCGAAAAAGAAACAAGCGAAACAGTCTAATGCTCTGGCCTTGACGCCGGAAGAGCTGGCCGAGCTTTACCGGAAAATGGTTTTGATCCGGCGTTTTGATGAGAAAGCCGGACAGTTGTACGGTATGGGGCTGATCGGGGGGTTTTGTCACCTCTATATCGGGCAGGAAGCTGTTGCTGTCGGTGTCCATTCCGTTCTGGAAGAGGGGCTGGATACGATTATTACGACCTACCGCGAACGGGGGCCGCTGCTCTCTGCCGGGGGTGATCCGAAGGAAGCTATGGCCGAGCTTACAGGGCGCGCGCCGGGAAGCTCAGCCGGGAAGGGCGGCTCTATGCACCTTTTCGCGCCGGAGCATAATTTCTATGGCGGGCACGGTATCGTGGGGGCAAGCGCGCCGCTCGGTGCGGGGCTGGCTTTTGCGCACAAATATAAGGGCGATGGCGGCGTTACCGTGGCTTACATGGGCGATGGTGCCGCGAACCAAGGGCAGGTTTTTGAAAGCTACAACATGGCGGCGCTCTGGAAGCTGCCGATTTTGTTTATTGTCGAGAATAACAAGTACTCAATGGGAACCGCTTTGAACCGCCATGCGGCGGGTGATTTGTACCGCCGGGGCGAGCCGTTCGGCATTCCGGGGGAGCAGGTCGATGGTATGAACCTGTTCACAGTACGGGAGACTGTCGCGCAGGCCGTGGATTATGTGCGTAGCGGGCAGGGGCCTTATTTGCTGGAGATGAACACATACCGTTATCGCGGGCATTCCATGTCTGATCCGGCCAAGTACCGGAGCAAGGAAGAGGTGCAAAAGGTCAAGGATGAGCATGATGCTCTTATGATCGTAAGGGAGCGCTTGCTGGCTGAGGGCATGAAAGAAGATGAGATCAAAGCGCTCGAAAAAGAAGTGAAAGCCGTTGTGGCGGAGGCTGCTGAATTCGCGCAGCAATCGCCGGAGCCGGATGAATCGGCGCTATGGACAGATGTATTACTAGCTGCAGAAGGGTAAGAGTTTTATGCCAACACCAGTTTTAATGCCGGCCTTGTCGCCGACGATGACGGAAGGAAACCTTGCGAAATGGGCGGTCAAGGAGGGCGATAGTGTGTCTTCCGGTGATGTCCTTTGTGAGATTGAAACGGATAAAGCGACGATGGAAGTCGAAGCCGTCGATGAAGGGATAATCGGTAAGATATTGATCGCTGAGGGCACGGAGGCTGTGGCTGTGAATACGCCGATTGCCATGTTGCTGGAGGACGGTGAAAGCGCTAATGATGTCATCCTGAGCGAAGCGAAGGCTCTTCCGCCGGTTCTTGCGGCAGATTCTTCGGTTGCTCCGCTCCCTCAGAATGACAGTTCTGTTGTGGCGGCGCAACCCGCCGGGGCGCATGTTGAGGATCGTGATGTCCTGTACGCGCAAGGCGTGATTATCGAGCCGCCGCCCTTCGATGAAGAAGCCTTTATGGCGAACACGGAAACCAAAACCGTGCGGGAGGCTCTCGGCGCCGCGATGAGCGAAGAAATGCGCCGGGATGAAAATGTCCTTTTGATGGGGGAAGAGGTTGCTGAGTATCAGGGGGCGTATAAGGTCTCCCAAGGTATGTTACAGGAATTCGGCCCCGAGCGCGTCATTGATACGCCGATTACCGAATATGGTTTTACCGGATTGGCTGTGGGGGCTGCGTTCCGCGGTTTGCGTCCGATTGTGGAGTTTATGTCGATTAATTTCGCGATGCAGGCGTGCGACCATATTATTAACTCCGCCGCCAAGACACTCTATATGGCCGGGGGCAAGATGGGCTGTCCGATTGTGTTCCGTGGCGCCAATGGTGCGGCGGCGCAGGTAGGCGCGCAGCACTCTCAGGAATATGCAAGCTGGTATGCCCATGTGCCGGGCCTGAAGGTGGTCTCGCCTTGGTCGGCTGCCGATGCTAAGGGCTTGATGAAGGCCGCTATTCGCGACCCCAACCCGGTGATGGTTCTGGAGCATGAAATGCTCTATGGCCAAAGTTTTGAGGTGCCCGTGGATGAGGATTACGTGATTCCGCTAGGTCGCGCGAAAATCGAACGGGCCGGGAGCGATGTGACGATCGTTGCGCACTCTGTGATGGTGGGCCGTGCGCTGGAGGCTGCCGAACAGTTAGCCGCAGAAGGGATTGATTGCGAAGTCGTGAATTTGCGTTCCATCCGGCCGCTCGACCGCTGGACGATCCTTGAGAGCGTCAAGAAAACTAACCGGATCGTGTGCGTGGAAGAGGGGTGGCCCTTTGCCGGGATCGGTTCCGAAATCGCTGCCCTGATCGGCGAACATGCGTTTGATTATCTCGATGCGCCGTTGAAGCGTGTTTGTGCCGCGGATGTGCCGCTACCGTACGCGAAAAATCTGGAGCGCCTCGCGTTGCCCCAGGTCGAAACGATCATTCCGGCGGTTAAAGAGGTTTGTTACCGGTAGGATACGGAAGGGGAGCGGTTGCGGATGGCTGCTCCCCGGTCTCCAGATAATTGGTTTTCCACTTTTTTTATCTTTGCCGCACTTAAATAATCTGGAGACATGCCGTGCGCAATCTCGATGATATCTGCTTTTTTTACGCCTCTTACGCTAAAATCAAAGGGCCATTTTAGCCCCTTGGTAGGGAAGCGGTCGGCGGCATGGTTTTTATGACGAGGCATGGTGATTTTTTAGTAAGCTTTGTTTAGAGTTGCGGCGGCCGCTGCGGTTTTGACAGCGCGGACTTGATCCGGGCGAACACCTTTTACGGGCTCATTCTTTAGAATGGCATTGCCTTGTTTTTCGGTTATGCCGGATACACCCATAAATTCGGGTTTAGGTGATTGTTTGTTATGGTCGCCTTTTCTTTTGGCCATTATATTTACCCTCTTACTTTTTTGGTTGGTTTTGCTTATAAAGAGGGAACCGTAGAACAATGACTGCTTTTATGTCAAGGAATTTTGAAAAATGCCGACACAAGTTTTAATGCCTGCTTTGTCCCCGACGATGACGGAGGGGAATCTCGCCAAATGGGTGGCCAAGGAAGGGGATATGATCGAATCCGGCGATGTGCTGTGTGAGATCGAAACCGATAAAGCGACCATGGAGGTCGAGGCCGTCGATGAAGGTAAGCTGGCCAAAATTATAGTTCCGGAGGGCAGCGAAGGTGTGGCGGTGAATGCCGTAATTGCCGTGTTGCTGGAAGAGGGGGAAGACGAAAGTGCATTGGCCGATATGGCGGCAAATGATGCGCCGGCGGCTCCTGCGCCCGCGCCGGAAAAGGCGGAAGGGAAATCAGTTGCACCGGCGCCCGTTGCGGCTCCGGCTCCGGCAAAAGGGGGGGAGCGTATTTTTGCCTCGCCTCTGGCTAAGCGCTTGGCGGCGGAGAAGGGCGTGGATATTTCTGCGGTAAAGGGCAGTGGCCCGCATGGCCGGATTGTTAAGGCGGATATTGAGGGCGCTGGCGCTGGTGTGGCTCAGGCTACCGCGCCGCAATCCGTTTCAGCGCCTCTGCCGCCGATGGATGCTGAATATATCGATATTCCGAACAACAATATCAAGAAAGTCACAGCCAAGCGTTTGCAGGAATCAAAGCAGCAAGTGCCGCATTTCTACCTGACGGTTGAGTGCAAGATTGATGCGTTGATGGCCGCGCGCAAGCAAATCAACGATGATGCGAACGGGGCGTATAAACTCTCCGTGAATGACTTTGTCTTGAAAGCCGTGGCGCAAGCGCTGAAAGCCTATCCGGCGGCGAATGTAAGCTGGGGCGATGATGCCGTGCGCCAGTACACACATGCCGATATTTCCGTGGCGGTATCGACGCCGAACGGCTTGATTACGCCGATTGTCTTTGCCGCGGAGACCAAAGGACTGCGCCAGATTTCCGATGAAGTCAAAGATCTTGCGGGCCGCGCGCGTGAAGGCAAGCTCAAACCACAGGAATTCCAGGGCGGGACGTTTACGGTCTCTAACCTCGGTATGTATGGCGTGAAGGAATTTGATGCGATTATCAACCCGCCGCAGGCTTGTATCCTCGCCGTCGGAGCAGGGATCCAACAGCCTGTCGTCGAAAAGGGCGAGATCAAAGTGGCAACGGTCATGAACTGTACGCTGTCCGTCGATCACCGTGCTGTGGATGGTGCTGTGGGTGCGGAATTCCTGCAGATATTTAAACGCTACATCGAAAACCCGGCGGCGATGCTGGTCTAATAGAGTTTAAGGAAGGGATATGAAAATGACAAATCTTACGAACACGACAGAGGAAAGCATTGCGTATTGGAGGACGACATATGGTGCTGGCAAGGCTTGTTTGAATCCTGAATTTTCGAAGAGGGCGGAAGAGGTAAGAAGAACCCCTTCTTCTGCTATATCACTTAAGACGCGCGCGGCTATTGATAAATTTAAACAAAGAAAAATGGAAGCATGACTCAAAAATCATTTGATCTGATTGTAATTGGTGGTGGGCCGGGCGGCTATGTGGCAGCAATCCGTGCGGCGCAGCTTAAAATGAATGTGGCGCTGGTAGAGGCCAACCATTTGGGCGGGATTTGTCTGAACTGGGGATGCATCCCGACCAAGGCGCTCCTGCGGTGCAGTGAGCAGTATCACCATATGGTGCATGCTGGTGACTTTGGCATTAGTGTCAAAGGGTTAGAGTTCGATCTTAAAAAAATAGTTGAGCGTTCGCGCGGGGTCGCAAACCAGCTCTCCGGCGGGGTCAAACATCTTTTGAAGAAGAATAAAGTCACCGTATTTGATGGCTATGGCCGCCTGAAAGGTAAGGGGCAGGTCGCTGTTGAAAAGGACGGAAAAACAGAAATGCTGAGCGCCAAGAATATCATTCTGGCGACCGGCGCGCGGGCCCGCAGCTTGCCGGGGTTGGAGCCGGACGGCAAGTTTGTCTGGTCTTATCGTGAGGCGCTGGTGCCCGACACCATGCCGAAAAAGCTTCTGGTTATTGGTTCCGGCGCGATCGGCATTGAATTTGCCAGTTTCTTTAAGAATCTCGGCGCCGATGTAACGGTGGTGGAGGTCATGGACCGCGTGCTGCCCGTTGAGGATGAGGAAATCTCCGCCCTTGCTAAGAAAGCTTTTGAAAAGCAGGGTATGAAAATCATGACCGGCGCAAAAGTGACGAAGCTCGACAAGGGCAAGGACAGCGTGACCGCGCATGTGGAGGCGAATGGTAAAACCGAAAAAATCACCGTCGATCGCGTGATTTCTGCTGTGGGGATTGTTGCGAATATCGAGGATATCGGGCTGGAGAATACCAAGGTCAAAACCGATCGCGGCCATATCGTTACCAATGAATGGTCTGCGACGGATGAGCCGGGCGTCTACGCCATTGGTGATATCACCGCGCCGCCGTGGCTCGCGCACAAGGCTTCCCACGAAGGGGTCATTTGCGTTGAGAAAATCGCGGGCGAAAAAGACGTGCATCCGCTTGATCCGCGTAAAATTCCGGGCTGTACCTATTGTATGCCGCAGGTCGCAAGCGTTGGCTTGACGGAGGCTAAAGCGAAAGAGGCGGGCTACCAAGTCAAGGTCGGGCGTTTTCCCTTCATCGGTAACGGCAAAGCGATTGCGCTGGGAGAGCCGGAAGGGGTGGTCAAAACGGTTTACGATGCCAAAACCGGGGAGCTGCTCGGCGCGCATATGATTGGCGCGGAAGTGACCGAGATGATTCAGGGCTTTGCTATCGGCATGACGCTGGAGACGACGGAAGCCGAATTGATGCACACCGTGTTCCCGCATCCGACGCTTTCCGAGATGATGCATGAAAGCACGCTCGATGCGTTCGGCAAAGCGCTTCACATGTAATGATAGGGAATGAAAATATTATGAGTGAATTACCAAATTGCCCCCAATGTAACTCAAGCTATACTTACGAAGATGGCGGGCTTTATGTGTGTCCGGAATGCGCCCATGAATGGTCGATTGCGGCCGCCGCCGCGGAGGCGGAGGAAAGCGTTGTGCGGGATTCCAATGGCGCCGTTTTGCAGGACGGTGATACCGTCACGGTTATCAAGGATTTGAAGATTAAAGGTTCCTCTCAGGTTGTAAAAGTCGGCACGAAAGTGAAGAATATTCGTCTTGTTGATGGCGATCACGATATTGATTGCAAAATTCCCGGCATCGGCCCGATGGGCTTGAAATCGGAATTCGTGAAGAAAATCGCGGATTGATGCAGGTGGTATGACCTATAACCCCAAACTGACCGACCGGGCGAAGCGGCACCCGGAAAAGCAAAAGAACCCCGACCGGCCGAGCGGGAAAAAGCCGGACTGGATCCGTGTGCCTGCGCCGATGGGCAAGCTGTATGAGGAAACACGCCAGATCGTGCACGGCAACAAGCTTAATACCGTGTGCGAGGAAGCGGGCTGTCCCAATATCGGCGAATGCTGGCAGCACAAGCACGCGAGCTTCATGATTATGGGTGAGGTCTGTACCCGCGCTTGTTCGTTCTGTAATGTCGCGACGGGTAAGCCGGAGGCGCTCGATCCGATGGAGCCGCTGCGCACTGGGGTGGCGGTGATGAAAATGGGGCTTAAGCACGTGGTTATAACTTCCGTGGACCGGGATGATTTGCCCGATGGCGGGGCCGATCACTACGTTAAAACGATTGAAGCGATCCGCTATAAATCACCGGAAACGACGGTTGAAATCTTAACGCCTGACTTTAAGAAATGCTTTGATAGTGTTGATATTGTTTCAAAATCAAAGCCTGATGTTTTTAATCATAATCTGGAGACAGCCCCGCGGCTTTATCCCGCGATCCGTCCCGGTGCGCGTTACTTTACCTCTCTGCGCTTGTTGCAACGGGTGAAAGAGGTTGAGCCGGAAATCTTTACCAAGTCCGGCATTATGGTTGGTCTGGGTGAGACGAAAGAGGAAATCGGGCAAGTCATGGATGATATGCGTGCGGCGGATGTTGATTTTATCACGATAGGCCAGTACCTCCAGCCGACACCTAAACACGCCCCGGTCGAGAAATTCTGGACGCCGGAGGAATTCAAAGAACTGGAGAAAATGGCGTATGCCAAGGGGTTTTTGATGGTTTCGGCCACGCCGCTTACGCGATCCTCCCACCATGCCGGGGCTGATTTTGAAAAGCTCAAAGCTGCAAGAGCCGCAAAACTGGCTGCGGCGGAGTAAACCGTCTATGCCCAAACACGCCGAACAACGTCATATGCCCTATACGCCGGAGCAGTTATTTGATCTGGTCGCGGATGTTGATAAATACCCGGAATTTCTTCCGTGGTGCGCAGGAAGCCGGATTATTAAACGGGAAGGGGATGTGTTCTACGCCGATTTGGTTATTGGTTATAAAATGTTCCGGGAGACGTTTACCTCAAAGGTCACAGCGCTCCGCCCCGATCATATCCATATTGAATATATCCGCGGACCGATGAAACATTTATCGAACCACTGGCGGTTCATTGAAGAGCCGGATGGCACATGTACGATTGATTTCTATGTTGATTTCGACTTTAAAAATCCTTTCTTGCAAAAGGTCGTCGGTGCTTTTTTTGGCGAAGCTATGAAGAAGATGGTGCGTGCTTTTGAGGCCCGCGCGGCGGCGCTTTACGGTGCCTCTCCGTCAAAATCCGGGTAGCGGTAGTTTTTTTCGATTACACCGCCCTGCACGGTTTTGAAGTTTGTGGTGATGGCGCGGTTGACGCGCATTTCATCAAAGCCTGACAGGTGCAGGATTCCGATTTCGTGGTGCGGTAAGTAAGGTTCTACCCATTTCTCTTTATCCTTATCCCATAGCGGCTTGAATTCGCACAGCCAGTGAACCCAGCCGGGTAGAATCTCGAATTCGTAACCTTCTAGGTAGCACATGATCCCCAGCGATAATTGCTCGGCGGTGAAGACCTTGCCGCGCTTGACGGCGGTTTTTACGAGCTCTTGCCAGCGATCCCAATGTGGCGCATCTTTGTGCAGGCAAAACGCCCCAGCCAGCAGGACGTGGTAGGGTAAAATTTCTTTCGCCCGTTTAAATCCAAAGGCGCGCAGGGCGTTGGAGAAGTAAAAGCCCCGCACTTTCCAAGGCCAGCGGCCCAGCCATTTGACACGGATCTGCCGTGGATAGGCGCGGTCGACCTGACCCGTTAGGGTGATTTTCTTGCGCAGGCCCCCGGTGATAAACAGCTCAACAGCTTCCCAGTTTTGCACCCATGTGTCGGCATCCATCCAGAAATAGAGGTCATAGCCGGGGAAATAATTCTTCATGAAGGGGCGCGCCACGCAGGCTTTCAGATATTCCCGGCCGCGGATTTTGTAAGCCGGAATGGGGCACGGCCAGTCTGGGTCAATAATATCTGTGACCAGCGGGCGGAGGGTTTCTATCTGCTCCGGCGTCATGCCCGAATTCATGATGCAGATGTCCATGTCCTTGCTTTCCGGAAAGGAGCGAAGGCAATGCACCCATTCCAGCAACATCGGAAAATAGTTGTGGTCGGCGGATGAGACGAAAGCGATCTTGGTCACGTGAGGTCCTTTAGTAAGTCGGTGAGGTGTTTGACGGCCATATCGACGCTTTGTTTGCGTACAGCGGCGCGGTCGCCTTTGAAGTGATGCTCATAGCTTTTGACTGGACGGCCTTTTATGCCAACGCCGATATAAACAGTGCCAACGGCTTTTGTCTCAGTAGCGCCATCCGGACCGGCAATTCCTGTTGTCGCAACGGCCACGTTTCCGCGGCTGTGGTTTAGGGCGCCGTGCACCATTTCTTCAACAGTGGGCGGACTGACCGCACCAAATTGCTGGATGGTTTCTATAGCCACGCCGAGCATTTCGCCCTTGGCCTCATTGGCATAGGTCACAAAACCGCGCTCGAAAACGCGGGAAGAGCCGGGGATGTCTGTGATAGCCGCGGCGATCATGCCGCCAGTGCAGCTTTCCGCCGTGACAAGGCGCATGTTGTTTTTATCAAGAAGCTTAAACAATTCCTGCATATCTCAGTCCTCCTAGTATAAGAGCTGCGTAAATCCCGGCGAGTATATCATCCGCCATCACGCCCTGCGCGCCGGGCAGTTTTTTGTCCGCCCAACCGACGGGCCACGGCTTGAGGATATCAAAGAACCGGAAAAGGCAAAAGGCAATAAGTATGTGCAAGGGCGCGAGGGCGGCGGGAATCATCGCGATCCAAACACCGGCCACCTCGTCGATGACAATGGCGCTGTTATCGTGGGTTTTGGTCATCTCTTCAAAGGTTTGTGCGGCCTTGTACCCCACGGCAAAAATGATGATTGCGGCAGCGAGAAGCATCGGCCAGCCATCAATCAGCAAGCACGCCACGCCAAAGGGCAGAGCGCCGATCGTGCCCCATGTTCCCGGTGCCGGTTTCATAAGGCCGCAGCCAAACCATGTGGCGAGCCATATATCACGGTTCTTGAAGTCGAGGCTTTGAATGAGTTCGCGGTTTATCATGTTTATGTGTCTCTCAAGCTTATGGTGGCGGTGGCTTGTGCGGCGATTCCCTCTTGGCGCCCTGTGAAGCCTAGACCTTCGGTTGTTGTGGCTTTGATATTGACGCGCGTTTCGTCGAGGCCGCAAATCTCCGCGACGCGCGTGCGCATGTCATCGCGGTGCGGTCCGACTTTCGGTGCCTCGCAGATCAATGTGATGTCGATATTATTGATCGTGGCATTTCTCTGCCGGATAAGTTGAAGGGCTTTTTCGACGAATATGGCGCTGTCTACCCCTTTCCATTGTGGGTCAGAGGGCGGGAAATGTTGCCCGA
Organism: Alphaproteobacteria bacterium; assembly: GCA_050297015.1. Taxonomy (GTDB): domain Bacteria; phylum Pseudomonadota; class Alphaproteobacteria; order Micavibrionales; family Micavibrionaceae; genus JACKJA01. The sequence goes on along the minus strand of JBNKRZ010000015.1, from coordinate 6,232 downwards.
TGTCACCCGCACCGATCGCGCCGAGTATAGCGTCCGTAAGGGCGTGTAGCCCAACATCGGCATCGGAATGCCCCTCTAGCGTGCAGGAGTGTGGAATTTCTATGCCACAGAGGTGTACGTGCGCGTTTCCCGCGCGGTTCTCGAATTTGTGAACATCAAATCCTGTGCCTGTACGTGTCTCATGCATACGGCTTTCCTCCATTAATGTGCGTGCGAGTTTCATGTCATCGCCAGTTGTTATTTTAAAATTATCACGGGGGCCGGGAATCAGTTTGACTTTATGCCCCCGTGCGACAACCAGCGCCGTATCATCCGTGTATTGTGCCGCCGGATCTGCCTTTTCGTGTGCTTCCCGGATCAGGCCGTAAGGGAAGGCTTGCGGTGTTTGAATAGCCCACAGGTCATTGCGGTCAACATAATCACCGTTGCCACGTTTCATTGTATCGCTAACCGGGCAGGCAAGTGTGGCCGCGCCGTGGGCAGCAACTTCCGATGCGATAGCTTCAATTTCTTGCGTGCGAATAAATGGACGGGCGGCATCGTGGATTAGGATCACGTCTTCATTTTTCAGATGAGAATAGCCCTTCAATCCATTGTAAATACTTTGATTTCTTTCTTTTCCTCCGACGATAGGAGGCGGTAGTTCAAGCCCCTCTATGCTTTCCTGATAGAGTATCTCGTGAGCGAGGTCGATAATTACACGAATCTCTTGCAAACCGGGGCAGGCCAGAAATTTCTCAATGGTATGACGTAAGATGCTTTTGCCCGCAATTTTTTGATATTGCTTGGGTATGTCCCCCCCTAGCCGGGTTCCGCTTCCCGCGGCGGCTATCAATAGATAGAAAGGCGTTGAACTCTTTTTTGTCATACAAGTTTGACCTTACTGTTGCAAAAATGCCATATTCAGTACACTCTGCATGACAGTAACAAAACAATATTGGTTTAGGAACACTTTTAAATCATGGTTTTTCCGCAAAATAAGGCACCCATATTGCCTTTTCGTTACATCCGCAAGCTCGCCCGTTTCGGGAGCAGCTGGGGGAACCGCCTGGCGCTTTTTTTGATCATTGCTGCGGTTATAAGCGGTACGGCGACCTATGCGGCTTTAACGGAATTGCCTCCCTTTGGCAGCAGTCCCGGTACGGTGATCTGGCTTTTGAACCTCGATCTTGTGATTTTGCTGGTGTTGGGAATATTGATTGCGCGCCGCATTGCCAAGCTTTGGAGTTACCGTCGCCGCGGGATGGCGGGGTCGCGTTTGCATGTGCGGCTTGTTTTGATCTTTGGTTTTCTTGCGGCCACGCCGGCTATCCTTATGACCGTGTTCGCGGCTTTCTTCCTTCATTTTGGAGTGCAGAGCTGGTTTAGCGAACGGGTTAGTACCGCCGTTTCCCGCTCTCAGGCCGTGGCGGAGGCGTATTTGCGGGAACACCAACAGGTTATCCGCGCCGATGTTATGGCTATGGCAAGCGACTTAAACCGTCAGGCAAACATTTTAATCGAGAATCAACCGGCTTTCGATCAGGTTATGCGCACGCAGTCTATGTTGCGAAATTTTTCAGAGGCAACCGTTTTCGACAGTTCCGGCCGCGTTCTCGCGCATTCAGGCACAATGCTTCGCCAGACCTTTGAAGTGCCGGAAACCTATGAAGTGGCACAAGCCGCCGCCGGCGATCTGGTCTTGATGACCGGGGATAGTGATGATCGTGTTCATGCGCTTGTTAAGTTGGAGGGGCTTGTTGATAGCTATCTGTATGTGGGGCGGATGGTTGATCCCACGGTGCTTTCTTACTTGACGGATACGCGGCAGGCCGTAGCTGCTTATGAAGCGCTCGAAGGGCAAAGGGCAAAGCTTCAGGTTAAAAGTACATTGATCTTTGTTGTCGTTGCGCTTTTGCTTTTGTTGGCGGCTGTATGGTTTGGTTTGATCTTTGCGCGCCAGATGGTCATTCCCATTGGAGAAATGATTGTGGCTGCCGATCAGGTGCGAAAGGGTGATTTAAGCGCCCGCGTTCGTGAGTTTAAGCGCGGTGATGAGTTTGCCGTATTGGCGCGTGCGTTCAACAGAATGACTCAGCAACTTGCTGAACAGCGCGAAAAATTGATGGAAGTTAACCACCAACTCGATCAAAGGCGCCGCTTTACGGAAACGGTTTTGGCCGGTGTTTCGGCGGGTATTGTCGGGGTTGATGAAAGGGGCACCATTCGTTTGGCGAATAGCTCGGCCTGTGAGCTTTTTGAAACGGGACCGGACGATATGACCGGACAGGATATAAAAGGCCTTATTCCAGATATTGAGGCGTTGTTGGTGCAGGCTCATCAAAAGCCTGACAAGATCACGCAGTCGGAATTACTCTTTATAGGCACGGATGGCCTTAAGCGTACATTGTTGGTGCGCATCGCTATTGAGTTGTTGGGTGAAGAGGATAAAGGCGCGGTTTTGACCTTCGATGACATTACTGAGCTACAATCGGCGCAGCGTAAGGCTGCTTGGGCCGATGTGGCGCGGCGGATTGCTCATGAAATCAAAAATCCGCTTACGCCGATTCAACTTTCGGCCGAACGGTTGAAGCGTAAATATATGTCTCAAATTACGGAAGATGCCGATGTTTTTGAGCAATGCACGGATATGATTATTCATCATGTAGGCGATATCGGCAGGATGGTTGATGAATTCTCAGCCTTTGCCCGTATGCCCGAAGCTGTCATGAAAAATGAAGATTTAGGACGCCATATTCGCGATGCCTTGGTTTTAGAACAGCAAGCTCATCCTGATATTATCTTCCGCAGGGTAGGCTTTGACGGTCGGGATACGCCGCTTTTTGTTAACTTTGATGCTCAGCAAATTCGTCAGGCTTTGACCAATATTATTCAGAATGCGATTGATTCTATTTATGCGCGTCAAGCCGAAGAGGGTGATAATGCCCAAGAAGGAACGATCGACATTTTGCTATGCCGGACAGAGGATAAAAATAGTATAGCGATTGTTTTAAGTGATAACGGGTTAGGCTTGCCGCAGGACGAAACGCCTTCGCGTTTGACGGAGCCTTATGTCACGCACAAAGCCAAAGGGACCGGGCTTGGTCTTGCTATTGTTAAAAAGGTTATGGACGACCATCAGGGAGCGCTGATTTTGGGTGCACCGAATTGGTTAAAGGGTGTGGAAGGCTGGGAAGATCGCGGCGGCGCTCATGTTGTGCTGTTGCTGCCTTTTGCTCAGGAGGAAGATCAAGTGGCGGCTTAGTTTTAAGCGGAAAGAGAGAATATGCGCAATATTGATATTCTGGTTGTTGACGATGAGGCAGGAATCCGCACTCTGATCCAAGGGGTTTTGGAGGATGAGGGCTATGCGATTCGTCAGGCGGCTGACGCAGCACAGGCGTATCAGCGGATTGAAGAAAAAATACCGGATCTCGTTATCCTTGATATCTGGTTACAGGCCAGTGGTGATGACGGCCTACAGATTTTGGACCACATCAAGAGCGCACATCCCCATCTTCCTGTTTTGATGATTAGCGGTCACGGTACAATCGAAACAGCTGTCAATGCCATTAAACAGGGAGCCTACGACTTTATCGAAAAACCCTTTAAGGCTGACCGTCTTCTTTTGATGATTGAGCGTGCTTTGGAAACGGCGGCGCTGATAAAGGAGAATAAAAAGCTGAAAGAGAAAGCTGAAGGTTCGTTTGAGCTTGTCGGTCATTCGCCGGCCCTTCAAAATTTGCGTCAGCTCCTTTTGCGTGTCGCTCAGACGAATAGCCGGATTTTGTTGACCGGGGAGGCCGGAACGGGCAAGGAAATAGCCGCGCGCACGATCCACCGTTTATCGCAGCGTTCTTCCGGGCCGTTTATGGCGCTGAACTGTGCAACGCTGCGCCCCGAAAGTCTCGAGATTGAATTGTTTGGACAGGAGGCTATGCGTCCCGGTGAAGAACAAAAAACCGGCTTGTTGGAGCGCGCAGATGGCGGCACGCTTTTGCTGGATGAAGTCTCCGATATGCCATTGGAAACGCAGGGAAAAATCCTTCGTGTTCTGCAGGAGGAGGCTTTTCAGCGCGTTGGCGGAGAGGAGCTTCTCAGGGTTGATGTGCGTATTATCGCAGCGACAAATCGCGATCTTCAGCGCGCGATGGAGGAGGGGGCTTTTCGTGAAGATTTGTTTTTTCGCTTAAATGTCGTCCCTGTCGAAATGCCGCCACTGCGTAGCCACACACAGGATATCCCGGAGCTGTCCTCTTATTTTATAGAGCAATTTGCTCAGCAAGCCGGTATGCCGCCTTGTCAGTTGTCTGAGAGCACATTGGCCGCGCTTCAGGCTTATGGTTGGCCGGGTAATATCCGGCAGCTTCGTAATTTAATCGAGCGTTTGATGATTATGGGCGGCTCCGCGGCGAATGATGAGAGAATCATTTTCCCCGAACAGCTGCCGCAAGAGATTCTTGAAAAGCCTGATGAGGGGCAAAAGGACGTGTCTATCCCCAAAAATGTTATGGCTGTTTCCTTGCGGGAAGCGCGTGAGTTATTCGAAAAAGATTATTTATTTGCCCAATTGGAACGGTTTGAGGGTAATATATCCAAAACGGCGCAGTTTGTCGGCATGGAGCGTTCAGCATTGCATCGTAAGCTTAAGCAATTGGGGATAGTGACTCTATCGCGGGGAAACGCGTCGGATGCGGCTTGAATGCTGATAAAGGGTTAACCAAAACGGCTCGGAATTCAGGGCAATCGGGGGAATTAATATATGCGTGTGATTATATGTGGGGCGGGGCAGGTCGGTTTTAGTATAGCGTCCTATCTTGCACGTGAAGAAAACGACGTTACCGTCATTGATGTTGATCCTCTTTTGATTGCGCATGTTAATGAGGAATTGGATGTTAAAGCAATCTGCGGCCATGCCTCGAATCCGGAAATATTGAGTAATGCCGGGGCCAATGATGCTGATCTGATTGTGGCGGTAACAGATGTGGATGAGGTCAATATGGTGGCCTGTCAGGTCGCTCATTCTCTGTTCGGTGTTCCTAAAAAAATCGCCCGCATTCGTGAGCAAAATTATCTTGATCCTGCTTGGTCTAATCTTTTTAGCCGGGCGCACATGCCGATTGATGTGGTGATTTCTCCGGAAATTGAGGTGGCAAAATCAATCAAGTTGCGTTTGAGTGTGCCCGGGACGACCAGTGTTATTCAATTGGCCGAAGGTCATGTTTATATGGTGGGGGTCATGTGTCAGGAAGATTGCCCGCTGCTTAATACGCAATTGCGTCAAATTAGAAAAACGTTTCCGGGGCTTTTAATGAAGGTTGGCGCTATTTTGCGTGATGGATATCCTTTCTTTCCTTCAGATGACGATCAAATTTTCTTGGGTGATGAAGTATTTTTTATCACGGATGATGAACATTTGGACCGGGCTATGGCAGCGTTTGGCCATGAAGAGAGAAAAGCGCGTCATGTTACGGTTATGGGAGGAGGAAGTATCGGAATAAGCCTGATAAAGCTTTTGCAGGAGGAGCAAAAAAATCTACAGGTTACGCTGATTGAGCAAAGTGAAAGCCGCGCTATTGAGATTAGCAAAATATTGCCGGATGTTGTGGTTATGCATGGTGATGCTCTGAACCATGAATTGATGGCGGAGGCGAATGCAACAGATACTTTGGTAGCTATTACGGGGGATGATGAAACCAATATTTTGTCGGCATTGCTGGCTAAGCAATACGGCTCAGAACGGGCTATAGCTCTGGTTAATAACACGAGTTATGCGCGTTTGATGAGTTCCTTGGGGGTGGATGCGACAGTCTCCTCTCGTTCTTCGACGGTCTCAACTATTATGCGTCATGTGCGCCGTGGGCGGATTAAAGCGCTTCATACGCTTAAGGACGGTTTCGCAGAGATTATTGAGGCCGAACTTTCCGGTGCGATTGATATCGCGAATACAGCTGTTCAAGATATAAAATGGCCGGAAGGTGTGCAGATTGTCATGATTGTTCGTGGTGAAGAGGTTCTCTTGCCAACGCCGGAATTTATATTGCGTGCGGGGGACCATGTCATTGTTCTGGCAGCGGGGGAGCAGGCTCGCAAGGTCGAGAAAATTTTCTCCGTTCAGGTCGATTTGTTTTAGATACTGTAGTCACATGTTATGCATATTTCTGTTCGTTTTTCAGATAAAGTTATCATCGTTTTTGGTCTGCAGGACATGCCAAAGCATATTCAAGGAGCAAAAACGATGATAACTTTATCT
>JBNKRZ010000014.1:0-40848 GCA_050297015.1 Alphaproteobacteria bacterium | reverse complement strand
CCCTTCATCCCTTCATCCCTACCCTTCCCGGGATTGCATTATGTAAAATTTAAAACGCTTGTCTCTTCGGGAATATTATCCTATAATAAAATCATAAAGACACGAACGAAAACAAAAGAATGCCTCAATAGCCCCCACCCCCCCCCGCAAAAAGGACAAACAAAATGAGTAACGCGAATAACAACATAAAAACAACAGGTTACAATACAACCCCGCCCCTCTTTGTCATCAACATGCCCAAAGACGCCGACCGGCGGGAGGGGATCGCCGCACGGGCACGGGATGTCGGGGTTGATCTGACCTTTATCGAGGCCGTGAATGGCCGGGAGATGAGCGACGAAGCCATCGCTACCGTTTATGATAGCGCGCGGCGCAAACGCTTTTTCGGGCGCGACATGACAAAAGGAGAGATCGGCTGCCTGCTGTCTCACCGGAAAATCTTTGAGAAAATGATCGCGGAAAATATACCGCTGGCTGCCGTGCTGGAGGACGACGTGATCTTTGAAGCTGATTTCAAGGAGGCATTAAGCGCTCTTACTCAAAATACATGTCATTCTGAGCAAAGCGAAGAATCTAAAAGTAACAGCCCTTCAACAGATCCTTCGCTGACGCTCAAGATGACAAAACAACAAACCCTACAATGGGACGTGATCCGCTTCCTCGGCAGTGCCAAAATCTACAAACGCGGCTGCCGCAAAATTGCGCCACTGGGCGGTACGCGCTACCACTATGCACGCCTGCCCACCGCGCCCGGCGGGGCGCACGGCTATCTTCTCACCCGGCATGCGGCGGAAATCATGCTGCGTCACATGCGGCGCAACTGGGTTCCTATCGACACGCTACAGGGCCGCATGTGGGAAACGGGGCTGGAAACGCTCGTGCTCTACCCCGCGCCGCTTTACCCCGACCCGGCGGCGGAAACGACGATCGGCAATGACACGCGCTTTGATAAAACCGTGAGGCTGGAGGGCCTGCCGCGCCTGCTCTACCCATTGACTCGTGCATGGTACAAAATCACAGATACGCTGGGGAAAAAGTGGATTTACTGGGGAAGCTGGCTCAAGGATAAAAAGGCCGTCTAAATTTCACGCACGGTGCCGTGGCCGAGTTCAAGCACGCGGTCCATCCGGTTGGCGAGGTCCATATTATGCGTGGCGATCAAGGCACCGATTCCTGTATTGCGAACCAATTCAATCAGGATATCGAACACACCATCCGCCGTATCCGGATCCAAATTCCCCGTCGGTTCATCAGCCAGCAATAACTTGGGCCTATTCGCCAGAGCGCGGGCGATCGCCACCCGCTGACACTCCCCACCTGACAGGCGCGCCGGGCGATGATCCAGCCGATGCCCCAGCCCCAGCGCTTTCAACAATTTCGTCGCTCGGCCTTGTGCATCTTTCTTTTTGCGTCCGGCGATCATCTGCGGCATAACAACATTTTCGAGTGCCGAGAATTCCGGTTGAAGGTAGTGAAACTGGTAGACAAACCCCATAAAATCGCGGCGCAATTCCGTGCGCTGACGATCGTTCATATTCGAAGCATCCTTGCCGCCAACAAGAATTTTCCCAGCCGTAGGCGTATCGAGCAAGCCTATCTGTTGCAAAAGCGTCGATTTCCCCGCGCCGCTCGGCCCGACGAGCGCAACCATTTCGCCCTTCTCAATCAACATATCAAGGTCTTTCAAAACCGTCAGGCTTTCGCCGCCCTGATGAAAGGTTTTCTCAAGCCCCTGAACATCCAGTAAAATACTACTCATACCGCAGCGCCTCCACCGGGTCGAGCCGCGCCGCCCGCCAAGCCGGATAAAGCGTTGCCAAAATGGACAATGTAAAAGCAATCGCCACAACCAGCGTCACTTCGTGCCATTCGACTTCCGCCGGGAGTTGCGAGAGAAAGTAAATTTCGGCGGAGAACAAATCCGTCCCGGTCAAACCCTGTAACCACTGGCGGATGCTCTCAATATTCAGCGCAAACAAAATCCCCAGAACCGCGCCGAAAAACGTCCCGGCAAAACCGATGCTCGCGCCCGTCAGGATAAAGATTTTCATCATCGAGCGCCGCGTCGCGCCCATCGTACGCATAATCGCGATGTCGCGTCCCTTATCCTTCACCAGCATGATCATGCTCGAAATAATATTAAACGCCGCAACGATAATAATCAGCGTCAGGATCAAGAACATCACATTGCGCTCCACCTGAAGCGCGTTAAAGAAGCTGTCATTCATATCACGCCAGTCGTAAACGCCGGCTTGCCCGGCAGTGACCATCTCCACACTGCGCCGCACGTTGCCGAGAGCCATAGGATCATCCGCCATGATTTCCAGAGAACTCACCGCATTGGGGAGCTGAAAGAATGTTTGCGCCGTATTCAAAGGCATGAAGACAAAGCCGCTATTATATTCGTACATACCGACATCAAAAATCACACCGACCTTATATGTGCGCGAGCGGGGAATCGTCCCGAACGGACTAGCCTTTCCCTTCGGCGCGATCAGAGTCACATCGTCACCCAGCGTCAAGCGGTACTTATTGGCCATCTGCACACCGATCGCCACGACATTGCCCTGAAAAGTCGTCTTATCCCCAACGAGGATTCCATCGGCCAAAATAGGCTTGCGCACGAAATCCTCCGGCGCGATGCCGCGGACCATGACACCGTTCGCCACACCATGAACCGAAAGCAAAGCCTGCGTTTCGATAATCGGCATGACAGAGCGCACGCCATCCACATCGGCTATTTTCATACTCAGAATATTATAATCATGGAGCGGGCCGCTCTGCGTATAAACGTTCATATGACCGTTCAAGCCCAATATCCGGCCAATCAGCTCCGCGCGAAACCCGTTCATCACAGACATGACAATGATAAGCGTCGCCACACCCAGCATAATGCCAAGAAAGGAAAACGACGCAATCACGGACACGAAGCCTTCGGCCTTTCGTGCCCGCAAGTAACGCCCAGCGACCAGCCTTTCAAAGGGAGTGAACATTAAACAAAGATATCCCGCCGTTAGTGACAGCCGCCACCGCAACAAGAGCCTTCATCTTCGTCCTTACAGCAACCACCGTCCTTATCATTACAGGCACAATCGTCACCACAGCCGCAACCGCAGCCAGAGGATTTCTGATCCAGAAGCTTTTCAATCAACTCATTTTGTTGCATCAAAAGCTGAATGATTTCCTCGGCCTTATCTCTTAGCAAATTATCCATTATATTCTCTCCTTAGATTTAATAAGATTTCCCAACATAAACTTTTTGCCCTTTATCATCAAACGGCATACAACGCGGCGTCAGAGAAAATTCCTTTTTAATCTCATCAAACGCCGGATCATCGAGCAATGTAGTATCTATTTTCACAAAACCCAGCTTGTCCGCTGCAAAAAAATCTTTCACCTCTTGCAACGAAGACACCTCTTCGATATGCGCATCACGAAAAGCACGCGCACGGGTCAATAACTCCTCATGCACCGCATCGAGAAGAGCGGAAATTTTGTTCACAAATTCATCCACAGCGCACGTCTCCTTGCTGTCACGGCCCAGATCGCGCCGCACATGTGTCACTTGCCCTTCGGCCATTTCGCGGGCACCAACCTCAACACGCACAGGCACGCCCTTCTTAATAGCATCCCACATTTTATCCGGCGTACGGGCATCACAATCATCCAGCTTCACACGCACACCCTGCTCTTTCAGGCTTGCAGCAAGATTCGCGCAATACTCACCGATCGCGGCGGCATCGGCATCATCACGCACCACAGGGATAATCACAACCTGATACGGCGCGATGCGCGGCGGCATAATCATGCCGTCATCATCACCGTGGGTCATAATCATGCCGCCGATCAGACGCGTCGAAATTCCCCAACTGGTCGTATAAGCAAACTCTTCCGTCCCTTCACGGCTCTGGAATTTAATGCCGCAGCTTGTAGAAAAATTCTGCCCCAGATCATGAGAAGTGCCGGCCTGCAACGCCTTCCCATCCTGCATCATGCCTTCAATGGCAAAAGTTGCAACAGCGCCGGGGAAGCGCTCATCTGCCGTTTTTTCGCCCGTCAGAACCGGCATGGCCAAATAATCCTCAGCAAACGTACGATAGACTTCCAACATTTTCAGAGAATCTTCCCGCGCCTCTTCAGCGGTTTCAAATGCATTATGCCCTTCCTGCCACAGGAATTCAGACGTGCGCAGGAACATCCGTGTACGCATTTCCCAGCGCACCACGTTGGCCCATTGGTTCAGCTTCAACGGCAAGTCACGATACGACTGTACCCAGCGCGCCATCGCATCGCCGATAATCGTCTCCGATGTCGGGCGCACCACAAGCGGTTCATCCAATTCCGCCGCCGGCGCGGGCCGCAAGCCTTCGCCGTCCGGGTCTTTTTCAAGGCGGTGATGGGTCACAACGGCACATTCCTTGGCAAACCCCTCCACATGCTCAGCCTCACGAGAGAGGAAGCTCAACGGAATAAAGAGCGGGAAGTAAGCATTCTCCACGCCCGCCTCCTTAATCATGTCATCAAAGACGCGCTGCATATTCTCCCACACCGCATAGCCGTAGGGCTTGATAATCATGCAACCGCGCACGGGGGAGTTCTCCGCCATGTCCGCAGCCTTAATCACCTGCTGATACCATTCGGGGAAATTGTCCTCCCGCGTTGGTGTAATGGCGGTTTTAGGTTTCTTGCCTTGCTGTTTTTGCGCTTGTGCGTTCATTCCTTAATATCCTTCACCCCAAAGTATTTCTTCTTTTGGCGTTTCCGCCTGTATTTTCTGTTCCGGCAGAGGCACTTGCGTCGCCCCCGGTTTCACGGGCGGTTGCGGCGGCGGTTTCACTTCCGGCTCCACCGCCCGGCCGCATAATATATTCGCCTGCCGCGTTAAGTCCTGCCCATTAAACACGACTGAACCGTTGCGGTAAATCTCTAACATGCCCATATGTGTATTTAATTCCGTACCGTCCGGCAAAGGCTGGCTTAAGCCCTGCGCCAGATCGACATTCAGGGGGATCCGCACCACATCCGGTACAATCAGCGGCGGCGCATTCAAATCAGCCGGCGCAACCGGATTACCATGCACATCAACGCCGGGCTTATAAGCTGCGCCTTGATCCGGTTCATGATCCGGTAACAAATGACAAAACGTCTCCGGCCCCTGCGCGTATGATGTGTAAGGAAATATAATTAGAATCAAAAAGATAAAAGCTGTTCTTATCATTTCGAATTAAACCCTTGTCACATGAACCGTGGCCTTGGGTTTCATCCCCAGCGCCATATGGATCAAGCGCCGCACACCGATGCGCACCTCTTCGTGAACGGCATGATCGTTTTGGCGGTCTTTACGGCTCATACCGGCAAGAATATCCTCTATCTCGGCCATAATGTCCTGCTCGAATTCCACATCCTCCGGCACATCCGGGTCGATCAAGCCCAACAGGGTCAGATGCGGGTCAGCCAGCAAGTCACCACGGTCATCGAGAACCAGCGATATTTGAACGGCTCCGGTAAACTGCACCTTGCGGCGCTCGACAATCCCGGTGTGATCGGCGGCAAGAATCCGCTTCGGCTCAACGGCCAGCACGCCCGTTTCAACCTGCCCGACGATTTGCGGCTCATCAGGACCTAGCTTCACAATTCCGCCATTCAGGGGGATCAGAACATTGCCCACCCCGGCCTCGCGCGCCACAGCGGCTTGACGCTCCAGCATCGCACGCTCCCCGTGCACGCTCACCAGCGTCTTCGGTTTCAGCCAGCCCAGCATATCGCGGATTTCATCACGGCACGGGTGACCCGACACATGAATTTTATAGGGCGAGCGGTGCGGCGTTAAAATATGCACCCCATCGGCACTCAGCATATTCGTGATGTTAAAGATGTCTTTTTCATTGCCGGGAATAATGCGGGAAGAAAACACAAACACGTCGTCTTTCTGCACCTTTAGGCGTGGATTATCACCCCGCACGATCTTCGCCAGCGCTGAATTATATTGCCCTTGCGAGCCTACAGCGATAATCACAAGCTTGTCCCGCGGCGTTTGCTCGGCGTCATCTTCACTGAGCAACGGCGGCAAATCATTAAGATAGCCGCATTCTCGTGCGGACTCTGTATTCTTGCGCAAAGAATAACCCGCCAAAACCACACGGCGGCCATGTTTATGCGCCACCCGCACAATGCTTTGAATACGGCTAATATTCGTGGAAAAAATCGTAACCAGAATGCGGCCCGTCTTATGCTCTTCCATCAAGGCATCCAGCCCGTCGAAAACCTCCTGTTCGGATCCGGAACGCCCCGCCGTCAAGGCATTGGTTGAATCACCAATATAAGCCATCACGCCCTTTTTCCCCGCGGCCTTAAACGCTGCCTCATCCGTCGGACCGTTAATCACCGGGGTCGGGTCAATATTCCAATCACCGCTATGCACCACACGCCCGGCTTTCGTCTCAATAATAAGAGAAGTCGCATCAGGGATCGAATGGGTCACATGGACGAACTGCACCGTAAACGGCCCTGTTTCAATCGTGTCACCGGGCTTTACGATATTGATTTCAGCCCCCTTACAGGCCGGGTTTTCGCTAAATTTCTTCTCCAGCACCGCAGCGGTGTAAGGCGTGCAATAGATAGGACAGCGCAGCTCCGGCCACAGATACGCCACCGCGCCCACATGGTCTTCATGCGCGTGCGTGATAATCAATGCGCTTAAATCCTTACGGCGCTCGGCGATAAAGGCCGGGTCAGGCAGCGTAATATCCACCCCCGGCAAGCGCCAATCGGCAAAGCCTATCCCGCAATCAACGGCGAGCCATTGCCCCTCCGTCGCATACAGGTTCAGGTTCATCCCGAATTCTGAACTCCCGCCCAGTGCGAGGAAATGTAATTGTGAAGGATCGAGTTTAAGTTTTTTTGTCATAGGTTCTTTTTATTTAATCCGTTAGCAGCCCTTTTATGTAAGGGTGTCCGAGGACGTCGTCAATCGTTTCGTACACCACAGCTTCCCAGCCATGCGCTTGTGCGGCTTCCACGACCTCAATTCTATCGTCAAAAAACAAAGGATGTTCTGTGTCATTAGCGACAAGCTCATCTATCTTTTGGAAATAAAGCGGATCGGGTTTCATCACCCCTAAACGCGCCGAATAAAATATATCATCAAAAAAATCCTTAAAACCGCAGACATCCCATAAATACTGCGCCCGGTAATGCTCCTGATTGGTCGCTACAAACAAAGGAACTCCCACCTCTTTTATTTTGCTAATATGCGATAAAAGATCGCGGTCCATATTGGAATCTTTCTCCAACCAGTATGAGACGATACCCTCCGCCGTGACCCGATAATCCGTTGTAGAAAGCCACGCCTGTAATGCGACCTTTAAATCCTTCCGCCCGACGATCACTTCCGACAAAAAATCACGGGCGAAAAATTCCTCGGAAAAACGCGCCCGGTCTATTCCCAAATCCTGTTCTATAGTCTCATCCCAGCGAATTTGCTTCTCCGGGTTCGCGTGATAGCCGTGAACAAGAACACCATCAACATCAAAAAACAACGGGCGCATTACGATGTAACCTCTTCATAAAGCCTCACCAGCCCCTTGAGCGTCAAGTCTTTATCAACTTTCTCAATCGCAGGGATTGCCGGGGCAAACAAATCTGCCAATCCGCCCGTTGCCATCACACGCGGCATTTCGCCCAGCTCATCGGCAATCCGTGCCAGCATCCCCTCAATCATTGAAGCGTAGCCCCAATACAGCCCCGCCTTCATCGCTTCCACCGTATTTGTCCCGATTACATGCACAGGCTTTTCCACAGGAACATCGGGCAATTTCGCCGCCGCCCGGACCAACGCTTCTTTAGACAGGTTCACGCCCGGCGCAATGACCCCGCCGCGAAACACGCCGTTTTTATCCACAACGTCAAACGTCGTTGCTGTTCCAAAATCCACAACCACCGCTGCGCCTTTGATATCAAGCGCCGCGGCGTAGGCATTCACAAGTCGATCAGCCCCGGCCTGCTCCGGATGATCGAGGGCGCTTTCGAGAGGAACCGTCTCGTGCGTCACAAAAAGCGGCTCATGCTCCAAAACACCCACACAAAAACGATGCAGGATAGGGTCACATGCGGGAACAACGGAAGCAATAATCACACCATCAACAGCGACAAAATCAGACGGCAGAGATATTCCCTCTTCCGCCTGCACAGCCGCCGTTTCCAAACGGTGCACGGCCCGCTGCGTTTCGCCGTCATAAAGGGCAAAAACAATATTGGTATTTCCGGCATCAATGACGAGCAGCATCCTAGGTCGCCCTTAAAAATAAACGTCCCCGGCCGTAACCTTCCGGTCCGTGCCATCGGAGAGTTCTACCAGCAATGCACCGTCTTTGTCCAAATCTTTAAATGTGCCGTCAAACTCTTCGGACGGCAGGCGTACATGAACAGTCTGCCCCAAACCATGCGCCTGCGCCAGCCACTCATTGCGAAGAGCCGTAAACCCCTCCACCCGCCAGCGCTCATAATACGCCGCCAATTGATCCAGAATTTTATCACGGAAAGGGTGGATCGGCACTTGCGCACCGCCGCTCACGTCCTGCAGAGCAACAGCGTCCTCCGGCGGTGCCATAATATTCACGCCAACCCCCACCACCAGCGAGTCAACAGCGCCATCTTTCAGAGCGCTTTCCAGCAAAATCCCGGCGGCTTTCTTCCCATCAATCAAAATATCGTTCGGCCATTTCAGCGTTTTGTTATGCCCGGCCTCAATCACCTCATCCATCGCTTGAGAAAGCGCAAGCGCGACCACAAAAGAGAGCTGCCCCGCTTTATCCGCTGGGCATGCAGGACGCAACAAAACAGACATATAGAGATTACCAATCGGCGAAGCCCATTCATTCCCGTGCCGCCCACGCCCCTTGGTCTGAGTTAAACACTGAATGACCGTACCTTCGGGCAAGCCTTCATCCGCCAGCTCACGCACGTAATCCTGCGTCGAGGGCAGAGAGGCATAAGTATGAACGGCGAAATCAATCATCCCGCGAACAGTGCCGCCGCGGCAGCCTTACTCAAATGGATCAGCGCCGATGGATTTGTAATAAAGAGCAACAAGAACAATACGCTCGTCAAAGCAATGATACGGTGAGCAAAACCAAAATCCTG
Source organism: Alphaproteobacteria bacterium (assembly GCA_050297015.1). Classification (GTDB taxonomy): domain Bacteria; phylum Pseudomonadota; class Alphaproteobacteria; order Micavibrionales; family Micavibrionaceae; genus JACKJA01. Next base: position 31,707 of record JBNKRZ010000014.1, on the reverse strand, counting down.
ATCCAGTTTTTCCGCCGGTGCATCAAAAAACATAACCTTAATAACACGCAGATAGTAAAACGCCGCCACGACAGAGGTCAAAACCCCCACGACAGCCAGTACGTACATGCCCTGCGCCACAGCGGCCTGAAACACAAACAGCTTGCAGAAGAAGCCGGCCAGAGGGGGAATAGCCCCCATCGAAAACATTAAAGCCGCCATCATATAGGCCAACACCGGGTTATAACTCACAAGCCCCGCCATATCGTTTATATCCCGCAGCTGCATCCCATCACGACGCATCATCAAAAGAATAGCAAAAACACCGGCCAGCATAATCATATAGATTGCCATATACAAAACAACAGCGCTTACCCCCGCCGCCGTCCCCGCGACAATCCCGATTGTGGCATAGCCCATGTGATTGATCGAACTATAAGCCAAAAGGCGTTTAATGTTTTTCTGTGCCAAAGCCGCAAAAGCCCCCCCCGTCATAGAGGCCATAGCCAAAAACCACATAATCTGTTGCCATTGATCTATCAACGGTGCAAAAGGCTCGAACAGCAAACGCATCAAAAGTCCCATCGCTGCGATTTTGGGAACCATCGCCAGCAAGGCCGTCACGGATGTCGCCGCCCCTTCATAAACATCGGGTGTCCACATATGAAACGGCACAGCGGAAAGCTTAAACGCCACACCGACGATAATAAAAACCATCCCGACAACTGCACCAACAGACAAAGAGTCAGCCTGTGATAACGCGGTTGCAATCCCATCATAGCGCAGCCCCCCCGTATAGCCGTAAATCAACGACATCCCAAACAGTAAAAAACCGGATGCCAGCGCCCCAAGGATAAAATACTTAACTCCGGCCTCCGCAGATTTATCATTGCCGCGCCGGATCGCGGTCAAAACATAAAGCGCCAAAGATTGTAGCTCCAGCCCCATATAAGCCGTCAGAAGGTCGTGAGCCGAAATCATCATCAACATCCCGATCCCGGAAAATAGAACCAAAAGCGGATATTCAAAACGATTAAGGTTTTCTTGTATCAGGTACTTGATAGACAAAATGGTTGAGAGCGCCAGCCCCACAGCAATCAAAACTTTCATAAATCCTGAAAAACTGTCCATAACAAACATGCCGTTAAAGCCTAATGTGCGTTCCACGCCGCCATTCAGGACAAGAATTGCCGTCAGAAAAAAGACGACACTCACCGCCAGAGATATAAAGCAAAAAGCATTACGCCCGCGCAAAACCCCCAGCACCAACAAGACCAACCCGGCCGCGGCAAGAAAAACCTCCGGCATAGCCGGTTCAATCTGCGCTAAAGAAAACTCACTCATCACGTATAACCTCCGGGTGAGGAAGGGGGGTAGCCGTTTGCATTGATAAATGATAACGGGTCATCAAGTGCTCAACCGATGGCACCATCCGGTCCAGCACATAATTGGGGAAAACGCCAAACCACAGCACCATCGCCACAATCGGTACGAATATAAAAATTTCCCGCGGGTTCAAATCCTTCATCGCCGCGGTATCATCATTGTGGTGCGCACCAAAGATAACCTTACGATAAAGCCGCAGCATATAGATCGCCCCCAAAATAATCCCGCCTGCCGCAAAAAAGGCCATGGTTACGTTCACATGATAAGCCCCCAGCAAAGCCAGAAATTCACCAACGAACCCTGACGTTCCCGGCAAGCCCACCGAGCCCAACATCAAAATCATAAAAATAGCGGCATAACGCGGCATATTATTCACAAGCCCGCCATAACGCGCCATTTCCCGCGTATGAAGACGGTCATAGACCACCCCGACGCACAGAAACAGAGCCGCCGACAACAGACCATGTGAGAGCATCTGATACACGCCCCCCTGTATCCCCTGCATCGTACCGGTGAACACCCCCAACGTAACAAATCCCATATGGGCCACCGATGAATAGGCGATGAGCTTTTTCATGTCACGCTGCACAAACGCAACCAGCGAAGCATAAGCAAAAGCAATAATGCTCAGACCATAGACCAGCGGCGCGAAATAAGCGCTGGCATCCGGGAACATCGGCAGGGAAAAGCGCAAAAATCCATACCCCCCCATTTTCAAAAGCACGCCAGCCAGAATCACAGACCCCGCCGTTGGAGCCTGAACGTGCGCATCAGGAAGCCATGTATGAACGGGCCACATAGGTACCTTAATCGCAAAGCTCACAAAGAAGGACACCCACAACCATTTTTGAATATCCGCAGTGATCGTATTTTCCATCAAAACCGGAATATCGGTCGTCCCCGTCATAAAATAAAGCGTAAGCAAGCCGACCAGCATCAAAACCGATCCCGCAAGCGTATAAAGGAAAAACTTATAGGCCGAGTAAACCCGATTTTCACCACCCCACATACCGATAATCATAAACATCGGAATAAGAGAACCTTCGTAGAAAACATAGAACAACAAAGCATCCAGCGCCGTAAAGGTTCCGATCATAAACATTTCCAGAACCAGAAAGACGATCATAAAATCCTTCACACGGGTCTTGATCGAATCCCAGCTGGCCAAAATACAAACGGGCGTCAAAAATGTCGAAAGCACAACGAAGAACAGGGATATACCATCCACCCCGACATGATAAGAAATCCCCAATCCTTCGAACCATGTCATTTGCTGTTCAAACTGAAATCCCGATTGTTTCGGGTCAAAGGCAAAGAGCATATACAAGCTAAGGATAAAGGTAAAAAGCGACGTATAAAGCGCAACACGCCGCGCATTACGGGCTGTCGCCTCTTCATCCGCGCCGGAAACCATCAAAATAAACAACACCCCCGCCAAGGGCATGAAAATCATCAAGGAAAGAATAGGCAAATCAATCATCATATTATTCCTACCCTAGCTGAAAGAGTTGCAAAACAACCCATGAAACAAAGAAGACAACGCCCACAATCATAGCAAAAGCATAATGATAAATATAACCGGTCTGAACCTTGCTCAACACTTTACCGGCGATCTGGGAAAAGTTCGCTACGCCGTCTGGCCCCATACGGTTAATCAATGCGCCATCCCCCTTCTTCCAGAAGAACTCTCCCAGAATACGAACCACACGCACAAAAAGACGCGCATAAAGACGATCAAAATACCATTTGTGGAAAAACAAATTATGAACAGGCCGGAATAAACGCACCATCACCGCCGGCATCCCCGTAAAACGAATATAAAACATCCATGACAGGAATATCCCTAAAACCCCGGCAACAAAAGGCATCAACTTAACCCATTCCGGCACATGGTGAGCCGCAGCAATCGTATCGTTATTTCTCAATACATAGAGCGAATTACCCCAAAATTCCCGACGATTAACGGCAGGTTCCAGCCATTCATCTTCCATGGTTGGTGCTTCTATATCGTGCTCCAACGCAATCTCATGCGCAACAATTTCCGTATCTTTGTGAAGCCCGCCAACAAACGGTTCGTAGAAAAAAGCACCCGCAAAAATCGCACCCGTGGCCAAGACCACCAACGGTCCGATCATGACTTGCGGCGATTCATGGACATGATCCATCGCTTCCTTTGAAGCACGCGGCGCACCATGGAAAGTCATAAACAACAAACGCCAGCTATAGAACGCTGTCATAACAGCCGCAGCGATTCCCATCCAGTAAGCAAACTGACCAAACCATGTATGATCCGCCCAAGCGGCCTCAAGAATAATGTCTTTGGAATAATAGCCTGCAAAGAACGGCATCCCGGCCAAAGCCAACGAACCAATCCACATCAACACATACGTCGTCGGTATTTTACGCCATATCCCGCCCATTTTACGCATATCTTGTTCATCACTCATCGCGTGGATCACAGATCCCGCGCCGAGAAACAGTAAAGCCTTAAAGAAAGCATGAGTCATCAAATGAAAAACAGCCGCGCCATACGCCGAAACCCCCAAAGCAAAAAACATATACCCCAATTGGCTCATCGTCGAATAAGCAATCACACGCTTGATATCAAACTGGGTCAGACCAATCGTCGCGGCGACAAAAGCCGTCAGCGCCCCGACAATACAAATCACCATCAGAGCCATCGGGGCATACTCAAACAAGGGTGAAAAACGCGCGACGAGAAATACACCGGCCGTCACCATCGTCGCCGCATGGATCAATGCGGAAACCGGGGTTGGCCCCTCCATCGCATCCGGAAGCCAAACATGGAGCCCCAACTGCGCCGACTTCCCCATAGCGCCCATAAACAAAAGCAAACCGACAAAAGTTAAAGCATGAACTTCCTGCCCGAAAAAGTGAAGATAGCGCGCTGCCTGCTCTGGCACTTGAGCAAAAATGCCATCAAAATTCAGAGTGCCGAACAAATAATATATACCCATCACACCCAAAATCAGTCCAAAATCACCAATCCGGTTCACAACAAAAGCCTTAACCGCTGCTATATTGGCACTGCGCTTATGGTTCCAGAAACCGATCAACAGGTACGATGCCACGCCGACGCCCTCCCAACCGAAGAAGAGTTGCAGCAAATTGTCGGACGTCACCAACATGAGCATCGCAAAGGTAAACAGGCTTAAATAAGCCATAAAGCGCGCCTTATGCGGATCGTGACTCATATAACCGATCGAATAAACATGAACGCAGGCCGAAACTATATTCACCACGCATAACATCACAACGGCCAGTTCATCCATCCGCAGGCTCCAAGCCACTTCCAGATGCCCCGAAGTAATCCAGGGTGCCAAAATAAACGTACGCGGCGCCGCATCCACAATCACATCAAAAAATAAAACGATAGAGATGAAAGCTGCCACTATCATCCCGGCACAAGTTACAAACTGCGCGCCCCGATCCCCCATCGCCTTACCAAACAGGCCGGCAATCAAAAAGCCAAACAAGGGTAGAAATACGGCCAAAAACTCCATTGCCCCTACCCCTTCATCTCTGCAATATCATCGATAGCAATCGAGCCACGATTACGGAAGAATGTAACAAGAATTGCCAGCCCGATAGCCGCCTCTGCCGCCGCTACGGTTAAAATAAACATGGTAAAAACCTGCCCGGCGAGATCATTCAGAAAAGCGGAAAAAGCCACAAAGTTAATGTTAACGGCAAGCAAAATTAATTCCACGCACATCAAAACCACAATGACATTACGGCGGTTCAAAAAAATGCCAAAAACACCAAGGGTAAACAATATGCCCGACAGAACCAGATAGTGTTCTACGCCAATATCCATTTGCTAAACCCCCGTCCCTGGTGTGACTTTAACAATCTCAACGGTATCTTCACGCTTACGCGCCACCTGATCCGCCACAGATTGCTTACGAACGTCGGCGCGCCGACGCAAATTCAACCCAATCGCCCCCATCATCGCCACCAGCAAAATCAGCCCTGCCAGCTGAAAAGGCAAAAGATAATCCGTGTAGAGAATCATACCGAGCGCTTCGGTATTCCCCAACCCGCTTTCCATCTGTTCCACAGGATTGGCACGCAAAGCATCAGCCGCGGGCGCGCTCTCCCAACCGAGAAAAACAGCCAGCAGTTCAGCCAGCAATATCCCACCAATCAGCACCCCCAACGGAACATAGCGCCTTGCGCCCTCTCTAATTTGGCAAAAATTCACATCGAGCATCATCACAACAAAAAGGAACAACACAGCCACGGCGCCCACATAAACAATAGCCAAAATCATCGCCAGGAATTCCGCCCCCAGCAATACAAACAGGAACGCCGCATTAAAAAAGCACATAATAAGAAATAGAACCGCATGCACCGGATTGCGGGAAAACACAACACCCAGTGCCGCAAAGACGAGAACGATGGCAAAAAAATAAAAAACGAGAGCCGTGACCATGATTAAAAGTCGAAATAAAGGTTATTGCAAAAATAACGGAAAGATTCTCTTTCCTCTCGCTTTATTTCTAGTCTTTTCAAAAACGCACCGCAATCCCCGCAAAGAGAACAATCCCCGTATAAATTCCAAAATATTTTTTTACGCTAACAAGGGTTAAGAAGGCGCATGAACAGGAAGGAGAAAGCTTTTCTTCGTCAATTTTTTCAGGTGCGGCCCCGTCACGTCATTAAATGTTATAGAGACATGATCGCCAATCACAGGCATTGCTTTTTGCACATCTTCCTGACGCAAGCAAACCATTCGCGCTGGACGATTACTCCGGTCCTTTTGATGGGGAGGATAGTGCGCCACCCAAAAGGAATAAAGGACAGAGGCTTCCTCTTCACCACAAAGATGAGGTTCCGGCATGCTTTGCACATATCCCGTGATCCATTCTTTCATAACAATCCCCTGTTCCGTGAAGTTTAAACGATACAGGGAACAGTCTTATGACAAGATGTATTGTTATGGCAAGAAAAATTTAACGGTACTTTGCGTCCACGGCAATATTCCGGGCAATTTGCGCTTCCCAGACATCACCGTTTTCGAGCAGTTTATCTTTGTTGTAAAACAGCGCCTCGCGGGTTTCCGTCGCATATTCAAAGTTCGGCCCCTCGACAATCGCATCGACGGGACACGCCTCTTGGCACAAGCCGCAATAAATGCACTTGGTCATGTCAATGTCATAGCGCACCGTGCGGCGGGAACCGTCATCAGCGCGCGGCCCACCCTCAATCGTGATCGCCTGTGCCGGACAAACGGCTTCACACAGCTTACAGGAAATACAACGCTCTTCCCCCACAGGATAGCGACGTAGCGCATGCTCCCCCCGGAAACGCGGGCTGAGCGGCCCCTTTTCATAGGGATAATTGATCGTCACTTTCGGACGAAAGATATAGCTGAACGTCAGCGCCATCCCCTTAACAACGTCAATCAGGAGAAAAGATTTTAAGGTCTGTGCGATCATGGTTATCTTTTCCTACTCCGAACCAAAACCATAAGAAGATACAGGTTTCTGTGGCCCTCTTTGAGTCTTTTGTTGTTGCGCATTTTTCCGCGCGTCCTCCCAGCCGCCGGGCACGACATAATGTACTGCTGCAGCAAAAGCCACTCCAACCACAAGCACCGTGGCAGCCGCCGTTAGTTGTGTTTTATTTTCAAATAATTGCATCCTTCCTCATCTCCTTTATTGCGGCAGCGCATCCAGAGCCAACAACGTCCCGGCCATCAACACCACCCAAACCAGCGTGAAAGGCAGGAACACTTTCCAGCCCAGCCGCATGAGTTGATCATAACGATAGCGCGGAAAGGTTGCTCTTGACCAAAGAAAAACAAACAAGACGCCCGCTGTCTTCAGCCCGAACCAGATCACTCCCGGCACAAAAGCCAGCGCTTCAATTCCAAAGGGCGGTAGCCATCCCCCAAGGAAAAGAACGGTCATAATCGCGCTCATCAGGATCATATTGGCGTATTCACCAAGAAAAAACAGCGCGAAAGTCATAGCCGAATATTCGACCATAAAGCCACCGGACCATTCCGCTTCCCCTTCCGGCAAGTCAAACGGCGAACGGTTGGTTTCTGCCAAAATCGAAATCATAAAGACCACCACCATCGGCAACAACATAATCTGCACCCATGCCGGGCGCGGCGCCATGACAATCTCTGTCAGGTTCAGACTGCCCGTCACCAGCAAAACACATACGATAATAAGCCCCATAGAGACTTCATAAGAAACCATTTGCGATGCACTACGCATACCGCCCAGAAAAGCATAGCGGGAGTTTGACGCCCACCCGGCCATAATCACGCCATACACGCCCATCGACGACACCGCGAAGAGAAACAGTACCCCTATGTTGATGTCCGCCAGAACCCAGCCCAGATCAAAGGGAATCACAACCCAAGCCACCAAAGCCAGCGTAAACAGCAACATCGGCGCTAAGATAAATACGGGCTTATCGGCCGGAGTCGGAACAATCGTTTCTTTGGAAAACAGCTTCACGCCGTCTGCAATTGGCTGGAGCAATCCCAAAGGCCCAACCGTCATGGGGCCCTGCCGCATTTGCATAGCGCCCAAAACCTTGCGCTCCGCATAGGTAAGATAGGCCACAGCGCCCAGAACCACGCCGACAATAATCCCGATATAAAGCAGGATCATCGCCAAAGGCAGACCATATGTTATCCAAAGCTCAGCCATTTATGCCGCTTCCTCGATTTCAAAATGCTCATCAATAATCTTGGTCAGATTCGGTTTAAAATAATTAGGCCCTTTCATGACCTTGTTATCGCTTTCACGCAATATCGGTTTACCGTCCGCCCCCAACTTACTCATATTTGAGCGATGTACTTCGTCAAATGCCTTATCTTTCAGTGCATGTAGCCCCAGTGCCAGAAAAGCGCCATCAAGCACATATTGAATGTCAGTCAGCGCATCCAGCGCCTCGACAACATCATTATTTTCCAGCGCTTCTTCCAGCTCATTAAGCTCTTCTCTCAAAAGATTAATACGCAGAAGATTAACCGCCTCATCCGCCGTATCAGGCCGGTCTTTAATAACCGCATCGTACGTTTCATGAAATTCCCGCACCATGTCGAGCGTTGTTCTGGTCATTATTCAGCGGCCTCCTTATATGCCGTTGGTGAGAATATGACACTGCACTGCGCCATCGTTTCTGATGAACGGCAGATCACATTTGTTTGATAAAAATCCTCAACCGGACTTTTAAGGTCGCCTTTTAACGGCTTCCCTTTACTGCCAAATTCAGCCCAAGGCGCAGGCAAAACAACATCAACCTCCGCCAAATGAGGCCATTCGGTAAGGATGCGTTTATGGAGCTGACCCGCGTCATCATAGGGTAGAACCGTGCCAAACTGTTCAGATAAGGCCCGCAAAATCCGCCAATCCTCTTTGGCCTGCCCTGGCGCCTCAACGGCCTTGCGCGCCGCCTGCACACGCCCCTCCGTATTCAGATACGTCCCCGGTTTTTCGGTATAGGCACACCCCGGCAATATCACATCGGCCCGCGCGGCCCCGGCATCACCGTGATGCCCCTGATAGACGACAAAAGCTTTTTTCGGGATCGAATCAAAGAGCGGCCCGTCATCGACACCGAGCAAATAAACAAAACTTTTCTGCGCCAAAGCCAACGGCTCATCGCTATAAAAACCGATATCCAGCGCGCCAACGCGACTTGCCGCACGATGCAGAACGTTAAACCCGTTCCATTCCGCCGTAACAATCCCCAGCTCTTCCGCCAACGCATAAAGGCTATGATGAAAGGCCATGCCGTCTTCGCGCTCAAAAACACCGGAGCCAATAATCCACATAGGCTTTTGCGCCGCCATTTTGCCCTTATGATCTTTGACCATCTTTTTAAGGGCATCAAAATCAGTGCCCACATGATGGTACGGATAGGTCAAATCAACCGCTTCCCCGACCACACCTACGGGCACGCCGCGTTCCCGCCAAGCCTTGCGGATCCGGGCATTAACCAGAACAGCTTCCGTACGCGGGTTCGTCCCGATCAATAATATCGCATCGGCTTCATCAATCCCCGCAATCGTTGAATTGAACGTATAGCCGCAGCGCTCAGACGCATCAAAGCGCGCACCGTCCACACGGCATTCGATATCACTAACGCCTTTAAGCCCCATAATATCTTTCAGCGCCACCATGGACTCAAGGTCACACAAATCGCCGGCTAGTGCGGCCATGTTCTCCGGCTTGATGCGCTTCATTTTGGCTGCGACAACCGCCAACGCCTCACGCCATCCGGCCTCCCGCAACTTACCGTTTTCCCGTATCCACGGACGGTCAAGGCGGCGTTTTTTCAGACCGTCACAGGAAAAGCGCGCACGGTCGTCAATCCATGCCTCATTAATATCCTCATGCAAGCGCGGCAGAATACGCATCACATCCCGCCCGCGCGCATCAACACGGATATTACAGCCCAGCGCATCATGAACGTCGATCGTATCCGTTTTCCGCAACTCCCAAGGCCGGGCAGAAAAAGCATATGGCTTGTTGGTCAGCGCCCCCACCGGGCAAACGTCAACCAAGTTGCCGGATAGCTCGGTATTCATCAACTCATGAATAAACGTGCCGATTTCTGAATCTTCCCCGCGGTTGAGCTGGCCCAGAACGGGAAGCCCTGCGATTTCCTCGGCGAATCGCACACAGCGTGTACAGTTAATACAGCGGTTCATTACGGTTTTGATAAGCGGCCCATAATCATGATCGGGCTTGGCCTGCTTGTCCTCGTAAAAACGGGAACGGTCAAAACCGTAGGCATAGGCTTGATCCTGTAAGTCACATTCGCCGCCCTGATCGCAAACCGGACAGTCGAGCGGGTGATTGATAAGCTGCATCTCCAAAACACCGTGCCGGGCTTTTTTGACCATGGGCGAATCAGTATGAACCACCATACCATCGGCACAATTCGTCACGCAGCTTGCCACCGGTTTAGGCGGTCCGCCCTCAATCTCAACAAGGCACATACGGCAATTTGCCGGCGCGCTCAAGCGGTCGTGATAACAAAAACGGGGCACCTCTACGCCAAGCTGCTCCGCAGCTTTCAGAACACTCGTCCCGGCGTCGATTTCAATTTCCTGTCCGTTGATGGTTAATTTAGGCATTTCTTACGCTACAGCCTTTCTGTACTCCATAATCCGTTGCTCCATTTCAGGGCGGAAATGGCGAATCAAGCCCTGCACCGGCCACGCCGCGGCATCCGCAAGCGCGCAGATCGTGTGCCCTTCTATTTCTTTGGTGACTTCGAGCAACTGGTCGATTTCATCCAGCGTCGCATTCCCGGCGACCATACGTTTCATCATCCGCCATATCCAGCCCGTCCCTTCACGGCACGGCGTACACTGGCCGCAGCTTTCATGCATATAGAATTGCGACAAGCGGCAAATGGCATTCACAATATCGGTCGATTTATCCATGACAATCAGCCCCGCCGTACCCAGCCCACTTTGCACCTCGCGCAAGGAGTCATAATCCATGAACACGTTGTCACAAACCTCCTTCGGCAAAACCGGGCAAGAGGAACCACCGGGGATCACAGCCAGCAAATTGTCCCAACCGCCACGCACGCCCCCCGCGTGCTTTTCGATTAGGTCGCGCATGGATATACCCATTTCTTCTTCAACATTACAGGGATTATTCACATGCCCGGAAATGCAAAAGAGTTTCGTACCAGCGTTTTTCTCATCACGCCCCAACGCTGAAAACCACTTCGCGCCCCTACGCAGAATCGTAGAAACCCCGGCAATCGTCTCCACATTGTTAATCGTCGTCGGGCAAGCATAAAGACCCGCCATCGCCGGAAAGGGCGGCTTGTTACGCGGCTGCCCCTTGCGCCCTTCGAGCGAATTGAGCAAGGCCGTTTCCTCACCGCAAATATAAGCGCCCGCCCCGCGGTGCAGCTCCACATCAAAATCCCATCCAGACTTCGCCGCGTTTTTACCAAGTAGCCCCGCCTTGCGCGCTTCGGCAATAGCCTGCACCACGGCAGAGCCCTCATTATAAAACTCACCCCGGATGTAGATATAAGCCTTATGACAGCCCATAGCGAACCCGGCGAGCAACGCGCCCTCAATCAACTTATGCGGCTCATGACGCAGGATATCACGGTCCTTGCAAGTGCCCGGTTCCGATTCGTCGGCGTTAATGACCAGATAATGCGGCTTACCGCTTTTTTCCGGATCGGGCATAAAGGACCATTTAAGCCCCGTCGGAAAGCCAGCCCCGCCGCGACCACGCAGCCCCGAAGCCTTCATTTCATCAATAATCCATTCACGGCCCTTTTTAATGATATCGGCGGTTTTATCCCAGTCACCGCGCTTTTGCGCCGCTTTTAAATCGGCACCTTCAAAGCCATAAAGGTTGGTATAGATACGGTCAGAATCATCGAGCATGGTTTTCGCAGAGCACCTTATGAAAGACAGGAATCAAATGCCCTCACAGGATAGCGCCTCCCGCCATCAAGGCCAAGGGGCAATTCATCCCTTTTACCCATAAAAAAACCGCCGGAAAACCTCTCAGCCCCCGGCGGATTTTTGAAATCTTTAAAACAAAAAGGCGCGTATCAGCGAAATCCCGGTTTGTGAGACACCGATTTGGATTTCAGCACAATGTCCGTTTCTTGTTCGACCGTCGTACTTAGCGCACCAGCATTAGATACCGTTTCCCCTGCCACACCGGCAAACTTGGCCGCACAATCTCTAGAAGGTGCTTCCCATATTTTTTTAGGCAGCATCCCGTATTCCGTTGCATTTCCGAGAAGATCGCAAACCGGCTTACTTTGATACGACATCCCCAAAAGAGTCAGCGGATCACTGTCCGCCAGTTTTAGAAATTTCGAAACTTCTTTTTGGTATTTAAGCAGATCACTTTTAAGAGCAACCTCATTTCTCTCCGTAACAATCTCTGCACATTTTGGGTCAGCCGGCCCGCTCTCCGCGGTTGAACCTGAAACTAATCCGAAGAGAACTGAGCCACTAGAAGCTTTCGATTTCCCAGGACATCCTCCTGTATTTGTATAAGGAGTAAAAGAAGGATTATTATTAATACTCAGACCTAAGCTTTTACTTTCATGGTCCCCCAGATCAATTCCCCCTGAATTTGTTTCAGCGGCCTGCCCAATCCTAGCATCCTGAACAAGATTACCATCCTGATCGACGGTGCTTTCCGGCTTGATAATAACGCTATCATCCTGGATTGGCGGTGTACCACCGTTACATCCATGCTCATCACCGCAAGCTTGCACCCCATTTGCCGCACCAAAAGCCGTTGTCAAAAGCGCCGCTATTGCTAATTTTTTCGTCGTTTTCATGTTATTCATTCCTTTTGTCGAAATGGCTAAAACAACCTAATGCGCTAGCCGTTTATATCAAAACTGAGCATCGGTATACACCCAACAAATGTTTTATGTCAAGAAAAACATTCATCACTCATCCTGCAAACTTACATATATCTTAAAAATAGCTTTATATATTTTCAATTTTATTTTCTTGCCCTAGGCGTATATCTTATGGTAAAAGCGATGCTTGAATTTTAAAAATGACTACCTTGAGGAAATAATGGCACAAGCTCTACAAAAAATAAGCGGCGAAGACCTTCGCAACCTGATTGTCTCTTTGAGCCGTCATTACGCCCTGAAACAACAGATCTCCGCTCAAGAAAGCGATGCACTTACCCGCTTTGTTAAAAAGAGTATCACGGCAAATCAAACCACGACGGACGAAGAACGCGCCGCCGCCGCGCAACATCTAAAAGGGTTGAAGCTTTTCCTTGGCCAAAACAAAGCCCTATCCCGGCACATGCCTGCCCGCAAATTTCTGGAGCTGGATAAACGCTTTCAGGCCAAATTACGCATACCACAGCCGCAAAAAACGGCAACTGTAACCCCTATCACAGCGGCCAAAAAAGCAAAGCCTTCCGCACCAAAACAGGCCGGAATCTTCCATACCTTGTCAAAGGTGGCTGCTGCGGCTGCCATCGTCGTTGCAACAACAATAACGACAACCCTTCCCTTTTTAAACGCAGACGACGCACACGCCGACACACCACCCACAGCGGGCGGGATAGAGAACACTTTCCTCCAAGCCGTCAACGCGGAAGCCGCCGCTAATGATAACCTAACGCTGGCAGAATTGAGCGTAGAACCCCCCAACTCAAAACAAAGCGAACCGACACACATCGTTGAAACGCCTGAGGAACCTTCCGGTTACGCCGAACAACTGATTGCCAAGCTGGAAGCAAACAAAGACGGTGAGCTTAAAGAAGCGATTACCGCCGTCGATGAATACATTGCAAAACACAACATCACGAACGAAAAATTCCTCGCTTTGTACGAAAAAGCCAAAGACGGTAATGCTCAGGCGATTAAGGATCTGGCCTCGACGATTAACTCCGGCGGAGACGTTCTGTGTATTGATGTGCCGAAAGACTCCATCGTCGCCCACGAAGTCTATGAAGCCGCCATCGCGCAGAGCGACAACACGCACGCCAAATATGCGGCCCTTCTTGACTACGGCTATCAGCAATTCGACGGAAACAAGGTTATCGCCGACAACAAGGCGCAAGCCGTTTCCATTATGGCGTATCTGAAAGACAACGCCAAAGGCGCGGTGCAAAAAGTGGCCGACTGTTTCCACGAACAATGGACCGAAGGCTACACCGGTGAAGATTGCCAAGCTGACCCCGTTTGCACCAAGACTGCTATTGCCGCTGTTGTTCCCCTCGCCCAAAAGGAGGCTAAAACGCCGCCGCCGGCAGAAAAACCGCAAGCGCCTGCGGATCGCCCCACCGTTCGAACAACATACGATGGGCCGGAAATCCTGCGCACCGTTGTTAAAACAAGATGCGATACAAATGTGAATTACAACGTGCGCGGCGATGAAATGCTCTCCGTAAAGGCAAGCTGTTCAATCCCCACAGCCGAAAGCACACCGGGTTGGGAAGGATATATTAAATCAACAGCAACCTGTCATGCCGAATTCAACGGCCAGAGCATTGAAGATACGACACAATGCACAGCTCGCACAGTAGAACGCAACGGAAAAGATATCCTCCAACAGCTGGAAGAAAAAGGTATAAGCCTGAAAGCAAGCGGGAAAAAAGTAGCCGATTGCACTATAAAAGAAGGCTTTGTCAGAGAGAGCGATAGATACTACAACAAGCACTTCACCTTCCCCCAAGGCTTTGACAAAGAATTTAAAATGCCTGTCTGTGACGTACACGACAACACAGCCCGGCACGGTGATAGCGTTACAACAACGGTTAAACTATCCGGTGGCCGCACCCGTACATTCGAAACGGTTGTCAATGCAACTCTAAACAACGCACCCATTGACACACAGAATTGGTTAAGTCACAAAATGGCGGAAATCATAAACATGGTCAGAAAAACCGACCCCAAAGCGCCAGACATCATGGAAAAAAGATGGGAGTCCGTAGCGCTTCCTCCCAAGGCTACCCTGTAAATACCCTCTCAAACTACCCCGGCTTTTTTCGCCTGTTTTTCGAGGGTCGTCGGGCCAGCGGTGGACATAGAGGCCTTGCGCCCCGTCTGCGAGCCGATTGCGGGCTCTTTTCCTTTTTCCAGCGTCGTCAGGATATCCGTCATGCTTTCCGGCGTCAGGTCTTCAAAATAATCGTCGTTAATCTGAACCATCGGGGCATTCACGCACGCGCCAAGGCACTCAACCTCCGACAAGGTAAACAGCCCGTCTTTGGTAGTTTCTCCGACATGAATGCCGAGCTTTTTCTCACAAGCCTGTACAATGGCGGCACTACCACGCAGCCAGCACGGCGTCGTGGTACAGCACTGCACATGATGAATCCCCACGGGCGCAAGATTGTACATCGAGTAGAACGTCGCCACTTCGTAGACCTTGATCGGCGGCACACCGATAATTTCAGCAATCGTGTCCATCGCCGCGCGGGGAATCCATCCGCCGTAAGGCTTTTCAGCCTTTGCGCCCTCCTCACCCACCTGACGCTGAGCAAGATCCAAAAGCGGCATCACCGCGCTCCTCTGCCGCCCTTCCGGATAGCGGGATAAAATCTCTTCCACCGCCTTTTTGCTTTTGAAGGCAAAAGCGGAGGGCTGATAGTCCGCATTTAATTCAAACGGTTTTTTCATCGGTCAATTTCCCCAAACACAATATCCATCGAGCCAATAATCGCCACGCTGTCGGCGAGCATGTGGCCCTTGCTCATAAAATCCATCGCCTGCATATGCGCAAAACCGGGGGCGCGTATGTGACAGCGGTACGGCTTATTCGTCCCGTCCGCGACCAGATAAACACCGAATTCGCCCTTCGGCGCTTCAATCGCGGTATAGGTCTCCCCCGCCGGCACGTGATACCCCTCACTGAAGAGCTTGAAGTGATGGATCATCGCCTCCATAGAGGACTTCATTTCAGCACGCGGTGGCGGTGCAATCTTGCGATCGTCAACCATCACAGGCCCTTCCGGCATCTCACGGATACACTGTTTCATAATCTTAAGCGATTGGCGCATTTCCTCCATCCGCACGAGATAACGGGCGTAACAATCACCTGTCTTTCCAACCGGAATATCAAAGTCCATTTTCTCATAAACTTCATAAGGCTGCGCCTTGCGCAAATCCCACGGAATACCGCTCGCCCGCAGCATTGGCCCGGAAAAGCCCCAGTCCTGTGCATCCTCCGCACTTACGATGCCGATATCGACAGTACGCTGTTTGAAAATGCGGTTGCCGGAGAGCAGCGTATCAAGATCATCAATGATCCGCGGCATAGAGGTTTCTGCCCACTCCAGCATATCCTCAACCAGCCCGTCAGGCATATCACGCGCCACACCGCCCGTACGGAAATAGTTCGCATGCAGCCGCGCCCCGCAAACACGCTCATAAAACGCCATCGCTTTTTCGCGCTCTTCAAACCCCCACAGTGCCGGAGTAATAGCCCCTACATCAAGGGCATAAGTCGTGATATTAAGAATATGGTTTAAGATGCGTCCCAGTTCGGAGAATAGCACACGAATATATTGCGCCCGTTCGGGAACCGTGATTCCCAAGAGCTTTTCCGTCGCCAGTGAAAAGGCATGTTCCTGATTCATCGGCGCCACATAATCGAGACGATCGAAATAAGGAAGCGCTTGCATATAGGTTTTATACTCGATCAGCTTTTCCGTACCCCGGTGCAAAAGGCCAATATGCGGGTCGGCCCGCTCGACAACCTCTCCATCCAGTTCCAGCACAAGACGAAGCACGCCGTGCGCGGCCGGATGCTGCGGCCCGAAATTCATCGTATAGGGCCGGATTTGCAATTCATCTTCTGTCGGATTCTGCACGGACAAGCCCTCATTTCTGTCACAAACCAAGCTCACGCGCCCCCCTTTCCCACGGTCCCACGATAGCCATGCGCCGGAGAAACCGCCTTTTCATCCCCCGGCAACTGTACGTCCGTAACACCTTCCCAAGGGCTCACGTTATCAAAGTCGCGATATTCCTGCGGCAAACTCACAGGCTCATAAACAACCCGGCGCGCATTTTCGTCATAACGCACCTCAACATGACCGCTCAACGGGAAGTCCTTACGCAGAGGATGACCTTCAAAGCCGTAATCCGTCAAAATACGGCGTAAATCAACATTGCCGTCGAAATAAATACCGTACATATCCCACGCTTCGCGCTCATACCACCCAGCACTGGAAAAAACAGAAGCAACAGAAGGCACAGCTTCATTCTCATCCGTTGTAATCTTGATGCGTACACGTTGATTTTGCGAAACAGAGAGCAAATGATAAAGCACATCAAAGCGCCCCCCATCTTTCGAAGAGCGATCAGGATAATCCGCGCCACAAATATCAAGCAGAATTTTAAAGGCACATTCCCGGTCGTCACGCAAAAACAAAAGCGCGCGCGCGATTTCCGCGTGTTTCACATGCAAAACCAGCTCTTCATGAGAGACTTCATGCCCCGCGACAACATCAGCCCCCAGCGATTCGGTGATATATTCAGCAAGATCAAGCAAAGCATCCTGAGAATTTGTCATCGCGCAATCCTCGTATCTTCTCTTTGGATTTTCTTTTGCAATTGCAACAAACCATACACCAGGGCCTCCGCCGTCGGCGGGCATCCCGGCACATAAATATCAACCGGGACAACACGGTCACACCCCCGCACCACGGAATAGGAATAATGATAATACCCACCGCCATTGGCGCAAGAGCCCATGGAGATGACCCAACGCGGCTCCGGCATCTGGTCATAAACACGGCGCAAAGCCGGGGCCATCTTGTTCGTTAGCGTCCCGGCCACAATCATAACATCGGATTGGCGAGGAGAAGGCCGCGGAATCATGCCAAAACGGTCGAGGTCGTAACGGCTCATGTAAGAATGGATCATCTCCACCGCACAGCACGCGAGGCCGAACGTCATCGGCCACATCGACCCGGTCCGCGCCCAGTCGAAGAGCGCATCGGCCGAAGTCAAAAGGAAGCCTTTATCACTCACATGTTTGGAAAGCGCGGCAGGAATAACGTCTTGCTCTGCCGCCGGAGGAAAAGGAACGCCCGTCTTCAAATCACAGGACGGCGCTGCAAATATTTTCGGATCATGACTCATTGACTAATCACTCCCACTCCAATGCACCTTTTTTCCACTCATAGATAAACCCGACAGTCAAAACGCCCAGAAACACCATCATCGACCAAAATCCGAAAAGGCCTATTTTCCCCAGCATAATCGCCCACGGAAAAAGAAAAGCGATCTCCAGATCAAAAATAATAAAAAGAATCGCAACGAGATAAAACCGCACATCAAACTTACTATGCGCATCCGTAAAGGCGTCAAAGCCGCACTCATACGCCGAGAGCTTATCCTTGTCCGGACGACGAAAACCGGCGATCACCGAAGCGGCAACCATCAAAATAGCCATCCCCCCCGCGATCAGGAAGAAGACAAGGATGGGAAGGTATTCTATGAGCAAAGATTCGGAAGCCATGATGGAGACATTCTAACAGCATGCGACGGTTTCACAAGAGAGCAGATGGGAAAATATCTACGAGTTATTCACCCTTTTTTGATATTCCCTAATCCGAAAATTTCTTCATAGCCCAAATCATCAATGGCGTATCAAGCACAAGGTGAATAACGAACCAATCCCGAAAGAACGACGGAAAAATGGTATCGACGTAAGATAAAGCAAAAGGTGCCACATAGTAGGAAAGAGCGGCGCTCGCCAAAAAAGAAAGCAGAGTCGCCAGCCAAATTTGTTCGGTCATAACATCCCAGCCATTAAGAAGGATGTAAGCCATCCCCAAAGAAGCAATAATAAGAAACGCATAAAATGCATTCCCCCCGCCCTGCACTTCACGAAAAGCCCAAAAAGCCAGAATTACAAAGCTTGTCGCAACAAACCACTTTAAGATATCCATGAAAACCAAACTCCCTGAACGATAAAAAACGGTTCAAGAAAAAATGGCGCGAGAGACGGGACTTGAACCCGCGACCTCCGCCGTGACAGGGCGGCGTTCTAACCAGCTGAACTACTCCCGCGCGGGAGAATGCTTTGTTACAGGGATTGAACGCCGCTGTCAACGACTTTTCAACCCCGCACAAAATTTTTATGCGGCCAAAGCTTTAGGAACCGCACTAAATGGCAAATCCAGAGCTTGCGCCACACTTTCATAGGTAACTTCACCAGCGCAAACATTTAACCCCGCCATCAGATTCGAATCATCGGCCAGCGCTTGCCGCCAGCCTTTATCCGCCAGTTTCAAAGCGTAAGGCAACACGGCATTATTCAATGCCAACGTTGATGTTAAAGCCACAGCCCCCGGCATATTTGCCACACAATAATGAACAATGCCATCAACCTCATAAGTCGGATCGTTATGCGTCGTCGCGTGAGAGGTCTCAAAACAGCCCCCTTGGTCAATGGCTATATCAACCATAACTGTTCCCGGTTTCATGCCGCCCAGCATATCACGCGTCACCAACTTTGGCGCCGCCGCACCGGGAATCAAAACAGCTCCAATTACCAAATGAGCATTAGCAACCGCTTGCTCAACAAGCTCCGTATTGGAATAAATAACCTTTGCACGCCCGGCAAAATAGTCATCCAGAAAACGCATGCGATCCGGGTTTCGTTCAAAAATCGTAACATCGGCCTCCATCCCCACGGCCATGCGCGCCGCATTAAAACCGGATACACCGCCACCGAGAATAGCAACGCTGGCGGGGGCCACGCCCGGGACACCGGTAATCATACGCCCGCGGCCGCCCATATGTTTTTGCATGTTAAAGGCGCCAACCTGTACCGACAGGCGTCCGGCAATCTCACTCATAGGCGCAAGCAACGGCAGCCCTCTCCCGCCCGGTCCCGTCACCGTTTCATAGGCAATCGCCACACATCCCGATTTCATCAAGCCCTCGGCCTGTGCCTTATCAGCGGCAAGGTGCAGATAAGTAAACAAAATCTGCCCTTCGCGCAGCATTGCACATTCAGCAGGCTGAGGCTCTTTGACCTTAATAATCATATCCGCTTGTTCAAAGATTTCTTGGGCCGTATTGCGGATTTCCGCACCTACAGCGCGATAATCGTCATCAGAGAAGTCAATCCCGGCCCCGGCCTGCGTTTCGACAATAACCTCATGACCGTGCGCAACCAATTCCCTCACCGATGCCGGAACCAGGCCAACACGATGTTCTTGCGCTTTGATTTCTTTGGGGCATCCGATCAGCATAACGAGTCTCCTTTTCTGAATATAACAAAGACAAGAAAACTTATAGCACTGCCTTCCTCTCACTGCCTATATGCAGCGCAGCACAGAATACAGAAACGCATCAAAATTAGGAAAATGGTGACAAAATAAAAATAAAAAAATGGTGGGCGGTGAGAGGCTCGAACTCCCGACCCTCTCGGTGTAAACGAGATGCTCTACCAACTGAGCTAACCGCCCTACCTTAAAAGGAAGTACTTCAATAATCACTTCTCAAACAAAAAGCAAGCTTTTCCGTTAGATTTTTTTTCGAGCCGTTACAGAAAGTGTTTTCGCTTTGATTGCACACAAGGCAGCCAAGGCGAGACGCGCGCAGCGTATAGACCAATACGTGAGCACGGCGAGACCGCAGGCTAATGATGTGTGCGGTCAAATGGGAAACGCTTTTCACAAAAAACTTCGGCCACGCTAATCTGCGTGACCGAAGTCCTGTAAAGCTTTCAATAAGCCTGACTAAAGATGCTATTAGTTAACAGCGTCTTTCAGTTCTTTACCAGCTTTGAATTTCGGCTGTTTAGAAGCCGGAATGTTAATTTTTTCGCCCGTACGCGGGTTACGACCCGTCGTAGCCGCACGGCTTGCAACGGAAAATGTACCAAAACCAACCAAACGTACTTCATCGCCTTTTTGCAAGGAAGCTTTGATGCTGTTAATAACAGCTTCAACAGCAGCTTGAGCCTTCGTTTTCGGAAGATCAGATTCAGCAGCAACTTGGTTTACGAGTTCTTGTTTGTTCATTGGGAAACCCCTTCATCAAATTAAGTTGAACGTTTAAAAACATCTCCTTCCTCCCTCAATTAAAAAAACATAGAGAAAAGAGATTCTCGTCCTCGAAAGCCGCAGAACATAAGGGTTCTCTACTCCAAAGGACGAATCATTTTTACGCCACTTTTTTTGAAGACTCAATGCCGAATCACGTCTTCGCCCTTATTTTCTGCACTTTTTGACGATATTTGAGGAATTTTTTCCTTCTTATCGTCAGGCAGAGGTTCCAAAAGCGTTATTAAGGCATGAGAAAGGACTTCTTCAATGGTACTGACCGGCACAATTTCGAGACCCTTTTTAACCTTTTCAGGTATGTCAGCGAGGTCTTTTTCATTATCTTTAGGAATCAAAACCTTATTAATACCCCCACGCAAAGCCGCCAGCAATTTTTCTTTTAGCCCCCCAATAGCCGTCACATAACCACGCAGGTTTATTTCACCCGTCATAGCAATGTCCCGGCGCACTTCAATTCCGGTCAGAGAAGAAATAATGGCCGTCGTCATGGCCGCCCCTGCGGAAGGCCCGTCTTTCGGTGTTGCCCCCTCCGGCACGTGAACATGAATAGAGGTTTTATTCAGGGCCTCATAATCAATCCCGAACTGTGCCGCCCGTGACTTGGTAAGCATCTCAGCGACCGTGATCGATTCTTTCATAACATCCTTCAGGTTCCCGGTCGTGGTTACTTTGCCATCTTTACCCGGCATGGTAACGGCTTCAATGGAAAGCAAATCACCACCGAATTCGGTATAAGCCAGTCCATTGACCACGCCCACACGATCACGTTCTTCAATTTCGCCATAGCGATATTTAGGAACCCCGGCATATTTCTCAAGATTCCGCACAGTGATCGTCACACGATCACAACCTTTCGCCATCAAAATTTCCTTAATGGCTTTCCGGCAAAGATTAGCAATCTCACGCTCAAGATTCCGCACGCCCGCTTCACGCGTATAATAGCGCACAAGATGACGGATAGCCTCATCACTAATCTTGAATTCAAAGGACTTGAGTCCTGCGGCTTCCATTTGTTTTTCCAACAAATGACGGCGCACGATCTCCAGTTTTTCATCTTCCGTATACCCCGACAAACGAATCACTTCCATCCGATCCAGCAAAGGCCGTGGAATATCGAGCGAATTCGCCGTACAGATAAACATCACATCGGAAAGATCGTAGTCCAGCTCCATATAATGGTCGTTGAACTTGTCATTCTGCTCAGGATCAAGGACCTCCAACAACGCGGAAGACGGATCGCCGCGCCAATCGGATCCAAGTTTGTCAATTTCATCAAGCAAAAACAGCGGATTACTGCTATCGGCTTTCTTCATCCCTTGAATGACCTTACCCGGCATAGCGCCAATATAAGTCCGACGATGGCCGCGAATCTCGCTTTCATCACGCACACCGCCCAGCGCCACACGCACAAAATTCCGGTTAACGGCCTTGGCTATGGACTGCCCCAATGAGGTTTTCCCCACCCCCGGCGGACCGACGAAACAAAGAATCGGACCTTTAACCTTGTTGGTACGGTTTTGCACGGCAAGGTATTCCAAAATGCGGTCTTTAACCTTTTCCAAGCCGTAATGATCTATATCGAGAACCTTTTGCGCCTCAAGAATATCCTTCTTAACGCGGCTACGCTTTTGCCATGGCACACCCAAAACCCAGTCGAGATAATTACGCACAACGGTCGCTTCCGCCGACATAGGGCTCATTTGCTGGAGCTTTTTCAGCTCCTGCTGCGCTTTGTCTTTAGCCTCCTTGGAAAGCTTAGTTTCTTCAATCTTTTTATGAAGCTCTGCCATTTCGTCAAAGCCCCCCTCGCCTGCATCACCGAGCTCTTTTTGAATGGCCTTCATCTGTTCATTCAGATAATACTCGCGCTGCGTCTTTTCCATTTGGCGCTTAACGCGGTTACGAATACGTTTTTCGACCTGAAGAACACCGATTTCGCCCTCCATAAAGCCGTATATTTTTTCCAGCCGGTCATGCGTATGGGCTAATTCCAGCAAGTCCTGACGCTCATCAATCTTGAGCGTTAAGTGCGCCGCAACCGTATCGGCCAGTTTGGCGGGCTCTTCGATTTGATTTAGAGAAACGATAACTTCGGGCGGTATCTTTTTATTGAGTTTCACATACTGCTCAAACTGCGCGACCACAGCGCGGCCCAGAGCTTCCACTTCTTCAGTGACCTGCGTCTCGTCCGGCATCTCTTGCGGCGTCCCCGCCAAATAACCATCTTCCTCCGTGTATTGGTCGATTTGTACGCGGCGCGTCCCTTCAACCAGCACCTTCACCGTCCCATCAGGAAGCTTTAACATCTGCAAAATCGTGCCCACCGTACCAACCGTATACAGATCGGAAGGTCCGGGATCGTCCTCAGCCGGTGTTTTTTGCGTAACGAGCAAGATTTTTTTGTCTTCCGTCATTACGTTTTCCAGCGCCTTCACAGATTTTTCGCGCCCAACAAAGAGAGGCACAATCATATGTGGAAACACGACGATATCGCGCAAAGGCAATACAGGAATCAAAGACTCTTTATTCGAAGAAGAAAAACCCATCATAATCTGTCATCTCTTTAATTATTATAATTTATAAGATACCCACGAGGCCAAAAAACCCACTCTTTTCCACTATAAGGGAATTCGGTTAAGAGGTTATTGCCAAAAGATACAATGCCCTCTATCTAGCGCAGCCCCATAAAATAAAAGCACACACATCAAAAAGTCCAAGGACAAAGAACGGGAAAGAATAAAAAGCGGGTCTAATCAAACAGACAGGCTCTCTTACTTCTTATCTTCTTTGTCAGGTGAATCGGGGCGCATACTCGCCACTTCATCAATCAGACCAAACTCTTTGGCTTCTTCAGCGGACATAAAGTTATCACGATCCATCGCTTTTTCAATGGTTGTCAGCTTTTGCCCCGTGTGTTTGACGTAGATATCGTTCAATTTAGAACGTAAACGCAGGATTTCCTTAGCCTGAATTTCAATATCAGAGGCTTGTCCCTGCGCCCCGCCATGCGGCTGGTGGATCATGATGCGCGCATGCGGCAGTGCATAACGCTTACCCGCAGCCCCGGCCGTCATCAACAAAGACCCCATAGAGGCTGCCTGCCCCAGACACACAGTCGAAACGTCCGGCTTGATGTATTGCATCGTATCGTACATCGCAAGACCGGAGGTCACAACACCGCCGGGCGAATTAATATAAAAGGAAATATCCTTTTTCGGATTTTCCGACTCGAGGAACAACAACTGCGCACAAATCAAAGATGACACATAGTCGTTCACTTCTCCGCTCAAGAAAATAATACGCTCCTTAAGCAAACGGGAATAGATATCAAACGCTCGCTCCCCGCGGTTTGTCTGTTCAATCACCGTAGGAACAAGGTGGGAATTATATACTTCAATCGGATCACGTTCGCTCATTGTCAGTCCTGCTTTTATGTTTGTGTTTGTCTTAAAAGAATCAAGTGGGCCATAAACAAACAAACCGTACCTTAGCTGATACGGTTTGTTCAAGAGCCTTAATTAAAAGTACGCAAACTTATTTAGATGTCTTTTTCGCCGGGGCTTTCTTTTTGGCGGCTGGTTTCTTCTCAGCAGGCTTGTCATCGGCCTTCTTGGCTGCGGTTTTCTTCGCCGCTGGCTTCTTGGCTGCTGGTTTCTTTTTCTTACCCTTGTAAGATTCGTCTTCATCCTCAGCCGTCAACTCATCAAGAGAGACAGCCTTATCCTTAACCTCTGCCAGCTCCAGAATGAAATCCACAACCTTTTCTTCAAATACCGGCGCGCGCAAAGCTTCTAGAGCCTCGCGGTTGCTTTTGTAGTATTCAAAGACTTGGGCTTCCTGGCCTGGATATTTCTGAGCTTCGGAAATAACAGCACGCTGTAATTCCTGATCGCTGATCTGGATATTGTTAGCGTTTCCAATCTCGGAAAGGATCATGCCCAAACGCACACGACGCCCGGCAATCGCCTCCAGCTCTTCTTCCTCATCCTTCGTCAGCTCCAGCTTACCGTCTTTTACATCAGCTTGGCGATCCATTGTAACTTGTTGCTTAACGTTAGACAGCTCCAGCTCCATCATACCTTCCGGCACGGGAAAATCATGAGCATCATCCAAAGCATCCAACAAAGCACGCTTCACACGCATACGGCTTAAGGAATCATATTCACCCTGAATTTGCTCTTCAACCGCCGCGCGCAAGGCTTTTTCATCATCCAGCCCCAGAGATTGCGCGAATTCATCGTTGATCTCAACCGGCTTGGCCTCACGAATTTCGTGGATTTCCACATCAAAGATCGCCTCTTCACCCGCCAATTCCGCAGCATGATATTCTTCCGGGAACGTCACCTTGACCTCAACCTTCTCACCGGCTTTTTTACCGGTCAATTGATCTTCGAAGCCCGGAATAAACTGCCCGCTGCCCAGCTCCAGATGATGGCCGTGGGCGTGCATGCCCTCATGCGCTTTGTCGTCTTTTGCCGTGCGGCCGTGGAAATCAATAACGAGAATATCGCCTTCTTTAGCCCCGCGCTTACCTTCGATCGGCGCGCTGTCTTTACGCTGAGAAGCAATACGCTCCAACGCCTCATCAACGGCCTTTTTGTCAGCTTTCGTCACCGGCTTTTCCAGTTTCAGCGTTTTAACGTCCATAACGTCAAATTCCGGCATAACTTCAACCGCCATCGTATAGGTCAGATCTTTGCCCTCATCGAATTCTTTAACTTCGATCTTCGGCTGCAAGGCCGGGCGCAAATTCTTATCCTTCAGAACCTTCGCCGTATTCTCATTAACGGCAGACTCCAGAACCTCACCCAGAACAGCCTTGCCGTAGCGTTGCTTCAGGATATCAAGCGGCACCTTACCTGGACGAAAGCCCGGCAGTTTCATAGTCTTGCCATAGTCTTGCAGCTTTGCATCAACATGTTTGTCGATATCAGCGGCCTTAACCGTGACTTCGTACTCATAATTCAGACCTTCGCTTTTTAGTTCTTTAATTTGCATCGTTTTCTTTAACCTTCACATTAAATAAATTTTGGTTCTGGTGCGGGTGAAGGGACTTGAACCCCCACGGCATAAAGCCACTGGTACCTAAAACCAGCGCGTCTACCATTCCGCCACACCCGCACAGCAAAACCAGCCCCTCAAAAAGCAGAAAATGAAGAGGATTTCAAGTGAAATCCCGCAAAACACCCGGAATTTCATCAATTATATCTGGAGCCGTCAGACCCACGCCAAAGCGCAAAGCCGCCTCACCATGCATCCAAACCGCGGCAGAGGCGGCATCAAAGGGCTTCATCCCTTGCCCCAAAAGCCCGGCAATCATCCCCGCCAGGACGTCCCCTGCCCCCGCCGTCGCCAGCCACGGGCTCGCATGTTTGTTCACCAGAGGGACCCGTCCCAACGCGGCTATAAGCGTCTCCGCCCCTTTAAGGACAAGAATAGCACCACTGTCCGCCGCCGCCTTCTGCGCTTGCTCCAACCGACTTCCCTGCCCGGCGATATAAGGAAACACACGCGTAAACTCGCCCTCATGCGGCGTCAGCACACAATTTTCGTGCAGCGCCTCAATAAGCGTTTCCGGCTCATCCGCAAATACAGACAATGCATCGGCGTCCAAAACTACGGGTTTCCCGGTTACCAATGTTCCTAAAACAGCCCGCTTCAGGGATACAGGCTCATCAAGCCCCGCCCCCGGTCCCAGCAATGCCGCACTCAAACGTTCATCATCAGAAAAAAACTCAGGGAACAGCGCACGATTATCCGCTAATCTGTACAATATATGTGGTGCGGCATCATCCCTCTGATAAGCGGGGAGGCTGTCCTTGCCCGTCACGATCGTGCACAGCCCCGCCCCCACACGCATCGCCGCCGCTGCCGCCATACGAATCGCGCCCGTCATATGGGACGCCCCGCCAAGCATCAAGACATGCCCACGGTCATATTTATGTCCGTTATGTGCCGGTGGATAAGGCAGCTTCGTGCCCCATAAATCCGGGGTATTTTCATGGTACTCACATGTCATGTATAAACCCTACGCCGAGGCACGGCGGGTTCATAGTATTTTTTATCATCTGCGAATATGAATGAACGTCCTTGAAAGGGATAATGGGGCGGCTGATGGGGATCGAACCCACGACAGCCCGGACCACAACCGAGTGCTCTACCACTGAGCTACAGCCGCCACAAAATCAAGATCGCATGGTAGTACTCTTTTTTTCCTATTCAGGTCAAGAGTTCTCCGCTAAAAAGATAGGAAAAATTACGACATTTTATAGACTCGTATTTCAAAGCATGCTAATGAACGGCGGAAATCGCATAACAGATATGCGGTTCGCGCATAACAAATCGATCAACGAAAAGGGCTTTTAAAAAATGTCTGACACTCCTCTGAAAATTAAAAATGTTGCTGAATTCATGAAAGTGCTGGAAGAGCAAGAAATCCAATATGTCGATTTCAACTTCACAGATTTACGCGGTAAATGGCAACACACGGCCCAACACGTCGATTCGATCGACAAGGATATGATGGAAGATGGGATATTCATTGACGGTTCCTCCATTGCCGGATGGAAAGCCATTAACGAATCCGACATGCTTTTGGTTCCCGATGTAACATCAACATGTATCGACCCCTTTGCCGCGCAGCCGACGCTCAAAGTCTTCTGCACGGTCGTAGAGCCCAAAACGGGTGATGCCTATCACCGCTGCCCGCGTTCCATAGCATTGGCTGCGGAAAAATATTTGAAAGACAGCGGTCACGGCGATACGGCCTATTTCGGCCCGGAAGCGGAATTCTTCGTATTTGAAGACGTTAAGATTAATGTCGACATGAACCATGTCGGCTACAGCATCGACAGCGAAGAAGGCCCCTACAACCGCGGCACAGACTATGAAGGCGGCAACCTCGGCCACCGTCCGGGCATCAAGGGAGGCTATTTCCCGGAAGCCCCCGTCGACAGCTTATCTGACATTCGCGCCGAAATGCTTTCCGTTATGAAACAAATGGGTGTTCCGGTTGAAAAGCACCACCACGAAGTCGCGCCGAGTCAGTGCGAACTGGGGATCATGTTCTCTTCCCTCGTCGACAGTGCGGATAATCTGCAGCTCTATAAACACGTTGTCCACAATGTCGCTCACGCTTACGGAAAAACGGCGACCTTCCTGCCTAAACCCGTTTACGGCGATAACGGTTCCGGTATGCACTGTCACCAATCTATTTGGAAAGGCGGAAAACCAACCTTTGCAGGTGATAAATATGCCGGCCTGTCAGATGAAGCATTGTATTACATCGGTGGAATTATCAAGCATGCACGCGCATTGAATGCTTTCACCAACCCCTCGACAAACTCCTATAAGCGTTTGGTCCCGGGCTTTGAAGCGCCGGTTCTTTTGGCTTACTCGCAACGTAACCGCTCGGCCTCGTGCCGCATCCCGTTTGCCGCATCCCCAAAAGGAAAACGCGTAGAGATCCGCTTCCCCGACCCAACGGCCAACCCTTACCTTGCCTTTGCCGCAATGCTTATGGCCGGGCTAGACGGTATTGATAAAAAAATCCACCCTGGCGATGCGATGGATAAAAACCTGTACGATCTACCGGAAGACGAACTGGCTGGCGTACCAACCGTTTGCAGCAACCTGCGGGAAGCACTGGATGCGCTTAAGTCCGATTATGACTTCCTGTTAAAAGGTGATGTATTCACGAAAGATATGATTGACGCTTACGTTGAACTTAAGATGGAAGAGGTAACGGCATATGAAACCATGCCACACCCCATAGAATTCCAAATGTACTATTCGGTATAGCCTTTCAACTCCAGAGCTAAAAATGATAAAGAGAGGCCCCCCATACGGGGGGCCTTTTCCTTTTTATTGCAATCTCATCCCATATCCTAAAAGAGACAAGGAGCCTTACAAGGTGTTTTTGCGGAGATTTTTCGGGGAAACATCTGTAGGCGGCACTGTTGTAATATTTTCCACCATAATTTCAAAAGCCTCCCGATTACGCGCCCAAACAGAAAAATCAGCATCACGCCCTATGCTCAGCATGGAGAGAATAAAGAAATAACCATCGTCGCTTAAAATCGCAATCCAGAACTCGTGATCAACAACTTTTTGCGCGACACCTACAACCTTATAAACCTCTACACGGTTATACGTCACACTCGGCTTAACTTCATAACCGATCGGCACATCGATGACCTCTTCGACAGCCATGCCGTTTTCCTTAAGAACACCCTTCAACGATTCAACTTCATCAACAAGACGTTTATCACTATCATGCGATAAAATCTTAATGCCTATTTCCGTTTTAGCCACCACACCTTGTTGTACGTGAGCGGCTTGCCCCCATCGCTTTTCATCCTCGTCACCTTCATCGAGATAAACCAGATTCATTTCAATATCATCAAAAGAATAAATCCGCGGCGCTGGGATACGCCATGTCTTGGGGTAACTTAAATAAATGATATCCATAAGAGAAAAAGGAACAAGCCACTCACTCAACGGCTTTTTAGGATTTTCAAATTTAAAAGAGTTAACAACTTTTTCCTGTATAACCTTTTCCTTTTTCATAAACTGAACCGGTGTATAGTAAGAGAGCAGAATAATCTTCGTACCATTCAGTTCACAACGCACCCGCACAGCATAGGAAATATCTTGGTCGATAGTTACATAAAGAGCTTCCAATTTATTTTTCGATATAATATCGACCCCTTCCAAAGGAATACCATTTGAGATGACGTAATTTGCAAACCAATTCTTAGCTGAAATTAGACGGGTCAATTCTTCGACGTGAATTTCCACACGACTACGCAAACCTAAAGACGGCGCACCAAAATAACGGGCCCGCAAATCCAAAATGCCGCCGCGACGCTCTTTATCATCATCCTCTCCTGCCTCCCAAGGCATCGCCTTACCATCTTGGGAAGCTGACGCACTGGTCGACCCCGCAGTCCATGTCGGCGGCAAACGGATCTCATAGGCTGTACTCGGGTCAGAATCCAAAACACCTTTATACAAAATAGCTTTTTCATTAAAACGCTCATCCGATAAAACATCGTAGCGGGAGAGCGGTTTTACTTCCTTATAATCAAGGATCTGAGCCTGCACACCGGGAGCACAACAGAGCAATATTCCCGTCGCTAAAGCCATTTTTATCAATTTCAATATCATACCAACACACTTATAAAAGTTTTTACATTTACGGTCTGCAAAGTTTCCCCTTTGCAAACAGGCGCTTTTACACTATTTATCAAAAGCGTCTTTTCATTAAGATATCATTACTCACGAAAAAAAAAACCGCTGAAAGGCCGTAATGAGCGATTTATTTGACAACGCCCCCTCATCCTCTGACAAATCATATCAAGCAAGCGATATCGAAGTCCTTGAAGGCTTGGAACCCGTTCGCAAACGCCCCGGCATGTATATTGGCGGCACAGATGAACGTGCCTTGCACCACCTCGTTGGTGAAATTCTCGATAACGCAATGGATGAAGCTGTAGCCGGTTATGCTGACAGGATCGAGTTTGAGCTACATGAAGACAATTCCATAACCATTCGCGATAATGGGCGGGGCATTCCCGTTGACGAACACCCCAAATACCCCGGGAAGTCAGCGCTAGAAGTCATTTTAAGCACACTGCACTCCGGCGGAAAGTTTAGCGGAAAAGTTTACCAAACCTCTGGGGGATTGCACGGTGTTGGTATATCCGTAGTGAACGCCTTATCCGATGAAATGTGGGTCGAAGTCGCACGAAACAAACAACTCTATCGGCAATCCTACGCACGAGGGCACGTTACATCAAAACTGGAAAATCTCGGTGCTGTAAACAATCGGCGGGGCACGGCGGTTCATTTTCACCCCGACCCTGAAATTTTCGGCAGCAAAGCCCGCTTAAAGCCAACATGGCTTTTTCAAATGGCCCGTTCCAAAGCATACCTGTTCCGCGGTGTTGAGATTCGCTGGAAATGTGCTCCTGCGCTACTAAAGGCTGAGAGCAAAATAAAAGAAGAAGATGTTTTTAAATTTCCCAATGGGTTACTAGACTTCCTTAATACAGCACTTCACGAAAGACCTCTTCTCACCCTCGCAGCTTTTGCAGGAGAGGCAGAGTTGCCAGAAGGTGCCGGCCGCGTCGAATTTGCGATATCATGGCCCACACATGGTGAGGGCTTTATTCACTCCTATTGCAATACCGTCCCCACACCGCAAGGAGGGACACACGAAACGGGCCTAAGAACAGCCATAGCCCGCGGCCTACGTCAATATGGTGAGATGGCGGGCAACAAAAAAGCCGGTATCATCACCGCCGATGATGTTATGGGCGGCGCGGCGGTACTGCTCTCCGTATTTATCCGCGAGCCGCAATTCCAGGGGCAAACCAAAGAAAAACTGGCAAACAGCGAAGTGACACGTCTGGTTGACATCGCGATAAAGGATCATTTTGACCATTGGCTCTCTAATGACCCGCAAACGACCCGCACCCTCCTCGACTCGATTATCGATAAAGCTGAAGAACGCCAGCGCCGTAAAGAAGACCGTGCCACCGCACGCAAAAGCGCCACCCGCAAACTGCGCCTACCGGGAAAGCTCGCAGATTGCTCCCGTCAAGCCGCGGAGGGCACAGAAATTTTCATCGTTGAGGGCGATTCAGCCGGCGGCTCCGCCAAACAGGGGCGAAACCGTGAAACACAAGCTATCCTGCCTTTACGCGGAAAAATCCTCAATGTGGTTAGCGCCACAAAGGATAAAATCCGCGCTAATCAGGAAATTCAGGATATAACGCTCGCG
>JBNKRZ010000013.1:0-75296 GCA_050297015.1 Alphaproteobacteria bacterium | reverse complement strand
ATTTCTGTTCGTTTTTCAGATAAAAGGATCAAGTTTTTGGTCCGCAGGACATGCCAAAGCATATTCAAGGAGCAAAAACGATGATAACTTTATTTGAAAAACGAACAGAAATAGGCATAACACGTGACTACAGTATCTAGTGAAAAGATTCCTCCGGTTGCCACGCAACCGTTCGGAATGACGGCTAGAAATACCGTTGCGTCCGTCGTGACCTCTGTGGTTAAAAATCCCCTATCCGTCGGATTTCCCAGCGCAGTTCCAGCCCGGTTTCCTCACGCACCCGGCGGCGGATTTCCTCGCCCAGCGCTTCAAGATCTGCGGCCGTCGCCGTGCCCGTGTTAATCATAAAGTTCGCATGCTTTTCACTCATCTGCGCGCCACCGATCGTGAGGCCGCGCCCGCCGACCTGATCGACCAGTTGCCATGCTTTCGTGCCCTCCGGCAGGCCTGCCGCGGCTAGCTCCTCCGGCGACGGATTGGCAAAGGTCGAGCCGCCCGTTTTTTCACGAATCGGCTGGGTATCGCCGCGCTTGGCTTTTATCTCCGCAATTTCCGCCTTGATTTCCTCCGCGTTGCCCGGCATCCCACGCAAAATGCAGCTTGTGAAAATGTAGTCCTCCGGCACGTCCGTATGGCGGTAAGACATGCCCATCTCTTCAATAGCGATATCGTCATCCTGAGCGTTAGCGAAGGATCTATTATCGCCTGCCACTTGAGATTCTTCGCTACGCTCAGAATGACACGGAACCAGATAGTGTATTTGCCCCGCGCGGTCAACGGCCTCCGCCATAACGAGCACGTCTTTGATCTCCGCCCCGTAAGCCCCGGCATTCATGCGCAACGCCCCGCCGATCGTGCCCGGAATGCCGGACAGAAACGCCAGCCCCGCGATTCCTTCCCGCGCCGCAAAAGCCGCGACATTGCCGTCGAGCGCCGCCGCCCCGGCCCGCACCAGCCTGTCGCCCGGCTTTACGAGGTACGTATCGCGTATCATCAGCTCTTCTTCGGGGGAGAGGGCTTCGATCCCGGCAAAAGCGCGGCCAAGCCGAATCACCACACCGCGCACCCCGCCGTCACGGATAATACAGTTCGACATGACGCCCAACACTGTGATGTCATCCTGAGCCGCAGGCGAAGAATCTCTGTTGCCGCCATTTTGGGATCCTTCGCTCCGCTCAGGATGACAATAAGAGCGCAAAAAATCGGCCAAATCCTCCGCATCCTCCGGCTTGAACAGCACATCGGCGCAGCCCCCGCAGCGAAACCAGCTGACCTCACCCAGCGGCGCATTTTCAGTAATGCGCCCCCGCACGGTGGGAAAGTCAGAGGGTTTGAGAGAGGTTTTAATCGTCATGACCTTTTTATAGCTGTGACGATCAAATTTGCGAAGGGTTTTTACAGATTTTTACGCATCAGAGGCACCATCCGCCCCGGAAAAGACTCTTCTTTAACCGTATCGACCTGTTGCCAGCCAAGCTTTTCATAGAACGATACGGAATCTGACGTATAAAGCCACAACGCCTTATACCCCCGCGCCCGCGCTTCATCTTCGGCCTTTTCCATTAAAAGTCGCCCCACGCCTTTCCCACGCCATACACGATGCACATAGAGCGTAGAAACCCCCGGTGAAGCTTCTTCACGATCAGGGTGAGCATAATCTTTAAGTCCGACCGTCCCCACGATTCTTCCTTCACACATCGCAATCCATGTCACAGGAAGGTCGTTACTCTTGTTCTGCGCTTTTTGACTATATCGCTCTACAACACTTTGAAGAGTACAGCCTGTATCCTGACAGCCCCATTCGGAAAAATTCCAAGCCGCGCAAATATCGGCCATCTCCGGTCTCTCAGAAAGCGGGATAATTTCGACCTCAGGCATGCTGTTTGTCCTGTTTAGAAAACTCCCGGTCCATTTCTTCCGGCAGGGCGTAGGCCCATTTGGTAATATCTCCGGCGCCGAGGCAGATCACAAAATCGCCGGGCCGGGCGCGCGCAGCAATCAAGTGCGCAAGGTCCTCCCGTGCGGGCAGCGCCAGCGCATCACGGTGGCCGTGGGCGCGAATCCCCGCGGCGAGCACATTTTTATCAGCGCCCTCGATCGGTGCCTCCCCGGCGGCGTAAACATCCGCGACAATGACGCTATCCGCATCATTAAAACAGGTGCAGAATTCCTCCATCAAGTCATGAAGGCGCGTATAGCGGTGCGGCTGCATGACGGCGATAACTTTGCCTTCCGTGTTTTTTGGGTGAGCCGATTCAGCCGCCAAAAAATCATTCTTTTCAGAATGACCTTTTGCCACCATCGGGTCACTTTCGACCGCGCTCCGCGCTGCTTTTAGAACGGCGGCGATCTCCACCGGATGGTGGCCGTAATCGTCAATCACGGTGACGCCGTGGCTTTCTCCGGTTTTGGTAAAGCGGCGTTTCACGCCCTCAAAATGCCGCAGCGCCTTTTTCATCGCGACCTCACCCATTCCCATTTCCTGCGCCACAGCCAACGCCGCCAGCGCATTCTGGATATTATGCTGGCCCAGCATCGGCAGATATACATCATTTATAACATTGTCACCCATAGCGACATCAAAGGTGCACCCTTCCGCGCCGCTACGCACATTGACGGCCCGCACATCGGCCTGCGGGTTAAAGCCGTAAGTGATAATCCGCCGGTCGGTCAGCTCCGGCACGAGGCTCTGCACCTCCGGATGATCGAGGCACAGCACCGCAAAACCATAGAACGGAATATTCTCGACATAGCGTTTGTAAGCTTTGCGGAGATTTTCAAAGCTGCCGTAATGCTCCATATGCTCCGGATCCATGTTGGTCACGACCACCGCCGTTGCCGGCAAGCGCGTAAACGTCCCGTCGCTTTCGTCGGCCTCCACCACCATCCAGTCACCCGCACCGAGGCGCGTGTTGGTGCCGTATTTATTGACAATTCCGCCATTGATAACGGTCGGGTCAAAGTCGCCCTCCTCCAACATAGTCCCTATGAGCGACGTTGTTGTCGTCTTGCCGTGCGTTCCCCCAACGGCAATTGCGGATTTCATACGCATCAGCTCGGCCAGCATCTCGGCCCGGCGTACCACGGGAATGCGTAGCTGCCGCGCCGCGACCAGCTCCGGGTTATCCGGTTTGATGGCCGAGGACATCACCACCACCGCCGCGCCGTCGATATGGGCCGCTTCATGACCGGCGAACACCGTCATGCCCTTATCACGCAAGCGCCGCACATTCGGGCTTTCCCCGGACAGGTCCGAGCCCTGCACGGTGTAGCCCAGCGCATGAAGGATTTCAGCGATGCCGCTCATCCCGATCCCGCCGATTCCGACGAAATGGAGAGGGCCAATGCTTTGTGGGGTGGGTTTCATGTTCTTGCGCTCCTTTGTTTTATCCTTTGAAGCACAACGGCCCTTGTAAATACAACGGTTTTTTGCTCTAGCGATAGAGCATCATCAAAAAATATTGACATAACTATTTTATCTTTATATAAAAATCCGACCTCTATAAATTTTTTGAACAGGGAAATACCAAAATGACTGACACATCCAGAAACCTTTGCAAAGCCTTTGCTCAAATCATGATAAAAGCCCTTGATTCGGAAATTGGCAACCAACTAGCTGATTTCTTCGGGACGATCATTGCCATCGATAATGACGGGAATATTCAATCCCCGGAAACACTGACAAATGAACAATACCAAGAGATAGCGAAAACGCCTTTATCTACATCAATCCAACAGGCTGAATGTGCAAAAGAGATCACATTGGAAAATGGCAAAAACGTCTGCGTGTACACTCAAAATGACCAGCACGGATCCCCTGTCTTTCATATGATTATCGCTTCATCCGCGCAAGAAATTCGGGAAATCACCCAAAAACAGAGGAAAAAGCTGGAGGAAATAGCAAAGCCTTTACGGCAAGCTGTATTGCAGGCACCCAGATAGACGCTTCTAATCCCACCCACTCGCCAGCGCGGTGACAAGATTCCCCAAACGCCGGGCGGCATCGGGCTTACCGCAGGAACGGGCGGCCTCCGCCGCGTGGAACAGCTTTTCCGGCTCAAGAAAGAAACTCTCAATCCGGCCACGCACAACCTCCTCCGTAAAGGATTCCTGTTCGATCACCCAAGCGCCGCCTGCCGCCGCCAACGCTGCGGCATTGATTTTCTGCTGTTGGTCGGCATGATGCGGATACGGGACAAACAGCGCCGGACGACCTGCGACAGACACCTCCGCCACTGTGGCCGCGCCGCTGCGCCCGATAAACAAATGCGCCGCCGCCAACCGTTCATGCACATCATTAAAGAATGAGGCGCATTCGGCCTTGATCCCGGCTTCGCGGTAATCGGCTTGTACCTGTTCGACATCCTCCGGGCGGCATTGCTGGACGACCGCCAGCCGGGCTTTCAAGGGATCCGGCAAACGCGCCAACGCCGCAGGAAGGACAGAAGCAAACACATGCGCACCAAGCGAGCCCCCCATCACGAACAAGCGAAATATACCGTCTTCCTTGTCCAAAACAGGATATGGCTCATTATAGAGCGCAGAAATCGCCGGACGCACGGGATTGCCCGTCACAACGGCGCGCACTTCGTCAGCGCGTTCAATACCTTTGACATGCGGATAGGACAGAGCGATCCGCTCAGCCTTCGGCGCGAGCATCGCATTGGCTTTGCCCAGTATGGCGTTTTGCTCATGAATGATGGCCGGAATTTTTGCGCTCTGCGCCGCATGAACCGCCGGAAAAGAGGGGTATCCACCAAAACCGATAACAACGGCCGGTTTGAGCTTCCCGATCAAAAGCCGGGCCTGCACCATGCCCGCGCCCAAGGCCAGTATGCCTTTGACCTTACCGACAAGGCCGCGTCCCAGTGTTCCAGCCTTGATCGTATAGACCTCAATCCCTTCGTCAATTTTCAGGCCGTATTTCTTTGTACGCCCATCGGTCACCAGCCCCACGCGATAGCCACGCGCCAGCAAATCATGCGCCAGCGCCAGCGCCGGAGTCAGGTGCCCTCCGGTCCCGCCGGCGGATAAAATAATCAGTTTAGAATCGGTATTGCTCATCTATCCACTGTGCCAGAGAGCGCCGCCCTTCGCAATAGAACTTCGCGCCTGCCGCCGGGTCAAAGCCAACACCATCCCCATCGCAAATGCAATCGCCAGAAGCGACGAGCCGCCATAGCTGATAAACGGCAAGGTCATACCCTTGGCGGGCAGAAGGTGAACAGACGAGCCCATATGGATCAACGCCTGCATCCCGAACATGGTCAGCAACCCGCCGACGGCCAGCACGATAAACATATCGGTGCTGTCCATGATGCGGTTAAAACCGCGCAACAAGATAAAAGCAAACAAACCAACCAAAGCCATCACCGCGATCAAGCCCAGTTCCTCCCCCGCGACGGCAAAGATAAAATCCGCATGCGCGTCAGGCAACCTCAGCTTCACCGTTCCCTGCCCCGGTCCGGTGCCAAACAAGCCGCCTTCTTTGAACGCCTCCAGCGCTTTATCGACCTGATAGTTATCGCCGCTATCGGCATCAAGAAAACGGTCGACCCGGCTGCGCACGTGACTGAATCCGAAATAAGCACCAACCACGCCCAACGCGCCAGCGCCAACCAAAGCAAACACCACCATCCACGGCAAACCTGCGAGGAAAAGCTGAACGGCAAAGATACCGCTGGTTACAACGCTCATCCCGAAATCGGGCTGGAGCAGCAACAAAAGCAACATGGTCGCGTACAATCCCACAGCAATTTTGTTGCCGGGGAATACCGGGTTTTCCTTTTGCTTGGCCATAAACCACGCCGCCATCACAGCAAAGGCGGGTTTCATAAACTCACTAGGCTGGAGCGAAAACCCCGGCAGCGGCAACCAGCGCGTCGCCCCCTTAATCTCCGTCCCAACAAACAGGACAAGGATCATCGCAATCACACTGCCCGCAAGCGCCACACTCGCGAGCCGCCATATCCAGCGCGGGGATAGCAGCGATACCCCGAACATAATCACCAGAGCCGGGACAAGAAAGATCAGGTGTTTGATAATGAAATGATACTGGTTCAAACCTACACGTTCAGCCACGGGCGGGCTGGCCGCCGCGACGAGGATAATTCCAAAGACCACCAGCGCCAGCAACCCCGCTAATAGTCCGCGATCCACCGTCCACCACCAGCGGCCCAAAACGGAATTATCGGTACGGGAGAAAAGATGGGTCACCCCGCATCCTCCTCCAGCGCCTCAACCAGTTTTGTGAAAACTTCACCGCGTTCCTCGAAGCTTTTGAACTGGTCGAACGATGCGCACGCCGGGGAGAGCAAAACCGTCCCCGTTCCGCCCGGCTGACCGCGATCTTCCTGTGCGGCGCGGTGCGCTTCGGAAACGGCACGATCCATCGTCCCGCAAAAATCATGAGCTATACCGTGATTGTCGAGCCAGCTCCCGAAATCCTCCGCCGCTTCGCCAATCAAATACGCATGACGGATGCGATCCATGTACGGCTCCAAGCCGTTCAAACCGCCCTCCTTTGGCCGTCCGCCAACAATCCAGTATATGTTACGGGTGCACGCCAGCGCCCGCGCCGTCGCATCGGCATTGGTCGCCTTGCTGTCATTAATATAAGCCACGCCATTAATCGTACGGACAAGGAACTGACGGTGCGGCAAACCGGGAAAGCTTTTGAAGGCCTCCATAATCGCGTCCGGCTCAACATCCAAAAGCCGCGCCACAGCATAAGCCGCCGCCGCATTCTGGTGATTATGGACGCCCGGCAAAGTCGAAGCATGAAGCGGCGTACTCTCTTCTGCCACGCCTTCCTCCATCCGGTCGAACAATTCACCGTCGAGAACATAGACGCTATGCTTCACAGCATCCTTCACGGAAATCGGATAAATAGCGCGCTCTTTCGCCTCTTTTACCGTCTTAAAAATTTTCCGGGATGGCTCATCATCGACACCGATGACAGCCTTTCCCGCACCGCCGAACAAGCGCTGTTTCGATGCGGCATATTCTTCCATCCCCCCGTGACGGTCGAGGTGGTCCGGCGTCAGGTTCAAATGCACAGCAATATCCGGCGCAAAGGTCGGGCATAGATCAATCTGGAACGACGACATTTCCAAAACCAAAACGCCGTCTTTGCGGGGCAATGTCATACCCAGCGCGGCTTTACCGATATTCCCGCCAATCACGGCCTTTACCCCGCATTCATTCAGGATATGCCCCATCAGCGCCGTCGTCGTGGATTTCCCATTGGTTCCGGTCACACCAATGGTCGTACGCCCATGGCCGCAACGGTGCAGGATTTCCAGATCGCACAGAATTTCAACCCCGGCCTCCTGCGCGCGTTTAACAACCGGGTGCGGCGCCGGATGGGTCAGCGGAATTCCCGGTGCCAAAACAAGACAGCCATAGCCCGAAAAATCCGCTTCGGTCAGATTGACAATTTTCGCCCCGGCCTCCTCGGCGGCTTTGCAGCGCTCATAATGGTCATCCCATGCGTGTACCTTGGCATCGGCTTTCACCAGCGCCTTGATCGCCGCGATGTTGGAAATCCCCAGCCCGAACACGGCCACGGGTTTTCCTTCAAGTGTTTCAACAAATTTGGATACGTTAATCATCGCAATTTCAATGTTGCCAATCCTACAAGCGCCAAAATTACAGCTATAATCCAAAAGCGTATCACGATCTGCGGCTCGGACCAGCCTTTTTTCTCAAAATGGTGGTGAACGGGCGCCATCGCAAACACGCGCTTGCCGGTCAACTTAAACGAGGCAACCTGTACGATCACGGAGACCGTCTCCATCACGAACAGCCCGCCGATAATGGCCAGCACGATTTCATGCTTGGTCGCCACGGCAATCGCGCCGAGCACCCCGCCCATGGCCAGCGATCCCGTATCGCCCATAAAAACCATCGCGGGCGGGGCATTAAACCACAGGAACCCCATCGCGCCGCCGACCAGCGCGCCACATAAAATCGCCAATTCACCGCTGCCGGGAACGTAAGGGATATGAAGGTAGCCCGCATAAACCACGTGCCCTGCAAGATAAGCAATGAGGCCGAAACAGGCCGCGGCAATCGCGACAGGCACAATCGCCAGGCCGTCAAGACCGTCTGTCAAATTCACGGCATTGCTCGCCCCGACCATGACCAGAAGCGCCCACGGAATGAAAAACCAACCAAGATTGATAAACAAATCTTTGAAAAACGGGATCGCAACGGCCGTGCTTAACGAGTCCGGTAGCGCGCCCGTAATCCCGACAGTCGCCACAGCGCCGATCAAAAACTGTCCCAGAAGTTTAACTTTCCCCGGCAAGCCTTTGGAATTCTTCTTTGTTATCTTCAGGTAATCGTCAGCAAACCCCAGCGCGCCATACCCGACCATGACCAAAACCACGTACCATACCAGCGGATTCGTCAGGTCCGACCAGAGCAGCGTCGATATCGTAACGGAAATCAGGATCATCAGTCCGCCCATACTCGGCGTTCCGGATTTATGGCCGTGCGCGTCTTCGAGAAATTCACGCACATTACTGGCCCCGGCTTGCAAGCTCTTCAGCCAACGGATCATCGCCGGGCCGATCAGAAAGCTGATAATAAGCGCCGTCATCACAGCCGCCCCGCCCCGGAACGTCAGGTAGCGAAACAAGTTAAAAAAGATAATGTCATCGCCCAACGGCGCGAGCAGGTTATAGAGCATTTAAAACCTTTCAAACCATTCATACGTATATTCGAGCAGCGTATCGCACGTATCGCCGTTGTTAAAGCAATGATCCGCGCCGTCCACAATTTTCCGCTCATTCAAAGAGTGCCCGGCGGAGTGGAAGGATTGCTCTTCGGTTACAAAAATACCGTCTCCAGCTGTAATAACCTGTATCGGCTTATTGAGTCTCTCCGATAAGCTCAGACATTCCTCTTTTTTGTATTGGAAAGCTTCTTCGTACATCTCTTCTGACGCCAAGGTTTCTGCACCGCCATTACGAAACAACATCCCTTCCCGCCTTTTGATAAAAGCATCATCCCATGCAATCGGCGCATGAAAGGTTGGATCCCATAAAGAAACAGCCCCCACTTCCGATGGCTGAGCTATCATAATTGTAACGCCGCCGTAACTATGCCCTACAGCGAAAATTTTGGCATAATTTTTTGCCCGCTCTTTCAAAACAGCGTTGAAATCTGCCGCATGGATTTGAAGCGTACAATCCTGTAGATGCCGCGCTTTTTCTTCCCACGTATAAAGGTTGAAACGGATAACATCATATCCTTTCTTTGGAAAAGAACGCGCGGCCCGGCCATGAATATAAACATCCATATGCCCGCCCAAACCATGAACAATCACGATACATTTATCGGACGGCTTATCGGGGTAGGCGTAGTTCGTCACCCCGTAAATCAGGTGGCCGTCACCGGTCGGGATCGTCCATTTTTCTTCACGCATAACTTTTCCTTCAATCGTCATTGCGAGCGTAGCGAAGCAATCCAGAGCCGACAAGAACAATTCTGGATTGCCGCGCGGGTTATCACCCTCCTCGCAATGGCGGCTTAATATTTATCCTTGCGGGGTACGGAGCGCTTCAACAACAACGCCGCGGCCCGGTTCATTGGCCCCTTTTAGCATA
This sequence comes from Alphaproteobacteria bacterium, assembly GCA_050297015.1. GTDB lineage: Bacteria > Pseudomonadota > Alphaproteobacteria > Micavibrionales > Micavibrionaceae > JACKJA01. The sequence continues at coordinate 65,682 of JBNKRZ010000013.1, read as the reverse complement.
AGAACGTCACCGGGAGCCAGCACGTCGGGTACAATTTGTTGCAATCCCATGTGGGTTGTTTCATGCCCCGGCAACGATGCCCGCGTGTAAATCAGCTGCACATCGCCTGTCTGAGCGGGCAAACGCCAATCCTGTTGCGGCTGGCTTTGCATATGGCTCAGAATCGCAATCCGTTTGCGACCGCGGCCCGGATCAACCAAGGCCAACACCTTAAACGCCTGATTTTTCAGCGCGCAAGATACATTAAAAGTATCCTCCATTAATGTTACATTGCTTGCCTCATCATCTCTTCGCCCGGCAAGCTGCCGCGTATTTTCCAACGCGCGGGCCGCTTTCGATAAATCGCCGCCACAGCGCTCAACGACAACCAGCGCTGCCAAAGCCTGCATAGCCACAGCTCGTCCCGGTTGCGGTACTGTAAGAGCAATTTCCTCACCACCGATCGCAGCCCGCAGACGCGTGCCGTTTGCCGCCTCCATATAGACCTGTAATTCCACCGCAGCAAGATCTTCTGTATCCGCAGGCTCCACCATCACCATATCGGCTTCAATTTCGAGCATTGATGACGCCTCCTTGGCAAACAGGATGTAATCTGCCCCGGCATGAAGCGCCGCCAAATCACGCATCAAACCGTCATTCGTCGATACGACATGAACATCAGCAATAGCAGAAAGCGCCGTTTCGACCATCTCCGGGAATCCCGCACAGGCCCGGCAACTATCCAGCACAATGCGCTTAGCACCACAACGTTTAAGAGCCGCTTCAGCCAAACGATGAAGCGCGGCCAGCGGATCGTCAACGATCAAAAGCGGATGTGTTTGCTCCATCCCTTCCGGCCAAATATTGACAACAGCCGCCACAGCGCCGCGCTCAAAAGCTTCCTTCACGCCATCCTGTGCGGCATTGCTCACCGGAACAAATAAATCGCCGGGCTGAACTTCAGCCGGAATCACGGCAATTCCATGCGCGCACCAACTTTGTGTCGACACCCCTTTAACGGCGGCTTCCGCCTCTTTCGAAGACCATAACGTCATAGCTTACAATTCCCCCATTGCTTTGCTTGCTTCTTCCCCATCATCGAACGGCTCCACACGGTCGCCGATAATCTGTCCTTGTTCGTGCCCCTTGCCGGCCAACACCAGCACATCACCCTCTTGCAATGCATCAACCGCCCAACGGATCGCTTCGCGGCGGTCGCCGATTTCCTTAGCCTTTTCCCCGGCACCTTCCATCATCGCAGCACGGATAGCCGCGGGATCTTCGCCGCGCGGATTATCGTCGGTAATAATCGCTACATCGGCAAAGTCCGCCGCTATTTTCCCCATAACCGGACGCTTGCCCCGGTCACGATCACCGCCACAGCCAATCAGGCAAAAAAGTTTTCCTTTTGTGTGAGGACGCAACGTTTTCAAAATCATCTCCAGCGCATCGGGCGTATGAGCATAATCGACATAAACCGCGCCCTTCGGGTGACCGGGTATGAGCGCCAACCGCCCCGGCGCCCGTTTCAAGTCCGGCAAAAGCGGCACAAACTCCGCCGCCGGAAGGCTACATAAAACAGAGGCCAGCCCCAGCGCGCACAGTACATTCATAACCTGAAATTCACCGACAAGCGGCAAGAACACGCTGTAAGTCTCCCCGGCGATTTCCAATTCAACATCCTGCCCGTCCGGACATGGCGCAGCCTTTAACAGCTTCAACTCCGATGCTTGATAACCGTAGGAGATTTCTTTCAAACCCCGCGCCGTTACAATTTCGTGCAAAGCGTCGTATTCCGTCACATCCGCATTCAGAACAGCCGCACCATCATCAACCAAAATCGCATCAAACAGCCGGGCCTTGGCGGCAAAATAAGCCTCCATCGTTTCATGATAATCAAGGTGGTCGCGGCTTAAATTTGTGAAAGCCGCAGCCGTCACCCGCACCCCGTCAAGACGGCGTTGTTCAATCCCGATGCTGGAAGCCTCCATCGCTAAATTTGTCACCCCCGCCGCGGCGAGATCGGCGATCATCGCGTGAAGCGCTACCGGCTCCGGTGTTGTCAGAGCGCCGGGCCGTGTCATCCCCGCGCCGCGCACCCCCAAAGTACCCAACGACGCGCTCGTCTTTCCGACCATTTGGCAAAGCTGTTGGGTGAAATGCACAACGGAGGTCTTGCCATTCGTGCCCGTCACCGCGGAAATTTGCTCCGGCTGCGCCCCATAAAACCGCGCAGCCATCAGAGAAAGCAAACGGCGCGGATCATCATCCGTTATCAAAACCACACCACCCGCCGCCGCATCGTCCGGCAACATCGCCCCTGTGGGCGCTAGCACAGCAACCGCACCATTACGCACAGCATCGCCTATAAAATCGCGGCCGTCATATTTTCGGCCCGGCAGAGCCGCAAACAGCCATCCAGAGCGCACCGCCCGACTATCCTGCGTTATCCCTTTAATCTCAATTTCTTGCCCTGCGTTTTTTTCAGGACTCAACTCACTCAAAATCATGATGTTTACTCCTGTCATGAACATATTGTTTCAACGAAGCGGCCAGCACATCGTGCATCCCGTTGGTATCTTCCTCCGGATGCACACCCAACAAAGCTCCCATCGCGGCAATTACCCGCCCCACAGCCGGAGCCGCCACCCAACCCGCCGTGGCGTAACCAAAGCTTTCTTTTGTGCCGTGCGGCTCATCAACCATGATAAAGACGGCGTAGCGCGGCTCTTCCATCGGAAAAAAGCCCATAAAGGACGAGATTAAACGCTTGTGGCTATAACCACCCGGCCCCGGCTTTTCGGCCGTACCCGTCTTACCGCCGACGCGGTAGCCCGGCACATCGGCCATCTTTCCCGTACCGTCTGTCACCACTAGCCGCATTAGCTGACGCATGCGATGCGCTGTCTGCGGAGAGACAACCCGCACATCGGTTTGCACGCGCGCGTTATCTTTCTCATGATCCAGAACCAGCCTCGGACGAATGACCGTTCCGCCCCCGACAATAGAACTGGCCGCCGCAACCATTTGCAAAGGTGTAACCGCCAGCCCATGCCCATAAGAAGCCGTCAGAGTATTAATATCCCGCCATGGCTCCGGCACCAGAGGTCGTCCAACCTCATTGATTTCCAAAGCCACAGGCGTTAACAAACCCAAATCGCGGTAAAAATCCTGAAGCGCCGTACTGCCAACCATTTCCCCCATCAAAGCCGAACCGATATTGGAGGAATACATAAAGACTTCCGGCACCGTTAAAATACGTTTTTCCGGGTGATAATCGGTAATCGTATAACGCCCGCGCTTCAAAGGTTTACGCGCATCAAAACCATGAGACAACGCAACCTTTTTCGTTTCCAGCAAGGCCGCCGTTGAAAAGATCTTAAAGGTTGAACCCAGTTCATAAACACCCAAAGTCAAGCGGTTAAAAAGCGCCCTGTCCTTCGCCGCGCCAGGATTGTGAGGATCAAAGTCCGGCCATGAATAAGCCGCAAGAATCTCACCGTTGCTGACATCCATAATCAGCCCCGCGCCCCCTTCACCGGTAAAGGTTTGTGCCGCCTTGCGCACTTCGCGCCGCAAGATATGCTGGAGTCTCATATCCAGCGCCAATGTCAAGGGCGCCTCTCCTGCATTCAGCAATTTATCAAAGCTGCGCTCTATCCCCGCCAGGCCATGCCCGTCCACATCGGTGTAACCGATCATGTGCGGCGCCATTCCCCCCTGTGGATAGATACGGCGGTATTCGGTTTTAAAATCCAGTCCCGGCGAACCGATTTTCAAAACCTCATATTGCTCATTCGGAGTCAGATTTCGGGCAATCCAGACAAAGCGCCCCTTACGCTGAAGCTTTTGCAAAACGGTGCCATAAGACAAAGAGGGCAAAACATCAACCAACGCCCGCGCAACCTTTTCCGGTTCCAAAACCAAAGAGGGATCGGCATATAAAGAGGGGGTCTCCAAAGATGTAGCCAGCAGCACACCATTACGATCGAGAATATCACCCCGCGGCGGCGCAGCCAAAACAACATCAGAACGCGCATGACCGTTCCCGGAGAGCGAGGAAGAAAGCCACTCCCCCTGAATCAAAGAAAGGTCAAAGGCCCGCGCCCCTACCATCATAAACAGCAACGCAAAAAATGCGCTTACCAAAACAAGGCGCCCATGCGCCATATCAAGCGCCGAACGCCGGGCGCCAATCATCTTCATAGCTTTCTGCGCAAAAGAAAATGAATATCTCATCATTCTTCTCCCCCTTGCGTTTGATTCAGCTCATCAAGGAGTGTTTGAAAGCGCCGGTCCGCAGAAAGAGTTTCAGTCTGAGGCACCGCATTAACAGGAGGCCGCACCTTTGCGGCAGGCGCTTTATACACCGCGGAACGCGGCGCCAGAGAAGGTTTATGAGGCGGTAATGCAGGAATAGAAAATTCCGGCAGGCGTGCCGCGTCATCCATAACATTTTCAACCGCCAGCGGCGCGTACCCCAGATAATCTTGCGCCAACACCTCAAGACGGTCAGGACGGTTGAGATAGTCCCACTCCGCATGCAAAACACGCAAGGCTTGTGCCTCTTTTTGCGAAGCATGGCGCAAATCACGTAATTGCTCTTCGGCATGCTGAACATTCTGAGAGGTCCAGAACAACCCTCCCCCCGAGAAGATCGCAGCGCTCAACGCCAACAATGTCGAAACACGGAAGAAGCTCATGCGGCGGCCTCCTGCGATTGATCGGTGCGAACAGCTACACGCAAACGTGCGGAACGAGAACGGGGATTTTGGGAAATTTCATGTTCGGAGGGGAAAACAGCCTTGCGGGAGGGCAGACTGAAATACGCCTGAGACGGCGCACCGGCAGGAACCGGCATATGACGAGAGACAGATTCGCCCATTCCGGCATGCTGACGCATAAACCGTTTGGCAATCCCATCTTCGAGGGAATGGAAAGAAACGACAACCAAACGGCCGCCAATTTTCAAAAGAGGCACCGCAGCCTGCAAAAGCTTTTCCAGCTCTTCCATCTCACGGTTCACATAGATACGAAGCGCCTGAAACGTCCGGGTTGACGGGTCGCTTTGATCCTTAGGCGAACGGGGCACAACGCTGCGCACGATATCGGCCAGCGCAAACGTCGTTTCAATTTTCTGCTTGCCGCGCGCCGCGACAACGGCCTTCGCAATACGGCGGGATTTGCGCTCTTCGCCGTACCGGTAAATAATATCGGCCAGATTTTTCTCGGAATAATTATTCACAACATCTGCCGCCGTCTCACCGTCACCATCTTGATCCATTCGCATATCGAGCGGCCCGTCAAAGCGGAATGAAAACCCGCGCGCGGCTTGATCCAACTGCATCGAAGAAACACCAAGATCAACAACAATACCATCAACTTTATCGTAACCAACGGTGTGCACCAGCGCCTCAGCATCACCAAAACAGCCATGGACAAATTGTAAGCGCTCACCGTATTTTTCCTTAAGCTCCTCCGCCCGCGCCCGCGCACTGCTGTCCCGATCTATCGCAATCACCGCACAATCCGCCGCATCCAAAAGCGCAGCCGTATACCCCCCTGCGCCAAACGTCCCGTCAACATAGACTTCGCCGTCCGCCGGCTGCAAAGCTGCCAGCACTTCGTCAAGCATCACGGGAATGTGAGGACGATTACTCATTTCTCACCGCCTTTGGGCAGCGTCAGCCCCGTGACACGAATCTCTTCACGCGCCTCGACCCGGCGCGCCTCAAAACCTTCCGGGCTCCATATCTGAAATTTGCTTCCCATGCCAACGAACGCCGCAGCCCCTACAATCCGCGCCGCCTCCATCAACTCTGCCGACAGAATCACCCGCCCATCACCATCGAAAGGAAGCTGGACAGCATCCCCAAAGATCGTCGTCGCCATATCGTCTTGCTCGGCGGAAAACAAATCAAAATGATCGAGACGGGAGGAAAGTTCTTCCATTGTGTCCATACCGAACCCTTCCAGACACGCATGCGTATGCGAACGGAAGAGAACAATCCCTTGAAACGCTTGCCCGGACAAAGCCGCACGAAAAGGCGCCGGCACAGAGACACGCCCCTTCTTGTCCACCTTGTTCACATATGTCGATAAAAACAGCGCCACTTAGTCGTTCCCATTTCCTTTTTGATCTTGTTTCCCCGCTCATCACGTAGGTCTTCTACGCTTCGTCGCTTGCGCCCCGTCAAAAAGAAAAACGAAACGACTACAGGCCAGAAAAACAAATTTCCAGAAAATACGGCCCCCTTATGGAACCATATGGATATCTATGGGATAGCATGGGTTTTTATGGCCCGTCAATTTAGCAACCGACCAACACGAAAGATAACCACAGGATTTTTCAAAAACTTAGACCTCCCCCACCATGCCCTACCCATCGCTAACGATTTTCCCTAATAAAATTTTATTGCTGGTCAAAACCGTGAAATTTTATATTACATAACATAAACTTATGATTTCCTTATGTTACGAAAAATATACAACCGCTGATTGCTATCGCATTGAAAAGATTGGAAAATTTTCTTGTATTTTCCAGAATATAGTGCTAAAGAATAGGCGTTCACTGCAAATGAACAACACAACAAAGACCAACGAAAACCAAATGTGTGGGGAGAAATAAAATGTTGGTAATACTACTGATGCTCGCGCTCGCTATAAACGGCGGATTATTTGCCGGCACAATTTTGTACACGGCCTATAATTCCGCCCGCATGGACGAACTGCGTAGCCTTACAACAAAAATGTGGGACATGGCCTTGTTCCCCTAAAACGGGCCATATCCCTCAAAAAAGAAGCCGCCTTCGGGGATAATCTCCAAAGGCGGCTTTTTCATCAGAAAGCCTGTAAGCCGGGTTCTGTCGAGAATGGCTATTCATCTGGGATTTACGTTACCGTAAACCTCAAGCAACCTACCCGCATCCCGGTGCGAAAACTCACCATATGAGACGCCTATTTGGTCTTGCTTCCGGCGGGGTTTACCTTGCCGTTCCTGTTGCCAGAAACGCGGTGCGCTCTTACCGCACCTTCTCAGCCTTGCCTGTGCCAGCGTCTCGAAAGCAGCCAGCCATCGGCGGTTTAAATCTCTGCAGCACTTTCCGTCAGGTCGCCCTGCCCGGCCGTTAGCCGGCGCCGTGTTTTCGTGAAGCCCGGACTTTCCTCTCCGCCAAAACGAAGCAGCCATCCAGCCTTCTGATAAAGATTTATATGGTTGATAACGCTAAAACTTTCAAGCTTTTTCGTGAATATTCGGCACTCCCGCATCTGCCATCCACTGCCAATCGAACAATTCACCGGGATCCCGTCTGCGCCCCGGTGCGATGTCGGAATGCCCCAGCACCCATTTAATCTCGTGCCGCGCCATGATGGATTTACACAGATCAACAAGGCTCTCCATCTGCTCAGGCGGGAATTCACGATAGCCCCACTCATGCCCCGGGTTGACCAGTTCAATCCCAATCGAATGACTGTTTACATCCGTAATCCCCCGCCATTCCGAAACCCCTGCATGCCAAGCGCGCATAGTTTCATCAACCAACTCATAAACCGTGCCATCCTCATCAATGCAGTAATGAGCGCTCACTTCCGCCGCCGGATCACACATACGCTCCAGCGCCTCTTGCGCCGTTTTCATGCCCGTAGAATGTATCACAATAATCGACGGCCGCGCCCCGTCGCGACGCTCCCCGAAATTGGGTGACGGAAGTTTTTTAATTTCAAACGGCATAAAGCATTGACCTTTCCCTTTCATTTTGGGAAAGATAGACCTTTCAACGGCAACGGTAAAGAACGACTAAAAACCATGAGCGCAAAAACGCTGACCTATACGGATAAAGTAGCACGGGACACGGCCCCACTTCTTGACAAGCTGTCCCACCAATACAAACCGGAACACTGGGAAAAGCTGGCCCCCTACATCCACGAAATTAACCGCCTGAAACGCGAAAAGAACGCGGTTATCCTCGCGCATAATTACATGACACCGGATGTCTTTTTCGGCGTCGGCGATATTACAGGCGACTCCCTACAGCTCGCCCGTGAAGCCGCCAAGACCGATGCTGACATCATCGTACAGTGCGGGGTGCATTTCATGGCCGAGACCGCCAAGATCATCTGCCCGGACAAAACCGTCCTGATCCCCGATCCCAAAGCGGGCTGCACACTGGCTGACGCGATCACTGCCGAGGACGTACGCAAGATCAAGGCCGAACACCCCGGCGTGCCGGTTATCACTTACGTCAACACCTCCGCCGAGGTCAAAGCGGAAAGCGATGTGTGCTGCACCTCGGCCAACGCGCTGCAAATTGTCGAAGCGCTGGGCCGCGAAGGACACGATACGGTCTTCATGACGCCGGACAAATACCTTGCGCAAAACGTTGCCGCCCAAACAAAAATCAAAGTCCTGTACTGGGACGGCGCCTGCGTGGTTCACGAGCAATTCACCGCCAAACAAGTCGAACGATTCCGCGAACGCTACGACGATATCGCCGTGCTTGCCCACCCGGAATGCCCGCCAGAGGTGCTGAAAGTCTCCGACTACGCCGGCTCAACCTCGCAAATGGACACATGGATTAAAGCCCATCAACCCGCCCGCGCGGTTCTTATGACCGAATGTTCAATGAGTGATAACATCGCCGCTGAAAACCCCGGCATAGAAATGATCGGATCATGTCAGATGTGCCCGTACATGAAGATGATTTCCCTGCCGAAAATCCTCACATGCCTGCGCGATATGACCGGGGAAGTTTCTATTGATCCTGAAATTGCCGCCCGCGCCCGCAAACCAATCGAACGCATGCTGGAGCTAAGCTGATGAACCGTCTGCTTTACACGGACGCCGTCAAAGCCGCCCTGCAAGAGGATTTAGGGCGCCGCGGCGACATCACAAGCGAAGCGACGATTCCCGCAAACGCACAAACCAACGCCACAATTCGTGCCCGCACCGATGGCGTGATTGCCGGACTGGATGTGGCGCTGCTGGCTTTTGAGTTAATCAACCCGGCGCTCAATTTAGAAAAACATATTGAGGACGGCACCGCCGTCAAAGCCGGACAGGATATCGCCACCATCAACGGTTCAGCGCGGGATATCTTGACCGCCGAACGCACGGCGCTTAATTTCCTCGGCCACCTGTCAGGTATCGCCACAATGACGGCCACATTCGTTAAAGAAGTCGAGGGCACAAATGCGCAAATTTGCTGTACCCGCAAAACCACGCCGGGCCTGCGCGCACTGGAAAAATATGCGGTCAAATGTGGCGGCGGCAGCAATCACCGCTACGGCCTTGATGATGCGATCCTGATCAAGGACAACCATATCGCCGTCGCCGGGAGCATAAAACAAGCCGTCGAAAAAGCCCGCGCCCTTGCCGGACACATGATTAAGATCGAAGTCGAAGTTGACACACTCGACCAGCTTAAAGAATTACTTGAACTTGAACCCGGCGCCGATATTGTCCTACTCGACAACATGACACCGAACACCCTCACGCAGGCCGTTAAATTAGTTGACGGAAACCTGAAAACGGAAGCTAGTGGCGGCGTGAACATAAATACGGTTCGATCCGTATCTGAATGTGGAGTTGACCTGATATCCATCGGCGCCCTAACCCACAGCGCCCCGGTTATGGACTTAGGTTTAGACATCAAGTGACTGATCGAACGATCATAATAAAATTAATCCCCAGCGGCCCCAGCAACAAAATCCGCGGCTGGGATAACGGCCCCGAAGGCCCCAAAACAATCCTGAAAATATCCGTTACTGCCGCACCCGAAAAAGGAAAAGCAAACAAGGCACTAATAGGACTTCTTTCAAAAGAACTGGGAATAGCCCAAAATACCATTGAAATCACCCGCGGCGAAACCGACCGCCTGAAAACCGTCAAAATCACGGCACTCCCCGCCGAAAAATGGGCAGAGCTACAAAAAATCTGAAAACTTTTATACTCTATTTTTACCTTTTCGGGGTACCCTTAAGGATAGGGAGAAAACTCACAGCACACGTGATTTTAAAAACGGATAGCTTTATAAACGGATAGCGGTGATGGGGAAAAGCCTTGAATTACTGGGCATGGCTGCCTTCAATGTTATGTTGGTTGTAATTTTATTTACAGCCTTCATCAAGGACGCCGACCCCGCCATGCAAATCACACAGCTCACAGAAGGCAACGTCACCGCCTTTGTCGAACAAGTATCCTCTATGGCGAGCGCCAAACAAGAAAACACTGACGCTTTTGATATCACAAAATTCTTCGTCGAACACATTAACGATGACGGCCAATTCTCCACCACCCTGAAATACCGAATCGGAGACGATGAAAAAGAAGAAGAAATGGCGCTGAATAAAAAAGATTTTATCGCTCATATTTTGCAAGACCAAACGGTGATGAGCCATCATGAAAGCCGCGTTGATATCGACTACATCAAGATCACGGACGACGCCCGGCGCGCCCGCGTCATCAGCACAACACGCGAGCGCGGCCTGATGCCGATTATTGACGACTTCGGCGATGAAAACACCGTGCCCGTCATTGGCACGTCTTACTGCGAGCAAACACTCGTTTTAAGTCAGGAAAAAAAGGTCATACAGATGAAAGACGCCTCTTGTACAACCTATATGGAGATTCAAGATGATCTCTAAACACGCAGCATTAGCCTTAATTTCCTACGCTTTTTTCACCCCCGACCCCGCACAGGCCGTCACCTTAAAACAAAAAGCATCTCAATTGAGTGAGGAAAACATCACCGCCTTCATTGAAGAAATGAACCAGGTCGCCATGGGCCACCATAATTTATCACCACCAGATCTGGAGACTTATCTCGACGATCACCTTCATGAAAAGGGGCGCTATACGAGCACAATCACCTACGACATTCCCGGCTACCCCGCCCAGAACAACGAGATCAAGCTAGACAAAGAGAGTTTGTCCGATTCATACCGTAATATCACAGAAGAAACATCCGGATTCGAAACACAAATCACGATCGAAAATATAGAAATCAAACACCGGGGCCAAAGCGCCACAATACAAACACTCAGCAAAGATAAAGGAACGCTTCACTTACCGGCAGAGGACGGATCGGAAAAATCCATCCCCGTAAAAGGTTCATCGCATTGCGAGCAAAACCTTCGTCTTTCATCACAAAACATGATCCAGCTTGTCAAAGCCGTGTGTTCAACGGAAATCATCTTCGACCCGTTTGGTGGAAAAGAGCTGGATGATTATGATTTTTAAGCCTGACGGGCAACCATCAGTTTTTTAATCTCAGCAATGGCCTTGGCAGGATTCAAGTCTTTCGGGCACGTGTTCGTGCAATTCATAATCGTATGACAACGATACAAACGGAAAGGATCTTCCAGCTGGTCAAGCCGCTCACCCGTTGCCTCATCACGAGAATCGGCAATCCAGCGATAAGCCTGTTGCAACACAGCCGGTCCGATAAACCGGTCGCCATTCCACCAGTAACTAGGGCACGCCGTAGAACAGCAAAAACACAAAATACACATGGCCGGCCCGTGCCCGTCATGACCGTTCAGCACATCAGCATCCTCAGCGCTTTGCAAGCGCTCGCGGGAGGGCTCCGGCGAATCTGTTTTCAACCACGGCTCAATCAACGCATATTGCGCATAGGCATGGTTCAGGTCCGGCACCAGATCTTTAACCACAGGCATGTGCGGCAATGGTGAAACCTTAACATCGCCCTTAACCTCATCAATGCCCTTCAAACATGCCAGCGTATTGGTGCCATCAATATTCATGGCACAAGAGCCGCAAATCCCTTCACGGCATGACCGGCGCAGTGTCAGCGTCGAATCGACATTGTTCTTGATGTATAAAAGCGCATCAAGGACCATCGGGCCGCATTGATCCAGATCGATTTCGTACTCATCCCAACGGGGATTTTCGGAATCCTCCGGATCCCAGCGATAAACCTGAAACGTTTTCGTACGCACAGCACCTTCAGGAGCCTTATGCGTCCGACCTTTGCCAACCTTTGAATTCCGAGGAAGTGTAAACTCTGCCATGATCCCTTACCTGTTGGGTAAATATCCGTCTCTAAAATAAAGACTTTAACCCTCGCTGTGAAGCGCCTTTTAAAGAAAAATCACGAACATCGAAAAAACTCACCCCAAATCAAAAGTCGGACGCCCCAATATTTTGTGAATATCGGGCACATTAGGGCTGCTGGTGGGAATTTCAACATCATGAACGGCGTGCAGGAATTGCCGCTCCACAATATCATTAGCGATGTGAGTTTCATTAATCCAAGACTGATTAAGCGCCGGAATATCCGGACAATGCCCCCGACGGCGAAAATGATCGGAAATCATATTCTTGAGCCGCTCACCCTCATTCGTGCGCAGCTTGCGAAAAATTTCGACAGCCATGCGCTTGTTCAGCTCTTCATCACGCTTAATTTTGAAAGAGTCCTTATCCCCCATAGGAACGACCGTAACTTCCAGCGCAATATGATAACCGGTTTCCTCGTCATACGACATATCGACGAGATCAATGTGAACATCATTATCACGCGCCATATGCGCCGAAGCCTTGCCCAAGGCTTGCACCATGGCATCTTCATAGCTCTCTTCCGAGTATGCTTCGACAATAAATTTTATCATAACCGGCGCATCCAAAAGGGTTTGCGTGTTTCATCATACACACACCTCTCCCCTTTTTCCGCCGCATGGAAAGGATTAAGAATAGGGGAAACCCTACGTTACGTCAAGAGCTTTATTGCAACGCAACAAGAAAAATATCAAGAAACACCTAGTAAACACGCGCCTTCGGCGGCACCGGCTCAACCTCATCGGTCAAGGTCGTCATAATGACGGGACGGTAATCGATCGTAACTTTGCCCTTATCATCACACCAGATCACCGTATGCTTCATCCATTTTTTATCGTCACGATCAGGGAAATCCTCACGCGCTTGCGCCCCACGGGACTCTTCACGATTGGCCGCGGCATGCATAGCAACAACGGCTTGTGAGAGCAGGTTATCCAGCTCCAACGTTTCGATCAGATCGGTATTAAAGATCAAGGAACGGTCGGTAATCCCCAGATCGGTTTTGGCCTGAAAAGCCGCATCAATTTTTGTAATGCCCTCGGCCAGAACATCGCCCGTCCGGAATACGGGCGCGTGGCTTTGCATCGTGCGCTGCATACGGTCACGCAAATCCGCTGTCGATGTGTGGCCGCTCGCGTTGCGGAAACGATCCAGACGTTCGATGGATTTTTGTCCACCATCACCCTTTAGGGCTTTATGGGCGCTGTGTGGTTTCACAAGTTCGGCGCAACGATTGGCCGCTGCCCGTCCAAACACCACCAAATCAAGCAAAGAGTTGGAACCCAAACGGTTCGCGCCATGTACGGAAACACACGCGGCCTCTCCAATTGCCATCAAGCCCGGCACGACAGCATTTTTATCTTTCTTCGTCGGGTTGATAACTTCCGTTTTAAAGTTAGTCGGGACGCCGCCCATATTGTAGTGAGCAGTAGGAATCACGGGAATCGGTTCTTTCGTCACATCCACACCGGCGAACACGCGCGCCGTTTCGGCGATCCCCGGCAAGCGAGAATGGATAATATCAGGATCAAGATGCTCAAGGTGCAAATGAATATGATCTTTCTCCGGCCCGACACCGCGCCCTTCACGAATTTCAACAGTCATGGAACGGGACACCACATCACGGGACGCAAGATCCTTCGCGCTCGGTGCATAACGCTCCATAAAGCGTTCACCCTCAGAGTTTGTTAGATAACCGCCTTCCCCGCGCACACCTTCGGTAATCAGGCAGCCCGCACCGTAAATTCCGGTCGGGTGGAACTGAATAAATTCCATATCCTGCAACGCAAGGCCGGCACGCAGTACCATCGCATTCCCGTCACCGGTGCATGTATGAGCCGAGGTGCAGGAAAAGAACGTTCGGCCATAACCACCGGTCGCCAAAATAGTCTGATGCCCGCGGAAACGGTGGATTGTGCCGTCCTCCATGTTCAGGGCCATCACCCCGACGCATGCGCCGTCCTCATCCATAATCAGATCGAGAGCAAAATATTCGATAAAGAATTCAGCCTTGTGCTTGAGCGCCTGCGTATAGAGCGTGTGCAAAATCGCATGCCCCGTCCGGTCGGCCGCCGCACACGTCCGCTGCGCCGTACCCTTACCATAGTGGGTAGTCATACCGCCAAAGGCACGCTGGTAAATCTTGCCCTCCGGCGTGCGGGAAAACGGCACACCATAATGCTCCAACTCGATAATCGCGGGAATCGCCTCCCGGCACATATACTCAATAGCATCCTGATCGCCGAGCCAGTCAGAGCCCTTGATCGTATCATACATATGAAAGCGCCAATCATCTTCACCCATATTACCGAGCGCCGCAGAAATCCCGCCCTGTGCCGCCACTGTGTGTGAGCGCGTCGGAAAGACCTTGGAAATCAGCGCCGTTTTCAGCCCCTTCTCTGCACAGCCAAACCCGGCGCGCAATCCCGCACCGCCAGCACCGACAACAACAACATCATATTCATGATCAATAATTTCGTAAGATTGGGTCATATCTTTTCACATTTTTCTTTACAATTAAACGTCCATCCGCAGCGAGAGGTATCCCCCCTCACCGTACAATTTTTACTGCGGCATAAATGCGATTTTCAAAACCGCAAAAACACAAACCACGGCCGCGACCATAAAAAACAATTTGGTCAAAATCAGCTTGGCAATCCTCAGATTCATATTATGCAGATAATCTTCAATAATAACCTGCGTCCCCAGCGCCGCATGGTAAAAAAGCATAAGAATAGACAAAATCATTAAGACAGCATTGTGCGGTGCAGACAGCCACACTGTAAACGCTTCATAAGATGCACCAATCACATGACTTGCCACACTGCAAACCAACCAGAAAATCAAAGGGACGGCAGCAAAAGCCGTGATCCGTTGGTGCCACCAATGCGTAGCCCCTTCATGAGCACTCCCCAAACCTTCGGCTTTTTTAAGCGGCGTTTGATGTTTTTCCATGGCTCTTTTTTCCTTCACTTAAAATAATACGCTGCACCAGACAAAACCTGTCAGCAGGGCCGTTGCCACAAAAACGGCTATTCCGGCCATAGTGGCATGCTTCATCTCAAGAAGCCGGCCTGAGTCCCAAAACAAATGCCGCACACCATTGCACATGTGGTAGAACAGCGCCACAGTCCACCCAAACCACATCAACATACCGACAGGCGTAGACGCAAAGCCCATAAAACCATTATAAGCCTCCGCCCCGTATGACGCTGCGACAAGAAGCCACAGCACCATAATCGTCCCAAGAACAAGAGCATAGCCCGTCACCCGGTGCAAAATAGAAGCAAAGGTATTGAGTTGCGGTTTATATACCTGCAAATGCGGCGACAAGGGCCGTTCAATCTTTTTCGTATCACTCATAGAATCATATCCTCAATAAATCTGTTCCCATCATAAGGCACGGCAACATAAATTCAATAGCATTGAACAATCTATTCTTTTATCAATAAACACAAGACCATCCTTTTATGAGAGCCTGTTTTGTGTTATTTATAATCCATACGGATCGTAAGAAGAATTCTTAAGTACCCACACACAGCTTTCTTATTATGAAGTGCCGTTGTTGCGTTTCACTCCTGGAGAACAAGGAAAAAAAATGACAGAAGTCCCCTCCCCCCAAGAAGAACAATTAACCTGTGAAGAATCTCTGGAAATCCTGAAAAGAGAACTGCTTGAGATCGTAGAGGGCCACTACTCTAAAGAACCGGAAACACCTTTACACAAAGAGCTTCTAGATCAAATAAAGGGCAAATTACTCGCAGATGAAGCAAAAAGTCTTCACCAGACCGTAGACCTTTCGATTGCCATCAACGAAGCGGTAACAGCCGGCGCAGAAATGAATCAAGGGGCCAAAGATATAAACCACCAAAGCAATGGCATGGCCGCCGCCATTCAAGAGCTAACGGCCTCCGTTGAAAATATTGCCGAAAATACGGAAACCGTTGCCAATGAAACGGCCAAGATGTCAGAAATTTCACAACGCGGCATGACAGCGTCAGAGCATGCTCTACAGACCATGTCTGAAATTTCGACCATCACGTCCGATGCCGTTGAGAAAATAATAACTCTTTCTCAAGCCGCCCAAAAGATCAACGGCGTTCTTGGTTTTATTAGCGACATTGCCGACCAGACAAACCTTTTAGCGCTGAATGCCACGATTGAGGCAGCACGCGCAGGCGAGGCCGGCAAGGGCTTTGCCGTTGTTGCCGGTGAGGTGAAAGAACTGGCAAACAAAACAAACGAATCCACCAAAGAAATCGCCGAGAAGATCAAATTCCTGACCGATGAAACCGACGAAATCACGAAAATGATCCAACAAGTTCCCGAAATTGTAGAAAAAGGGGAAACGGCTTTGAACAACTCCAACGATGAAATGAAAAACATCTCATCATTGGTCATGACCGTTACCGATCAGACCCGTAACGTTGCCGACATTCTGGCCGAACAAAAAACAGCCTCAACGGAGATCGCAGAAGGAGTCGTCAAAATCTCACAAATGGCGGATCTCAACCTTGAACAAGTCGAAAAGACACTCGATGCCATGGACCTTGCTGAAAAAATCCTTCTCGAAGAACTCCAGCATTTCGTCGGGCGCGACATTCCTGACCTGACTGTTCATTTGGCAAAGTCAGACCATGTGATTTGGAAAAAACGTCTGGCCAACATGCTCGTCGGAAGGGAGTCACTCAACCCGGATGAACTGGCCGACCATCACACCTGTCGTTTAGGTAAATGGTACTACGCCATTCAAGATGAAAAATACACGAGCAAGCCCGCCTATAGAGAGCTTGAAGGGCCGCATGAATTGGTCCACAAACACGGCATTGAAGCTGCCCGCCTATACAGAGATGGTAATTTACAAGGGGCCATTGATGAAGTTAAACAGGCAGAGGCAGCCTCTGTTGATGTTCTGCGCCTTCTGGATCAACTCCTCGCATAAAGGCGCAAATATTTTTCTACCGTTTTAGCGCCTGCCCTGCTTTGTTTGGGGCGGGCGTTTTTCTTGCCTCTGATTGTTTTGAAAAGAATGGTGGACCCGATCAGGATCGAACTGACGACCTCTACAATGCCATTGTAGCGCTCTACCAACTGAGCTACGGGCCCCTCCAAAAGAAAGGTGAAAGGAACATAAAAACTTTCCCGCACGCTGTCCAGCATAAAAAACAAAAAAGGCCGGACAATCGCGCCCGGCCCCTTGAAACTTAAAACAATGCCACCCTTAGCGGTTCTGCCCGACAAAGTGCAGGATGTACTGGAACATCGCAATGAAGCTGATGTAGAGATTTAGTGCAGCCGCCCAAGCCATGCGGGAATTAGCCTCCCCACCATTGGCCGGAGAATACATTTCCTTCACCGCCTGCGTTTGCCATGCCGTCATACCGGCAAAAGCAATAATCCCAACGCCGGAGATCAAATCAAACATACCTTCATTGCGGATAAACAGGTTGATAATACTCATCAAGAATACGCCCCAAATCCCCATCACAGCAAACGTCATGAGCCCATCGAGATTTTTCTTGGTGGTGTAGCCAAAGATCGACAATCCTGCGAACATACCTGCCGCGATAAAGAACGCCCGTGCGATGCTCTCACCCGTGAAAGCAACAAAGATTGCCGCAAAGCTGATACCGTAGAGCACACAAATCGCAAAAAAGCCGATCCGCAGCTTGCTGGCCGGCATAGTCATCGGGTTAAAGCCAAACCACAAAACGGCCAACGGCGCGAACATAACGATATACATTTGCGGCCCGCTGAAAAAGAATTGCAATAAAGCCGGGCTGGACGCCACAAAAAAGGACGTGAGCGCCGTAACCAAAACGCCCAACGTCATACGATTATAAACGCTCTGCATATGAGCACGCAGCCCTACATCATAGGTACGCGTCTGCGTTTGTTGCGTCTGCGTTTGAAATCTCTCAGGTTGCATTTGTTTTTTCTCCTTAAAAAACGTTACAGATAAACCTTAATTTAAAAACCTATATAGTACATTATACGATTATTTCAAAGGGTAGATCAAAATCACCCCTCATCTCTGCCACGGATTGTGCGGCACTTCAATCTCCGCCGCCAATACGGGAACAGGCGTACCGGTAACCGCCGCAATAGCTTGCACGCGCTCTTCAATCGGCGGGTGCGTGGTAAACAGCCCTAAAAAACGCCGGGAATTCGCCGTACACATCAACGCAATATCACCTGTAGCCTCTGGTATGCGGTCATTTTGTGCAATCCGCAAAAGCGCGCGCATCATAGCCTCCGGGTTTTTAGTCATGGCAACAGAACCGGCATCGGCCATATATTCCCGCCGGCGCGACAGCGCAAAGCGCGTAAACACCGTCACCATATAACCGATCCATAAAATGAGCATCACCGCCATCATAAAGATCACTATGCGCCCATCTCTTCGCCCTCTGCTCCGCATATAGAGACCGTAGCGAAAATTGCTCCACATCAGCTGTGCCAGAAAACCGACCATCCCCGTAAAGATCACAGACACGATCAACAAACGCACATCACGGTTAATAATATGAGTTAGCTCATGAGCCAAAACGGCCTCCAGCTCATCCTTTTCCAAAGCGCGCAACAACCCACGCGTCACAGTAATACAATAGCTTCTATTATCAATGCCGCTGGCAAAAGCATTGCGAGCATCCGTTTCTATGATCTCCAGCCGCGGCATGGGAACACCTTGAGAAATGCACAAATTCTCCACCAGATTATAGATTTCCGGCTCTTCCTTTCGCTCTACAGGCCGCGCGTGAGACAACGCCCGCACCATTTTTGCCTGAAAGAAATAAGCCACCATGAACCAGATAGCGACAATCGTGAACACCGCCGGCCAATAAGATATTACAAAACCATTCCCCATGCGAAATGCAACCGTGCGCGCACCAACATCAGCAGTCATTCCCGCCTCCCAGAAATAGCCTATCAATGCCCCCACAGCCCAGAGCATCGCCAGAATGACAAAGGGATAAAACGCGATCAGCATCACCGATCGCGCGTTATTGTTCCATATATGAGTACTAAGTCCGACCGTGCCCAAAGGCATGGATATTCCTTACATTTAGAATTTCACTTCCGGCGCCGTACGTACGACTTCTTCCATACCGTCATCCAACTCAAAGAACGTTTCCGCTTTAAAGCCAAACATATTGGCCAAAAGGTTCGCGGGGAATTGCTGAACGGATGTGTTATATTCACTCGTTGCATTATTAAAGAAACGACGCGCAGCGGCGATCTTGTTCTCAATATCGGACAGCTCCGCCATGAGTTTTTGAAAATTCTGATCGGCCTTAAGGTCGGGATAGTTTTCCGCCACAGCCAACAGGTTCATCATCGCGCCCCCCAAAAGCCCTTCAGCCTTCACACGCTCAGCGCCACTACCACTAGCCCGGCCGACCTGCGCCCGTGCCTCGGTCACGTTTTCAAATATTTCTTTTTCATGCCCGGCATAGCCCTTAACCGTTTCAACCAGTTGCGGCACGAGGTTGTAGCGCTGCTTGAGCTGAACATCAATATCAGAGAAAGCGTTATTGCGGGTCTGGCGCAACGCGACGAGGCGGTTGTAAAGTACAATCGCAAGCCCTGCGAGTCCGAGAATAACAATTAAAACGATTGTTCCAGCATCCATTTAAGCATTCCTTCTCTTTCATAAAAACCGTTAAAGATTGTAACAGCCTTTGCCTTGCCCTCCAACTCCTTCCGGCTATATAGTCGAAATATGAGTCTTTTTACTTCGGAAAAATTCGCAAGCGCCTCCGCCGCCGGGACAGACTGGCGCGATGCAGCGCGTGCCGTACTCGAACAGCTCGAATCAATCCGCACGGAAAATGATGGTTTTTCGATCGGCTTTCTCTACATCACCGATCAACTGACAGATGACGTCGCCAGTATCCTGACATTGTTTCGCTCTGTTACCAAAATTGAACACTGGATTGGCGCGACAGGAATCGGCGTCTGCACTTGCGACGAGAATTATACCGACCGCCCCGCTATTGTTGCTATGATTGGCCGCCTGCCACAGGAAGAATTTTGTCTATTTCAAAACACAGACACAGCCCCCATCGAAAACAACACCTCTCTAAAACTCTGGCTGAATACGCATGAAGCCCTTCTGGTTCTGACGCACGGCACATCAAACGACACCCAACCGACAGCTCTTCGCCTTAATCAATTGGGGGATTTGGCAGGAGGTTTCATTGTGGGAGGGATGGCCTCCTCACGCGCAGAAAACATACATTTTGCTCACGACATTAACAAAAACGGTTTATCCGGCGCTGCCTTTTCCACAGCACTCCCTGTCGCAACAACTATCTCACAAGGCTGCGCCCCCATTGGCCCCTTTCATACCCTAACCGAAAAGGAAGGCCCCTACATAAAAGCTCTTGATAATCGTCCCATCTTCGAAATTCTCGGCAAAGACATCCAGGACTTCATAGATGAAAAAGCCATACAGCCACCGGAAAGCACACTGCACGGTGAAGTACATGCGGCCCTTCCCGTGCCGGGCACAGATAACCGCGATTATATCGTCCGCCGAATCACAGGACTTGATCCCGATAAAGGGCTAATCAGCCTTGAGCAAACAATCCATAACGGTGAACAGGTTATGTTCGTTCATCGTGACAAAACAACACTACAGGGAGATTTATCCCACAAACTGACAGTATTACGCCGGCGCATACAATCCGAAAACGGCGGCATTTTTGCCCCCAAAGGCGGGCTATATATTTCATGCATCGCCCGTCAGATCGACAATGACAAAGATATGCACAACAATGAACTGGCGTTAATTCGAGAAATTATCGGCGAAATCCCCCTTGCCGGCTTTTATGCCCATAGTGAAATTTCCAATCAACATCTATACGACCATACGGGAATCCTGATATTGTTCTTGTAAATTACGGGGTTGTCCTGAAATTTTAATTTGAAAAAAAACGAAACAACGGTTTTATCTTATGACGTTCACCTTATTTTCCCTGCACTCCATCGCCCGCTCCGTAACCTTGGGAGCCGCCTGCATTTTTCTGACAACGGCGGCTCTTGCGCAAACAGGTGAAACACCCCCTATGCCGGAAGTGCTAAAAAACCTTGCGGCTGAAGGCACACAAATGCGTTATCTGGGACGAGAGCACGGGCTGGACGGCTGGCTCGCCATTAAGGGCGGACAAGAGCAATATTTCTATGTCACAGCTGACAGGCAAGCCATATTATCCGGTGTCCTGTTCGATAAAAATGGAAAAATGGTTACGCTAGATCAAATTGCCGCTCTCCAAAAAGATGAAGATGCCGCGATAGATTTCTTTGCCACCTCGCGTTTGGACGCCCCAGACGACGCAAAGACAACAAAAACACAAAAAGCTTTTAAAACACCGGCAGAACAGCTTTTCAGTAATATCGAGGCCAGCAACTGGATTCCTCTCGGCGATAAAAATGCACCTATTATTTATACTTTCATCGATCCGCAATGCCCGCATTGCCACGCCTTCATCCAAAAAGTACGGCATGACTACATAGAAACGGGCAAACTACAAATGCGCATCATCCCGGTGGGCGGGCGTCCGGATACAAAATCACAAGCGGCATTCCTTCTTGCCATCCCGGACCCGCAAGAACGTTGGTGGGCGCATGTGGACGGCGATAAGGACGCCCTCCCCATCAGCAACACCATCAACACACAAGGAGTCGAGCGCAACCTTTCTATCATGCAATCATGGAAATTCGATTCAACCCCCCTTTCCATTTACCGGGGGAAAGACGGCTTGGTAAAAATCATGCCCGGCCCTCCAAAAAACGTGGATGACCTGATTGCGGACTTGCCTGCCACGGCACAAACCGCCACAATCAAGTAAATGGGACTACCGTCCTTGTCTTCCGGGACACAGTTGGTGTATGTAGACAGAAATGGTAGTGCTTTAACAATTATATAGTATCGTCACGAATTATTTATTCTTTAATCATGGATCAACGTTCAGACTTTATACTGCAATTTCTTGAGAGACTCGGCGCACCCCTTTCGTCCGCCGTCATAGAAGTCACACCTCAAGACGGCACCAATGAAACAACGGGGCAAGAAGCCCGACAAATGGCGCTCCTTCTAACAAAAGCGGTGGAACTCAGTGTATCAATAACCAGCAAGATGGATATTAACGATGCACAAGGGCAAACGGACGCTTTACGTCTGGCGCTTGCTGCACTCGTCTCACCACTAATCGCGCACAAATATAAAACCGGGAACAAAACACCAGACGATTCAGATATACAAGCTATTGCACAAACGCTTGACGCTGCGCTGGCCTTTTCCGACAATTTCGATCCGGCGGCGGACAACACGATTCGCTTGGAAAACATGACCCCCGGCACCCCCGGCGACAATGCGCAGATAGCGATCCAATACGTCCATGCTCTTATTCCCGTTATAAACAGCATCGCCACATTCTCTTTCGGCCTGCCGGAGCAAAAACTGGCGCAGGATGTAGCCGGACGCTTAACACAAAAAGCAAAGACAATGCTGGCCGATATGGATATCCCCACAAACACAGCGCAACAAACCAAGCGCGCTGAGCTGGCACTGTTCAATACACTCTGCACCATTTACGCCTCTTGCCATCAAGCCGAAACAACGCGCCTGAGCACGACAAACAACCGGGAAGAAACGCCCCCTTCTC
Organism: Alphaproteobacteria bacterium; assembly: GCA_050297015.1. GTDB lineage: Bacteria > Pseudomonadota > Alphaproteobacteria > Micavibrionales > Micavibrionaceae > JACKJA01. Next base: position 42,960 of record JBNKRZ010000013.1, on the reverse strand, counting down.
TCGACAGCGTTTGGAAAGCCTTTGATATCAGAGCAAAAATGCTGGAAGTACTCGCGCAAAGCAGCATTCCTATATCTTCAAGCACGGTTACACAACCTGTCGCGATTCAGGAAAAGCCGCTGCCGTCTGAAGCGCCTGCGCAGCCGGTGCCCCCCGAAACACCCACACAACCCGTACAGCCTGAGACACCTGCACAACCCGTACAGGGAGAAGCCCCCTATAATCCGATGTCTTTCTTCAAACCCGCGAAAGAATCTGACGGCACACAAGAGGAAGGAAACTAAACCATGGGAAAAGTTATCGCGGCTTGTCTGCTACTAGCTTCACAAACTTACGCCCTTCCTCCGGCTGTCTTACTGGGAATTTATCAGGTTGAATCAGGACGAGTCGGTCAAGAAGTCGGCCCCAATAAAAACGGTTCCTACGATCTGGGACCGATGCAAATCAACACATTATGGGTTCCGGAACTCGCCAAAAACTGGGGCGTTAATTATGAAACAGCCCGTCGCTGGGTGAGAGATGATCCGTGCACAAACATTGGTGTGGCGGCCTGGATTTTGCGAACGCACCTTGATGAGACACAGGATTTATCTCAAGCCATATCCCATTATCATTCCCGCACGCCGCTTTATGGCGACGCTTATGAGGAACGTGTTGTGGCCTCAATGGAAAATCACGGTCTGATTGAGTAATAATCCACAGCGTTCCTGTTGATATTTTTTTATAAGCGGCATTGATCTCTTGTCCTCTTTCTTATGAAAGGATAGATTCGAAAGACATTATAGTCTTCTGTTTTGAATGATAGGCTAGTCCTGTTTTATATCGTTTTGGGGTTTTGCGTATGTTATCTAAGCTTTCACGGTTTTCTTTGACACTTTTGATGCCCGTCGCGCTTTTGGTTTCCGGCTGTTCATCCAAAAGAGTTGATCCGCCACAATTGGTCGCGACGCCGGACAGTGTCTCTCTTATGCTGGCGGAAGCTGCCGATAAAGCATCAACAGCGCTTGAAACTCTGGCCGCCGTTGAACAAGCACGCGCGCCCGGCATAGCTGTGGGTCCGGCAACCGATGTCCCACCAGAGTTAAACCGTGCCGTTACGGTTAATTGGGTGGGACCCGTTGAACCGATAACCAAACAGCTTTCAGACCGCGCCGGTTACACCTTTCAAATTCTAGGAAATCCTCCCCCTATCCCTCTGGTCGTTTCCGTCGATGCTGAGAATAAACCGGTTATAGATATTTTACGCAGCATCGGACTTCAACTGGGCATGCGCGCCGATATCAAAGTTGATGCAGCCCGGAAAATGGTTGAGGTTCACTATGCACCTAACACTGGTATAGGGGGATAAAAATCCGTGCCTATTTTCCATCATAAACTGTTTTTTGCGCTCATTTTAACATCTTTCCTTTTTGTCGGCGGCGGCGTTTATGCTGGTGAGAATCTTGACTCTGAATTCACACCACCGCCGGAATTATCCGATCTGGAAAGCATTCCCAAAATAAACATTATAGACGAAAATTCAAATCTAGCCCTTCCGATTAATATTCGTGGGGAAGCCTTAAAAGAGGCGGCACTCTCATACGGTGCCAGAGGAGGATTAGCTTGGCGAACCTATTATATCCGTCAGGAAATGAATCAAAATATGAGCTACATGGATCGTGTGTTTGATTTTAGAAACCTTCTAATTCCTGCACCATCGGGCCTTCTCGTTGAACCTCCTATTATTTCAGAAGATATAAATGCCATGATTGTCAACACCACGGGCAGTGAAGCTGCCGTTGCTGACCGTATTTATAATTTCAGTGAAAATGCCAGAATTGTTACAGCTCCCCGTTCTTGGCGGAACTATATGGAACGGGCTTGGGGAAATGTCGAGCCTCCACCGGATATATTGCGCCCTAACGACAAAGAGGAACGCAAAAAATGGGTCAAGTGGATCCGACAAGGTTGGAACGAGGGCGTAAAGCAAGCCAATGAAATCTTTGAACAAGATCTAAACCGCCTGACAGCCGACTATCGCGGCATGGTCCGTTACCGTATGCTTCTTGCGCAAGGCATGGTCTCTCCCCCTTATACCCTGCAAGTTGACCGTGGTGTAACGGGCAGCGCAACAACTTTGAGAATTGGGGACCGTGCTATACAGCTCACGGGCATGCCCTCCTTTGTACCCGGAGCGGAAACATGGCACCCCGCGAACCGATAACCCTTATAAAAGCATCGGATACCAAAGGACGCACATGGCCTGATGAGCCGTCGCGCCTACGGGAAGAGGACATAGACCCCTTCCTGCTTTGGTCTGTGAAACAAGATTCATCCGATATTACATTTCAATCCGATCGGCCCATTTATCATGAAGTCGGCGGTGTTTTATACCCGGCAACCTTCCGCCCTCTAGATGCCGCAGATATGGCGATCATTCTAAACACCATTTACGGCCCGGAAGCGCAAGCCCGTCTTGCCAGCGGTAAGGATCTTGATATGTCCTACGAAATCCGTCCCGACCGCTACACAAGAATTCGTTTTCGTGTAAATATCACAGCTATCCTCTCGCAAGGCCGCGACGGCGCACAGATTACCATGCGGGTTCTTCCCAACGTCCCCCCCAGTATGGATGATTTGGGAATCGAAGAAGAAATCCGGGCGAACTGGTCCCCTCGGCAAGGACTTGTTGTTATCACCGGTCCCACGGGTTCCGGGAAAAGTACCCTTCTGGCCGCCGGGAATCGTATGCTACTGGAACGGCCACACGGCTGCGGAAAAATGCTTACCTACGAAGCGCCTATTGAATATGTGTACGATGCGATAAAAAGCCCGCGCTCACTCGTGTCTCAAACAGAAATTCCCCGGCACCTCCCCAACTTTGCTCACGGCGTTCGGAATGCCTTACGCCGCAAACCGGAAGTGATCCTCGTCGGGGAGGCGCGTGATAGGGAAACAATATCCGCCGCCATTGAAGCGGCGCAAACAGGGCATGCCGTTTACACAACGACACACACCACTGGCGTTGCGGCCACCGTTCAGCGGATGATTTCGTCCTTCGATCCGAATGAACGCGCCGAGCGGGCCTATGCGATGATGGAAACGCTACGTCTGATCGTAACACAAGCGCTGGTCCCCCGTGTCGGCGGTGGACGGTGCGGGATTCGTGAATTCATGATTTTCCCTGATGAGGTACGAGAAAAACTCCTCGACATGGACTTTACAGAGTGGCAATCCAACATTCAACGCCTGGTCCCTGCCTATGGCCGAACAATGGCGGAAGCCGCCCGAATCGAATTTGAACAAGGCACAATCGAACGGCGCTGGTATCTGCTTCTGGCTTCAGGCGGCGAATAATTCTTATCTGCTCTCTATTTAGATACTGTAGTCACATGTTATGCCTATTTCTGTTCGTTTTTCAGATAAAAGGATCAAGTTTTTGGTCCGCAGGACATGCCAAAGCATATTCAAGGAGCAAAAACGATGATAACTTTATCTGAAAAATGAACCCGAAGGGCGCGGTATCTTTTTGCGTCTGTTCGCTCAAAATGCTTAACCGTAGCTATGGCTATGCTCTGCGCATTTTTCGCGCACATTCATCAAAAACCTGCTTGCGCAGAAATGTACATAACATGTGACTACAGTATCTAAAGACTTTATTCACCTTTTTGCGTAACAGTTGTATATTAGGGAACTCGCGAAGAAACACTTTAAGAGGTTATATTTTTCATGAGCGAAGAAGAAGAAGAAGGTCTCGTATGGCATTGGCGTGACACCATGCGGCCAGCGCGTTTTTTCAACATGGATGCGCGGGCGGCCTTGCCCTTTTGCATCCTTTTGGTTTACTTTCGCCCGATCACCATTGCCTTTGCCATTATCACAGTGTTGATTTTTCGTTTTCTAGAAAAAAGAGGCCTTACTTTTTCGGCCGCAATGCGCGCCTTACGCGTTTGGATTATTGGTGTAAACCGCCCAGGTTATGTTTCGCTTCACCGCAGAAAACTAGATGATTATGGCTAGCCCCCCTCCAAAAGCAAGGCATCATGCTTTGCATCTGCGGATAAGCCCTTTATTTTAATCACACCCTCTTGAATTTCCTCTCAAATCACGTCACAAAGGTGGGGAGGCGTAGCACTTTGCTATTGTGAATAAATTTAAGAAGATGCATGCAATGAAAAAAAATCACCCTGTTTCTCTTTTGGCTCCCCGTTCTTCTGCTTCGGCCTGTCTTTTGACATTGTCGGTCGGCACATTTTTTCTGGCGACCGCGCCGGCGCAAGCGGGATTTGACTGGACACCGCCGCCGCAACCGGCCCCCCAGCAACAGATATTTATGCCGCCTCTCACACCGGATGTTCCGGCTGTCGCCGATCTTGATGAAAACACAGCCTCCACGCCTGCGGCTCAAATGCCCCCGCCGATCGCCCCGACAGCATTGCAAGGCGAATCTGTAGAACAAAGCGCACCGGTTCTTTCACAGGAAATACAGCCTATGCCGCTGGAAGAACAAGCGCCGGCGCGCCGGATTATTTCTGCGCCGGAAGAAACACCGGCCTCTTTGGAAACAATCCCGCCACGCACCGTTCATAAACAAAGCGCTTCAACAGCTCCCATCTCTCATGAGAATAAAACGGAAATTGTTGCCACACCTGAAATAGAATCTCCCGCACCTATGGCGCCTGTGACGACCGTTGAAACCTCTCCGTCTAAAACCGCAGAGGCAAAAACTGAGGCTTTGCCCTCCGATATGATTGCGGGATTTGGCCGTGACATTCCCCTTGTTCTGGCTCTGCGTCAAATCGTGCCCCCCAGCTATGCCTTCGCTTTCGCGCCCGGCATTAATCAAGGACAACGCGTTGACTGGAACGGCGGACAAAGCTGGCAATACGTTCTTTCGGATGCCTTGGCTGCTTATGATTTACAAATAAAAATTCATAACAACATCGTACATATTTCAAAAAAAAAATCTGAGCCTCTATCCGTAACGCCGGAAGAAAAAATCGCGCCTGTTTCCGATCAGACCCTCAATTTAGAAAAATATGAGAACGCCGCCGATCTGGAGCAAAACGAGACAGATTATATAAGGCATGTACAAAATGATGGTCTGCCCCCTACGCAGCCGCACCGGCAAAACAAAATGGCTCTGGCAATGAAAGCTGCTCCGGCTAAGCCCGAGAGCGCAGAGAAAGAAAGCCATATAATACCACCGGCCCTTCCGACAGAAACGGCAGCAACACGTCAACCCAAAACGCTTATTTCCACAAAAGAGATAACAGGGACGACGCAAGAAGAAAAATACCCTTGGAAGGCAGAAAAAGGTGCCAGCCTACGCCAAGTCCTAACCAACTGGTCCAACATTATCGGTGCGCAAGTTCTATGGTATGCGCCTCAAGACTATCTTTTGCTTGAAGATATTCAAGTACAGGGCTCTTATTCCAACGCTCTTCAGGAAATTCTTAACTCCTTTGACGATAGTGATAACCGCCCCGTAGGCCGTCTGTACCCGAACACACGAAAACAACCTGCTGTTCTGGTTATCGAACAAGCCGGACATTAATTAAATCACTATATAAAATTCACCAATGTCAGATCGCTAATGCTGGCGGTAACGCGGTACGCCGCCTCCATTTGCACTTGAAGCAAATTAAGCTTTACAGCTGTATCGTTCATATCAGCATCTTCTACGTCACTGATAATGCTGGCCTGAACGTTTTTATCCTGCTCATGGTTGTCACGGATCTGAGACATACGCGCCTGCATCTGACTAAGATCATAATGCGACTGATCGAGCCCATCAATCGCCGTTGTCAGCATCTCGGCCAAATCATTAAAAACGGCGTAAAAATTGTCACTCTGCTCGCTTCTATCGGCCCCCGGTGCTGTAACCGTGCCCGTAGCATCGGTGCTTTCGAGCGTCACCTCATCAATCCCCCCCGTCAGATTTTTAATCATGGAGACGGACACAAGAACGTCACGGAAATTCGCTTCATTGGCCCGGACGGTGTATTCCATTTCGGCCCTTTCATCGACCCGAACATAAACACCGCGCGTTGAACCGCTACTTAATTTTGCCGAATAGCCCACAATGGTATCGTTCAGCTGCGTTGTGTCGCGATAACTGCTGATGAGTTGATCGCTTGTCACTGTCATCGGGCCGGTATTCACCCAATTACTGATGTTCGTCTGGAGATAGGTATCCAACGCGCCTGTATCATTCAAAGGGAGATCTTGCGTTTCCGCACCGCCGAACAAATAACGATCCCCATCATTCTGATTATAAAGCGTAATCAAATAATTCTGTATATCCCCCGCCAGCTTATTAATTGAAGCCAGCTCAATTTCCCCCTCCTGAGTTTGAACAACCAAGGCATTAAGAATGTTTTCAGCTTGCGCTTGCGTTTCCTGAATAGCATTAGTCATCATTTTGCTACGGCGCGCCGCAACATCAATATTATTGATATATGTTTCGAGCGACTGAAAATTCGCCCGCGCCCTTTCCGACTTTGTAACGTCACCTCCTAACTCACTAAATAAGCGCGCTTTTTTGCCGGAGCTCAATTGATATTGTAATGTTGCTAAATCCGCTTGCATCGTTTTGAAACGTTCAATCTGATTAAGAGACTGGGCTATTGTTGATATATTGGTCATTTTCTTATCTCTTTGTTTATCCTATGTTTTCACGTTAAATCATGCTTATGAGTGTTTGGAACATTTCATCAATGGCCGTAACCGTCCGCGCCGCCGCAGCATAAGCCGTCTGAACAACAATCATGTTGGAAAGCTCTTCATCGATATTCACGCCGGATTCATCCGTCAGACGCGTTTGCAACAACTGACGGAACGTTTCTTCATCCTCACGTTTGGCCTCGGTCAGGTTAATTTCCTCGGTTTGCCGATTGACCATTTTTTGCGCATAATCAATCAGGTTCGTTGTACTTATGCTGCCCGTTTCGATATCTGCACCCGGCCCCAGATTGCTCGTGCGAAAGGGATTATTCGCGCTATACAAAACATCACTCACCGGATCATTCGCGCCAAATAGGGATTCCAAAATCGTGGCCCCTAAAGCCACGCCGCTTCCTCCCGTACCATCCGATTCAAAAGCACCACCCAGCAAGGAAATATCACCGCCAAATACCGGCCCGCCATTACTATCATCATTCCCCGGCCGTATTGTCAAAAAGCCCGTGGCGGCATCAATATCAGCATACAGCCCCGGCACGCCGACCTGCGTAGCGCTATCATATTCCAGTTTGTCGAGAAGTTCCGTCTCCATGTCGCCGGGTTCTATCGTCACTCGAACGGAAAGATCGTTCCCAACCTGCACATCAAAATAAGGATCGGTTGTCACAAACGTATCTTCACTAAGTCCAAGATACTCAAGGCCGTCCGTACCCATCGCTGTCGCACCAAAGGAAGTGGCATCAATCGTTACATTCCCTGTTGTCGTAATTATGAGCTGACCATAAGGACTACGGCTGGCAACGGCACTAAATGCCGGATCAACAGGCAGCCCCGCAATCTCGTTATTAATTTCAGAAATAATCTGGTCAAGCGCATCGGTACCGGCCAAAGCCGCAGCATCAGTTAAATTAACAGTAATTGTCTCCGGCCCTAACCCTAGACGCGGCTCCTCAAACGTAATTTGAAATTCATCAAGAAGGGGCGGCGCAGAAGGAGGCGAGAAAACATCACCTGCCGCCGCAATTAAAGCATTAACATCCGTATAGGCACTCAGATCCGTCGTTCCCGAAACGGCATTTTCTGAATACAGCCCCAACCATTCCTGTAGCGTGACGGCGCCCGTCGCATTAGCGCGCACATCAACATCGCCGACGGCTTCCTGATACTCGACATCGCCGAAGCTATACTCAAGAATTCGGCGAATAACTTCATTTGAACCACTCTGCACCGTCAAATCCGTGTTCACCGTCCCTGTCTGAACCAACGTATTATCAGCCACAACCAGACTATTCACCTGTATTTCCGTTGAAAATCCTATGTAAGGCACAGGCGTCAACGGCCCCGGCGGATCGGGAATCGGGGCTGTGTCCGCAGGAATCTGCCCGGAAGAATCTGTAAACAAACGTAATCCTTGCGCCTCAAAACGTAGTGCCATTTTATGAGCCAGTTCATCAAGCTCGGCCATTTGGCGCGGTAACGTACTGTCACGCAAATCTATCAAAGCCCCCAAACGACCACTTACACCCGTTTGTGTTATTTCAATGGCACTTGGATTCGTAGCCGGATCACCGCCAACATACACGCCGCTGGCAGAAGACGGATAAGCACTTAAGGATCCCAAAACAGAATAATCAAAGTGAACAATCTCAGCATTTTCATCCGCCAACTGGACGCCACGCGCCGTTTGTACAACCAAAACACCATCCCCGCGAATAAAAGAACTAACCTCTATTTCGGAAGACAAAGACTTGACCAGCTCATCACGCTTATCTTCAAGCGCCGCCGTTGTTTTGTTAACCGCTTGGTTAAATTTTATTTCCTGATTATATTCTGCAATTTGCCCCAACAAATCATTAATTCTGTTAACAGATACGTCCATTTCATCTTGAGCATCATTACGCATCTCGGTAATGAGTGATGAAAAATCATTAATCTTGTTCGCAACAAGATCAGCCTGATCGACAACACTGCGCTGTAAAAATGTATCTTCCGGGCTATCAGACAGGGCGGAAAAAGTATCCCGCAAATCGGCAATTTCTGCAGCGATTGAAATCTCCAATTCAGGTGATCCGTGAAATTCCTGAATACGGTTCAAATAAGCGGCTGTTGTATCAAGACTGGCTACACTACTGACTTGCGTCCATAGATCCCGCTCCAGGTTCATATCAACTTTACGAATGATGGCATCGCCGCGCACCCCAACGGAAGCGCCCTCAACAACGACCGTTGATTGCGGCAAAATTTTCCGGCTATACCCTTCTGTACTTACATTCGATATATTGCTGGAAATCACGTTAAGCTGTTGTTGCGAAACGCGTAATCCTGACAAAGCTGTTTCCAGACCGCTTAACGACATACCTTCATTCCTTACATGACAATCATCACAAATTCATTTTCTCTCTTTCTTCCATGCAAGAGAAATGCCAGATCAGAATACGGTATCTAAGGAAAGATTATTGGCTGCCTATGTCACGTGCCAAGTCACGGAAAATTTCACCATCGACATAGTCCTGTTCATCGCGCAAGTTCATTTCTAAAATCAAAGAAATCAGAACCTCTCGGCGCAAAGACGCTTCAAAACGATCGCGATCTTGCATCAATTGAATCGCATTCAAAGCCGCGCCGATCCGTTTCACGTTCTCTGTCGAAGTGTACAAATTCGTATAAAAAGCAGGGTCTTGATATATCTTCTTGGTCAAAACTTCCATCTGCGCATAATAACTCGGGTTCTCACCGACCAATGTTTCAATTTCATCTGTTGAAGAAACGCCCAAATTACGAATTAGATGCTCCATAAAGTCATCAACGTCACCGCTTCCTTCCGCTTTCATCGCCGCCAAATGAGCATAGCTATTACGGGCAACACTGCGCACGGCCTGCAACGAGCGAACATCCATAATATCGTCTTTTGCTTCGGCCTTTGTTATAAAAGTTTCAAGAAAACGTTCCGGTAATTGATGCGCAAAAAGATTCCGCGCCAAGGCCACCATATCCTGTTCATCAGCCGACATCGTAGCGCTTGTTTCAAGGAGATCCAAATCCAGCGTATAAGCATCCCCCAAAGTGCGGGCATAATCTATATCCTTATTGATACGATCCGCCGGTGCGCTTCCGGTGCACATATCAACCAACTCACCATTATTATCATCAACATCGCAATAGGTCGTTTTAAAGCGCTCTAAACGGTCGGCTATATCATCAGCCGTTCCACCGCCCGCAACAGAATTTTTCTCTCCATGTTCCCGAACCGTCAGCACACGGTCAATCAAACGCACATGATGATCGGCAATTTCCTCGGAAGCAGCCAAAGAGCGAATATTCGTTCCCATCCGGCACATTTGTAGATCCGGCTGGTAATCATGATGAGCCTCTAGCGTTTTTATATTAAACAACCGTTGCGTTTCCAATTGATGCTTGGCATCGAAAAGCATCCCGATCGCCCCCATCTGAGTCATGACGGAGACAGCAAAATCATGAATCATAAGGGGAATAACTGGCAGCCAATTCGCATCAAGATACGCAATCATCGCATTATAATGATCTTCGCCCCCATCACCGCCCAAATGATCGCTTTCCCAATCCGGAACGCCATCGCCGTCAGCATCCGCCGCCCCCCCACCAAAACCATCGCCGCCCGGCGTATCTGCAACCCCAGAATCATCAATAATGCCGGGGGTCAAACAAGCCGCATATTGAGCTGATAATTCATCATGAAATGCCGTGTCCAAATCCGCCAGAATAGTCGAAAATGAATTCTTCGCCGTCATTAGCGCCTCCACCGCCACAGAAAAATCGTTCATCGCGGTCTTTGGAATGTTATGGGTGAAAGAAGGTGAGAGTGAAAAGGCACTGACATACACTCTATAATAGCTCGCATCTTCCGATATGTGGTGAGAGTGAATATCAGCAATAAACCCATTAGCATCCGCATAAATCTCCGTTATCAAGTACGCAAGAGAATAGCTTGTTCTTGTTGCCGGTCCGCTACTACCGTGAGATATATTCGGCGCCATGTTTTCAGCAAACTCATTATAATCAGCAAGAATCTCAGAAAAATCTTCGCCTAAAGCCATAGATGCGGATCCAACATTCGTAGCGCTGCAAATATTAACCAGACGATCCTCTATCGCTTGCAAACGCGCATCATAATCAGCTGCCGTACCAAGGGCCGTTAACAATTGAGACAACAAAGCCCCAGAAAACTCTGAAACAATCGGAGGGTTATGAGTAGGATCCGACGGGTCAGGCCACGCAATAAAACTGGTTCCCATGGCGGCAAGTGCGGCTTGCATATCGTTAGCCGCCGCCAACATCGCAGCCTGTTTCTGATCCATCCCATCAATACTTGCCTGAAACAGTTGCGCCTCGGCCGGACGAGTAATTAATGAGAGAAAGAAAAAGCCCACACAAAAAAGCACAAGCCTTTGAATAGCTCTGGCCTCTTCTAAATATTTACTAATCCCCTTTATTATCATGGTGCGAGCGCCCCCACTTCCATGTTTTGCAACCGATTTTCCACTTCATCATGCTTGCCCAAAAGTCTTGTTTCCAACAAGACGGACATAATCGCTTCGCTGCGCATATAACTTTCATATATGTCACGATCCAGCATCATTTTAATCGCCTGCATTGCCGCACTTTTTCGGCGAACATTCACCGGAGAATCATAAAGCCCCACATAAAATTCAGGATTTTGATATATCTTTTTGGCTAATACTTCCATTTGCGCGAGATAACTCGGCCGCTCACCAATAATCGCATCAACTTCCGATGTAGAAAGCCCCAGTTCCTGCAGGATACCCCCCATATACCCTGCGGTATCCTCACTTGCCAATGGTCCGCGCGCTTTCATCGCGACAAGCGCATCAAATGAATTCTGAGCAACACTGCGTTTTGCAAGAACCGACCGCAAATCCATATAGCGCCCCTGATTTTTTTCAATCTCCATAATATAACGGGTCGGCCGCGTAAACACATCGTGACCGTAAAGATGACTTTGCAAAGCCAAAATATTACGCTCATCATCATGCAAACCATCATCAATATCCACATCAAGAAGAACCGCATCAAGCGTCTTAGGCAAAGCTACGGTATTTGTAAAATCAACATCTTTGTTCCGCGTAGAAAAATCTGCATCCGCACAAATCGTAGCAAACCCGGTATCCGCATCACCAACATACACCCGGTTATTATCATCTTTATCACAAAAATCTTGTTTAAAGAGCGCCAAACGACCTTCCCGATCCTCTTTAGGCCCTTGAGCTGCGTTATTGTTCAACGCCCCCGTCTGACGTTTGACATTGTACTTGCTAAAAAAGAGCGCCCATGAACGCACATTACGATCCGTCGCCGCCAAAGCCCGTACGTTTGTGCCAAAGGTACACATTTCAACACTGACACGATAATCCTTATGGGCCTTAGCCGTTAAACGGGCGAAGAGTTGTTGCGTTTCCAATTGATTGCTGGCATCGAAAAAGCCCCCCAAAATAAACATCTGGTTCGCCATCAATGTGGTAATCTGAGTTTGGAAATGATGAAGAGGGGGACTAATAAGCAGATCAAAAACATAGTATTCGAGCCACCACTCATGCCATGTCATTAAAACATCAAAATAGAGACGTGTCGCCGCATGCTGTGCCAGCATATAAAGAACAAATATCCCGTGCGCAACCGGTGAACACGCAAAATTACAGTCACAGGGACAAATAGACCATGCCTCTGCTTTTTTCTGCACAGCCCAGCCTCCGAACATCAAACTCATCACAAGCCCAATGATCAAAAGCGCGCGCAAAAGACGCCCTTTAAAGCCCCCTCTTTTCTTGCTATCAAAGCTTTTTGAACGCCCCGTCGTCAACTTAGTGCCCTTTCCCTTGAGATGATATTGCCGTGCGGCGGCTCTCTTTTTTCTTCTGACGTCTTTCTACATCCATTTCGAGCAAAACCGCTAACATCGCCTCGTAACGCAATTCACTGTTGTAAGTATCACGATCCAACATCAAATTAATGGCCTGCATTGCGACATCTTTTCGCAAAACATTTGCCGGTTTATCATAGAGACTCGTATAAAATTCAGGGTCTTGATAAAGCTTCTGCGCCAATATTTCCATCTGGGCATAATAACTGGGGCGCTCACCAAGTATCGTAACGGCCTCATCATCATTTATTCCGGCCAGTTGCTTAAGAGCATTACGTGCGAAAACCCCCGTTTGCTGCCCGATTTCCGATCCTGCGGCTTTCATCCCTGCGATCTTATTAAAGGAATACTCTGCTACGCTGCGTTTAGCCAAAAGAGCGCGCAAATCCATGTACTCGTCCTGATTGGCTTTCACATCCAGAATATAACGGGAAGGGCGTGTAAACACATCATGACCGTAAAGGTTATTCTCCAGAGCGATAACATCTATTTCGTCACCCGTTTCACTGGCAGCAAAATCAAGCTCCAGTGTTCTCGGCATTTCCATTGTTTGAAAATAACTAACATCTTTGTTTTGAGTTGCCGCGGGCGCGGCCGCACCATCGCACAAAACAGACAAACCGTTATTATTATCCCCTAGATCACAATAACGAGCCTTGAACAAAGCCAACCGCCCATTGCTATCTTCTTTTGCTCCTGCTGCGGCGTTAACATTTACATTCCCCAAATGACGATCCATAGCCCGCTTTCCCAGAACAGCCGTCACATAACGGGCCTTTCGTTCCGTTTCAGCAAGAGAACGTGTATTCGTACCGATGGCACACATCCCCATGCTCGGCTGATATTCCTTTTGAGCCTCAGCCGCCATATTTGAAAATATCATCTCGCTTTCAACTTGATGCTTGCCGTCAAACAACATACCAACGCCCAAAACCTGATATTCACCAACCATAAAAAGATGGCGCGGAATGTCGTGCAACGCCGGATATATATGATCATTCCAAAAATCTTCTCTACCCGGGTCACCATCATTACCGACCCACCATATTTCGTGCTGACGAAATTGCGCGATAATAAAGTCAATTAAATCTTCGCGATTATCTTTAATCTGATCCTGGCGATCATCCCACCTACTGGAAGAACAATCAGCTTTCGCCGCAGATGACAAAACGACACACAAAAGAACAAACATCATCAAAGCCCCAAAAGCCCGACAGATATTTTTACTTTTATGTTTCAGACAAAATCGCATCATCCGCACAGAATTCCTTTTTCTAATTCCTTTTCCCCGATGTCGTCCACGTTGAAAGATCTCCCTGCACATTCCGTTGCAACTTATTCACTTCCAACTCCAAAAGAACAGAAAGCATGGCTTCCGTCCTCAAATAACTCTCCAACGTATCAAAATCCTGCATCAAACCAATGGCCTGAAGTGTCACCCGTTTCCGATCAATATTCACAGGCGTATCATATAAGTTCGTATAGAAATTCGGGTCCTGATAAACTTTTTTCGTCAAAAAATCCATCTGGGCATAATAACTGGGGCGCTCACCATATATGTGAGTGGCCTCATCCGCCGCAATTCCCAATTGCTCCAACACCACATTCATATAACCTGTCGTATTAACCCCGGAAGCATCAGCACTCTCAAGCGACCCCGGCGTCTTCATACCAACAATCGTATTAAATGAATTCTCCGCAACACTACGCTTGGCAATAACAGAACGCTGATCCAAAATAGCTTGCTGCTTATCCTCATCCAGGAAGAACACTTCCGGTATACGCTGCAAAACACGGGAACCATAAAGGTTGTTAGATAAAGCCCAAATATCTTCTTCCGTATCGTTAAGGGTTGAATCCCCAAAAGCAATATTCAACGTCATGGCATCATCAACCGTTAAACCATAATCAACATCACGATTATAGCGCGCAGGATTTGTCCCTAAACATAAGGGCGCGAAATCCGCGCCAAAATCACTGCCCTTACAGTAAATATTTCGAAACTGCTCAAAACGGGACTCCACGTCCTCTTTCACCCCTTCAGAAGCGGCACTATTCACGCGTCCCAAATGACGATCCAGAGAACGTTTAGCTAAAATCGAAACGGTCTCCCCCCCCGTCTGCTCCGCGGCAGCCAAAGAGCGGATAAGGGTTCCGACCTTACAAACACCGACACTGGGCAAATAATCTTTATGCGCTTCAGCAGAAAGCTCTTGAAACATACGTTCGACTTCCAACTGGTTTTTCGCATCAAAAAACGTCCCGATAATCCCCATAGAATAAGCCGATAACGCGGGGGAAGGGGTCGCAAGCGCATCAATCATCGGTAAAATATATCTCTCGACAAGAATATCCTGAATAAAGGTCTCAAGGTCATTAAATTCCGGTCCCATATACTCACGAATATAATTGTGTTCTTCAGTGACAAAATCTGCCGTATTAGAGGCTTCACAATAAATCATACTGCATGTCGTACAAGAATAACCCGGACGGCTGTAAGAAACCGTAGAAAGAAAAATAAAAAGAGAGAAAAAGACAAGCCTATCAAAGCTTCTCT
Organism: Alphaproteobacteria bacterium; assembly: GCA_050297015.1. Lineage (GTDB taxonomy): Bacteria > Pseudomonadota > Alphaproteobacteria > Micavibrionales > Micavibrionaceae > JACKJA01. Next base: position 27,826 of record JBNKRZ010000013.1, on the reverse strand, counting down.
TCTTATCTATTCCCAGCTCTGGCTTTAAAATACGCCCCAGCACTAACGTTTACCTCCTGACGGCAAGACATCAAGTCTTCCCTGCAAATCCTGCTGCGCATCATCGAGCCGCGCTTCAAGAATCATGGAAAGCAACATTTCATTTCGCAGCTTGCTTTCAAAGATATCCATATCTTGCATCAAACCGATAGACCGCATCGCCGCAATCTTGCGATCAACATTTACAGGTTTATCATAAAGATCCGTGTAAAATTCGGGATCCTGGTATATTTTTTTACTTAACACCTCCATCGCCGCATAATAGCTCGGACGTTCACCAACAATATGCATAGCCTCATCCGTCGACAAACCAAGTTGCGTCAAAACAGCATGCACATAGTTTTCACCTGACGGCGTAGGAGGCCCAGCCACCTTCATTGAAACAAGGGCGTTAAATGAATTTTCAGCAACACTCCGCTTAGCAACAACGGAACGCAAATTCAAATATTCCCGCTGATTATCGCCCAAAGAAAAATAAGAAGGAGGAATCGGCGTAAAGACCTCATGACCATAAAGATTGTTAGCAAACCCCCATAGATCCATTTCAGCCCCCGTTACACTTGCATCAAAAAGATTTATATCAAGGGTATAGGGATACTCGAATGTCGCGGTATAATCTACATCACGATCAAAACCTTCCGGGGGGGTCGATCCGCAAAGCGCAACAAATTGTCCATCACCATGTCTGGGATCGCAGTGCCTACTTTTAAAAAGTGAAAACCGGGAAGATTTATCATCCCCCTCCCCCAGCGCCGCATTGGATGAAGCGTTATTTAGATTACGCTCCAGCGCCCTTTCACTCATGACAAATGCCGTATTTTCAGCATTACGGCTAGCCGCCGCAAGACCTTGCGCCATGGTTCCCATCACACACATACCTGTACTGGGGAAATAATCCTTATGTGCCTGCGCAATTTTAGTCTGAAAAAGACGTTGCACGCTCATTTGCTGTTTTGCATCAAAGTAAGCGCCCGCCATCATCACTTGGGCCAAAGACATACTTGTCGTTTCAGAGACCATAGCCTTGAATGAGGCCAGAACCATATTCTCCCAAAACTCTCCCAAGATAAAATCCCGCCTATGGTCACGAAAGCCATCGGCGATATAATCTTCCGTATCGCTATATGCTTTATTAATAGCTGACCTCGTTGCTAGATGGGCAAGGGCTGCCACGAAACAAAACTGAGCAAGCGCGCCAGAGCTACAGCTTGAGCTGGAATGCGTGGGTTCTGCCGTCTGGTTTCCTCCGCTGCCGCCCCCCCCGGAAGAAGAGCTTGTTGCATAAACATCCCGCAAAGGAACCATTGAAAAAGAGAAGAAAGACAAAAGTAGAACAAGACACATGCAGAAACGCCACTTACCAGGCAGCCTTCCTGAAATATTCGCGCAAGATATTTCTTTTTTTATTCTAAGCTTCAACGCCCTACCGTAGCGCCCCTCACCGAGCACGCTCTCCCAACACTCTTGCTAACATACACTTTTTATATTCTAACATATTCTAACATCACAATGCACAAAAACTACCATATCCCTGAAAGGGCTCCAGCTGTTTTTTCCCATCATTGCATTTTTTTCAGGGATAGTTGCGGATATGTTATCTTTTAGCTCTTGGAGGGGAACGGTTTTTTCTGGTACATAATAAAGAGATTCGTTGTTTATCAATTCAACTGACCCTACAGATTATGACCGAAGAGCAAAAAAAGAGAACAGCCCCCCCTCAGCCAAAGCCCAAATCTGGGATCAGGGATGCCAAGAAAGCAGCACGGCCACCCCAAAAAGAGGCTGAAACAGAAGAGGGGAACTCCTCTGATATGACAAAGGGTTTGGGTACAGTCTTGATCCGGAACGAATTTTACCGTGACGGATACCGCTCACTTTTAAAACTTGTTCTGCTTGAAGGAGTCGCCGTTCTAGCCCTTATCGGAATAATGTTCTTTATCGTGAACGGAAAAAAACCGGAAAACCGTTATTTTGCAACGACAGAAGATGGGCGTCTGATCCCTATGGTCCCCCTTTCTCAACCAAACTTAAGTTCCCCGGCGCTTATGTCGTGGGTTGCGCAAGCTGCAACGGAAGTCATGACATTTAACTTTAACGACTACCGCCGGCGCTTACAGGAATCATCCCGAAACTTTACACAGCGGGGCTGGGACAGCTTTACAACAGCCCTGCAATCTTCCCGCATGATGGAACGAGTCGAAGCGAATCAACAAATCGTAACTGCGGCTCCACGTGGAGCACCTGTCATCCAGTCAGAAGGCTTGGTTCTGGGACGTTACCAATGGGTTGTTCAAGTCCCCATGATTGTGACATACCAATCCGGCCCCAAAATGAACTCTGATAATTTAATGGTCCAAATGATTGTTGTGCGCGTCCCTCGTCTGGAAAGCCCCAGCGGCATTGGTATTGAACAGTGGTTGGCCGCCCCCGGCTAAGGGATAAGCAAGGAGACTTAAACACATGACAACACGAAAGTCCGGAATATTTGCCCTGATGGCTTTTGCTTTTCTAGGCCTTCCCTTAAGCGATGCATTCGCACAAGACAGTTTCTCTCGTGCAACAATAGGGGCCCCTCCTAGTTTAAAAGATACAGCATTGCCTGTATCAAAAAACGTATCTCCCCGTTCACCAGAAATGCAGGTAACGACATCCGGGCTTCCTCAGGCGCCGGAGAGTGCCGTCGTCACCCAAGAAAATACACGAAAAAAAATTCGAGAACAGGCTTTCGACGCGGCTGTTACAGGACTTCTTCCTTTGGAACCGGATGAGATCCGTGAGGTCCTAAAGCAATACGATAAAGTTCAGGAAGCCGTGGAAGTGCCGATTTATCCGTACCCCCACCCCGAAATTAAGGTTGAAACCGTTTCGCTTGATCCGGGGTCGACCCCTCCTGTTATCAAGATGGCTCCGAATCACGTCACAACAGTAAGCATAATGGACGTGACAGGCTCGCCCTGGCCGATACAGGATATGAGCTGGGCTGGTAATTTTGAGATAACAAATCCGGAAGAAGGCGGTAACATCATTCGCATAATACCGTTTTCTAACTTTGCACACGGCAACATGTCCATGCGCCTTCTTGACTTAGATACACCGGTTATTTTCACACTAGAGACAGGGCGTGATACCGTACAATACCGTTTTGATGCCCGGATCCCCGAATACGGCCCCATGGCTTCTGCGCCGTTAATCGAGGGCGGAATCAGTATAAAAGCTGGAAGCTCGCTCCTTAATATGATTTTAGACGGTGTCCCTCCTACTGATGCGGAAAAGCTCTCTATATCGGGTATAAACGGGCGAACAAGCGCCTACAGTTACGCGGGGAAAACTTACGTAAGAACCCCGCTGACACTCCTGTCACCAGGTTGGGATAGTTCCGTTTCATCAGCCGATGGCATGCATGTCTACGCCTTATCTAACGCCCCTGTTATTCTACTTTCCGATAACGGGCGTATTATACGGGCTATACTAGAAGAAGGAAACAGCTCTGATGAATGATGATCTGAACGATGACCTGAATAATGATGATTCCTTGGATCATAGTGACTTCGATCACGACGATGCTAATGGGGATTTCGATGATTTTGAAGAGTTTGAGACCGGCTCCTCTTTCAAAGAGATGTGGAATGAAAACCCGATGGTTAAACTCGGCGCTATCGGGGCTGTCTTGCTTGTTATCGTTGCCGCTGTAGTCCTGTTTGGAGGCGATAATCAGCCGGTAATAGAAAACACCTCAGTCATGAGAGCGGGGTCTGACGTATCTGCACCACCGGGAACGGAAGAAGTTAGTGAAGCCTATCGTGAAGCCGTAGAAGAACAAAACCAAAAACGTTTCGAAGAGGCCATGGCAACAGGAACGAGCGCTATTCCCGTTCCCCTCGCAGTGGCCGTTGACACGGTTCCCGACATCGAAGAAAAACAAAAACAGGAAGACCCTCTTGAACGCTGGCGACGCATTCAAGACGAGCGTCAACGTCAGGAACTAGAACAAAGAAAGCAATTAGAAGACGAAGAAGCCCAGCGTAACGCTGCCGCGGAAAAGTTGCGCACGTCACAAGAAACAAAGGGGGCCAACACCGAAGCTATAGAAGCGCTTGCCGATGCTATGGGCGCGCAAATGCAAACCGTTCTCGAAGGACAAGCCCCTTTAGAAGCCCGCTATTTAACGGTCACCTCTCCTGATTTTCTGGAGGAGGATGGAAGCGACTCCGCAACCTCTTCTTCATCGGCATCCGGAACAACGGCAACAGCAAGCGATACAGATAAAGACGCACAAGAAATTATTATTCCCGCAGGGGAAATTGAATATGCTCAGCTGCTAATTGAAGCAAATTCGGATGCCGAAGGGCCCGTTTTGGCACAACTCGTTAGCGGACCGCTTGCCGGTAGCCGCCTGATTGGTAGCTTTTCCGTAGAAGAAGAAGTCTTGGTTGTCTCTTTCGAAGGTATTATAATTGATGGCATCTCACAAAGCATTGATGCCATTGCCCTGGACCCCGAAACAAGCAATGTTGGCATGGCAACCGATGTTGACCATCGTTACTTCCGCCGTGTGTTTATTCCCGCCGCAGCCGCTTTCCTTGAAGGCATGACATCGGCCATCGCGGAAGCAGGAAGCACAACCGTTACCGTATCCGGAGAAACAGCCACCGAATCAACCGAAGATCTCAACCCACGAGAAGAACTCTTCGCCGGTTTTGAAGAAGCATCCGGAGCCGTCATTGATATTATAAACGAGGAAAATGAAGACATTGAACCTCTTATTATCATAAAAGCGGGAACACCGATGGGCGTATTATTCCTTCAACCTGTATTAAAAGAAGAATAGCCCCCTATCGTCGTTTGATTATTTTTGCACGAGGCATAAGAAACTCTACATGAGTAACGATTTACAGAAGTAAGTAGAAACGAATATATTTCAAAAACGTCACCATTATAACCTGACTAAAGGATAGAAGTTATGACGACCGATGGACAAAAAGCCGAAGATCAGTTTGAAGAAAATGAACTGCAAGACGATGATTTTCTAGATGATGCTGATATGGAATCTGATGAATTCGATGATTCCGATTTTGACGACACCTCTTTCGATGAATCTGATGATTTTTCCGATGATGACGAATGGGACGAAAGCGGAGAAAGCGAAGAAAACGCGCCAGCTGCAAAGAAAAAATCTATTTCAAACGTTATCGTCATTGCCGGCTGTGCCGTTGTTGGTGTTATCGTCCTTTTATTCCTTATGGGCGGCGGAGATAATCCCCCTGCACCGAATCCCGGACAAATGCAACAAGCCGCACGACCACAAACAGCACTGCCGCAAAAAACGGCTCAAGAGCCTACGCGCCAAGAACAGCAAGCCGCTCCTCCTGCACCGGCGATGGAATCTGGTTTTCTGAATTCTCCTGATGCTTTGGCCGCCTTACAAGCGCAAAATAAAACAAAAGACACCACCGAATATGTTGAGTTTGAAGAGGAAGAAACGTTTCCTCCTATGCCGGCGCAAATGACACAAGATGAAGCCTTTTCAAAGGAACCGCTGACACCTATGCCACCTCCTGCGGCGCCCGTTGAAACAGCGACCGCCGAGGCCCCTGCTGCTGTTCAGCCACCGCAAACGCCGGTAATGAACAAGCCTGCTCAAAAAGCCCCTACGGCACCTGTAACCGTACAACCGGCAACCATAAACAACACGGCTATGGACGATCTGCAAAACAAACTTTCTACGCTTATAGATCGCCTCGACAGCATGGAAAATCGTATAGACACGCTTGCCCGTCAAAAAAATGCGCCCGGAAATTCAACCTCTTCCGAAGACCTGACGGCCATACGCTCTTTCATGAAAACGCTTGAAACCCGTTTCGACAATCTCGATAAAGCGCAAAAAGAGCAAGCTGCGAAACTTGCCAAAGTAGCCGCCGCCAAGCCTGTGCGAGAAGAAACACCTAAAGCGGAAAAAGTTACAACGCCCCGCGTAACAGCTAAACCAGAAGCACAGATAAAAGCCTCTGCCCCGACCCCGGCGGTTTCTCCCGTCACGGTATCCTGGACATTGCGCTCTGTTCAACCGGGTGAAGCCTATGTCGCTCAGAAAGGTTCCAGCGACATGGTGCGCGTTAAAGTCGGCGATACCCTGCCCGGCATTGGAGAAATCACGGATATCGGTAACGCCTCAGGCACATGGGTTGTTCAGGGAACACAAGGTAAAATTACGCCTTAACCTTCCCTCTTTATATCTCATATAGAAAAAGCGGCTGATCAGGCCGCTTTTTTTTACTTATGATCTGAAAGAAAACTAAAGATAATCTTTAACCAAAACTTCCGCAATTTGGACAGTGTTAAGCGCCGCCCCTTTACGTAAGTTATCCGCCACACACCAGAAATTCAAACCGCTATCAACGGTCGGGTCTTCCCGCAAGCGGGAGACAAACACATCGTCCTCCCCGGCGATTTCGGCTTGCGTGACGTATTCCATATCGCTTTCAAGGTCGATCAGGGTTATACCTTCAAAATCACGGAACGCGGCTTTGGCCTCCTTGGCGCTGATCTCATTTTCAAATTCGACATTCACATACTCGGCATGCCCGATGAAGACCGGCACGCGCGCGCAAGACGCACACACTTTGATGGCGGGATCGAGAATTTTCTTCGTTTCCACGACCATCTTCCACTCTTCCTTTGTCATGTGATCGTCCATAAAGACATCAATCTGGGGGATAACATTAAAGGCTATCTGTTTGGCAAAGATTTCCGGCTCAGGATGTTGGTTGGCATAGATACCGCGTGTCTGGTTAAACAGCTCATCCATCGCGGATTTTCCACCCCCCGATACCGATTGATAAGTCGAGACAACCACGCGCTTGATTTTCGCCAAATCGTGCAGAGGTTTGAGCGCCACGACCATCTGGATCGTCGAACAATTCGGGTTCGCGATAATGCCTTTGTTCTTGTAATCAGCAATCGCCTGAGGGTTGACTTCCGGTACGACCAGCGGAATATCCGGGTCCGTGCGGAAATGGCTGGTGTTATCAATAACCACAGCCCCGGCCTTGGCCGCTTTCGGGGCATATTCTGCGGATACCTTCGCACCCGGAGAGGAAAGCACCAGATCAATGCCCTTAAAATCAAATGTCGCGAGGTCTTGCACTTTCAGGTCATCATCACCGAATGATACCTCTCGCCCCACCGAACGGCTTGAGGCCAGCGGAATCATCTCATCCACCGGGAAGCCCCGCTCATGCACGATATTCATCATTTCCCGGCCGACATTGCCCGTCGCGCCCATCACCGCCACTTTATAGCCCATTCTTGTAACCTCTTCATACTCTTAGGGTATTGCTCTCACATGGTTTGTGATAAACTGTAACGCTGATAAAAAGCAAGCCCTTCCTGAGTGGAAATTTCTATCCATGAGCAAAAAGCCGACAATCAAAGAGCTTCAAAAGGCGGTCGAACAAGCCGACGCCGCCGCCGAACAAAAAGCCAATTTTCTGGCCACGATGAGCCACGAGATCCGCACGCCTATGCAATCCGTCTACGGTTTACTGGAATTAATCGAGACAGAAGACGATCCGAATAGCATCCGCAGCATGGTCAGTACGGCCAAGCAATCCGCTAGCGGCCTTTTGGAGATACTCGACGATATTCTCGACTTTGCCAAAATGGATGCCCACAAAATGGAACTCGATACGTTCGAAGTTCCGGTCCGCACACTGGTCGGCGGTATTTTAGAGGCGCTGGCCGTCAAAACCCGTAAAAAGGATGTGAACCTCGTCGGCGATATTGAGGGCAAAGTCCCTTACGTGATTATCGGCGATCCCAAACGCTTGCGCCAGATTTTGATGAATTTGATGGGCAACGCCATAAAATTCACGGAGAAAGGCTCCGTCATTATCCACGTCACGACCAAGTGTAAACAATTACCGTCCCCGGAAAGCGGCATTAATCTGCGTTTTGAGATCAGCGATACCGGCATAGGTATGCCAAAAGAAACAGCCCGCAATCTGTTCCAGCCCTTTACACAAGCTGATAATTCAACCTCCCGTAAATATGGCGGGACGGGGTTGGGGCTTTCCATCTGTAAAAAGCTTGTCGAGCTTATGGGTGGCAAGATCGGCGTTGACAGTGTTGAGGGCAAAGGGTCGACCTTTTGGTTTGAGATACCAACAGAAGAAGTCAGCACCGATACAACAACCGTTGATCTTCCTTCTTTGGAGGGAATATCCGTTCTCTCGGTTGAGGATCACCCGCAAGGGGCCAAGGAAATCGTACGCTCGCTAGAATCGATGGGTGCCAAAGTTGAAAGCTGCCCGACCTACCGGGAAGGATTGGAACTCATCAAACGTCGCCCGTTCGATGTGGGGATTATCGACCAAGGCCTCCCCGACGGTCTGGGACTGGACCTTATCAAGGAAATCATGACGCACCGCCCCTTTATGGGCCTCATCATGTACACCGTGCGCGATGACAAGGGGCTGCAACACTCCCTGCAATCATTGGGGGTCACATACCTTTCCAAACCAGCCAGCCGCGCCGGATTGGGAAAAGCCGTACAGGATGCGGCCGCCAAGGCGCACAAAATCAATATAGACGGCCCGACTCGCCTGTTGATCGCCGAGGATACAGAAAGCGTCCGCGATGTCTTGCAGCGCCAGCTTGATAAATTGGGGGTCGACGCCGACTTTGTTGATAATGGCCGCGCGGCGCTGGACGCCGTGAAAACCGGGAAATACGGCATTGTTTTCACAGATCTGCACATGCCGGAGATTGATGGATACGAAGTCGTCGAGACCATCCGGGCCGCTGAAAAAGACAGCGATAAAAATCTTCCTGTTATCGTTTTGACCGCGGATGTGCAGATGGCCGAACGGCAAGTTTATTTAAGTCATGGCTTTGACGAATGCCTGTTAAAACCTGTTTCACTGGGGCAATTCCGCCGTCTTCTGATCCGCTGGGGATTGATGAAGGAAAACGAAGAAGCAGAGATGCCTCAAGGCAAAACAAACAACGTTATCAAACCAACCGACAAAAACCCGGCCATTGACCTGAACGCGGTGCGGGAACAAATGGGCGCGCTTGACGAGAGCACCGTACAAATGCTCAAAATGTTCCCCGGTATGGTTTCCTCTGTCATTACCAATCTGGAAAAAGCTTTCGCGCATGATGATTTCCCGGCTTTGACCGAAGCCGCCCATAGCTTGAAGGGTAGTGCACGCTCCGCCGGGTGCATGATTCTGGGCAGCCTCGCCGCAACCCTGCAAGACACGGCATCAGGAAACACCGCCAGTGCCAAACAAATCAGCGACATTAAAGATGAATTCGAGCGCGTTAAAGCCGCACTGGAAGGCTTACAGCCTGACTAGGGTTAGCCCCCTAAAGTCTCTACGGACAACCCGCCGTATCTTCAGGCCCGCCGGCCTGATAAGTCGCCGTCGCTTTGGCAATCATCCACACCCGGAAACAGCTGCTCCCCGCCGGGCAAGAAATGGTTGAAGCACTATCCAAATCCACAGCGCCGCCCGATGCATCAATCACATCGGCCTCACATTCGGAAAATTCACCGTCGAGCTTGGTTAACGCCGTCTGGATATAAGCATCCGTTTTGTCGGTCGAGAGCCACAGGAACACGCCATCCGTCCCGGCATAATAACGCCAATCATTAAACAAAGGCGGCGCTGGCGGCAGGAATTTCCCCGATGACGCACCAAACACGTCATCATGGCATGGATCGTCGCCCGGTTTCCCCGGACAGCGCAATCCCGACACATTGTCATTCGCGGCAGATTCTCCGGCCCCACACTGGTTATCAAAATAGCTATCATCAGGCATAATAGGATAAGGGTTATTGAGCTGCGCTCCATCTGAAATCGCACCGCTGTCCCCGCCGGGATATCCCAAAACGCACCCCTGAATGGCGGAACGGATAAATTCTGTTTGAGACTGTACTTCCGAAATAATTTTAAAACTGTTTTGGCTTTGCGTTTGCTGACTGGAAGGTTCCATAAAAGACAACGTTAGCGCCGCCAAAAGCGCAATCGCAATCAGGATATAAATCAACGCACTGCCACGCTGCATTTTATGTTGCCGTATCCCTTTGTCTTCCATCATTCATCTTCCTTTTTGCCAAAACAAACCCGGCTGACGCATAAAGCAGAAACAGCCGGGTTTTTCTAAACTTTATATAAAGGGCGCTCGACTAATGCCATCCAGCCTTAGCGCTCCACAAGAACGTGATAATAAACATAATCATCATCACCATCGGCATTCGCATCCAGACCGGTTAACTGGAAACAACCAAAAGGCTGACCGTCAAGCGCCCCGGCCCCTGCACCGTCACCAATCGTCGCACCGGCCGCGCAAACACTACAGATACCAACGGCTTCATCCATGTCAGTTGTTACATCAATTCCTGTTTCGACTGGTGGGATTGAGGAAAGCCCCAATTCACTGTTAACCCGCGAGCAAAGCGTCAACGTAATGCTTGGCAAGAACGCGATCACATCAGCTGTCGAAGCGACAGGATCATTATCCCCCGAAGAGGTCCCCAGCAAATCAATCTGATTTTCGGCATTAAAATGCCACGTGCCCGCCGTTGAACTTTCCATCATTTCCCCCGGCGCGGTGCTATATGTCGCACCACCACCCGATGGATGGAAAACGGCATTGGCCGTATTCGCCAAAGCGGCAAAGTCCGCCGGCGGATCAAAAGCAACATTATCAACATCTGTGCCACCAATAATCATACGCACCACAGCGGTACGAATACTGGCTGGATATTGCGTCAACTGCGCACTGGAGATCAAAGAGGTTTCATTATCGCCGCTACCGCCCCCCGTCCGGGTCGATTGCGTGACCGCATATGATAAAGCAGCAAACAAGGCCACAGCAATAAGAATAAGGAACAACACGTTCCCACTTTCCCGTTCCTTGCTATAGTTATCACTGGCTAATTTCATCCTTTTTCTCCGTCCATTCGCGACTGGATCACAATCACAGTCTGTTTTTCAGATTATCACAAACTTCCACTCAAAACATCCTTAACTTGGCTTATCCACGGAAACTTTATTGATTTTCAACAAGGCACCAAGTTTATTTTTATCGCACTCACGTCCGACACATAAACGTTCGACCGAAACACGCCAGCCCGTACCACCGTTTTGCACATGACCGACCGCTTCACGAAATTGTCCGAAATGCGCTGTCGATTTTGCAGAAATAAAAATAGCGGCCCCTTTCTGATCAATAGACAAATTCGGGTAGTTTTTCTCCAAAACCTTGGCAAACGCTTCCACCTCTTTCGGATTAACAGGCACGTCTTTAATCTTGGGAACCACGGGCTGCAAGGCTTGCGTTTCCTTTAGCTCCGCACGCAATTCCGTCATATTCTGTAATTGAACGGTTGTGTAAAGCCCCATAGCCGCGGCAAGGACCCACGCCGCACCGGCCGCAATCAAAACCGTCTGTCCGGCGTTTTGCGGCAGTTTTTCAAGAAAATGGTTTAAATCGTCCGACGCTTGCGGTGTTAAATAACGCTGCAAAACGCGCCAGTCAAATGACTTCATGTCAACCACGATATCTGTCCCTTTTTATATCTCTTTTCTACCTTCATAATAAAACCTAAATGATTAATCCTTTATAAATCAAATGGTTAACCTATACTTTAGTATTAAACCTTTATTCTTATTTCCTACCGATAAGACGGACACGCCCGTCCTTTTCAACGCTGTCCGTGACGGGCTTACAGCCCCTTAAAGCGCCGGTACAAGTCCCGAACGCCTGCGGCACCAAAGCCTCCCACTCGACATCCTTTTTCTTCACCTCATAACGCAGCAACGTACCATCAATCACCTGTAAGGCATCTAAAAGCTCCTGTATCCGCACCATATGGCGAATCGTATCGCTTTGTAGCGCATCATAAGCATTAGCCATAAGCTTTTGCGATGCCTCCTCCGTTCTTGCCTGAACCTTCTCCAGATCGCGTTTAACCATATTCGTATAGGCAAACTGAAACAGTAGAATCAAAGCCGCGACCAAGTTAATAACAAGAGCTATCCCCAGCAAAGCCCGTGCCGTAGCGCGAGAGAGTTTTTCCGTTCGTAAAGCGCGGTTACGCCAAGGTACCTGCTGCGCTACATCGGGATTAATCGTCACAAAATTGGCATCCATACTTTGAATCCGCGGCAACAACGTCCGGGCCGCACCGGTAAAGACCTGCATCCGCCCCGTCTCTGGATCCCAGCGCAAAGCCGAAGCCATCCCTTCTTGTTCATAGAGATAAACCGTCTCCCGGTCCCAATACTCACTATTCCCCGGCAAGGCTGCAGCAATCGGACACCAACTATCCGGGTTGGATGCCAGCGAAGAAGACGGACTCGCCAAATACCAACAGCGCCCTTCCTCAACGGTATAGCAGTAATGTACTCTTTCCGTCCCGCACGCCTGAGAAGCCGCATTCCATATAGCCTCATCTTCCGTCCCCGGCACTTGCGGAATCGAACCGCCAACCAATTCCTGAGGCAGATAAGGTGAAAGATTTTCTTTAAAATCCGCAACTTCACCGGCGATATGATCGGCCAGCCCGGGCTTCAAACGCACAGCACCTTCCGAAACGGGGCGGGCGTTTCCGGCTTTCACTTCTTTTTTATTTTCATCAGCATCAGGCAATTACATCGCTCCTTGCATTAAGCCACCCATCATACTGTCGAGGCTCATATTCATAACTGTTAACGCGTAAATCGCACTCCCGAAAGCCAGAGCCAGATAGACGCCCGTCAAACCAAAAGCTATCCAGACGATCATCGTGTGTTTCGTTTTTGCCGCCGCAGAACGCATTTCGGCGATAGACTCTAATACTGTAGCAACTTGCGAGAGATCAGACAAGCTTGCAAGTTCCAAACGCTCGCTACGGGTCAAAGGCGGAATATCCAGCGCCGAGCCCAACAAAACGCCACGTTCCAGTTCTCCGGCCGCCTTTTTCCAGTATTTGGAAACCTCCGGCACGGTCGTCGCCTCCGATGATTGCGCCAAAGCATCACCAATCGGCACCATCCCGCGCAGCATCCGCGCCGCCGCCATCATCGAATCGGAAAAGCCAAGGTCACGCAAATAAGAACCGACCAACGGGATTTTCCGTACAATCTTGGCCGTCGGCCAGTCGGTCTTCCCCTTGTTAATCCAGTAAGAAAAAACAACCCAGGCAATAAAACCGCCCAAACCAAAGGCCGTAGCGATCAATATATCCCACGTCAGTCCTAGATTATCGACGACACGCGTGTATCTTTCATACTCCTCCGGATCACTGGGCGGGTTGTCTCTGAACCAGTTCATCACCATGGGTTTCCCGGCAAAGAGCGAGGACACGATTGAGAACACATCAAAGACCAACCATGCCATCGTCCCCATGATCGCCCGCGTGTTTTTCTTTTTCTGGGTGATAGAATGGATCGCATGGGGAATCCCGTCCTGCAGGCGATTCGCCCGTTCACTAGCCGCCAGAATAGCGATCGTCCCGTGATCGAAAATCCGCAAAGCTTTCAACGCATCAATGGCCCCCAGCCCACGGGATAAAGCCTCCCGCGCCGGGGCCAGAATATTCTGGCGCATAGGGTTGGTTTCTGCCTCAATAATCCGCCACAGCGCGACCCCCGGCGATGTCGCCGTCGAACGAAACTGAATGCCCCGCAAAAGCTGAACTTGCCACCAGTTGGAACGGGCCAGCAAACGTTCCAGCGGCGAGCGCTCATGCGCCCGGATATTTAAAGGATAGCCGCCATTTTTGGTAATAGCCCGCCGTACATCTTCAACAGAAGGCATATAATACGATTCCATGACCCGTTTGGGCCCGGCGGGCGTATCATAAGCAACTTCGGCGACCCATTGCTGCATGGGCTTTACTCTTCCAGATAAGAAAGGGCTGATTTAGGATCAATCAGTCCGCTTAACACAAGATCAATCAGACCCTCACGGCGCGTATGAACCATAACGCCATCTTCATGAACGATATCATTAACGTTTTTCATGAGGGCTTCGTAAATATCATTTCTCTGTCCCGGCCCTAATGTAATCATCAAAGCATCCAAAAGCAGGGTCCGTCCGACAATCCCGGTCCGGTTACACAAATCGCAGCCACTGGGGTTATGGCGGCGCACAGTCGCATCACTGTCGATCCCCAGCTCTTCGATTTCGTGCTCACCCAGATAAAGCCCGGCCACTTCCGTATGGGCGCAGCCCTGACACAAAGTCCGCACCAAGCGCTGATTTAGGACCGCTTTTACCTGCTGCGCCAAAGTATAGCTGGAAGAACGCTCCCGTTCATGCGGCATCAGCGAACGCAAGCGCTCGAACGTCTGGAGCGCCGTATCCGCGTGGATGGTTGAAATCACCGTGTGCCCGGATTCAGCCGCCCGCAAAGACGTTTCCACCGTATCCGCATCCCTCATCTCCCCAATGATAATATAGTCCGGGTCATGACGCATCGCCGCCCTAATCAAATCGGGAAACTCCCCGCCGGCCATACCGGGGCGCACCTGCCACTGGGTCGCATAGCGCAGTTCATATTCAATCGGATCTTCAATCGTCAAAACGTGACGGCGGCGGCGGTCAATTTGCTGAACGCAGGCATACATCGTCGTCGTTTTACCCGATCCCGTCGGCCCGGAAAGCAAGATCAGCCCTCCGCCCCCTTTAATCTCCGGTGAGAGCAAATTCGCCAGATAATCACCGATATGTTCGTGACGGCGAAAGAGCTCATCAAAACTTTTCAAAGAGGCCCGGTCCAACAAACGAAGGGTCAGCTTTTCCCCTTCCTGCGCTTGCGGGCCGGCAGCCACCCGCACATCGATGCTTCGGCCCTGCCACGAGAAGCCAAAACGGCCATCCTTCGGTGTGGTTTTATCCCCGAAGTTCAAACCCGCATCCCGTTTCAACAAAGTCGTCAAGCGGGCCATCGCATCAGGTGGCAACAAATGAATAGGAACCAGATCACCATCAATCCGGTAGCGAATCCAGTTCGGTGAATCGGGGTTATTATCCTGCAAAAGGTGAATATCAGAGGCCCGCATTTGCAGCGCTTCGGCCATCATATCTTGCTGGAATTGGTTCAATAAAAGCCCGTTATCGACATCAGCCAGCCATTGCGCCAAGGTTTTTTCACAGCGGTCTGCCGACAAATCATGAACGGAACGCAGCGTCTCAAGCAGTTCCGCCCGATCCCAAATCTCAACCTCAACCTTTTCAACGCTCAACCCCGTCCGGCGTGCTGTCGAGGTCAGAGCCTTAATCTGGCGGTCATTCATCTCGTGAAGAGGAGCAATCCGTAATACACCGTCGCGCAAACCTATCAGGTGAATACTAAGCGGCAACCACGACTGCACAGGTAAAATAGAACGGAGCTGATCCCCGGTCGCTTGCTCTTTAATGCCTTCATCTTCTAAATCCGAAACGGCGCCAGCGCCCGCCATATCAAGCAACTGATCTGTCGATCGGGAAACCCCCTGATCGAAAAGAATGGAACGCTCGCGTTGCACCATATCCAGATAGCGTTCACGGCCCTCAATCGCCCGCTGTTTACGGCGGTCGTTCCACTGGCGGCGCTCAACCCCATCGGGCGGCGTCCCCGGTTTTTGGCGACGATCCGCATCAGATGAAGAACGGCGATCGGCTACCACATCATCGGGCAGTACATCCTGATTTTCTTTTTCTGGTAAATCCTGTTCGTCCATAACCTTTAACCGGTTGAATTACTGACTTGTACTGCTCGACACCGTGGAAGAACTCGTACTGCTGCTCGATTGTCCCGTAACACGGTTAACAGAAGATAAAGAGCGGTCGAAAAGCAAAAGAACCTTGTCCGGACCGCTGCGGAATTCAACGCCGCTGGTGCGTATATTAACATACCATAAGAACCCGCCGACCACGACCTCCTCACCATCAAACACGATACGGCTTCCGCCTGGCCCGGCGATAATTGCCCGCTTGGAAGAATGCGATGTTACCACAAAACCATCAAGAACGCTGGCCGGATCAACATCATTGTCACGGATCACAATAAACTCTTCCTTATCGCTCTTTCCACCGGAGGAGCCGGTAGACGCCAGCGTCCCCACCGTTGTCGCGCCCCCAAGACGCACAGCCTTTTTATCCTGAGAAATGACGCCCGTAGACTCGCCCCGTACAGGAAGGACGAGAATACCGCGCGCGCCATCATGAATAACCTGAATATCGTCAATAATCGCGCCTTCGCGGACCGGCGACCAAGCAACAGTCAATGGACACGCCTCCACAGGCTCCAAAACGGTTCCCGGCACACAGCCCTTCTTATTCAGGCTCAGGCCGTTATCAGAACCCGCCAAATCAACTTCTCCCAGTGTTAGAGCCGCATCGCCGACATTCACCAAGGACACCGTAATCGCCGAGGTCGTTTCAATATCTGCGCCGAAATCAATCGTGCTCTGTGAAGCAACCAGAAGCCCCTTGCCCGGCACAGCCTCCGGGAAGACTTCGGCTTCATCAGAGCTATCAGGATTAAACTCCCCGGTCAGCGGTACACTTGTAACGGTCGTAGGTCCCGTATGGTCGATCAACAAAACACCTGTCGCCTGCCCCTTGAGCACCGGCGACCATGTAAGAGTCACAATACAGGCCTGCCCCGGCTCCAGCGTTCCGCAATCGCTGCGCAAGGAATAACCGGCTTGCTCCGCCGCCTCGACATAAATTGCATTAATATCAACCGTCTCCGAAGTGATATTCCGCAGCACAATCGCCTTTATAACCGGTTGGCTGGTTGTCAGTTCGCCAAAATCAAGATCATTGGGAATGGCTTCAATATCACTAATAAACTCATTACCACCGCCTTCGCCGGCATCAACGACCCCCGAAAGCGTCGCCGTTACAATCCGCGCGCGACCGCTGTGGCGCATCAGCATTTCAATCCGCCAATTCCCCGCCTGAAGCCCCTTCACAGACAACGCCACCGCGCAGGATGCGCCTGCGGGTAAAGGCTCCTTATCACACTGGTTTAGAGAAACATTTGCCGATACCGTCGAAGAAGGATAGAGCTGAATAGCGCCCGTCTCAACAGGCCGTGCACTATCGTTACGGAAGAGAACCACCACCTGCGCCGTAGCGCCGACGGAAACAGAGCCCCCATCAACGACAGGAGCAACCGGAACGAGACTCCCCCCCGCCTTCCCCCCGGCGGAACGCGCCGCAGGGTCATCAAACGCACTCTGAGCAAATGCCGGCGCAAAAGCGCCACATGCCATCACGGCACAAACCGTCAAAGCCAGAAGATTCAACAAAACATATCCCTTTTGCCTCATTGCCGTCCTCCCGGTGCCAAAACGTCAACAGGAACGGAGGCCTCCTCCTCATGCGCATCTTCCTCAGGCATAGCATCAACCATCAAAGGCGCGAAATCATATTCAAAGACCAGTTCCTCGTCCCCATTTTCATCTCCAGACACAGGCACGGCCCCCTTCGTTTTTTGCTGAAAGGCCGCACCACGAACGGCATTATAATGCTCACTCTCTGAAGGACTGGTGTAAACAATCACGCGCGGCCGCAATAAGAACACAAGCTCCAGATTTTCCGCCGTCGCCGTACGACTGCTTGGGAAAAACGGCTCGGCAAACCCCGGACCGGAAGAACTGAAATTATCGCTTTCCCGTACAAGACCGGCAATCAACAAAGAATCACCCGGGCGGATACGCACCTGCGTTTGAAGCTCACGCTCCGTCGTTTTCGGCAACTGAATAATTGTATCCCCACCGCCGGCCGAGGAGAACGTAAAGTCTTCAATTTCCGATACATCCGATAGAAGAATAGAAATATCGGCATAAATACTGGCATTATCCCAAGCACTGGCGATCGAAATCGTAAAACCGGTATCAACAGAGCTGGTACTTACAGATGTAGACGATTGCCCGTTATCAATCGTTTCCGATATTTCAGAGACATAGTTTTCCGTGTCCGCCGCCCGCAACTTCGCTTCAGAACCAGACAGCACCGTAATTTGCGGTTGAGATATCGTTTTAACCGCACCGAAGTTCGACATAAAATCAAGAATATCCGTCGGAGAGAAAACACCGCCCTCTGCACCGTGCGTGGTGGGCAGGCCTATACTAATCGGATTTGAAAAGTCCGCGCCAACAGAACCATTGATATCAAGATTCATCGTATATTTGCCGAGCGTCTCTAGCGTATCCCACTGGATCCCCGTGGAATTACCGCTATTCAAGCCGACTTCCCAAATATAAGTTTCAAACACGATCAAAGCCGTATTGGAACGCATGCGTTGAAAATAGCGTTCAGCAACCTCAGCCGTCCGCTGCGTAGCCTCATAAATCAAGGTCCGCGTCGATTCATCAACAATAGGTGCCGTACCAATCACGGCCTGCAACCCCTTGGCTACATTACTCATAAAGCTAGCATCCTGGCTGATCGGCGGTATCTTTACCGTGAAAGTCTGCGTCTCCTTAACAATCAAAAGGCCGTCCTCATAAGCGCAATACATATCCGCCAAGCCGCAAATGCGGCGCACAACGCGATTCAGAGGACCACGCAAATTCGCCACAGTAATCCGCCGATCAAGCCCTTCATCAGACTCAAACGCCAAAGAGACATCATAATCGGCCAAAATTAATTGCAGCGCCCCGGCCAATGTCTCCCCGCGCAGTTCAAAAGGCCCCACATTATCGGAAGGCAAAGGATCGTCAGCACTAATTTCCGGAACCAAAACATCCCGCCCCAAAGGCAAATAGAGCACACTATCCGGACGCTCATTCACAGCTTCTTCGCGTTTACTGGCAAATTCAGGATTGGGGATAGAAACATTGCGCGCACCCGGCAAATCAGCCTGCGCACAGCCTTGCATGGGCAAAACAGGGAAGAGCAACATCAAAAGACACAAATAACCGGAAGCGGACAGCCGATTATTTTTCCGCTCCCCACTTTTTAAAGTACCGATCTTTGCAACCCCCGTCACGAAATCATCCTCCTCCGCTCATCACAGTACGCTCCACCATTTTTATCAACCTATCCTTTTGCACAGGTTTCATCAAAACAGCAGCCACCCCCAATTTTTGCGCCTGCTCCAGCAAGTCCGGCGTTTGATCCCCCGTCGCCAGAATAACCGGGGTCATGTTATCACGCCCCCGAATCGCCTTAACAAATTCAAAACCACCGACCGGTTCCATCCGCACATCAACGATAGCCAGAGCGATATTATCATTACCCGCAAAAGCCTCCAACGCCTGACCGCCCTCACTGGCCTCAAGCACATTGTACCCGACCTCTCCGAGAAAACTGACAATTTGCATACGCACAAAGTCGTTATCCTCGACCACTAACACTGTTTTTTCTTCAGACATCAACTCAACCGTCATGGGACAGACGAAAAAAAGACACGGAGAAACTTTCCCGCAAATAGAATCACTCTGTTAGTCTAACGGCAAATACAAAAAATTCAAACACAAAAACTTTTCCACATAAGTTTATTACTGTAAGCTGAAAGCGTTACGCGAAATACTCACAGTTTTTCCCTCAGGAAAGCCCGCCATGTTTCCATTTACAATTGCCCTGTTATGCCTTGCGGCTGCCCTCGCTCTTTTAATCGTACTTTCAGCCATTGACCTGCGCACGCGCCTGCTGCCGGACCGGTACGTTACGCCCTTTGCTCTGACGGGCCTCCTTTTTCACGATGCCACACAAATGACTTACCTGTCTCTGATCGGGATCGCCACCGGAGGCCTTACGGGATTTGCTACACTCTACCTCATCCGCCTGATTGCCAACCGCCTGTATAAAACCGACGCGTTAGGGCTGGGCGATGTCAAATTAATGGGAGCCGCCGGATTATGGCTTGGGCCGGACGGCGTTATGCTGGCTTTGGCGCTCGGCGCTTTCGCCGGGTTACTTCACGGACTGGGATACGGCCTCTATCAAACCCACAAGACAAAAGAACAAATTAACTTCGCCCACTTGCAAATTCCTGCCGGACCGGGGTTCGCCGCCGGGATTATCCTTGCCGCTCTTTATCAATTTCGTGACTTTTCCCTTTTTTAGTCGCCCATTTGGCGCTATAGAAAAGCAATGACCCTAGCCATGGAATTGATAAAACCAATGACCGATACAAAAGCGGCTTTCCCGCATAAGCACCTGACCGGTATAGAGCCTTTAAGCACCGCTGACATAACGGCCATTCTCGATATCGCGCAGGATTACGTCGATATGGCAGCCGAAGAGGAAAGCCCTGCCCCGACCTTAAAGGGTAAAGTCATCCTGAACCTGTTCTTTGAAAATTCAACGCGCACCCGCACCTCGTTCGAGATCGCCGCCAAACGGCTGGGGGCGGAAGTTGTGAACTGGAGCGTTGCCACCAGCTCCATGAAAAAGGATGAAACCTTCGATGACACCATCGCCACACTCAACGCCCTAGGCCCGGATGCCGTCATCATCCGCCACAGTGAATACGGCGCACCCGATTACGTCGCCGCCCGTGTCGACTGCCCGGTTATCAATGCCGGGGACAGCCACCGCGCCCACCCGACACAAGCCCTGCTCGACGCTCTGACAATCCGGCAAGCCAAGGGCGCGCTAGAAGGCCTGACCGTGGCGATTTGCGGCGACCTATCCCACAGCCGCGTTGCCGCGTCGAACATCCACCTGCTCAGCAAAATGGGGGCAACTATCCACCTGATCGCGCCGCCGTCGCTCATGGTTAACCCGAACAAATTGCCGGACGGTACCATCAAAATGTTCGATAGCATGGAAGACGGCCTGCCCGGCTGCGATGCCGTGATGATGTTACGGGTTCAAAAGGAACGCATGGAAGACAGCGAAATCCCCGACGATACGGCATACTTCCACCAATACGGCCTGACGCAGGAACGGCTGGCGCTAGCCAAACCCGGTGCGATTGTTTTGCACCCCGGCCCCATCAACCGCGGTGTGGAAATCGCCGACGACGTAGCTGACGACCCCGTACAAAGCATGATTTTAAGACAGGTCGCCAACGGTGTCTTCGTTCGCATGGCCGTGCTTGATTTGCTTTTGAGGGATTAAATCAATGCTCCTCCCGCTTCTCTTTATTGTCGCCTACCTGATCGGCTCCATTCCCTTTGGCTTACTCCTAACAAAAATGGCCGGGATGGGAGACATCCGCGCCATCGGCTCCGGCAATATCGGCGCGACAAATGTCCTGCGCACCGGCAATAAAAAACTCGCGGCCCTGACTTTGTTGCTCGATGGCGGTAAAGGTGCCGCCGCCGTTATTATTCTGGCAGGAATTCCCGCTCCCATGACGGATCAATTTTTTATGGATATGAAAGCCCATTACGCTATAGCCCTGATTGTCGGTCTCGGCGCCATCCTCGGCCATAATTTCCCGGTCTGGCTAAAATTCAAAGGCGGCAAGGGCGTCGCCACAACGCTGGGCGTGCTATTGGTTGCCGCACCGTGGGCGGGGTTAGCCGCCTGTGCCACATGGCTTATAACCGCTTTCACCAGCCGCATATCGTCCCTATCCGCCCTCATAGCACTAGCCGTCGCCCCGGTCGTGACAGCGTTCATGTACGGCAAAACAGCGGCCCTGATTTGCCTGCTCATTACCGCACTGGGCTTCCTCCGTCACAAAGACAACATCAAGCGCCTGTTAAAAGGCATCGAGCCGAAAATCGGGAAAAAGAAAGATGCGTGAGGTCAACCGCAACCATACCCACCCCCTCGCCCATCAGCCATCCTTTTTCATTTTGGATTATGTAAAATGCAATTAGAGTTAGTGAACAATAGCCGTAATACACAAAGTGACACCCCCCTCTCCGAACAGGAAAAGCTAGCGTGGCTGCAACTCTCCCGCACGGAAAATGTCGGGCCAATTACCTTTCACAATTTCCTGCAATATTACGGCAGCGCTGGCAAAGCCCTTGAGCAAATTCCGACCCTCACCGCGCGCAGCGGCCGTAAAAAGCCGCTCAAAATCCCGCCCCTATCCGCGATTGAGGCCGAATACAGAGCGCTCAAAAAACGGGGCGGAGACATCATCTGCGCCTGCGAGCCTGCATATCCGTTGGCACTGGCCACGCTGGAGGACGCACCCCCCGTGCTCTCCGTACGCGGCGATACCGCCCTCCTGAACAAGCCGTGCCTCGGCATCGTCGGGGCGCGTAACGCCTCCCTCAACGGCCGGAAATTTGCCGAAAAGCTGGCAACCGAACTGGGGGACGCCGGGCAGATCATCGCCTCCGGCCTCGCGCGCGGCATTGACACAGCCGCCCATAAAGGTGCCCTCAAGACAGGCACGATCGCCGTCGTCGCCGGAGGGATTGATGTCGTCTACCCACCGGAAAACGAAGACCTCTATAATGAAATTGTCAAACACGGCCTGATCGTTGCCGAAAGCCCGCTGGGCCAGAAACCCTTCGCGCAAAGCTTTCCCCGCCGCAACCGGATCGTCTCCGGCCTGTCCAGCGGCACAATCGTTGTGGAGGCCACATTGCGCTCCGGCTCGCTAATTACCGCGCGACTGGCGGGGGAACAGGGACGCGATGTTATGGCCGTGCCGGGCCACCCGCTCGACCCACGCGCCGCCGGGCCGAACAAGCTGATCCGTGACGGCGCGGTACTCATCCGCAGCACTGAAGATGTTCTGGAATCCTTAAATGATTTTTCCGGCGCGCCTAAAATGCTGTTTGATTCCGCGCAGCCCGAATTCATAGACTTCGCGCCGCTGGAAAAAGAAAATTCTAACGCCCTTGAGGAAGCACGCGAAATCTTACTGGCCGCCCTGTCATTCACCCCTGCGCAAGTGGATGAAATCATTCGCCAGACTGGGGTCGATGCCGCGTTAGCACAAAGCCTTTTCCTTGAAGCAGAGCTCACCGGGCAGCTCCAGCGCCTCCCCGGTAACCGTATTATGTTGCTTGAGGAGACTTGACGACCACCCCGTTTTCATGGCAATGGCTAAAGACCCTATTTCAAAAAACGGGATAAAGACTATTGAGCGCACAGAATATTGTCATTGTTGAATCGCCCGCCAAGGCCAAGACCATTAACAAGTATCTCGGCCCGGACTACGAAGTTCTCGCCTCCTACGGCCACGTGCGCGACCTTGTAAACAAAGACGGCTCCGTCCTGCCTGATGACGGTTTTGCCATGAAATGGCAGATGGGCGACCGGGCGGATAAACCCTATGGTGAAATCAAAAAGGCGCTTAAAAAAGCCAAGACCCTCTATCTCGCGGGAGACCCCGACCGTGAGGGAGAAGCGATTTGCTGGCACGTCAAAGAACTGCTGACGGATGACGGGTTGCTCGCAGGCAAGGATGTCAAACGTGTGACCTTTAACCAGATCACCAAGGCCGCCGTACAGGAAGCCTTTAACAATACGCGTGAAATTGACCAGCCTTTGATCGAAGCCTACCTCGCGCGGCGAGCACTGGACTACCTTGTGGGCTTTAACCTCTCCCCGATCCTGTGGCGCAAGCTGCCGGGTTCACGCTCTGCGGGCCGTGTACAATCCGTAGCGCTGCGCCTGATTTGTGAGCGTGAATCAGAAATTGAGATATTCCGCGCCGATGAATACTGGTCGATTGAGGCCAAGCTCCACACGCCCGCCGGCGCCCCTTTCACCGCGCGTCTGACGCATCTGGCCGGGAACAAGCTCGACAAACTCGACATCAAAAGCGAAGCCGACGCCGCCCACGCCGTTGAGCGCATCAAAAACAAGGCACTGGCTGTCCAGAAAGTTACAAAGAAACAAGCGCGGCGAAACCCTTACCCGCCCTTCATCACATCAACCTTGCAAATGGAGGCCTCACGCAAGCTGGGCATGGCGGCCAGCCAGACCATGCGCACCGCACAAAAGCTCTATGAAGGAATCAATATCGACGGAGAAACTGCTGGTTTAATTACCTATATGCGTACGGACGGGATCGACATGGCCCCGGAGGCGGTCATGCAGGCCCGCGATGTCATCAAGAAGGAATTCGGCGATAAGTACCTGCCCGATTCCCCGCGCATGTACAAATCCAAAGCCAAAAACGCGCAAGAAGCGCACGAGGCAATCCGCCCAACCGACATGACCCGCACGCCGCAGATGATGCGCAAAATCCTTGATAAGGACATGGCGCGCCTGTACGAACTGATCTGGAAACGCACCATGGCTTGCCAGATGGAAAGCGCCGTGATGGACCAAGTCACCGCCGATATCTCCGATGGGACCGATGATGTCATTCTGCGCGCGACAGGCTCCGTTGTCGCTTTTGACGGGTTCCTGACGCTTTATCAGGAAAGCAATGATGACAGCGATGAAGGCCATGAAAAGGATCGCCGCCTGCCGCCTTTGAACGAGGGCGACGCGCTCAAGACCGTCGATGTCATGCCCGAACAGCATTTCACCCAGCCGCCACCGCGTTACTCCGAAGCCTCGCTGGTTAAGAAAATGGAAGAACTCGGCATCGGCCGCCCGTCAACTTACGCCTCAATTTTGCAAGTCTTGCGCGACCGGAACTATGTGCGGCTGGACAAAAAGCGCTTCATTCCAGAGGACCGTGGCCGTGTGGTCACAACCTTCCTCGCCAAGTTTTTCACAAAATACGTCGATTACGACTTCACTGCCAATCTTGAGGAAGAACTCGACGCCATCGCGGCAGGCCACGTCGCATGGAAAGAGGCCCTAAATCTCTTCTGGAAGGATTTCTCCAAGGCCGTTGAGGAAACAAAGGGCCTCACCATCACGGAAGTGATCGACCATCTCGACGCCGAACTCGGCCCGCATTTCTTCCCGGAGGAAGACGGCAAAGACCCGCGCAAATGTCCGGCCTGTGATGATGGCCGCTTGTCTCTGAAGCTCGGAAAATTCGGCGCTTTTATCGGCTGCTCCCACTATCCCGAATGCCGTCATACGGCCAAGCTGGAAGTTAAAGCAGAAGGTGAAGACGGCGAGATGGACGAAGCCGAAAGAGAAGCCGCAAAACTTGCCAACGAGCCGAAAATACTGGGCACACACCCCGAAACGGGTCGTAGCGTATCTTTGCGAAAAGGCCCCTACGGCCCCTATGTTCAGATCGACCCACCGCCGGAAAGCAAGGACAAGCCGAAGCGCCAAGGGCTACCCAAAGGCGTGTCGCCCGCCGATATGGATCTGGCCGCCGCACTTAAACTTTTGGCCCTGCCGCGCGATGTCGGGGAACACCCGGAAACGGGCAAAATGATCCAAGCCGGGATCGGACGTTTCGGCCCCTTCTTAAAACATGACGGCGTGTTCTCCTCCCTGCCGAAAGATGACGATTTGCTAACCATCGGCGTCAATCGTGCCGTGGTCGTGATTGCCGAAGCGGCGGAGAAAAAAGCCGCCCGCGCCGCCGCCAAGGAAGCCAAAGGAACCGCTAAAGAGACAAAGAAAAAACCGGCAGCCAAAAAGAAAGCCCCCGCAAAGAAAAAGACGACCGCGAAAAAGAAAGCCCCGGCAAAAAAGAAAAAGGCTTAAAGGGGTACTTTATAGTCGTTCCCGTCATCCCCCAAATCCGCGGTTAGCGGATTATAGGGGGATCCATACGATTTAACGGATACTCACCATAGATTCCCTTAGAATTTATTTTCAACAAATTCAGGGAATGACGCCTTTTCTGCCCCCCCCTTTTTTGAGAAAAGGAGCCAGAAAGAGATATATGCGCCTAGGCCTTACACTCTACAACCCCACCGACTTTCTGACACAGGCTCTGCGACAATCTTTGCGCAAACACATCTTTCTTGCCAGGGGCATCTTCATCAAACTGTACAAAAACGTGGTTAACGGCGTCCATATAGGCATAACCCAGCCCTTCAAGAGCCTCATCCACTGCCCCTTGAAAGTCGTACACATTGAACGAGCCTGACGGCCATCCTTTGGGAATATCCGTCCTGTAAACGCCGTTGGCTTGCAATTGAAAAACAACCTTTAACGGTTCTTCGCCGTTCATAACTACCCTCTATATTTCTTTTATAAAACACACCTATAGGCCCGTGTTTTAAGAGGGCTTGAAAGAAAACACAAGATATTTCGGAAAACTATAGTCATTCCCCTTTAGAATAGTACAGACCTGCAAATGAAGCCGTTTTTTCAAAAAGCTCCTCAAAGTAGGCTTGCTGTACGTTGTCGTCGCTTTTTGGTAAAGCCGGTCACTTTCGACTCTGTCCTATTTTAAATTGAAACGACTATATATCCCACGCCATATAAAATGATTCGAATTTTCTATCCCCGCGCTTTAGGCGGGGCCACTCCTTTTCACCACAAAGCACACGAAAGACCACAGAGCTTTCTTCTCTCCCTTGGTGTCGGATTATGCAAAATTGAAACATAAAATAAGGGCATCACCGTCTATCCCCTCCCCCTGATTATTAAGCGTTGTCCCACGTGCTTCGCACTTCGGGACAGGGGGAGGGGATGTTAGTGCCCTATCACCCGCGCGCGCAGCTTTGCTGCTTCGGGCACGTAATGTCCAGAGCTAAAATTAAAAGACTATATTTATTTTTCGAGAGGGCGGAAATCAAGGAACATATCTCTCATGAACAAAACGCGTTGCTGCCCTTATAGCGGAAAGCTGGGCTTCAACACTTCGTTCAGGAGTCATTACAGGATGATCCGAATAAACTTCTGTCACACCCGCATATTCTGCGTGTCGGCCCAAATAAGTGCGTAGCATTCCTTCTGTCGGCGGAGAAAATATAATTCCGCCCAGATTTTCTTTTCCAAGAACCCTGTCATGGGTAGCAATAGGAGAGACGCCCCTTACCGCATCAACGATGGCGCGCCCAAACAACATCCTGTCCCCTTGTGCCGCTTCTTCGTCAGCCTGCGTTAAAATCAAATAAAAGCCATCCGGGATAACCCTGAAATCGGGAGCAAGCGGAATGCCAAACCGTTCTGCCCGCTTTCGTCTAAGCTCCACATCTCTGTCCGGTGTTTCATGCAAATCCAACGCACACGCTGCAAGGGGAAGATTGGAAGTCTCTATTGAATTCATAAAATGAGTGCATTCATCGATCTGAGCTATATCGGCCGCTCTGGAGAAACATCTATTTGGATCTTCTGCACGGTTATTCCATCGGTGATCAAATTCATAAGACCACGGACTAACGCACGGATAAACAACAAAATTGAATTGATCCGTCAGAGATGGCGCCTCTTTTTCAAGAAACCGAATAGAAGCTTCCACACCGCTGGGCTCATAGCCATGAACACCCGAGGTGAGAAGAATCGTGGGGTTACTATTATTCACATCACCGACCGTGACACGAAACAGCGGATGGCCGCCTATATCCTCTTTCAAAGAACCGTACTGTTCCAAAGAAACCAAATTAGCGGGCAAGGTTTGCAAACGTGCGGCCACATCCTGCTGATAAGAACGTTTGCGAGTTTGGGAAATTTGTGCAAACCATTGTTGAATTTGCGAATCCGTCCAACCGATTTTCTTATTAGGTAATTGCATATTCTATAATCGACATCACTGAGAAAAGTAGAGCATCCCCATAACATAGATCACCGTTATGTAAATGTCAATTTTGGCGCGCAACACAACCCCTAAAACATCTCCCGATCCAACAACACCCGGCGGATCAGCGGGATAGAAATGCCGCGTTTTTCGGCCAGCGCCAGCTTGTCCGCCGCCTCGACCAGATCACGCGCCGCGGCAAAGGAGCGCTCCATGCGCGGCAAAATATAATGCAGCACATCCACGCCGAGTTGTAACTGTCTGTCCGCAAACATTTTTACCAGCACTGCCGCCAGCAATGTATCATCCGGTGCCTCAATCGCC